>NZ_JBQUYO010000003.1:0-616987 GCF_056314325.1 Acidovorax sp. DMC1 | reverse complement strand
AGCAGCGCCTAAGCACCATCACAAACCACCCAGAGAGCCTGAACACTTTTGCACTCAGGTCTCAGTAGCGAAGCCCTTGATTATAGCACGATTCGGCTAGCTTGCAAGAAAAAATCAAACACGCCACTTTTCCAGGAGCTTCTCAGGACTCAGGCTGTCGTAACCTTCGAAGGGCTGGTGGATCCAGGGATTGCTCGGAAGGAACTCGACGGAATAGTCCGGCGAAAACGTCGACAGCCCCTTGGTCCAGATCACCGCGCTGCGCAGCTCTGTGATGGGCGCGTAGTTGGTCTTGAGCATGTTGATCACCGCATGCAGAGTGTGCCCAGAGTCGGCCAAGTCATCCACCAGAAGCACCCGTCCTGCAATTTCACCCTTGGGCGTTGTGATGAAACGTGCAATATCCAGATGCCCTTGGACCGTGCCAGCCTCTGCGCGATAGGAACTCGTTGACATGATGGCCAGTGGCTTGTCAAAGATCCGGCTCAAAATGTCACCTGGTCGCAGCCCACCACGAGCAAGGCACAGAATCGTGTCGAATTCCCAACCCGACTGGTGCACCTTCAGCGCCAGTTTTTCGATGAGGCTGTGGTACTCGTCATAGCTGACATAGAGATGTTTTCCGTCTTCGGTCAACATAGGTGACTCCTCGATAGTGGGCAATTAATTGATAGCAGCAAGACAAGTCTGTCGATCACACGGCGACATAAGGGTGACGCATCATGATCGTATGGTCGCGATCAGGACTGGTTGAAATCATGTCGATCGGAACGCCTGTCACTTCTTCGATACGCTCGAGGTAGCGGCGCGCGCTGGCGGGCAACTTGTCGTAGTCGGTCACTCCAACCGTGGAATCGCTCCAGCCTGGCAACGTTTCATAGATGGGTGTGCATCGGGCGATATCTTCGGCGCCCATGGGAAGCAGATCAATGCGCTCTCCATCGAGTTCATAACCTGTGCACAGCAACAACTCGGTCAATCCGTCCAGCACGTCCAGCTTGGTGATACACAGACCAGTGAGGCCATTGACCTGGGCGCTGCGCTTCAGCAACGCGGCATCAAACCAGCCGCAGCGGCGACTGCGTCCTGTTGTCACACCCTTCTCGGCACCGACCGTGCTCATGTGATAACCAGGAGTACCAGGAACTTCCCAATCCAACTCGGTAGGGAAGGGACCGCCGCCCACCCGCGTGCAATACGCCTTGGTGATGCCAAGGATGTAATGCAGCATGCCAGGCCCCACACCAGAACCAGCAGCTGCATTGCCAGCCACGCAATTGCTGGAAGTGACATATGGATATGTGCCATGGTCCACATCGAGCAGCGTGCCTTGGGCACCCTCGAATAGCAGATTGGCGCCAGCCCGGTTGGCCTCATTCAATTCGCGCGAAACATCAGCCATCATGGGCTTGAGCAGCTCTGCATGGCGCATGGCTTCGGCATAAACCACATCAAACTGCACCTTGCCATCCTGGATGTAAGGCTTGAGCGCATCGCCAAACACGAACTTTGCGGACCCCAGGTAGGTGGTCAGCACGTGGTTGTGCAGGTCCAGCAATTCACGCAACTTGGCTGCAAAACGCTCTGGGTACTTCAAGTCCTGTACGCGCAGTGCACGACGCGCGATCTTGTCTTCGTATGCCGGACCGATGCCACGACCGGTTGTACCGATCTTCTCTGTTCCGCCCTGCTCCCTGGCCGCCTCGCGCGCCACATCGATGGCAGCGTGAAAGGGCAGGATCAGCGGGCACGCCTCACTGATTCGCAAGCGCGAACGCACCTCGACACCGGCTTTCTCCAGGCCTTCAATTTCTTCGAACAACTTTGCTGCGGACAGCACCACGCCGTTGCCGATGTAACACTTGACCCCTGGACGCATGATGCCGCTGGGAATCAAATGCAGAGCCGTCTTGACGCCATTGATCACCAATGTGTGGCCAGCGTTGTGCCCCCCCTGGAAGCGCACTACGCCTTGAGCGCTTTCCGTCAGCCAATCGACCAACTTGCCTTTGCCTTCGTCGCCCCACTGGGTACCGACCACCACTACGTTGCGACCTTTGGTTGCTTTCATCTCAAACCCAATTCAAATGACAATTGCTCAAACAGCCTGCACGACCCAACGGCCAGCAACCTGAACCAGTTCACGATCACAGTGGAACTCATCCACTTCGCTCTCGTGCCCAGGCAAAACACACACGACCGTTTCACCGGCAGTCCGAAGCTCCGCGATAGCCGCATTCACATCTGCAGCCTCCCCCCAAGGGGCACGAATCGCAGCCTTCAAGGCACGGGGTGGCACCACACCAACCACCTGCTTGATATCCAGACTGAATCCGGCCGCAGGGCGATTCCGGCCAAAGACTGCACCGACCTCATCGTATCGACCACCGCGCACCAAGGCATCGCTGGCACCTGGGGCATAGACAGCAAAGCGCGCGCCACTGTAGTAGGCGTATCCACGCAAATCAGCCAAGTCAAAAGTAACGGTTGCTCCTTCAAGACGGGAGGCCAACCACTTCAAATTTGATAGCACTTCAGGTATACCATCAATGCGTTTGAGTGCTTTTTCTGCCTCCACCAAGACGGCAGAGTCACCGTACAACTGAACCAGGGCTAGAAGGCCCTGTCGAGATTCGACCGGAAAGCCACGCGTCAGAACCGACAACTCACCCGCATCTTTGGCAGCCAAGGCAGAGTGAATTCCGCTGAGCAGTTGCGGGCTGACGCTCACTCCAGCCAACAGGTTGCGGACGATACGCACATCCGCAAGGTCTACCGTGGTGTTGCGTACATTGGCAACTCGCAGACACTCCCTGGCCAACTGAAGCGCTTCGAGGTCCGCCTCCACCCCAGCATGCCCATAGATCTCGGCGCCAAACTGAAGAGGCTCCCGGGTGGCATGGGGGCGATCAGGACGCGTGTGCAACACGGGACCACAATAGCAAAGACGCGTCACTCCTTTGCGATTGAGCAAATGCGCGTCAATACGAGCCACCTGGGGTGTCGTATCGGCCCGTAAACCCATGGAGCGACCGGACAGCTGGTCGACCAGCTTGAAGGTCTGCAGATCCAGCGCCTCCCCAGTACCGGTGAGGAGAGACTCCAGATGCTCCAGCAGCGGGGGCATGACCAGCTCGTAACCATAACAACGGGCTGTATCGAGCAGCCCGCGACGCAATTCTTCGATGTGCCGAGCTTCAGACGGCAAGACATCGGCAATGTGATCCGGAAGGACCCAAGCAGACATGGAGAAAAGGGGAGGCTGTTAAAACCGCGATTCTACCGGGACGCGACGAGACTCCTCAAAGAATCTCCTGCCCGCACAGTGTGACAGCAGTTAGAAACAAAGCATCAGGACGCCCGCACCCAAGGCCAACAACGCAAAAAAACGTATCTGACCATCTTGCAATTGCGCGATCTGGACCACCGTGCGTTTCCAGATCTGGGGGGACAGAAAAGGCAAAAAGCCCTCGATTATCAACACCAAGGCAAAGGCCGTCCAAAGACTGTCCCACATCATTTGCCTTTCACGGCCATTGCGCCTTTTTACTTGCGCGGTGCCGCAGGCGCCGGTGCGGGGACCGATCCACGAAAGACTTTGAAGAAATCTGAAGACGACGGGTCCAGCACCATCACGTCACTTTTCTTGTTGAAGCTGCCTTTGTAGGCTTCCAGGCTGCGATAGAACTGAGCGAATTGGGGATCCTTCCCAAAGGCTTCTGCATAGATGCGAGCAGCTTCGGCATCGCCCTCACCCTTCAGTTTCTGAGCATCCCGATACGCGTTGGCAATCGTGATCTCTCGCTGGCGATCCGCGTCGGCCCGTATCTTTTCGCCCTCGGCCGCCCCTGTGGAACGCAGCTCATTGGCAACACGCTTACGTTCTGCCTCCATCCGCCGGTATACCGACTCGGTGATAGCTTCCACATAGTCCACACGGGTGATGCGAACGTCCACCACATCCACCCCCCAGGGTTTAGAGCCACGAACAGTCTCCAGAACCTCGCGCTTGACATCGGCCATCAAAGCTTCGCGCTTGAGTGAGAGCAATTCCTTCACGGTACGCTTGTTGATTTCTTCCTGGAAAGCATTACGCACAACACGGTTCAGTTGCATGGCACCTGCCGTCTCATCCAGTCCCACGTTGCGGATGTACTCGGTGGGCTCGGAAATGCGCCAGCGCACATACCAGTCGATCACCACACGCTGCTTTTCAGCCGTCAGCATGGGCTCTGTGTCCGTACTGTCCAAGGTCAACAGACGCTTGTCGATGTAAGTGACGTTCTGGAAGGGCGGGGGCAGCTTGAAGTTGAGCCCTGGTTCAGTGATCACTTCCTTGATCTGGCCCAGCGCATACAGCACGCCAAACTGACGCTGATCCACCACAAAAAGCATGGAGCTCATGAGAGCAAGCACTACCAGAAGAGTAGATGCAATAAAACCGACTCTGTTCACGAACTACTCCTAGCGGGATTCACGTTCCCGGGTACGGCTGGTATCGCGCGCCCGAGAATCATTCGAAAAGGTGGGGGCGGGTGTCGCCGGGGACGACACCGCCGGAGACGGACTGGTCGCGGCAGGCGCATCCAGCGCCCCCGAGCCGCTCGCAACTCCTTGCATGATCTTGTCCAGGGGCAAGTACAGCAAATTGGAACCTTGACGCGACTCGACCAGCACCTTGGTCACGTTGCCATAAATCTGCTGCATCGTTTCCAGATACATGCGATCCCGGGTTACCTGAGGCGCCTTCTGGTACTCCGCCAGAATCGACGCGAACCGCTGTGCGTCGCCCTGCGCCTGCGCAACAATCCTTGCCTTGTAAGCCGCCGCCTCTTCATTCAGACGTGACGCAGAGCCCACAGCACGCGGGATCACGTCGTTCGCATAGGCCTGGGCTTCGTTCTTTGCGCGCTCGCGCTCCTGCCCTGCTTTGAGTACATCATCAAACGATGACTGGACCTGCTCAGGCGGCCGCACCCCGCCCTGTTGCAAATTGATGCCGACCACCTCGACACCGACCTTGTACCGGTCCAGGATCGTCTGCATGAGGGTGCGAACGCGCGGCGCTATCTGGTCACGCTCCTCCGCCAGCGCCGTGTCCATGCGCATCTTGCCTACAACCTCACGAACAGCCGTTTCAGCGGCCTGGACCACGGCGTCCGAAGGGTTCTTGCTTTCAAACAACCAAGCCCGGGCATCGCTCAAACGATACTGAACGGCAAACTTGATCTCGACGATGTTCTCGTCTTCAGTCAGCATCGCGGACTCTCTCAAGCCGGTGCTTTTGATGACCGTGTCACGTCCCACATCGGCAGAGCGGATCTGCGTCACAAAAACAAGTTCATGACGCTCAATCGGATAAGGCAGGCGCCAATTGAAACCCGCGCCCACGGTGCTCTTGTACTTTCCGAACTGGGTAATGACGGCCTGCTGACCTTCCTGCACGATAAAGAAGCCGGTGCCCATCCAGATCACAAACGCGATACCGGCAATCAGACCGACACCGACACCTGCGCTTTTCATATCTGGCTGAAAGCCGCCACCCGCACCTCCACCGGGACCGCGACCCGAGCCGTTTTTCCCGCCAAACAGGCTACCAAGCTTGCGATTGAGATCACGCCAGAGCTCATCAAGATCCGGTGGCTGCTGGCCGTTGCCCGGCCGTTGCTCGCCGCCCCTTGGGCCGCCCGGTGGCGCTGCAGGCCGATCCTCAGGACGCACACCGCCGTCATCGGACTTGTCATCACCGCGACCCCAACGTGGATCGTTCAGATTGAACATGCCCCGAATACGGTCTGGCAATGAAGCCCAACGTAGGGTGCGATTATGAAAATTCATGCGCAAAATCTCTGGTTCTCTGATGGCATCATCCGGTGGTGCATTGTGCCCAATCAGGACAAAGCATCCGGCAATTCAAGGGTGTCTACTGGGGTCATATCCAGAACCTCCTGCGCAGCCATCAACCTGGCCGCCAAGGCACGGCGCAGCTCATCCAGCCCCTCGCCAGATCGAGCACTGACAAACAGTCGGGGCAACAACTGCCCCCCCACTTCGTATTGGTCCACCAACACAGGCGGACGTCGCTCTTCAGGCAAAGCATCAAGCTTGTTGAAGACCAGTATCTTAGGGATGTCCGAGGCACCAATTTCCTGCAACACCCGCTCCACCTGCGCCATCTGCTCAGGAAAATCCGGGTTGGAAGCGTCCACCACATGAAGCAGCAAATCTGCGTCGACCGCCTCCTGCAGCGTGGCCTGGAACGCATCGACCAGCCCGTGGGGAAGATCCCGAATGAAGCCCACCGTGTCGGACAACGAAACGGATCGTGCCGCATCTGCGAGGTACAACTGCCGCGTCGTGGTGTCCAGCGTGGCGAAAAGTTGATCCGCAGCGTACGCCCTGGCCTTCACCAAGGCATTGAAAAGGGTTGATTTGCCCGCGTTGGTATATCCAACGAGTGAAATATTGAAGGTGTCGCGTCTTTCGCGTTGGCGCCGCTGTGTAGACCGCTGGCGTTTGACCTTGACCAAGCGCTCTCTGGTGCGCTTGATCGCATCGCCAATCATGCGCCGATCCAGTTCGATCTGCTTTTCGCCAGGGCCGCCACGAGCGCCGATACCGCCGGTTTGGCGCTCCAGGTGAGACCAGCGGCGCACCAGGCGCGTACTCACGTACTGCAGCTTGGCAAGCTCCACCTGAAGCTTGCCCTCATGGCTGCGCGCCCGTTGTGCAAAGATTTCCAGAATGAGCAGAGTGCGGTCATTCACTGGCAGCTCAATATGGCGCTCCAGATTCCGCTGCTGCGCAGGGCTGAGAGACTGGTCAAACAGCACCTCGACCGCTCCATGCATGTGAGCCAAAGTGCGAATTTCATCCGCTTTGCCACTGCCAATGAAAAGCGCTGCATCTGGTGCTTTGCGCTTGCACGTGATGCGTGCGACAGGCTGCATACCGGCGGTTTGGGCAAGCAGCCCCAACTCTTCCAACTCAGCATCGAAATGGGGGAGGCCGAAGTCCACCCCCACCAGCAACACCGGAGTCATGGCGGGCGAGGATGCGGAAGCAGAACTCAAAGCCCACCACCCTCTTTTTGCTTTGCCTCGCTCAAAAAGCGAGTTCCGCCACTAAACAACAACTTAAGAGTTGCTGCTGTCCGCATCAGGGGTTTCTGAAGTAGAAAAATTGACGGCTCGACCTGGGACGATCGTAGAAATCGCGTGCTTGTAGACCATCTGTGTCACTGTATTGCGCAGCAACACCACGTACTGATCGAAAGACTCGATTTGCCCCTGCAGCTTGATCCCGTTAACCAAATAAATGGACACTGGAACATGCTCCCGACGCAGCGCGTTGAGGAAGGGGTCTTGCAAAAGCTGGCCTTTATTGCTCACGATATTCTCCGTGTTCAAGTGTTGTTGTAAACCATCACCTTACCACAGCCAGACGCATACCCCAGCTTCAACGTGCATGGCCCCTCGACTCAGGAGCCTTTGCAATCAGGCCTCGTCTTTGTCCACAAATGGGTTGTGAGAGGTTTTCATCTCGATGCGCAGTGGAGTCCCGACAAGATCGAACTCCTTGCGGAAGCGCCCTTCCAGGAATCGCTTGTAGGCATCCGTCACATGCTCTAGGGAGTTGCCATGAATCACGATCACAGGCGGGTTCATGCCGCCCTGGTGCGCATATCGCATTTTGGGACGGAACATCCCAGCCCGCTTGGGGCTCTGGAACTGAACGGCCTCCAGCAACAAGCGGGTGAGCACCGGCGTGGACATTTTGCAGGTGGCAGCCCGGTGGGCCTGGGCAATCGACGTCCAAAGAGGGCCAAGCCCCTGACGCTTCTTCGCCGAAATGAAGTGCAGCGAAGCAAACTTCAGAAACGCCAGTCGCGTCTCAATGGAGCGCTCTAAAAGCTGCCGCTGATAGTCATCCACGGCATCCCATTTATTCACCGCGAGAACCACGGCACGACCGCTCTCCAAGATGTAACCTGCGATGTGTGCATCTTGGTCTGTCACACCCTGGGTGGCATCGAGCAGCAGCAGCACCACGTGCGCAGACTCGATGGCCTGGAGCGTTTTCACCACCGAGAATTTTTCGATGGCTTCGAACACCTTGCCCTTGCGGCGCAATCCTGCGGTGTCTACCAGTTCAAAGCGCTGACCGTTGCGCTCGAAAGGTACAGTGATGGCATCGCGGGTCGTACCCGGCATGTCAAATGCCACCAGTCGCTCTTCACCAAGCCATGTGTTGATGAGGGTGGACTTGCCCACATTAGGACGTCCCGCCACGGCGAGCTTGATCACGCCCTTGTCCAACGTTGCGTCCGAATCGTCTGGCTCGGGCAGATTGAGCGGCTCCAGTGCAATGTCCACCAAACTGCGTATGCCTTGCCCGTGGGCCGCGGACACGGGATAAACCTCGCCCAGCCCCAGCTCGTAAAACTCCGCCAGTTGGACGCCCTGGAGCATGCCCTCCGCTTTGTTCGCGACAAGCACGCAAGGCTTGCCCAAGCGACGTAAGTAATTCGCAATGTCGTGGTCTTGCGCCGAGACACCCGCACGGGCATCCACCACAAAAATCACCACGTCCGCCTCGGCGACCGCCTGCTGGGTTTGCTTGGCCATCTCGCGGTAGATGCCGCTGGAGGCATCGGGCTCAAAGCCCCCCGTATCGATGACGATGTACTCGTGTTTTCCTTGCTTGCCGTTCCCGTAGTGTCGGTCACGCGTAAGTCCCGCAAAGTCGGCAACGATAGCGTCTCGCGACTTGGTCAGGCGATTGAAAAGCGTGGACTTACCGACATTCGGACGCCCCACGAGGGCGATTACTGGCTTCATTGAATAAGACCGATCAATCTGGACGGAATCCGTATATGCCGCCGTTGCGGGTAACCACCACCAGCGTATCTGCCGCCACCACCGGGGCAGCCGCAATGGCTGAACCATCTGTTGCCAGCCGGTTCAGAGAGGAGCCATCGGTGCGAGACAGCAGATGCACCAAGCCCGCATCGTCACCGACAACAACCGAGCGCCCCAAAAGCAACGGTGCCGTGAGTTTGCGGTACTTGAGTCGGTCGATACTCCACAGGCGCGAGCCATCCGCACGGCGCCAAGCGACAAGCGTCCCATTGCTTTCTGAGCCAAAAATGGCGTCCGCATCCCCATGAATACCTTCAGAACCGCTGGCGGGCTGCGTCCAAAGTGTCGTCCCCCGGGCTGTGTTCACACAACCGACAGCGGCTTGGAAAGACCGAGCGCACACGGTTTCACCCACACGGCTGGTGCGCCCCACCAATTCAACCAAGCGCTCCACATCGTTCGTGCCACGAGGGCTGGCGATCGGAGCTTCCCACCTCACACTGCCGTTGTCAGGATTCAAGCCGACCAAGCGGCCCGACAAGCCCACTACCAGAGTGTCACCTACTGCCAGCAAGACACCGGCTTGACGCAGTATCAACGGCTCCCCAGGGCGCTGCTGCGCCCAGAGACGACGGCCCGTGGCAAGATCGAAGGCAGACACTGATCGATCTGCCGACAGCACAAACACACGACCGCCTGCGACCAAGGGGGGAGTGAAGACCTGTGCGGCAAGCGTCTCACGCCAACGCTCACGGCCACCATCCATCACGATGAGTGCGTTGTTGCGCGATACCACCGCCACAAATTTGCCGTCACTGCCCACAGCTGCCGATAAGGGCTCGGCCAGCGCCACACGCCAGATGTCTCCACCGGTGCGCGCGTCCAAGGCCGCCACAGCACCATCAGCGGACGCCACCGTCACGACATTTCCAGCAACATGGGGCTCAAGAGGCAAGCCCGCCACGCTACCGACGCGCGCCGTCCACGCCTGCCTCACCCCCAGGACAGCCACATTGGCGCCAAGGTCCGCAGGCACCGGTTTTGCCTTGTCAGCACTCCACAAAGAGCAACCAGCCAACGTGGTGGCCACCAATGCCGCCAACAGCCCCCGGACGAAAAACAGGTGCCCAGACCTTGTGTTGATAGGCGATGTCATGGTTATTTGGACTCTGCAGGGGTTGCGGTTGCCGCAGCGGCCACAGTCACACCTTGCAGCGTGACCCCCAGTGCGTTGAGCTTGATTTCCACAAGGCGGCGGTATTCCACACTGTCTTCGAACCCTTTGTATGCCTTGGTGTATTCGGCAATCGCTTCCGCGCGCTTTTCCAGGAGTGCCAGCACATCACCTTTGCGATCTGCCACAACGGACGAGAACTCGGGCGGAAAACTGCCAGACAGCTGCTTGAGCGCTTCGTCGTAATTCTTCTGATCCATCAGCACACCTGCCAGCCGCAGTTTGGCCAAAGCCTTGAGGCCTTCATCCGAAGATTGCTCTGCGACCCAGGCGAGCGCTTCTTTCGCACCATCGGCGTTGCCAGCCCCCTGCATGGCCTTGGCGAGCGTCAGACCTGCTTGTCCAGCCTGCACGGTCCCTGCATATTTGGCCTTCAAATCAGCAAATGCCTGCCCCATGCGGGCATTGTCTGCAGACCGTGCTGCCACATCCACAGCATCAAACAAAGCGGCGGCCTGCGTGGCCTGACGGGTTTGCCAGTACTGGTAACCGTTCCATGCTGCCGCTCCGCCCGCAACGACGATGACCACAGAGCTGATCAAAGTGCCCCAGGTATTCCAAAAATGTTTGAGCTGGTCTAACTGCTCTTGTTCTTCAAGGTCGAGATGATTTGCCATGGAATGTGATTGGTTTAGCGGGTGGATTGTAGGGTGGCCGCCCATTGGGCAACTGATTCCAGCGAGCGCTCTGTCTGCTCACCTGCGCCATCTCGCAAGGCTTTGACGGTCACCATGCCACGAGACAGCTCATCATCACCAAACACCATGGCGTACGCGGCGCCACTGGCATCAGCCTTCTTGAACTGCGACTTCATGCTGCCCATGCCATCCAGCGCAGGAGCCGCATGCATTTGCACGCGAATACCGTGTTGACGTAATTGCTCGACGGTGGTCACCGCCCGAGGCAACACAGCCGACGAGGGAACAATCGCATAAACATCAGGAGCCAAAGATGGAGGTGCACTTTGCTGCTCCTTGAGCAGCTCCAGAACGCGCTCCACCCCCAGCGCCCAGCCCACTGCGGGTGCGGCCTTGCCTCCGATCTGTTCGATCAAATAGTCGTAACGACCTCCACCGCAAATCGTGCCCTGCGAGCCCAACTGATCGGTCACAAACTCAAACACAGTGAGGTTGTAATAGTCCATGCCACGCACCAGGCGAGGGTTCACCGTCCAGGCCACGCCATTGGCGTCGAGAATGGCCTTGACCGCATTGAAGTGGGCCAAAGACTCTTCGCCCAGGAAGTCAATCAACCGGGGAGCGGCCTCCACCACTGACTGCATTGCTGGATTCTTGGTATCCAGGATGCGCAGCGGATTGCTGTGCAGCCGTCGGCGTGCTTCTTCGTCTAAAAGATCGATGTGCTTTTCTAGATACGCAATCAAGGCTGCTCGGTGTGCCTTGCGCTCGTCCGGCTGCCCCAAGCTGTTGAGTTCGAGGCGCACATTCTGCAGGCCCAGATCGCGCCACAGTGCACAGGCCAGCAGAATCAGTTCTGCGTCCACCTCGGCGCCGGGAAAACCCAGTGCCTCGGCGCCGATCTGGTGAAACTGGCGGTAGCGTCCTCGTTGGGGGCGCTCATGACGAAACATGGGGCCCATGTAATAAAGCCGCTTGCCACCGTCGTACAGCATGGAGTGCTCCGCGACGGCGCGCACCACACCGGCCGTCGCTTCGGGGCGAAGGGTGAGTTGCTCTCCGTTGAGGCGGTCCTCAAACGAGTACATCTCCTTCTCCACAATATCGGTGACCTCGCCCAGTCCACGCACAAACAGGGGCGTGGGCTCGACAATCGGAGTGCGGATATTGCGGTAGGCATAGCGCGCCATCAGGTCGCGCACCTTGGCCTCCAACCATTCCCAGCGGGCGGATTCTGGCGGCAGGATGTCGTTCATGCCCTTCACCGCCACCAGCTTCTCCGGCTTGGGCGAGGGGGTGCTTTTTTCGTTGCTCACAGCGCTTCTCTTCTATGTCTTGCAGAAACTGACCAAAACTGCTCTGGCCCTGTCCCTGAATACATTCCAGGACAGGCCATGGCAGCGCCATCGTTCAAGCAGCAGCGACTCCAGCGCCAAAACGCTTTTCGATGTACTGCTCCACGATGCGATGAAATTCATTGGCAATGTCGTCGCCACGCAGGGTCATTGCCTTTTCCCCGTCGATAAAGACCGGTGCGGCTGGCGCCTCTCCCGTGCCTGGAAGGCTGATACCGATGTCCGCGTGCTTGCTTTCACCCGGGCCGTTGACGATGCAACCCATGACCGCCACCCGCAACGTCTCCACGCCCGGATAACGCACACGCCACACAGGCATTTGTGCCCGCAGGAAATCGTCAATCTGCTTGGCCAAGTCCTGAAAAGTGGTGCTGGTGGTACGGCCACATCCAGGACAAGCCGTGACGCTGGGCACAAAAACCCGCATCCCCAAGGCCTGCAAGATTTCGGATGCCACAACCACTTCCTGGGTACGCGCCTCACCGGGTTGGGGTGTCAACGACACACGAATCGTGTCGCCAATACCCTCTTGCAGCAGCACGGACAAAGCGGCCGCCGAAGCGACCGTTCCCTTGGTACCCATACCCGCTTCCGTCAGGCCCAGGTGCAAGGCGTAGTCGCAACGGCGCGCCAACTCGCGGTACACCGAAATCAGATCCTGCACACCGCTGACCTTGCACGACAGGATGATCTGGTTGCCGTCCATCCCCATGGCCTCCGCACGACGCGCAGATTCAATGGCCGATGTGATGAGGGCCTCGTACATGACCTGACGAGCCTCCCAGGGGGTACTGCGACGGCTGTTCGTATCCATCAGCTCGGCCAACAGTTCCTGGTCGAGACTGCCCCAGTTGACACCAATGCGCACCGCCTTGTTCCAGCGCATGGCCGCTTCGATCATCTGGCCAAACTGCTTGTCGCGTTTGTCACCCTTGCCCACATTGCCAGGGTTGATCCGATACTTGGACAAGGCCTGGGCGCAGTCGGGAAACTCTGTGAGCAGGCGGTGGCCGTTGTAGTGGAAATCACCAACCAACGGAACACTCTCACCCATGCGGTCCAGCTGTTCGCGGATGTAGGGCACCGCCGCAGCCGCCTCGGGGGTATTGACCGTGATGCGGACAAACTCCGAACCCGCCTGGGCAAGTTCCTTGACCTGAATCGCCGTTCCGATGGCATCGACGGTATCGGTGTTGGTCATGGACTGCACGCGCACGGGGGCGTCCCCGCCCACCGTCACCACACGTGAACCCCAGACAACCTTGGCCTGACGCGAGCGCCGTGGCAAGGGCGAGGCAATCGCTATCGGCCCAAAATCATGCGGGGAGTTTTGCACTACTTCACCTCAAAACGCGCTACGTTTTCACGGGCAACAGCCGTCAGATCAAACGGCTTTCCACGCACAGTCACCTCGGTGGCGTCCGCGCGTCCCACAATCACCGCCAAAGGTGTGGGCGCTGACACCGACACGGTCTCTCCAGCCGCCAGGTTGCGTTGCAGCGCCAGGGCTCCATTGGCATCGCGGACCTGCACCCACGACGCGCTGCGCGCACGCAATACCAGCGGGCCGGCGGCGGCATCTACCGCGCCATCAGCAGCAGATACGTTACTCGTCGTCGCGCCACTGGCCGCTGCAGAAGGCGCAGGAGATACTGCAACGGAAGGGGTAGCGGGCACGGGCGATGAAGCTGCCACCACAGCGGCGGGCGCCGCAGAAGCAGATGAATCAGCGGGGCGCTCTGTCGCCGATGGCGCTGCCAATACAGGAGGCGCAGGCTCGGAAGTGTTTGCAGGCAAAGCATCCGGCACCGCGACCGGCGCAGGATCGGCCGTATCACTAGGGGCGGAATGCCGCGGGACATAAAACAGGACGACCGCCCCCAGCAGAAGTGCCAGGACCACCAAGACCATGGAGCGCGAGCCAGAACCCGAGCCCGCAAACGATGCGGCTGAAGATGCGGACGACTTGCCAGCACTCCCCTTCACAGGCGCATTGATACCGGCGCTGTCCACAGACAACCGGGGGCTCTGACTCTGGGGCAACAACGACAGAATCGGCGCCGCGTCTATCTTGAGGGTGCGACACACACTCGACGCCAGGGCACGCACAAAGACGGTATCAGGCAACACCGCGTAGTTGTCTGCCTCCAGCGCCTCCAATTTGCTCACGGGCACCTTCAGCGCCACAGCCAAGGCCGCGATGTGCATGCCGGCCGCCTGCCGGGCTTCCTTGAGCAAACCGCCCGCCGTCATTCCACTCTCCACCACCTCACTCATTGAAAGCCCCGCGTTCGTATGCACTCAACTCCCGGGAATCTGGGAAACGCTTGCGCAACTGAGCCGCCAGTTGCCTCATTGCCACGACGTCGCCCAAAGCCCGCTCCACCTTGATGCCCAACCACAAGGATTCGGAGTTTGCAAAATCACTGTTGTTGAGCCGTCGGATGTAAAACTGCGCGCGCGAAAGCTCATTGCGACGCAACAAAAGCGCAGCCAGGTGGTAACCGACCACCGGGTTAGCCGCATCGAATTCATAAGCCTTCAGAAGCGACTGTTCCGCTTCAGGAAACTGTCCTGCTCCCGACTGGCACAGGCCACGCGCCATCCAGGTTTTGCCACGCGCTGCATAAGCAGGGTTGGCTATGGCACGCGAAAAATATGAGTCAGCCTCTGCATACTTTTGCTGCTGGCACATCAGCCAGCCATAGTTGTGCAGTATGTTGGCGTCGTTTGCGCGCAGCGACAAAGCGCGGCGAAAACTGTCTTCCGCCTGCGGATAGTCATTCAACCGCATGTAAATCAGACCACGCAGATTGAAAGCATCTGCGTAAGAAGGGTCTGCGGACAGAGACTGCTTGACCTCATCCAAAGCCACCGCTGTCTGCCCCAGTTCGAAATAGTTGGAAGCCAACTCCAGCCGAATGCGCGCGCGGCGCCGCGACTCTGGCTCATCGGACGGTGTTACCAGTCCGGCGTCAGCGTCGCTGACTCCAGACGAAGAAGTGTTGGTTGCACACCCCTGAAGCGCCCAAATGCAAACCACCGCACTGCATGCCGTGAGTGTCCAGCGGCCAATCTGCCGCCAGCGTCCAACCATTCCCGCCATGTAGAGCCTCCTTGAAGTTTGCCAACTAGCCTGATCAAGTCACCGGTTTGAGCACGATTGTGCGCTGCTTTGCCATGCGCTCTGCGGCGCGGGTGCGATCTTTGACATCGCCCGCCAATTGACCGCATGCTGCGTCGATGTCATCCCCTCGCGTCTTGCGCACGGTGGTGATGATGCCCGCGTCACTCAGCATCTTTGCAAAGGCTTGCACCTGATTGTGCGGAGACCGCAACAGCCCTGATGCAGGAAACGGATTAAAAGGAATCAGATTGAACTTGCAGCGAATACCGGTGCGCTTGACCAACTCGATCAGTTGGCGCGCGTGCTCCACCTGGTCGTTGACGCCGTCGAGCATGCAGTATTCGAAGGTGATGAAATCACGGGGCGCATGCTGCAAGTAGCGGTTACAAGCATCCAGCAACTCGCTGATCGGATACTTGCGATTGAGCGGCACCAGGTTGTCGCGCAACGGGTCGTTGGGCGCATGCAGTGACACCGCCAGCGCCACAGGGCAATCTTGCGAAAGACGGTCCATCATGGGCACCACGCCCGACGTGGACACCGTCACGCGGCGGCGTGACAAGCCATAGCCGTGGTCATCCAGCATGACCTTGAGCGCAGGGACCAGTGCCGAATAGTTCTGTAGCGGCTCTCCCATCCCCATCATGACCACGTTGGAGATCACACGCTCCTCGGTCTGCAGGCGCTTGCGCAGCGAATGCTCTGCAAACCACAGCTGGGCAACGATCTCACCCGTCGTCAGATTGCGACTGAAACCCTGATGACCCGTCGAGCAGAAACGGCAACCGACGGCGCAGCCAGCCTGGGATGACACACAGAGCGTCCCGCGATCATCCTCGGGGATGAACACGGCTTCCACCGCATTGCCATCACCGACATCAAACAGCCACTTGACCGTGCCATCTGAAGACACGTGCTCAGAGATAACGGGAAGCGCCTCGACCCGAGCACAGCCTTTGAGCTTGTCGCGCAAGGCCTTGGCCAAGTCACTCATGGCGTCAAAATCACTGGCCCCGCGCTGGTGTATCCAGCGGAACAGCTGGGTGGCGCGAAAGCGCTTTTCCCCCAGCCGTTCACAAAACGCAGCCAAGCCGTCCAGATCGAATTCCAGCAGATTCGTACTCATGGTGCCGAACCCACCGTAGACCAGGCACAGCTACCCCCATGGCACGGAATTCCCACCGAGGCGGGTGCGGGCATGGGGAGCGTCGACATCTCAGCGCGAGTAGATGTTCAGGCCGGGGAAGAAAAATGCCACTTCGGCTTGTGCGGTTTCAGCGGCGTCGGAGCCGTGCACTGCGTTGGCATCGATGCTGTCTGCGAAGTCTGCACGGATGGTGCCGGCTTCAGCCTTCTTGGGGTCCGTTGCGCCCATGAGTTCACGGTTCTTCAGGATGGCGTTCTCGCCTTCCAGGGCCTGGATCATCACGGGGCCCGAGATCATGAAGTCCACCAGGTCCTTGAAGAAAGGACGCTCTTTGTGCACTGCGTAGAACTGCTCGGCTTCCAGGCGCGACAGGTGGGCCATGCGGGCCGCCACGATCTTGAGGCCAGCGGCTTCAAAACGGGCGTAGATCTGGCCGATGACGTTCTTGGCGACTGCGTCAGGCTTGATGATGGAGAGAGTGCGTTCGATTGCCATGTTGATTTCCTTTGTTGCTGTGATTCGTTTGTCCACCGGACAAAGCCCTCGATTCTAACCGGGGAGTGTGACGGGAGTGGCGCTCAGCGCCCTCCTCCGCCACGCCGAGGGCCACCGCCACCCGGGCGGCGTTTGTCCTGGCGGTGCCGTGAAAGGCTGTCCATACCGATGTAACCCACCGAGGTCTTCATCGGATCAGGCTGGGCTGCGCCTCCCCGTTGGCGATCTCCGCCTGCCGCATTGTTGCCACGGGCCGGACCTGGACCACCATCCCGGCGCGGCTTTTGACCACGGGGGCCGCCAGGGGCCGCTGATGGTGGCATGTCGCGGCGCGAGCCGTCACCCCGTGGGCCGCCACGACCACGGTTGCGCGACCTGCCATTGCGCGCACCACCAGCCGCACCTTCCGGACGCCCCTCCACCGACTCGGGGCGGCCAGCGCCCGCGGCCTGCACCAAGGCGCGGATATCACTCTCGTCGAGTTCCAGCCAGGCTCCGCGCTTGAGACCGCGCGGAAGCACCATGGCTCCATAGCGAATGCGGATCAGGCGGCTGACCGCATGACCCACCGATTCCAGCATGCGACGCACTTCACGGTTGCGGCCTTCGGAGATGGTGACCCGATACCAGCAGTTCGACCCTTCGCCACCGCCGTCTTCGATGGAGCCGAAAGATGCCATGCCGTCGTCCAAGCGCACACCGTCCAGCAGCTTTTGCTTCTCCTCATTGCTCAAAGCACCCAGCACCCGAACGGCGTACTCACGCTCCAGCCCGAAGCGGGGGTGCATCAGCTTGTTGGCCAACTCCCCCGAGCTGGTAAACAGCAGGAGACCTTCGGTATTCAGATCCAGACGCCCAACCGACTGCCACTTGCCCTGCATGAGCCGGGGCAGTTTGCGAAATACGGTGGGTCGGTTTTGAGGATCGTCATGGGTCACGACTTCGCCCACCGGCTTGTGGTAAGCGATCACACGCGCTGGGGGTGGGTCGATGCGATAGCGGATCGGCTTGCCGTTGACCTTGACCTGATCACCAAACTGGATGCGCTGACCAATGTGAGCGGGCTCGTTATTGACCGAAATCCGCCCTTCCAGAATCAGCTGTTCCATTTCAAGGCGCGAACCCAGACCCGCCTGGGCCAACACCTTGTGCAATTTGGGGGTTTCGACCTGAGGCAGCAGCACCCGCTTCGGCGGTACCGCATCCGCAGACGCATCCTCTTCGTCAAAACGACCGGACACCACGTCTTCGAACTGGTAGCCCTCCACTACGGGCGCGGCCTTGCG
The DNA here is from genome assembly GCF_056314325.1 of Acidovorax sp. DMC1. Lineage (NCBI taxonomy): Bacteria > Pseudomonadati > Pseudomonadota > Betaproteobacteria > Burkholderiales > Comamonadaceae > Acidovorax > Acidovorax sp. DMC1. The sequence continues at coordinate 598,844 of NZ_JBQUYO010000003.1, read as the reverse complement.
CTTGTCGCGCCCCGCACCTTCAGAGCGAGTGGGCCGCTCGCGGCGCCCCCCCCGAGGACCACGCCCCCGTTGCTCCGAACTGCCGTCACCCACGACCGCTGTGGCATCTGCTACGGGCGACTCCAGAGCAACTGCCGGTGACTCCACCGCTGTAACTTCAGGCGCGGAGGCTTCGACCACAGGGTCTGGAGCACGCACCTGCGCAGCAGTCACGGCCTCAGGCGCTGCCACCTCAGCAGGGGCAGCCACCGCCTTTTTGCGGGGAGCCCGCTTGGCGGCAGGCTTCTTGGCAACGGGCTCCGCGTCTGCGGCATTCAACCCGGGCAGATCTGCCGGCTTTTCGGAAGTCGAGTCGTTCATCAAGTATTTCCCTAGATACCACCAGCGGCATCCACATCGTCGTCATGGAGATCCATCTCCACATCCTGAAAAAAATCATCCACGGGCCGGACAGCGCCCGCATCCGGCACCACCTCGGCAACCTCCACAGACGGCTGCAAACCAGCATCTTGGGGCAAAGCCGCCAGCAGATCGGGTTCGACATCCATGGCTTCCTGGGTCACAGCGGCCATGGCTTCCAGCACATTGGCATTGCCTGTCGGGTCGTCGAGCACCGGCAGTTGGTCCAGGGACTGCAAGCCCATATCGTCCAGAAACTGACGGGTGGTGGCAAACAGCGCCGGACGCCCCACCGTTTCGCGGTGGCCGATGACCTCCACCCAACCCCGATCTTCCAACTGCTTGATGATCAGGCTGTTGACCGTCACACCGCGAATGTCTTCAATATCCCCACGCGTGACCGGTTGCCGGTAGGCAATGATGGCCAAGGTTTCCATGGTGGCACGGGTGTAGCGTGGCGGCTTTTCGGGGTGCAGCCGGTCCAGATACTCCCGCATTTCGGGGCGACTCTGAAATCGCCACCCTGTCGCTACCTGCACCAGCTCTACGCCGCGTTGCGCCCAATCAAGCTGCAATTCCTGCAGCAGCACCTTGAGGGTGTCGGACCCCAGCGCATCATTGAACAGCACCCGCAACTCGCGCACAGGCACGGGTTGCTGCGCGCAGATCAGCGCAGTTTCGAGGACCCTCTTGGCATCCACCGTGTTCATGGTTCAGCGATTCCTGGAAAGGTGCCACGCGTTGCAACGGGTGTCACATCAACAGCAGGGGCAATCATTGGTGCACCGCGCAATGGCGCCGGTGCGTTGGTAGAGCCCGGCGGGATTCCGGCTGCGGGCTGGGGCCGTCACGGCCATCTACGGCGCATTGTAGCCGAGACCCCATTCTGACAGCGCCTGGCGCATATCGTCAGGTACGGAGGCACGGAACTCCAGAGGCTCCCCCGTCACCGGATGCGCGAAAGCCAAACGGTAGGCGTGCAAGGCCTGGCGTTGCAAGGCTCCGACGGGCGCACCGCCATACAGGGCATCGCCCACCAAGGGATGACGCAAAGACGCCATGTGCACACGGATCTGGTGCGTGCGCCCAGTGTGCAAGGTGCATTGCACCCAGCACCCTCGTTCACCGCCTTCAAGACACAGGAAATCCGTCCGAGCGGTTTTACCCGGGTGCAACGCCAAGTCCACCACCGCCATGCGCAGACGATTGCGAGGGTCTCGCCCGATGGGTGCGTCCACCGAGCGTGTCGCGGCTCCCGTCCAGGCACCATGTGCCATGGCCACGTATTGGCGTTTGACCTTGCGCTCGGCAATCAACGCCACCAGGGCGTCCATGCACGCGCGGTCCCGGGCTACCACCATGAGGCCGCTGGTGTCCTTGTCCAGACGGTGCACGATGCCCGCACGGGGGACCCGCAAGGCTTTGTCGTCCCGGGCCAGCAGTCCATTGAGCAGGGTGCCACTCCAGTTGCCAGGCGCAGGGTGCACGACCAAACCTGCGGGCTTGTTCACCACCAGCAGGTGCTCGTCTTCGTACACCACATCAATCGCCATGGGCTCGGGCCGGAAGGCCTGGCTCTGGAGCGTGGGCCGCATTTCCAGCACCACCTGGTCGCCAGCCTTGACCCGCACGGCGGCTTTGAGAGCGTGCTTGCCATTCAGGCTGACCAGCCCCTGGGCCAGCAGTTGCTGCAGATAGCTGCGGGAGAACTCGGGAACCAGCTCCACCAGCGCGCGGTCCAGCCGCTCTGCGTGCTGGCCGGGCCCCATCTGCAAGGCACGCAGCTCACTGTCCGCGTCGGTCAGGGCTTCCGACTCATCGGCCAACAGGAGGGAGTCGCCCTCCTGCCCAGTCGTCTCGGGAGCGTCCGGACGACCGCCCGGCGACTGATCCGCCATCGGGCTCAACGGGAGGGCAGATAGCGCGTGGGATCGACCGGCTTGCCCTGCCGGCGGATTTCAAAGTGCAGCTTGACGCGGTCGGCGTCGGTGTTGCCCATCTCAGCGATTTTTTGCCCCTTGCGCACCGCCTGGTCTTCCTTGACCAGCAGTGTTTGGTTGTGCGCGTAGGCGGTCAGGAAGGTGTTGTTGTGCTTCAGGATGATCAGATTGCCGTAGCCGCGCAGGCCTGCACCTGCATACACCACACGGCCATCCGCCGCCGCCAGCACCGGGTCGCCCGCCTTGCCGGCAATGTCAAAGCCCTTGTTGCGCGCTTCGTCAAAGCCGGCAATCAGCGAACCCGACGCAGGCCAGATGAATGCCAGCTCGTCCTCACCCGCAGGCGCTGCTGCAGGTGCTGGTGTAGCGGGTGCGACCGCCACCACCGTGCCCGATGCAGCGGGGGCTGCGGGCTTGGCGCCGCTGGCAGCTGATGCAGGCGCCGCAGCCGGCGTGCTGGCAGGAGCGACGGAAGAAGACGTGACCGGGCGTGTCACCACGCCATTTTCGGAAGCCGCCACAGCGGCGGGGGCAGCGCCAGGCGGCAGTACACGCAGCACCTGACCGACTTCGATCAGGTTGGCATTCTCCAGATTGTTCCAGCGGGCGATGTCTTTCCAGCTTTGCCCGGACTCCAGACCAATGCGAATCAGGGTATCCCCAGGCTTGACCGTGTAGTAACCAGGCTTGCCCGCGTTTTCTGCGCCTGGCAGTGGCTTGATGGGGGTGGCCACCACCACGCCGGGCTGGGCTGCGGGGGCGGGAGCGGAAGTCGACGAAGAGGTGCCCCGATCTTCCACAGGAGCCTTGTTCATGCGGGTGCCACAGCCGGAGAGCACCAGACCCGCCATTGCCACGGTAAAACCCACCACAAGACCACGCGATACGAACATAAGCAATTCCCTTTACGCAATCCCCGATTTTAGGGGGACAAAATGCACGGGCTCGAGCACGTTTTGTTTCAATCCGTGCGGGGTTTTGTCGATCACCAGCAACATCTGCTGCCCGCCGGACAACGCCATGGGCGCTACCAGACGGCCACCCACGGCCAGCTGATCACACCACGCCAGGGGCACGGCATCGCCGCCGGCCGCGGCGATGATGGCTGCATAGGGAGCACCTTTGGCATAGCCAAGCATGCCGTCACCAAACAGCAGGTGCACGTTGGCCAGGCGGAACGGCCGCAGGTTGTCGCGCGCCTTGTCGTGCAGGCCGCGCAGGCGCTCCAGCGTGTACACCTCGCGGGCCAGCAGGCTCAGCACAGCAGCCTGGTAGCCGCAGCCCGTGCCGATCTCCAACACACGGCCCAGCCCGCCATGGCGTGCACTCTCGGCACCCAGCAGCAGCTCGCACATGCGCGCCACCACGCTGGGCTTGGAGATGGTCTGGCCCAAGCCTATCGGCAGGCTGGTGTCTTCATAGGCCTGGTTGACCAGTGCACTGTCCACAAACCGGTGACGCTCTACAGCGCCCATGGCCTGCAGCACGGGAGGCAACGTGATGCCGCCCGCCGCCAGTTTTTGCACCATCCGGGCACGCACTGCCGACGAGTCCAGCCCCAACCCCGCGGGCGCCGGGGCGACGGCCGGTTTGCGCAAGGCCACAGACGGGGGTGCCACCACCGGCTTGCCCGCGGCGGCGTTGCCCGGCACCGGCAGCTTGGCCGGGAACCCTGGGCGGCGCTGCATCACGCTCCAGGGGCGGCAGCCGCCCCTGTCGCCAACCGGGCGGCGGTCTGCGCCCAGTAGCCGAGGTTGTCGTGATCGGTCAGGTCCACCTTGAGGGGCGTGATGGACACATGGCCCTGCGCCGTGGCATGAAAGTCCGTGCCTTCGGCATCGTCCTTGGCGGCACCGGCACCGCCGATCCAGTACATGGCTTCGCCCCGAGGGCTTTCCTGCACGATGACCCGTTCTGCCGCATGGCGGCGCCCCAGGCGGCACAGCTTGGCCGGGCGCAAGGCCTCCAGCGGCATGTTGGGGATGTTCACATTGAGCAGCCAGGGGGTTTCGTTGACCAGTTGCTGCGCACGCATCTGCGCCACCAGTTCACGCGCCTTGGCCGCAGCGGCCTCCAGCTCGGCCCAGCCCTTGTCTACCTGCGAGAACGCAATGGCCGGAATGCCGAAGAGATATCCCTCCATGGCCGCCCCCACCGTGCCGGAATAGATGGTGTCGTCGCCCATGTTGGCGCCGTTGTTGATGCCCGACACCACCAGATCGGGCCGGTAGCCCAGCAGGCCGGTCAGCGCAATGTGCACGCAATCTGCTGGGGTGCCATTCACGTAGCGAAAGCCGTTGGCTGCCTTGTGCACGTACAGCGGGGAATGCAGCGTCAGCGCATTGGACTTGGCACTGTTGTTGTGTTCTGGCGCAACGACCTCCACCTCGACCCCGTCGAGGGTCTTGAGCGCATCATGCAGCGCCACGATGCCGGGGGCCTGGAAGCCGTCGTCATTGGATATCAGGATCTTCATGGTCTGGGTAGGGGTTGCAACGGATTGTAGGTGGCCGGACTGCTGCACCGCCGACGGACGCCCGTTGACCACATTGCGCCGACGGCACCCCTGGCGCCCGTCGCTCGTGGGACATCCAGCACACCGACGCGCCACCTATCATGCGGGCCATCATTGACAAGACCGACCGACAGGAGACTTCCCCATGCATGCCTGGCTTTGCACCAACCCCACCGGCGTCGAAGCGCTCACCTGGACGGAGCTGCCCACCCCCACCCCCAAGGCGGGCGAGGTGCTCATCGAAATCAAGGCCGCCAGCCTGAACTTCCCCGACCTGCTCATCGTGCAGAACAAGTACCAGATGAAGCCGCCGCTGCCCTTTGTGCCCGGCTCGGAATACGCGGGCGTGGTGGCCGCTGTGGGCGAAGGCGTCACGCACCTCAAGGTCGGCCAGAACGTGGCCTGCCTGTCGGGCACGGGTGGCTTTGGCACCCACACCGTCGCCCCGGCCGCCCTGTGCATGCCCTTGCCAGACGGCTTTTCGCATGTCGATGCCGCCGCTTTCATCATGATCTACGCCACATCGCACCATGCGCTGGTGGACCGCGCACAGCTCAAGGCGGGCGAGACCGTGCTGGTGCTGGGCGCTGCCGGGGGCGTGGGCACGGCCGCCATTCAGATCGCCAAGGCCATGGGCGCACGAGTGATCGCTGCCGCATCCAACGACGAAAAGTGCGCGCTGTGCACTTCCATCGGAGCCGACGCGACCATCAACTACAGCAAGGACAACCTGCGCGAGGCCATCAAGACCCTCACGGACGGCAAGGGCCCCGACGTGATCTATGACCCCGTGGGTGGCGACTTTGCCGAGCCCGCCTTCCGCTCCATCGCTTGGCGCGGCCGCTATCTGGTGGTCGGGTTTGCGTCCGGCCCCATCCCGGCCCTGCCGTTCAACCTGGCGCTGCTCAAGGGTGCCTCCATCGTGGGCGTGTTCTGGGGCGAGTTCTCCAAGCGCGAACCCAAGGCCAACGCCGCGATGATGGGCGAGCTGGCCCAGTGGTACGCCCAGGGCAAGATCAAGCCCGTGATCGACCGCACCATGCCCATGGCCGAACTGCCCGCTGCCTACGCGCACATGGGCTCACGCGGCGTGATGGGCAAGCTGGTCATGGTGAACTGACGGCTGGCTGCCCCCCTCGGAACGTACGGCAGGCCCCGCCGCAAGGCCGCCGCCACGTTCCCGGCTGGCATACCCGTGTGGCGCGGTATGCCAGCCCCTTCCAGGCCTTGCCTGTGTCACACTTGCGCATTCCAGCCCCCCTGACACTGGTGCCCCTCCATGGCCGACCGACCACCTTCCGAGATCGCGCGCGAGACGCTCAAACAACTGGCCGCACGCCGACTGGCCCCCACGCCAGACAACTACCTCGCGATCTACGATGAAATAGCGGGCATCCGCAGCCCGCAGCCGTTCCCGGAAGGGCCGCTGAGCAGCATCCAGCGGGTGCTGCCCGGCCAGACACCCGCGCAAAAGCGCCTGCTGGGCCAGTTCGAACGCGCCATCATCACCAAGGACTGGACGTCGCTGCAAAGCGTGATGGTGGGTTATGCCAACCTGGGGCTGCACCCGGCCACGGCGTCCAAACCCATCGAGGTGGCCGATGCCCCCACCGCGCTGGGCGAACTGCCCACCGAGTTTGCCGAGGCCCTGGCCCGCCTGATAGACAACACCCTGCCCGCACTGGGCGACGACGACCCCCGCGTCATCGACATGGCGCAGCAGCTCATCACCTTTCTGCGGGAGCCCGCCCCCCTGGTGACCACCGCGCAGCTCATGCTGGGCAACTTCAGCTACCGCCTGTCGTTCGCCACCGAAGAACAAGCCTCCATCCGCACCAGCCTGCTGGAGCTGCTGCACATGATCTTCGAGAACATCGCCGTGCTCAGTGTGGACGACCGCTGGCTGCAGGGCCAGGCCGAGGCGCTGATGAGTGCCTCGACCCCGCCGCTGACGCTGCGGCGGCTGGACGATGTGCAGCGCCGGCTCAAGGACGTGATCTTCAAGCAGACCGAAGCCAAGGCCCGGTCGCTGGAGGCGCAAGAGCAGATGAAGGAAATGCTGGCCACCTTCATCGAGCGGCTGGCGCGCATCACCGCATCCAGCACCAGCTACCAGGGCACCATGGAGCGTTGCGCCGACCTGATCGGCAAGGCCAGCACCCTGCAGGAGATCGCCCCTGTACTGCAGGAAGTGATGAGCGCCACCCGCGCCATGGCGCTGGACAGCCGCGTGACCCACGACGAACTGCAAGACCTGCGCGAGCGCACCGAGGCCAAGCGCGCCGAGGTCGCCAAACTGCAGGAAGAACTGGACCGCGCCAGCGCCCAGGCGCGCCACGACCCGCTGACCGGCAGCCTCAACCGCAAGGGCCTGGACGAGGCCGTGGAACGCGAGATCGCCCGCGCCCACCGCCTGGGCTCGTCACTGTGCCTGGCACTGCTGGACGTGGACAACTTCAAGACCATCAACGACCGGCTGGGCCATGCCGGGGGCGACGCAGCCCTGGTGCACTTGGCACAGGTCACGCGCGAAGTCATGCGGCCGCAGGACTTGTTGGCCCGCTATGGCGGCGAAGAGTTCGTGATCGTGCTGCCCGACACCACGGTCGAAGCCGGCGTTGCGGCCATGACCCGCCTGCAGCGCGAGCTGACCACGCGCTTCTTCTTGCAAGGCACCGAGAAGGTGCTAATCACCTTCAGCGCGGGCGTGGCCCAGTTGAGTGACAGCGAGAGCGCCACCGACGCCATCGTGCGGGCCGACCAAGCGATGTATCTCGCCAAGCGCTCGGGCAAGAACAGGGTGATGGCGGCTTGAGCAGGAACAACCCCCTGAGGCGCTGCGCGCCTTCCCCCCGCTCTCGCAGCGCTACGCGCTGCGGGCAGGGGAACGCCGCCAGCGCGGCGGGGCGGCCCTTGCGCGGCGGCCACTGGCCTGGGCTGCGTCAGTTGCTGAGCACGGCTGCCCGACGCGAAGGGCAGCTGAATTGATATCCGAGCAAAGACGGCAGTTCCTGCGCAATGCAGCGCTGACTGCCTCCGTCGCCACCCTCCCCCGCTGGGCCTGGAGCACCCCGCCCGCGCTGCAAAACAACCCCTTTGCCATGGGCGTAGCCAGCGGCGACCCGGCGCCTGATGGCGTGGTGCTTTGGACGCGGCTCGCACTGACTGATCCGGCGCAGATGTTGGCCACACACACCGTGCGGTGGGAGGTGGCACACGACGCAAGCTTTGCCCAGATCGTGCAAAAGGGCGAGGCCTCCGCGCTGCCCGCGCTGGGCCACAGCGTGCATGTGGAGTTGCAAGGCCTGCAACCCGCGCGCTGGTACCACTACCGTTTCATGCTGGGCGACGCAGTGAGCCCCACAGGCCGCACGCGCACCGCGCCTGCGGCGGGCGACCTGCCCGGAGCGCTGCGGGTGGCGTTTGCCTCTTGCCAGCGCTGGGAGCATGGGCACTACGCGGCCTGGCGCCATCTGGCCGCCGACCAGCCGGACCTGGTGCTGTTCCTGGGCGACTACATCTACGAATACGCCACCCCCAAAACCACCACCGACCTGGCGCGCACCCACAGCCTGCGCCACGCCACCACGCTGGCCGACTATCGCGACCGCTACGCCCTGCACAAAAGCGACCCCGCGCTGCAGCTGGCCCACGCCACCTGCCCCTGGGCCGTGACCTGGGACGACCATGAGGTGCAAAACGACTACGCCGCCGATGCAGGCCGCGGCGAGGCTGCGGGCAGCGCCGCCTTTCTGGCCCAGCGCAGCGCGGCGTGGCAGGCGTTCTACGAAAACATGCCGCTGCGCGCGGCCAGCCTTCAGCGCCCCGCGTCCACCACGGGCTGGGACGCTCTGCAAATCTACCGCCGCCTGCGCTGGGGCCGGCTGGCGCACATCCACCTGCTCGACAGTCGCCAATACCGCAGCTGGCAAGCCTGCCGCACGCCCGATGCCAGCAGCGCACCCGCCGTGCGCCCCGCCGACTGCGCCGAGTTGGCCCAGCCACAGCGCAGCCTGCTGGGCAGCGCGCAAGAGCGCTGGCTGGACGCAGGCCTGGCCACTGATACGGCGAGCGCACAGGCCACGCGCTGGAGCGTGATCGCACAGCAGACGCTGTTCTCGCCGCGCCATTACCCATCCGGCACCGTGCCCACCGACGCCTGGGACGGCTACCCCGCCGCACGCCAGCGCCTGCTGCAATCGGTGGCCCGGCACACGCCGCGCAACACGGTGCTGCTGGGCGGAGACATCCACCAGAACTACGTCTGCCGCGTGCATGCCGATGCCGCTCGCGCCGACTCGGCCGTGTTGGCCAGCGAGTTCTGCGGCACCTCCATCAGTTCGCGGTCGGGCACCACGCAGGCGAAGGTGGACGCCATCGTCCGCCACAACCCGCATGTGCTGCTGGCACGCTGCGACCAGCGCGGCTACGGCCTGGCCGACATCACCCCGGCGCGCTGGACCACCACGCTGCGCGTGGTGGACGACCCGTTGCGCGCGGACAGCGGCGCATCCACGCTCGCCCGGTTTGTGGTGGAAGACGGCCGCGCGGGGCCCCAGGCGGCCTGAGAGGGCGTGGCGCAAGCCTCCAGGCCCGGGAGCCCCTTGTAACTACGCCGCACAAGGGCTCAGAGATGACCAGAGAACAGCCGCTGACGGTCGGTAACAACTATCTTTTTGATAGCTGCTCAGGCATATTGCACTAGCGCTACCGCCACAAAACACCTTCAATCGCTGCGCAAACCCCTCCAGCAGCCCCTGGCACGCCCTCGCAGGCTGCACCAAGGCCCCTTACCATGGCCGCTTCGCTGCTTGCACCCACAGGAGACCCGCATGTCACCCACTGCCCTGCCTGCCACGTCGCCCCTGCGCCGCCCGTTCAGTCGCAACCTGCTGGCCCCTGCGGCCCTCGCCACCCTGGTGGCCCTGGCGGGCTGCGCCAGCGCTCCCTCCCAGTTCGCCTACACCGTGCCCGCTCAGCCCGAAGGCTCGTCCGGCTACACCGAAAAACCGGGCTGGGCCACCGAGAAGTTCGCCGTGGCCGCTGCCAACCCGCTGGCCACCGACGCGGGCTACCAGATCCTCAAGGCCGGAGGCTCGGCGGTGGATGCCGCCATCGCCGTGCAGATGGTGCTGACGCTGGTGGAGCCCCAGTCCAGCGGCATCGGTGGCGGTGCCTTTCTGCTGCACAGCAACGGCAAGGTGGTAGAGGCCTACGATGGCCGAGAGACCGCGCCCGCTGCCGCCGATGAAAAACTCTTCCTGGGCGCCGACGGCAAACCCGTGCCGTTCTACGACGGCGTGGTGGGCGGCCGCTCGGTGGGTGTGCCCGGCACCGTGCGCATGCTGGAAATGGCGCACAAGCAGCACGGCAAGCTGCCCTGGGCCACGCTGTTCCAGCCCGCCATCACGCTGGCCGAAGGCGGCTTCAAGGTCAGCGCGCGGCTCAACACCCTGGTCAAGGCCGACGCCCACCTCAAGAAGGACCCGGTGGCCGCCGCCTACTTCTACAAGGCCGATGGCGACGCACGCGATGTGGGCGTGAACCTGCGCAACCCCGAGCTGGCCGCCGTGCTGCGCCGCATCGCCGCCGAAGGCAGCAAGGCCCTGCACGAAGGCGAGATCGCCCAGGCCATCGTGGACAAGGTGCAAAAACACCCCACCAACCCCGGCAAGCTCAGCCTGGCCGACCTGGCGGGCTACCAGCCCAAGAAGCGCGAGGCGCTGTGCCACGACTACCAGGTGGCCAGCAAGGACTACCGCGTGTGCGGCTTTCCGCCCCCAAGCTCCGGGGCCATCGCCATCGGGCAGATCCTGGGCATCCTGAAGAACACCGACGCCGCCGCCAAGCCGCTGCAGGACGGCCTGCCCAGCGCAGACTGGCTGCACCTCTACACCGAGGCCGCCCGCCTGGCCTTTGCCGACCGCGCCCAGTACGTGGCCGACCCCGACTTTGTGCAGCCCCCCGCCGGCAGCTGGACCAGCCTGCTCGCGCCCGCCTACCTGACCGAGCGCGCCAAGCTCATCGGCACGCAGAGCATGAAGGTCGCCCAGCCCGGCAACCCCGGCGTCGTCAAGACGGGCTTTGCGCCCATGCCCGACCAGCCCGAATACGGCACCAGCCACATCAGCATCGTCGATGCCTTTGGCAACGCGGTGGCCATGACCACGACCATCGAAGACCAGTTCGGCGCAAGGCAAATGGTGAAGGGCTTCCTGCTCAACAACGAACTCACCGACTTCAGCTTTGCCCCCACCGACGCGCAAGGCCAACCCATTGCCAACCGCGTGCAGCCCGGCAAGCGCCCGCGCTCGTCCATGTCGCCCACGCTGGTGTTCGACAAAGCCACGGGCGAGCTGCTGATGAGCGGCGGCAGCCCTGGCGGCGCAGCCATCATCCACTACACGGCCAAGACGCTGTATGGCGTGCTCAACTGGGGCCTGATGCCCCAGCAGGCCATCAACCTGCCCAACTTCGGCTCGATGAACGGCCCCACGCTGCTGGAAGAAAAGCGCTTCCCACCCGCCACCGTCGAAGCCCTGCGCGCACGGGGCGCCGAAGTGCGTGAGATGAACATGACCAGCGGCCTGCAAGCCATCACACGCGGGCAGGCACATGGCAAGAAGCTGTGGATGGGCGGTGCCGACCCGCGCCGCGAGGGCGTGGTGATGGGCGACTGAGCGCCTGCGCTGCAACGCTGGCCTGCACGCGCGCCAGCGAAAATCCTCACCATGAACCTCTACCGATTCATCCCCGCGCTACCGCTGACCATGTACCGGCACCTGTGGCGCAGCGTCCAGGGCGCAACCCTTGCCTGCGCCCTGGGCATGGCGCCCGCCCAGGCCCAGGTGCGTGCGACTGCTGCACAGCACCCCGCACAGTGGCCCACCACACTGGCCATGGCCGCGCCGATCCCATCGCCCACACCGGCCCAGCTACAACCGCTGCCCGCAGGCGTTGAACTGGGCATGGGCGCGGACGCCCTGCGCGACGCGGTACCCGGCGCGGCCCGCGTGCTGCGCCCGCAGCGCCTGGCTGGAGGGCTGGCGGGCCTCTGGCGGCTGGAGCCTGTGGTGATCGCCGGATTGTCCGGTGCGCAAACCTTCTTCTTCAGCGGGCGGGAGCTGCGGCGGGTCGAATTCGTCGCTGATGCCAGTGACCTGGCCGATGGCGGCGCAGCAGCGTTTGGCGCCCTGCTCGCGTTTGGCCGCAGCACCTACGGGCCGGAGACTGCCGCCAACGACCCCAGCGGCAGCTATGCCGCGTGGACCCACGAAGGGTTGGAGGTGTACGCCCAGCGCGTGCCCGCACCGCGCGCCACGGTGCGGTGGGTGATCAAGCAGAGCGAGGGCAAGGACGCCAGCGAGCTGTGATGTGCGGCCGGGCCATCACGCGCCCAGCTTTACGCTTCCGACGTCGTGATCTGAGTGGAAAAGGCTGCTAGCGCATATGAATAAAGCGCCAATAGCTCCCAAATAAATAGCACCAGCATCTGCTGCGAATCACCACCAGGCCTTAGTCAGCCCGGCGGACCTGCAACACCCCCATCAGCCAGCGGGCTCAATGCGGTGTCGATGTTGAAGCGGTTCTTGCCCGCCTGCTTCGCTGCGTACATCGCTGCGTCGGCCTGGGCCAGCAGCGCATCGGCGTCGGCGCCATGGCGCGGGTAGAGCGCCGCGCCCACGCTGGCCGAGATGTGGGCAACAGCCCCCTCCAGCACAAAAGGCTGCTCCATCGCAGACAGCACCTTGCCCGCCACGACCTCGCAGTGGTCTGCCCGCTCGATGGTGGCCAGCACGATGCCGAACTCGTCGCCGCCCAGGCGCGCCACGGTGTCTTCGGCGCGCACGCAGTCTTCCAGCCGCCGAGCCACCTGCTGCAGCAGCAGGTCGCCCGCTGCATGGCCCCACTGGTCGTTGACGGACTTGAACCCGTCCAGGTCCACATAGAGCACTGCGGCGTGCCGCCCGTGGCGCCGGGCCGTTTCGAGCACACGCGCCAATCGGTCGTGGAACATCACGCGGTTGGACAGGCCCGTGAGCGCATCGTGCAGCACATCGTGCGACAGGCGCATCTCCAGCTCCTTGCGCGCGCTGATGTCCTGCGTCACCACCACCAGAAAGTCCGGGTGACCCTGGGCGTCCTTGACGAGGCCCAGCGCTTCGTACACCCACAACAGGCCGCCGTCCTTGCGCCGGTAGGCCTTTTCCATCTCGGGGGAGAACACGGGCGAGTGCGCCACCAGGCGCCGCGCCAGAAAGCGGCGCAGGGCTTCACGCTCGCCCTCGTCGCTCAGCGCAAACAGGTCGCGCTGGCGCAGCTCCTCCAGCGAAAAGCCCAGCATGCGGCAGAACTTGTCGTTGGCACGCAGGATGCGGCCTTCGGGCGTGATGTGGGCGATGCCGGTGGCCGCCTGGTGGAAGGTGGCGCGGAACAAGCCTTCGCTGGACGCCAGTGCATCGGCCACGGCCCGCTGGCGTGCCAGCACCACAATGAGCAGCGCGCCAAAACACAGCAGCGCCACACTGGCCCCCGCGGCCAGGGCGAGGTAGTCAACGCGCCGCTGCATCACCGGCGCCAGCACCTCGTCGGAGGTCGCCCCCACCGTCACCATCAACGGGTAGCCCGCCATACTGCGGTAGCTGAGGATGCGCGGCACACCGTCCACCGCGCCGTTCTCATCGATCAGTTCGCCTTCAGGGTCTTGCGCGCGAAGCTGAAACCAGGGCAGGCCCCGCGCATCGCCACCGAAGCTGATCTTGCCCCCGGCCTTGCGGCCGCGCACCACGCCGTCCAGCCCTGTCAGCTCCAGCAGCCCCTGTGCGCCCAGGTCGGCCTGGCGGTAAAAGTCGGTGAAGTTCGTCGGGTCCACCGACATCACCACCACGCCACCAAAGCGACCGCCCTCGCTCATGATGCGCAGCGCCATCGGAATGCGCCACTGCCCCGACACACGGCCCAGTACAGGCTCGCTCACAAACAGGTCGTCGCGATCGCTGGCACGCAGCGCCTTGAAAAAGGCGCGATCGCTGTAGTTGACGGCCCCGGTCTCCTGGCTGCTGCTGACGATGTCGCCCTGCTCGTTCACCACGCTGATGATGGTGAACATGGGCTCGCGGATCACCCCCCGCTCCACCCAGTCGCGCAGGTCAATGTCGGTGCCCTGCTGCAGGTACTGCTCGCGCACAAAGGCGGCGACCTGCTCGGCCGCCTTGAGGGTGCGGAACACCTGCTGCTCGAAGGCGATGGCCAGGTTGGCATTGGACTGCATGGCGGAGGCAACGGCCTGCTCGCGCTCGAACGCCACACGCTGCAGCGTGACCAGCCACAAGCCCGCCACGGCAACGATGCAGCCCAGCGCAATCGCCAGGCTCAGCGGCGTGACAAGGCGATAGCGGCGACGCGGGGCCCCGGCCTCAAGACGGTCGTCCGCGTCCGGTGGCCGCGTGGTGTCATCTTTTTGCTCCATGCCCCTCGAAATGTAGCGGGGCATGTGCGACAAGTCGACAACAGGATGGCCACCAGCCGCGGCCCACGCAAATGGAACCCTACGCGAGCCGCGCCAGCACCTTGGGCAGGCTGGCCACCAGCATCGCCACGCCCGACAGGGTCAACATGCCCAGCACGATCTGCCGGAACCGCGCGTCGCTGATACCGTGGTACAGCCGCGCTCCCAGCAGCACGGGCACCAGCATGGCGGGCACCACAATGGCCAGCAGCGGCAGCGCCTCGCGGGTGACCAGACCGGTGGCCAGGTAGGTGATGAAGGTCACCAGCAGCATGGCCAGGTTGAAGTTCTGGATGATGGCGCGCTGCACGTCCTTGTCCAGACCGCGCAAGGTGCACCACAGGGTGGGCAGCACGCCGGTGAAGCCGCCCAGGCCGCCCATCACGCCGCCCGCCATGCCCACCAGCGCGTCGGCCACGCGCCCGCCGCGCGTGATGCGGGGCAACTGCTTGGCCATCAGCATCGCCGGGCACCACAGCACCAGCAGCGTGCCCAGAATGACCTTGAACGCGTCCATGTCCAGCCGGGGCAATACGGCCACGCCAATGGGGATGCCCACCAGGCCACCCAGCACAAAGGGCAGCAGGCGCACCCGGTCAAACCCCCGGCGCACCGTGGCCGCCGCCACCAGCTGGCCGGTGAGCGCGCCGCACACCGCCAGCAGCGCGGCCAGGCGGGGCTCCAGCGTCCAGGCCCAGAACGACATGGCGACCATGCCAAAACCAAAACCCGACAGCCCCTGCACAAACCCGGCGGCCACTGCGCCCAGGGCCACGATCAACAGCACGGAATCCATGTCTCCCCCTCACTTGGTGTGAACGTGCGCATGAGTAGGCTTCACGCCCCACGGAGCTCCACGCTCCTCACGCATCTGCGCGTTCGGCCGGAGAGTCCATGAAGCGCAAGCCCTGCGCGCCCAGCCGCCATTGTGTGCGCTGGCAGCAGGGGCAACGCTGTGGCGACGGATCGCGGTGCCGGTTCAATACAGGGTGGCCTGCTGGCGCGCTGGCAGTTCGCGGTCGTAGGCAGCGCCGTCAAATGCGCCCTGTGTGATGGACGCCAGGATGGCGCCCGGGGTGGGCACGGGGCGCGGGGTGCCGGGCGGCACGGCATGCCACAGGCGCGAGCGCTGGATGGCGCGTGCGCACTGGAAGTACACCGCCTGCACATCCACCACGATCACACACTTTGGCGGCTGGCCGTTGACCACGAAACGCGCCAGCAGGTCGGGCGCGACGCTGATGCGCGCGTTGCCGTTGACGCGCAGCGTCTCGCCCACGCCGGGGATGAGGAACAGCAGCGCCACGCGCGGGTCGGCCACGATGTTGCGCAGGCTGTCGGCGCGGTTGTTGCCACGGCGCTCGGGCAGCAGCAGGGTCTTGTCGTCCAGCAGTTGCACAAAGCCGGCGGGGTCGCCGCGCGGCGAGGCATCCAGCCCGCCGGGGCCGGTGGTGGCCAGCACGGCAAAGGGCGACGCCGCGATCATGGCGCGGTAGGCGGGGTGCACATACGGCAGCTCTTTGTGGACGGAGGCATCGCTCAGCGTGCCCAGCAGGGCCTCCAGGCGTGGCAGGGTGTCGATGGCGTGCTCGTCGCGGGCGGGTGTCATGGGGGCGGCTTCCTTCGGGTGGGTGGGCAAGGGAGCGGCCATGGTGCAGCAGGCCTGCAGCGCTGACAAACGACTTTGCAGCCGGTCATGCGTGCAAAAAATGCACGCATGGGTTTTGCGAAGGACTGCCTGCGATGGCTTCGCCACAGGACCGCGCCAGCAGCAACAGAAGCGGCGCGCACCCAGCCCACCGGCCAGACGCGCGCCGCCCCCTCGTTCAGCGCGCCGGGCGCAGCTTGACGCCAGGGAAGTCCACCGGCACGGCCAGCGCCACGTTCACATAGTTGGTGAACAGGTTGAGCGCCACATGCGCCACGATCTCGACGATCTGCTCGTCGTTCACGCCCTGGTCGCGCAGGGCCTGCACATCGGCCGCATCGACCTGGCCGCGTTCGTTGACCAGTTGCAGCACAAAGCGCAGCATGGCGGCCGTGCGCGGGTCGGCCGATTCGCCCGCCTGCGCGGCGGCCAGGGCCTCGCCACTCACGCCGGCCTTGCGGCCCAGTGCGGTGTGGGCGGCCAGGCAGTAGTCGCAGGCATTGCGGTTGGCCACGGCCACGGCGATCTGCTCGCCCAAAGCTGCGCCGATCACGCCGCCGCCCAAGGCGCCAAACGCACCCCACATGCTCTGCAGCGCAGCGGGCGAGTTGGCAACGGCGCGGAACATGTTGGGCGTGGCGCCAAAGGCTCCGTGGACCTGGTCGAGCACGGCGCGCACAGTGCCGGTGGCGGCGGTGCGGTCGACGAGAGGGACGCGGGCGACAGAAGGAGAAGTAGCGGACATGGTGTGTTCCTTGAAGGTCATGAAGGGTTGGTGAGAACTTGTGCCTGTTCTCGGCACCCCTGCAGTGTCCGGCGCCAGCGTGTACCATTGGGCACATAAAATCCACAATTCATACCCAATCATCCAAAACCATGCCACCAAGCGTTCCTACACCCGCGCAGGCCTCCACCCCGCTCGACCGGTTGTCGCCGCTGCTGGAGCGGTTTCGGGTGCGGGCGCACCTGTTCCACAACGGGCCACTGTGTGGCGTGACGCACTTTGCGGCGGCGCCGGGCCGGGGCTTTTTGCATGTGCTGCGCCAGGGCGAGATGGTGGTCACGCACCAGCCCCAGGCGGGCCCGCCCGAGCGGCTTCAGGTGTGCGAGCCCAGCCTGCTGTTCTATGCCCGACCGCTGGAGCACTTCTTTCACAACGCGCCCACCGAGGGGTCGGACTTCACCTGCGCCGCACTGGACTTTGACGGCGGTGCCAGCCACCCGCTGGCCCGCGCCCTGCCCCCGCTGGTGGTGCTGCCGCTGGGCGCGGTGGACGGGCTGCAGCAGTCGCTGGACTTGTTGTTTGCAGAAACCGACCGCCTGCGCTGCGGCCACCGCGTGCTGGCCGACCGGCTGTTTGAAGTGGTGCTGCTGCAACTGCTACGCTGGTTGCTGGACCACCCCGAGCAGGCGCACATGCCGCCCGGCCTGCTCACGGGTCTCGCCGACCCTGCCCTGGCCCGCGCCCTCACCGCCTTGCACGATGCGCCGGGCCAACCATGGAGCCTGGCGCAGATGGCTGCGCAGGCAGGCATGTCGCGCAGTGCGTTTGCGGCCCGCTTCAAGGCGGTGGTGGGCGACACCCCCGCCGACTACCTGGCGCACTGGCGGCTGACGCTGGCGCAGGCCCATCTGCGCGGCGGACGGTCGTTGAAGTCGATTGCCAACGAGCTGGGTTACGCCAACCCCTCGGCGCTGTCGCGCGTGTTTGCGCAGAAGGTGGGCATGTCGCCACGGGTCTGGCTGGAGGGCCTTGCAGCATAGCGAGCTAAGCCGCCACCTCCTCTGCCCGGCTGGACGCGCGGCCCACGGGCCGCCACAATTTCCTGCGTCGGCTGCGCAGCTCCAGGATTTTGATAAAAACAGGCCCTGGCGCTTATCCTGATTGCGCAAAAAGCTATGTAAATGATAGCAAAACTCTGTAAATGGATCAGCCGCCGGAAAGGATTCACGCCATGAACGCCGCTCTCACCCAACTGGCAGCCGACTGCGGGCTGGCCAGCGACGCCCACACCCCGCTGCGCCTGGCCTTTGGCCTGGCCTGTGTGCAGCGCGTGCGCCATCTGCTGGAAGATCCGGAGGCCATCGCCGGCCTCGACGTGCTGGCCGCGTTCACGGCGGGCACAGTGGATGCGGCCACTTTGGCCAACGCAGCAGAGCGGCTGAAAGCGGTGGCCTCGCACCACCGGGGCTCGCAGTCGCTGGACGGGTCGGCCCATGCCGCCGTGTCGGCCACCTACGCCGTGGCCAACGCGCTGGCGGGCCGGGCGCTGGAGGCCGCCAGCTACGCGGCCTATGCCACGGTGTATGCCTATGGCGGGTATGCGGTGCAAGACCTCTCGGCGTTTGAGCCGGAACACCAGTGGCAGGTGCAGGCGCTGCAGCGGCTGCTGGACGATGCGGCGACCCAGCGGTCGGCGAGGCCCCTTGCCGCCAGCCAGCCCTGCGCATAAGCCGCCAGCAGGTTCTCGCCGCGCTGGCCGCCCCGCTGCGTGCGATCCTGGAGGCCGAACTGGCGCAGGGCAACGTTATCGACGAGGTGGCGGACTGGCCGCCACGGTGCGAGTTGCTCGTGATCCTGCGCCGCCCTTTCGCGACGGCCTACCCGACCGGGCCTGGCGTGGAGTTCACCGCCATCGAAGACCGGCACTACTGGAAGTCCGAATACAACCTGGAGGGCGGTCGGCAGACGCTGGCGTGCGGTTTTGGCTGAGCCGGGTGATCAGACGTTGATGGCGGCCGCCGACCCGGCCTGCTTGCGCAGCTCAAACTTCTGGATCTTGCCGGTGCTGGTCTTGGGCAGCTCGCCAAACACCACGGCGCGTGGCACCTTGAAGCCCGCCAGGTGCTTCTTGCAGTGCGCCACGATGTCTTCGGGCGTGGTCTGCGCACCGGCCTTCAGCTCTACAAACGCGCAGGGCGTCTCGCCCCACTTGGGGTCGGGCTTGGCCACCACGGCAGCGGCCAGCACGTCGGGGTGGCGGTAGAGCACGTCTTCGACCTCGATGGACGAGATGTTCTCGCCACCCGAGATGATGATGTCCTTGCTGCGGTCCTTGATCTTGATGTAGCCGTCAGGGTACTGCACGGCCAGATCGCCGCTGTGGAACCAGCCGCCCGCAAAGGCCTCGTCGGTGGCCTTGGGGTTCTTGAGGTAGCCCTTCATGGCGATGTTGCCCTTGAACATGATCTCGCCCATGGTTTCGCCGTCCTGCGGCACGGGCAGCATGGTCTCGGGGTCGAGCACGCGCACGTCGCGCTCCAGGTGGTAGCGCACGCCCTGGCGGGCGTTGAGGCGGGCACGCTCGCCGATGTCCAGGGCATCCCAGGCCTCGTGTTTGGCGCACACGGTGGCCGGGCCGTACACCTCGGTCAGGCCGTACACATGGGTCAGGTCAAACCCCATTTTTTCCATGCCTTCGATCATCGACGCCGGGGGCGCCGCGCCTGCCACCATGGCCTTGACGCCAGATGGCACACCCGCCTTCATCGCCTCGGGCGCGTTGACCAGCAGCCCGTGCACGATGGGCGCGCCGCAGTAGTGCGTGACGCCGTGGTTGCGGATGGCGTCGAAGATGGCCTGCGCGTCCACGCGGCGCAGGCAGACGTTGACGCCTGCGCGGGCCGCAATGGTCCACGGAAAGCACCAGCCGTTGCAGTGGAACATGGGCAGCGTCCACAGGTACACCGCGTGCTTGGGCATGTCCCACTCCAGCACGTTGCTGATGGCGTTGGTGGCGGCGCCCCGGTGGTGGTAGACCACGCCTTTGGGGTTGCCGGTGGTGCCGCTTGTGTAGTTGAGCGCAATCGCATCCCACTCATCGGCGGGCAGGCTCCAGGCAAAGGCCGCGTCGCCGCTGGCCACAAAGGCTTCGTAGTCGGTGCCGCCCAGGCTTTGAACGGCGGGGCCATAAAGCGCGTCCTGCACCTCGATCACGCGGATGGGCGTGCTGGCGGTGCGCAGGGCCAGCGCCTTGGCCATGGTGCCGGTGAACTCCGGGTCCACGATCACGGCCTTGGCCTCGCCGTGGTCCAGCATGAAGGCGATGGCCTCCGGGTCCAGCCGGGTGTTGAGGGTGTTGAGCACCGCGCCCGCCATGGGCACGCCAAAGTGCGCCTCCACCATTGGGGGCGTGTTGGGCAGCATCACCGCCACGGTGTCGTTCTTGCCGATGCCCGCGTTCGTCAGCGCGCTGGCCAGCTGGCGGCAACGCGCGTAGGTCTGGGCCCAGGTCTGGCGCAAGTCACCGTGCACGATGGCCAGGCGGTCGGGGTAGACCTCGGCCGTGCGTTCGATGAACGACAGGGGCGACAGGGCGGCAAAGTTGGCTTCGTTGCGGGGCAGGTGCTGGTCAAAGATGGAGGTCATGGGTCAGTGCAAGAAGGTGAACGACACACAGCCTAGCGCCGCAGGCTGACACGAAAGCAACACGGGCCGGCGCGTGGACAAGGTGGGCCGCAGCGCGCAGTCTCACAACTTGCGCTTGTGGCCTTGCTTGATGCGGTACATGGCCGCGTCGGCACTGGCCATGAGTGTGCGCGCATCCTGCGCGTCGCGGGGAAACAGGCTCAGGCCGATGCTGGCGCGCACGGCCAGCGGCTCACCGTCAATGTCCAGCGGCGGCTCGAAGGCGTGCTGCAGTTTGGTCACGATCTGCAGCGCGGCCTCTTCGGAATCCACGTTTTCGCACAGCACCGTGAACTCATCCCCGGCCAATCGGGCGACGGTGTCCACCTGCCGCACAGCGCCGACGATGGTGCGGGCCACGGCCTGCAACACCAGGTCGCCCACGGCGTGCCCGCGCGTGTCGTTGATGGCCTTGAAGTCGTCCAGGTCCACAAACAGCAGGGCGCAGCTGCGGCCGCTGCGACGCGACAGCTCCAGCACCTGGCCCAGGCGCTGCTCGAACATGCGGCGGTTGGGCAGGCCGGTGAGAGCGTCGTGGTGCGCCAGGTGGGCCATGGCGTCGCGGCTCAGGTTCAGCTCGGCCAGCTGGCGGCTGATCTGCTGCTCCATGTCCTGGAAGCTGCGGGCCAGCTCGCCCACCTCGTCGCCCCGGTGCACCGGCAACGCGCCGTGGGATTCCCCGCGCGAAAACGCCTGCGCCGCCTTCACCATGGCCTGCAGCGGCTGGGTCACCAGGCGCGACACGCCGGCCGCCAGGGCCACACCCACCACGCTGAGCACCAGCAAGATCTTGAGGATGCTGCGCCCCAGGTCCAGCACCTCGCCCTGCACCACGGCCAGCGGCTGCGAGAGCCCCACCACCATGAAGCGCCCCTCTTCCGCGTTACCAAAGGGCATGCGCACAAAGGCGAACACGCGCGCCTCTTCGTCGTCGGTGCCTGGCTGGCTCAGCACCGCCTCTTCGGCGCGACCATCGACCAGCGCGGCCACCTGCGGGAACGACTCCTGGATCAGGATGCGCTGGCCCCGGTCAAAGCCGAAGGTCTGCGTGGCGTCCGGGTGCACTAAAAAGTCGCCCCAGCGGTTGCTCAGATAAAACCCGTAGGGGGTGGGCAGCGCGGCGTTGAAGTTGTGCAGGAACGGCGCCGCCGCCACCCGCACCACCACCACGCCCCGCAGCTGCCCCCCCTGCACCACGGGCGACGCCATGTTGAACACGGGCACGGCAGCCTCCTGTGCGGCGTCTTCGTGGTTGATGCCGAATTCGGACACATACACCTCGCCGTCGGGCAGGCTAAGGGCCTCGAACACAAACGGAAAGTGCGACTTCTCCTGCAGCTGGTCATCAGGCACGCGCACCAGCTTGTCGCCCTGGCGGTCGATGCGCACCAGCTCCAGCCCATAGTCGCTGGCGCTGATGTAGCGGATCTGCAAATACGCAGGATGGGCCTGCAGGTTGGCCTTGAACAGGTCGGCCAGCCGCCCCTGGTCTTGTTCGACGGCAGCGGCGTCGGCCAGAAAGGCCGTGTCGCGCGCCACCGTGCCAAAACCCGCCTGCATGTGCCGCGCCAGCACCTGCGTGGTGGCCAGCAGCGAGCGCTCAGCCCGACCCTGCAGGCGTTCGCGGCTCGAATCAAAGGTGTAATAGCCCGCCAGAATGGCCGCGAACACGCTGAACGAGGCCAACAGGGCCCCCAGCTTCAGCGCGATGCTCCATTGGAAGCGGGCCATGGGTCAGAACCTGTCAGAACCGGTTGGGTCGGTCGCCCGACACGATGCGTTGCCACAGGCGGGCGCGCAGGGCTTCGTCTTCCACCGGCTCCAGCCACACGATGGGGCCCATGGTGCCCCCCGGCACTTCGCCCGCCAGCGCAGGCGGCTCGTCCAGGGTGTTGGCCAGGCCCTGGCGCCGCGTGAACTCGCGGCTCACGGCCGGGTCGAGCATGTAGTTGATCCACTCGGCAGCCAGCGCCACCTGGGTGGAGCGGCGGGTGATGGCCCAGCAGTCCAGCCAGGCCAGCGCGCCCTCCTTGGGCACCACATAGCCCACATCCAGCCCTGCATCGCGCAGCTGCTTGAGCTGCTGCTGGCCGTAGTTGGCATGCATCACCGCCACCTTGTGCTTGCGAAACAGCTCCACCGACTCCTCCGGCAGGCTGTAGAACGACCGCACGTTGCGCCGCAGTGCGACCAGGTCCTTGGCCAGGGGGCTGAAGCGGTCCGGGTCGATGCGAAACGGCGGCAGGCCCCGGCGCATGGCCGCGAGCGAAAAACCGTGGCTGCTGCCGTCAAAAGCCAGCACCTTGCCCTGCCAGCGCGGGTCCCACAGCACAGCAATCGACTGCGGGGGCGTGCTGAACTGCTGGCGGTCGTACACCAGCCCCATCTCGGAGTAGGTGAAGGGCATGGCGTAAACCTCGCCCCGCCAGCCAATGCCCGAGATGGTGTGCAGCTGGCGAAACCGGGGCAGCTGCCCGGCGGTGTTGCGGATGTTGCCCAGCGGCAACGGTGCGAGTTTGTCGTGCAGGATCAGCCGCGCAATTTCTGCCGTGTTGGCAGCCACCAGGTCAAACCCCGGGCCCTCGGTGCTCTCCATCTTGGCGCGCAAGACGTCGTCCGATGCCACGATGGTGATCTCCACCTTGACCCCATGGCGCTTCTCGAACACCGCCACAAAGTCAGGGTCCGCATATCCCGGCCAGGCCAGCACCCGCAGCACCGCCTCGGCCCGCGCAGCCCCCGGCAGCAGCAGCGTGAGCCCCACCAGGGCCAGCAGAAAGGCGGGCAGGCTGGCGCACCACCTGTGCAGCGCCCCACCCCACCACACCCGCCCCCGTGCCGCGAACCCCATGCCAAAAGCCTTTCCAGCAATAACTGGTTACAAAGAGTTTACGCGGACAATAGGGCGCGTGACGATCCCTCAGTCTTTCATTCAGGAACTGCTCACCCGTGTGGACGTGGTGGACATCGTGGGGCGCTACGTCCAGCTGAAAAAAGGCGGCGCCAATTTCATGGGGCTGTGCCCCTTTCACGGAGAGAAGTCGCCCTCCTTCAGCGTCAGCCCCGCCAAGCAGTTCTATCACTGCTTTGGCTGCGGCAAGAACGGCAATGCCATCAGCTTTCTGATGGACCACGCGGGCATGGGGTTCGTCGAGGCCGTCCAGGACCTGGCCCAGAGCGTGGGCCTGCAGGTGCCCGATGACGACATCTCCCCGCAGGAAAAGGAACGCGCCGCCGCCGCGCGACAGAAACAAGCCACGCTGAACGAGGTGCTGGAGAAAGCCGCCGACGCCTACCGCCGCCACCTGCGCGAGTCGCAGCGCGCCATCGGGTACTTCAAGGGCCGGGGCGTCTCGGGCGCGGTGGCCAAGCGCTATGGCCTGGGCTACGCACCCGAGGGCTGGCGCAGCCTGGCCAGCGTGTTCCCGAGCTACGACGACCCGCTGCTGGAGGAAAGCGGCCTGGTCATCGTCAACGACGAAGACGGCGGCAAACGCTACGACCGGTTTCGCGACCGGGTGATGTTCCCCATCCGCAACGTCAAAGGCGAATACATCGGCTTTGGCGGCCGGGTGCTGGGCGACGACAAGCCCAAGTACCTCAACTCCCCCGAAACCCCGGTGTTCCACAAGGGGCGCGAGCTGTACGGCCTGTTCGAGGCCCGCACGCCCATCCGCGAGGCGGGGTACGCACTCGTCACCGAGGGCTACATGGACGTGGTGGCGCTGGCGCAGCTGGGCTTTCCGAACGCGGTGGCCACGCTGGGCACGGCATGTACGCCCGAGCATGTGCAAAAGCTGCTGCGGTTTACGGACGCGGTGGTTTTCAGTTTTGACGGCGACAGCGCCGGGCGGCGTGCGGCCCGCAAGGCGCTGGACGGCGCCCTGCCCCATGCGACCGACACGCGCAGCATCAAGTTTCTGTTCCTCCCCGCCGAGCACGACCCGGACAGTTTCATCCGCGAGCACGGTACGGACGCGTTTGCGCGCCATGTCGAGCAAGCGACACCGCTGAGCCGGTTTCTGGTGGAAGCAGCCAGCGAGGGCTGCGACCTGGCCACCGCCGAGGGCCGCGCCCACATGGCCAGCAACGCACGGCCACTGTGGACGGCGCTGCCCGATGGCGTACTCAAACGCCAGCTGCTGGGCGAGCTGGCCGAGCTGACCCAGCTCAATGCCCGCGACCTGTCGGACCTGTGGGGCCAGGCTGCCGCCCGCGACGGCGTGCGCGCCGCGCACCACGCGCCCCCCCAGCGCCAACAGCCCCGCCCCACGGCCGATGACGCCCCCAGCTGGGACGCCCCGCCCGACGCCGATGGCTGGCAGCCCCACCCCGAATCTGCGGGCCCGGCCTACGACCCCGGATACGGCAGCTACAGCCACCAGGGCGGCTACGGAGGCCCAAACGGTCACAGTGGCCAAAGCGGCTATGGCGGCAGCAAGCCCCCATTTCGCAAGGGGGGCGACTGGAAAAGCGGCGGCGGCTGGAAAAAGCGCGACAAGGACGCCCCCTGGCCGCCCCAACCCCGCCTGCCCCGCACGCCGGCCATGAGCCGCGCCGACCACGCCGCGCGGCTGCTGCTGTCGCACATGGCGTTTCTGGAAGAGCTGACGCACGACGACCACACCATATTGGCGGCCCAGCCGGGGCCCCATGGGCCGCTGTTCGCGTGGCTGGAGGCACAGTTCCACGAACACGGCCCCCTGGCTTGGGCCGTGCTGCGCGAGAGCCTGCGCGATCACGAGTGCGAAGAACTGGCCGTCAAGGTGATGACCGGCTCGCACGCGCAGACCGAGGGCGAGCTGCACGAATTGCGGCTGGAGCTGCGCGACCTGCTTACCCGCATGCAGATCGAAGACATCAAGGAGCAGCAAAAAGTGCTGGTGCTGCAGGTGGCACAAGACCCGTCTGCCCTGGAGCGCTACCGGGCGCTGGCCGACAAGCGCAAGGAGCTGGAGCAAATAGCGCCAAAAACCACTTGAATCGGGTGGGGGCGGTATAATATAAGGTTAGTTATTAGGCAAGAGCGACAGCAGCACCTCCGAGCCGGGCCACCGTGACAAACGCGCACCTATGCGCTGATGGGCCCACTTATCGCAAGGACTGCACACCAAATGATCGCCCAGACATCTTGCCGCTGAGGGCTCCCCCTCAAGCGCAAAGCCCCTGTTGCTTTGCGTTGCCACCCGCGCCGGGATCTGAGGCGCTTGCGTTTTCTTTGTGTCCGTTTTTGATTCTGAGGTTGCTCCATGCCCGCTCAAAAGTCCGCGAAGTCGCCCAAGTCTGCCTCAGGCACTGCCGCAAAGGCTGTCTCCAAAACCGCGGCCAAAGCGCCGGCCAAGGCGGCCCCCAAAAAGGCCGCTGCCGCTGCGCCCGCCCCGGTCGCCAAGAAAGTGAAAACTGTGCCCGTGAAAAGTACCGCCGAGCTGATCAAAGCTGCCGATGAGTTGCTGAAGAAAAAACCTGCCCGCGCCAAGGCCGTCGCCGCAGCTGCCGACGACGAAGAAGCGCCCAAGAAAAAGCCTGGCCGCCCTGCCAAGGCCGCTGGTGCCGCCGAAGCCAAAGCCCCCGCCAAGCGCGGCCGCAAGCCCAAGGCAGCCGCCGGTGGCGATGAGAGCGTGGACGATACCGACCTGTCGGACATCGAAGCCGACCTCGAAGGCGAGATCGAAGAGACCCCTGAGGCCGCCGCCACGGTCGAGAAGGTCAAGCCCCTGCGCATGAAGATCAGCAAGGCGAAGGAACGCGCCTTGATGAAGGAATTCGGCCTGGACGAAACCGTCCTGTCCGAAGAAGACATGCAAAAGCGCCGCCAGCGCCTGAAGGCCCTGATCAAGCTGGGCAAGACCCGCGGCTACCTCACGCACGTGGAAATCAACGACCACTTGCCCGACAAGCTGGTCGATGCCGAAACCCTCGAAGCCGTCATCACCACCCTGAACGACCTGGGCGTGGCGGTGTACGAGCAGACGCCTGACGCCGAAGCGCTGATCATCACGGACAACGCTCCCGCAGGTGCCACCGAAGAAGAAGCTGAAGAAGCTGCCGAAGCCGCGCTGTCCACCGTGGACTCGGAATTCGGCCGCACCACCGACCCGGTCCGCATGTACATGCGCGAAATGGGCACGGTGGAGCTGCTGACCCGCGAAGGCGAAATCGAAATCGCCAAGCGCATCGAAGGCGGCCTGATGGCCATGATGGAGGCGATCAGTGCATCGCCCGCCACCATCGCCGAGATCCTCAACATGGGCGAGGAAATCCGCGAAGGCAAAGTCGTCATCTCGACCATCGTGGACGGCTTCTCCAACCCCAATGAGGCCGACGACTATGTGGCCGAAGAAGACTTCGACGAATTCGACGAAGCCGACGACGACGACGGCAAGGGCGGCAGCAAGGCGCTGACCAAGAAGCTCGAAGAACTCAAGAAGCAGGCGCTGGAGCGCTTTGACAAGCTGCGCGAGCTGTTTGAAAAAGTGCACAAGGTGTACGACAAGGAAGGCTATGGCACGCCTGCCTACATCAAGGCCCAGCAGGCCCTGTCGGCCGAGTTGATGACCATCCGCTTCACCGCCAAGACCATCGAGAAGCTGTGCGACATGGTGCGCAGCCAGGTGGACGATGTGCGCAAGAAAGAGCGCGAGCTGCGCCGCATCATCGTGGACAAGTGCGGCATGCCGCAGGAGACCTTCATCAAGGACTTCCCGCCCAACCTGCTGAACCTGCAGTGGGTCGAGAAGCAGGCCGCCGCTGGCAAGCCCTGGTCGGCCGTGATGGCGCGCAACATCCCGCCCATCCAGGATCTGCAGCAAAAGCTGATCGACCTGCAGTCGCGCGTCGTGGTGCCGCTGGCCGAGCTCAAAGGCATCAACAAGCGCATGAACGAAGGTGAAGCCACCTCGCGCGATGCCAAGAAGGAAATGATCGAGGCCAACCTGCGCCTCGTGATCTCGATTGCCAAGAAGTACACCAACCGTGGCCTGCAGTTCCTCGACCTGATCCAGGAAGGCAACATCGGCCTGATGAAGGCGGTGGACAAGTTCGAATACCGCCGGGGCTACAAGTTCTCGACGTATGCCACCTGGTGGATTCGCCAGGCCATCACCCGCTCGATCGCCGACCAGGCGCGCACCATCCGTATCCCGGTGCACATGATCGAGACGATCAACAAGATGAACCGCATCAGCCGCCAGCACTTGCAAGAGTTTGGCTTCGAGCCCGATGCGTCCATCCTGGCGGCCAAGATGGAAATCCCCGAGGACAAGATCCGCAAGATCATGAAGATCGCCAAGGAGCCAATCTCCATGGAAACGCCCATCGGGGACGACGACGACAGCCACCTGGGCGACTTCATCGAGGACGGTGCCAACACCGCCCCCATCGAAGCCGCCATGCAGGCCGGCCTGCGCGACGTGGTCAAGGACATCCTCGATGGCCTGACCCCGCGCGAAGCCAAGGTGCTGCGCATGCGCTTCGGTATCGAGATGACCAGCGACCACACGCTGGAAGAAGTGGGCAAGCAGTTCGACGTGACCCGCGAGCGCATCCGCCAAATAGAAGCCAAGGCGCTGCGCAAGCTCAAGCACCCCAGCCGCTCCGACAAGCTGCGCAGCTTCATCGACTCGCTGTAAGCGCCGTAAGCGTCTCAACCCAGCCTTTGCTGGCTCCAACGCCCTGCCCCGCACCTGCGGCGCAGGGCGTTTTTCATGGTGCACAGATCCGCTCGACCGCTCTGGATGGCGCCCCCAACCCCGCGTTTACCCTGATGCCAGCGACAGCAGACTGACAGCTTGGCTGGCGACCATTGCGCGCAGCCCAGGTGGTGGTGCGCAGGTCCTTCCCTGCGCATACCCCACCGGCTGACGGCGTTGCCTCGGCGTGGCAACGCGCAAACACACTCAGGGCGCTCCTGCAGCGGCCTGAATATCTGATTCCCGACGCCTTTCCTGCCTCCCCACTTGTCAAAGGACTTTCCATGTCTGCAGCCATCGACCGCCGCCGGGCCATCGCCCAATCTGTCGCTACCGCCCTGGCCTGGAGCACGCTCGGCCCTTCCGCCTGGGCACAGAGCGCTGCGACGGCTGCACGCCCTGCCCCGGCAGCCGCCAAGGCAGCCAAGCTGGCAGGCACCGTGCGCATCGTGATCCCGGCCAATGCCGGTGGCGGCTGGGACCAGACAGGCCGCGCCCTGGGCGCCGCCATGGTCGCTGCGGGCGCTGCGGACCAGGTGGAGTACGAAAACATCGGCGGCAAGGGCGGGACCATTGGCCTGGCCAAGTACGCCGAAAAGTACAGCAACGACCCCAACACGCTGCTGATGGGCGGCATGGTGATGGTGGGCGCCGTGGCGCTGCAAAAGCCTGCGGTGGACATGACCCACATCCAGCCCCTGGCGCGACTCACCAGCGACTACCTGGTGGCCGCTGTGGCAGCCAATTCGCCCATCAAGACCACCAAGGACCTGGCCGACGCAATGCGCGCTGACCTCAAGGCCGTACCGATTGCCGGCGGCTCTGCGGGTGGCGTGGACCACATCTACGCGGGCGTGCTGGCGCGTGCGGCCAAGGCCAACCCCGAAGGACTGGTCTACAAGCCCTTCCCCGGTGGTGCCGAGGTGGTCGAGGCCGTGCTGTCAGGCAACGCAGCGCTGGGCCTGTCGGGCTACAGCGAGTTCAACGATGCGATTGCCAGCGGCAAGCTGCGCGCGGTGGGCGTGTCGTCGCGCCGCAGCGTCTTTGGTCTGCCATCGTTCCGCGAACAAGGGCTGGACGCCGTGATGGCGAACTGGCGGGGCGTGTTCACCGGCAAGGGCGTGCCCGCCGCGCGCGCTGCGGAGATGCTGGCCGCTGTCGAGGCCGCCACCCACCACGAATCCTGGCTGCGCACGCTCAAACAGAACCGGTGGGAACCCTCTTGGCTCACCGGCAAGGATTTGGCAGAGTTCATGGAACTGGACCTCACCACCGCCCGCGTGATGGTCTATTTGCTCAAGCTGAAGGCCTGATCTCACCACCAGGCCCTCCGGGTCCACTGCAGAACCTTTGGAGCCTCTGATGAAAATGTCCAACTACTCCATCGGCGCACGCATGGCAACGGCCCTGGGCCTGGTGCTGGCCCTGCTGCTGGGGGCCGCGCTGTTCGGCATCGCCGCTCTGTACCGAACGCTGGGCACCTACGACACCACGGTGCAACAGCGCGTCGCGCAGGAGCGTGCCGTGAGCCGCATGGAAAGCGAGTTCAAGACCCAGGTGCTGGAGTGGAAGAACACCCTGCTGCGGGGCGAGGACTCGCGCAAGCGCGAGCTGCACTGGAACGCGTTCCAGGCCAGTGAAAAGCGGGTGGCCGATGCCGCCAAGGCGCTGGAGCCCCAGCTGACCGACGCGCAGGAAAAAGCGGCGCTGCAAAAGTTCACCCAGGCCCACGCGCAGATGGCGCAGGGCTACCGCAAAGGCTTTGAAGTGTTCCAGTCGCTCGGCTTTGTGCCGTCGGCCGGCGATGCGGACGTGGCCGACATCGACCAGGGCCCCGCCAAGCTGCTCACCGAGCTGAGCCAGCAGGTGGCCGCGAGCAGTGCGGCCATCGCCCAGGAAGCAGCGCAAGACGCCCGGCGCGCACTGTTCAGCAGTCTGGTCGCCCTTGCACTGGTCACGGCGCTGGGGGCCTGCGCGGGCTGGCTGCTGACGCGGTCGGTGGTGCGCCCGTTGGGTGTGGCGGTGTCGGTGGCGCACAAGGTGGCGGCGGGCGACCTGACCACACGCATCGAGGTCGAGGGCAAGGATGAGCCCGCGCGCCTGCTGGAGGCCCTGCGGGCCATGCAAGACAACCTCGAAAACGTGGTCTCCGGCGTGCGCAGCAACGCTGAAGGCGTGGCCAGCGCCAGCGCTGAAATCGCCCAGGGTAACGCCGACCTGAGCCATCGCACCGAAGAGCAGGCCTCGTCGCTGGACGAGACCACCTCGTCCATGCAGCAGCTGCAGTCCACCGTGCAGCAGAACGCCTCCAACGCCCAGCGCGCGAACGAGCTGGCGCGCAACGGCGCCACCGTGGCGCAGCGGGGGGGCGATGTGGTCACACAGATGGTGGAGGTGGTGCAGGGCATCCAGGACAGCTCGCGCCGCATTGCCGACATCATTGGCGTCATCGACGGCATCGCGTTCCAGACCAACATCCTCGCGCTCAATGCCGCCGTCGAGGCCGCGCGCGCGGGCGAACAAGGCCGGGGCTTTGCCGTGGTGGCCAGCGAGGTGCGCAACCTCGCCACCCGCAGCGCCAGCGCCGCGCGCGAGATCAAGCAGCTCATCCAGACCAGCGTGGAGCGCGTGCAGGCCGGCTCGGACCTGGCGCGCAATGCAGGCACCACCATGGCCGAGGTGGTGTCGTCCATCCAGGGCGTGAGCGCGCTGATGGAAGAGATCAGCCAGGCCAGCGCCGCGCAGACCAGCGACATGCTGCGCGTGACGCAGGCCATCGTACGCATGGACGAGGCCACGCAGCAGAACGCTGCCCTGGTCGAAGAAAGCGCCGCCGCCGCAGGCAGCCTGAGCGGGCAAGCGCAGCAACTGGTACAGGCCGTGGAGGTGTTCCGCCTGCGCCACACCCACACTGCACTGCCCGCGCCGCGCGCCTGACATCGGGCGCGCAGAGCAGTTGCCCCTCACGCTGACCTGCGATGGCACCGCAGGCCTGCGGAGGCAGTGCCCTAGCGTTCACGCGAATGCTATTAATACGATAGCTGCTCAGGCATATTGCACTTGCGCATGCGCCGAAAAACCCTCAAAACCGGCCTGACGCCCTGCAAAAACACGCCGCAGGCGGCCTCTCTCTGCGCTGCGTCAGTCGATCTTCACGTTGGCGTTCTTCACCACCTGTGCCATGCGCGCCGCTTCGCTGCGGAAGAAGGCGGCTGCTGGCTCAGGCGGGGTGAGCTTGATCTCGTAACCCTGCGCAATCAGCGCGTCGCGCGCCTCGGGCATCTCCATGGCGGCCTTGAAGCCGTTGTACAGCCGCGCCAGTTCCGCCTTGGGCAGGCCCGCAGGCGCCACCGGGGCAATCCACCCGTCCAGCTCATAGCCCGGCAGCCCTTGCTCGGCGATGGTGGGCACGCCCGGCAATGCCGCCACGCGGGTGGCCGTGGTCACGCCCAGGGCGCGCAATGAGCCCGCCTTGATGTGCGCAGCCGCCGGTGCCACCGCCACCACGCCCAGCTGCACTTGCCCGCCCAAAATGTCGTTCATCAGCGGGCCCATGCCCCGGTAGGGGATGTGCTTGATGTCGAGCTTGGCCTGGTCCACGAACATGGCCGCACCAAGATGCAGGATGGTGCCGTTGCCCGACGAGCCGTAGTTGAGCACACCCGGTTTGGACTTGGCCAGCGCGATCAGCTCCTGCACCGTCTTGGCGGGTACCGCAGGGTGCGCGACCAGCACAAACGGCGTGGCCCCCAGGATGGTGATGGGCGTGATGTCGGCCAGCGAGTCGAACGGGATGTTCTTGTACACGCTGGGGTTGACCACGTGGTTGTTGGACACCACGCCGATCACCGAGCCGTCCTTGGGCGCCCTCACGATTTGCGTGGTGCCGGTGATGCCGCCCGCGCCCGGCAGGTTCTCGATGACGATGGGCTGGCCCAGCGCCTTGGCCAGGCTGGTGCTGATGGCGCGGATGGCGCCGTCAGCCCCCGAGCCCGCCGACAGCGGCAGGATCACACGCAACGGTTTGCCGTCGCCCTGGGCGCGGGCCACGCGCGGCAGGCCCCAGGCCGCAGCCGCCAGCGCGGCGGCGCCGGTGGCCAGGGCCTGGCGGCGCGTAGGCAGGCCGTGGGGGTCAGGCGCTATGCGGGGCGAGTCAAAAGCGGGGGTGGGCTGGGGCACGGTTGTCTCCGGTAGTGGGGTTGGAATCCGGGGCCTGCGGTCTGCGCCGCGTGAGGTGCCCCGGTCGTCAAGGAAAAATCAGGCAATGGCTCCGCTGGCCTGCAGCGCGGCCACTTCATCGGCGGTGTAGCCCAGGCCCCGCAGCAGCTCGGCCGTGTGCTGGCCCAGGCGCGGCGGGTCGCAGCGCACATCCAGACGCTGGCCGTCCATGCGCAACGGCATCAGCGTGATCTGCGCGGTCTGCCCGGCGCGCTCGCCATCGGGCAGCGTGATGTCGGCCAGGCCGCCCGTGGCTTGCAGGTGTGGGTCGTCAAACAGCTCTTCGGGCCGGCGGATGGGGGCAAACGGCAGGCCGTGGCGCTCGAAGATGGCCGCCAGTTCGTCGGCCGTGTGCTGCGCCAGACGCTCGCGCAGCAGGGGCATCAGCGTGGGGCGGGCGCGCACGCGGTCGTTGTTGGTGGCCAGGCTGGTGTCGGCCTTCAGGTCGGCATAGCCCATGGCGTCGCAGAAGGTCTGCCACTGCGCATCGCTCACGGCGGCCAAAAAGATCTGCCCGCCGTCCTTCACGCTGAACACGTCGTACACGGCCCAGGACGAGATGCGGTCGGGCATGGGCGCGGCCGGTTTGCCGGTGACGGCGTACTGCATCATGTGCTGGCCGACCAGGAACACGTTGTTCTCGAACAGGGCCGAGTCCACCTCCTGCCCGCGCCCGGTGATGCCGCGCTGCATCAGCGCCGCCATGGCACCGATGGCACCGAACATGCCGCCCATGATGTCGTTCACGCTGCTGCCCGCGCGCAGCGGGTCGCCAGGGCGGCCGGTCATGTAGGCCAGGCCGCCCATCATCTGCACCACCTCGTCCAGCGCCGTGCGGTGCTCGTACGGGCCGGGCAAGAAGCCGGTGTGGTTGACGTAGATGAGGCGCGGGTTGACCTGGCTCAGCGCGGCATAGTCCAGGCCGTATTTGGTCATCACGCCGGGCTTGAAGTTCTGCGCCACCACGTCGGCCGATGCGGCCAGCTTGCGCGCCACCGCCAGGCCCTCGGGGCTGCGCAGGTCGAGCGCAATGCTCTTCTTGTTGCGGTTGAACATGGGGAAGAAGCCCGCGCCCGCGCCCAGCAGGTGGCGGGTGCGGTCGCCGTCCACCGGCTCGACCTTGATGACCTCGGCCCCCAGGTCGGCCAGCACCATGCCGCAGGTGGGGCCCATGACCATGTGGGTGAACTCCACCACGCGCAGGCCTTCCAGCGGCAGGCGGGGGGACGAGAGAGGGGCGGATGTGTCGTGCATGTTCAGAGCGTTCAGAAAGGGGTTCAGGCCGTTGCTGCTTCACGCAGCACGGCGGGTGCGGCATTCTGCGGCAGCCCGGCCTGCCAGAGGGTGCCATGCAGGGTCTCGCCCGCCAGCCATCCGGCCACGCGCTGGCGCAGCGCGAGCAGCGCAGTCACATCGATGCCGGTGGCGATGCCCATGCGCTCCAGCATGAACACGAGGTCTTCGGTGGTGACATTGCCGCTGGCGCCCGGCGCGTGCGGGCAGCCGCCGATGCCCGCCAGGCAGGCATCAAAGCGCGTGATGCCTGCCTGCCAGGCGGCATACACATTGGCCAGGCCCATGCCGCGCGTGTCATGGAAGTGCGCGCAGGCCAGGCGGTCGCCCACCAGCGCACGCGCTTTGCCAAACAGGCGGGCGACCGCAGCCGGATCGGCATAGCCCACGGTGTCGGCCAGGCTCACGCGGTCGGCGCCCGCATCCAGCAGCGCCTGCATCAGGCGCAGCACTTCGCTCTCAGCCACCTCGCCCTGCAGGGTGCAGCCAAAGGCCGTGCCCACGCCACCTTCGATCAGGGTGCGGCTGCCGCTCGCGTCGCGCAGCGCGCGGATGCGGGCCACCTCGGCCACCACCTCGTCGGGGGTCTTGCGCAGGTTGGCCATGCTGTGGGCGTGGCTGGCGGACAGGGGCACGATCATCAAGTCGGCACCCTGCTCCAGCGCGCGCTCGGCGCCCTTTAAATTGGGCACCAGCACCGAGGCCACCAGGCCGGGCAGCGTTTTGGCATGGGCCAGCACCTCGGCCGTGTCGGCCAGCTGGGGCAGCAGGCGGGCGGGCACGAAGGAGCCCACCTCGATCTCGCGCTGGCCGGCGGCGTAGGCGGCGTTGAGCCAGTCGATCTTGTGCGCGGTGGACACCACCGTGGCAATGCTTTGCAGGCCGTCACGCAGGCCCACTTCGCGGACGATGGCGCGGGCCACCGGGGGCTGCAGGTCGGACGGGATCGGGGAGGTGTGCACGGGATGTCTCTTTGGGGTGGGTCTGGGCAAGATTCTAAAAATTCCCGAATGAATCAGAAAATACATCTCGGAAGCCATAACATTCCCAAACGGAACATCACAATACTTGGAGGTTTGCCATGCGCGACCTGGATCTGCAGACCCTGCGCCTCTTTGCCGCCGTGTGCGAGCAGCGCAGCATTGCGCGCGTGGCGGAGCAGGAGTCCATCGTGGGCTCGGCCATCAGCAAGCGGCTGGCGCAGCTGGAAGACACCGTGGGCACGCCGCTGCTGCTGCGCAAGCGCCGGGGCGTGGTGCCCACCCCGGCGGGCGAGACGCTGCTGGAGCACGCCCGCACCATGCTGGCCAGCGTGGGGCAGATCGAGCGCGACATGGCGGCCTACGCCACCGGCACGCGCGGCCATGTGCGCATGCTGGTCACGGCCTCGGTCATGGCTGAGTCGCTGGCCGACGACGTGGCGGCCTTCTTGCAAGACCCGGCGCACCGCAATATCCAGATCAGCCTGGAAGAACGCGTGAGCCCGGACGTGGTGCAAGGCGTGCGCGACGGCAGCGCGTCCATCGGCATCTGCTGGGACGCGGCCGACCTGTCGGGTCTGGAAACCAGCGCCTACCGCAGCGACCACCTGGCCGTAGTGGCGCACGAGTCGCACCCCGTGGCCCAGCTGCAGAGCGTGCGGTTTGCCGACGTGCTGGAGCATGAATTCGTCAGCATGCCTGCACTGAGCGCGGTGCAGGTGCTGCTGGCGCGCGCCGCTGCCGTGGAAGGGAAAATGCTGGCCCACCGCGTGCTGGTGTCCAACTTTGACGCCGCGCTGCGGGTGGTGCGCGCCAACCTCGCCATCAGCGTGGTGCCGCGCGAGGTGGCCCTGCCGTTTGCCCAGCTGGCGCCGGTGCGCATCGTCCCGCTGAGCGACCCCTGGGCCCAGCGGCGCTTTGCCATCTGCTACCGCAGCGCCCAGTGGCTGCCCCCTGCGGCCCAGTTGCTGGTGGGGCATCTGGCGGGGCTGGGGCGTGCCTGACCAGGGCCAAAAACCGTGGCCCTGTCGCAACAGTTTGATACGCAACATTGTATTTTTCGCCACTAGCGCATGTGTGCTGTGCGTTCTGAGCTACTAAACTTGTAGCAAAATGGGTTCCGCGCTATAGTCTCAGCGCATCAGCGGGCCCGGTTGACGGCCGCCCGCACTGAATCCAGATCCAACACTTGCGCGAGGAGAAGCGTCCATGAGCTCCAAAGAAAATGCTTCCATCAACCAGCTTTTCGAGAAACTTGAATGCCGCTATGCGCTGCGCGTGCTGTGGGCCCTGAAGGACGGCCACCCCCAGACGTTCCGCCTGCTGCAGGACAGCGTGGGTGGCATCACCCCCAACACGCTGAACACCCGCATCAAAGAGCTGCGCGAAGCCGGTTTTGTGGACCATGGCAGCGACGGCTACACCGTCACCCCCTCGGGCGCTGACCTGCTCAAGCGCCTGTCGGACGTGCAGGCCTTTGCCACCCGCTGGGTCGCAGGCCGCGCCAAGAAGGCCTGAGCCCTCTTCCCTCCCCCGTTTGCCCTGCCCCGCAGGGAAAAGCCCCGCCGGACCTCCGCGCGGGGCTTTCGTTAAAATGGGGGTCAAAATAGCTTCAAGCGCAATCAATACATGCGCCTGAAGCTATACTTTTAATAGTAACCAAGGAATTCCCATGGCACTGACCACCACCGCATCCGGCCTGCAATACGAAGACACCACCGTGGGCGAAGGCGCCGAAGCCACCAAGGGCCAGAACGTGTCGGTGCACTACACCGGCTGGCTGTACAACAACGGCGAGCAAGGCACCAAGTTCGACTCCAGCCGCGACCGCAACGACCCCTTTGAATTTGCACTGGGCGCCGGCATGGTCATCAAGGGCTGGGACGAAGGCGTGCAAGGCATGAAGATCGGCGGCCAGCGCACGCTGATCATCCCCGCCGCCCTGGGCTACGGCGCACGCGGCGCGGGCGGCGTGATCCCCCCGAACGCCACGCTCAAGTTCGACGTGGAACTGCTGAAGGTGGGCCGCTGATCTCAGCCCCCTTCCGGTCTGCATCGCCAAAACCAAAGCGGCCCTCGGGCCGCTTTTTTCATGCTCGCCTGTCTGGCGAACGGTCTGCAGAGTTTGAGTCCCCACGCTCCTATCCAGCCAGAGCGCGCCAGAACCCCAGAGCCTCAATCAAACAGTGCCTTGTCCAGCCGCTCGAACTTGGCATCACCCACCGCCTCGCGGATCTTGGGGGCCAGGGCGGCGAGGTCTTCAAAGCTGCCAGCACCTTCTACCGCCAGATTCAAGCGAAAACCGCGCAGGCCAAGACCCGCCGTCAGCTCGGTGGCGATGGGATAGGCCGCCTTGTAGCGCTCCATGGGAGAGCGTCCCGAGCCCTCAACCGGCGACTCCACGGTGCCCAGATCGGTGGCAGGAGCCTCTGCCAACGCAGGGGCGGCTTGGCCAGCCACCGGGTTGGCTGCAGCCGCAGGCATCTGCCCACCCACCGGTGCCAGCAGCCCCTGGGCGATCATGGCCTGCACGTCGTCCTGCGTGATGCCCATGGCCGCCGTGGCCGCCAAAATCTCCCCCGTGGTGCGCTTGCCGTCAAACAAAATGAAGGCCGAGCGCTGGCGTGAACTCAGGCTGCCGTGGCGGTCCTTGAGTGCTTCCTGGCCTGCGGGGGTTTTGACGAGAACCATGAGTCTCCTAGTTATGAGCAAGGGTGGGGAAGGCCGCAAGACTATCACCCGCAAACCAGAATCCCATGTTTTGGCACCTCTGCAAATCGGGGTTTACACATAACCCCCGCGCAGTGCCCACCCTCACATCTCCGAGCGGATGCGGGGCAGCGGCGGCGCAGGCCGGGTGATCCGGCTGACCACCAGGGTCACAAGCAGGCCACACGGCACCCCAAACACCCCCGCCGAGATGGGCTGGATGCCAAACCACAACCCGTCGGCCAGCAGCCAACGCGGCAGCACCTGCATGGCCGGCACATGCGACAGCATGTAGTACACCGTGATGGCCAGTCCGCCCAGCATGCCGGCCACCGCGCCTTGCCGCGTGGTGCCCCGCCAGAAGATGCCCAGGACCATCACCGGCACAAAGGCCGACGCCGCCAGCGAGAACGAGGCCGACACCATGGGCAAAATTTCGGACGGCTTGAGCGCTGCTACAAACGCAGCCGACAAGGCCACGGCCAGCAGCGTGAACTTGGTCAAGATCACGCGCTGCTCAGGCGACGCCTGGCGGCGCGTGTCCTGAAAATAGAGATCGCGCACCAGCGCGTTGCTGATGGTGAGCAGCAAACCGTCGGCCGTGGACAGCGCCGCTGCCAACCCCCCCGCCGCCACCAGGCCCGACACCACATAGGGCAGCCCGCCCAATTCGGGCGTAGCCAGCATGATGAGGTCGGCCCCCAGACGGATCTCGCCAAACTGGATCAGGCCATCGCCGTTCACGTCTTCGACCGACAGCAGCGAGCTGTCCACCCGCGCCCATTGGGCCATCCAGGTGGGCAGGGCCTCGAAACTGCTGCCCACCAGGTTCTGCATGACCTCGAACTTCACCAGCACCGCCAGCGCGGGCGCGCTGAGGTACAGCAGCGCAATGAAAAACAGCGACCAGCCCACCGACGCGCGCGCCGCCGACACCGTGGGCGACGTGTAGTACCGGGTCAGCAGGTGGGGCAACCCGGCGGTGCCCACCATCAGGCAGAACATCAGCGCGAGGAAGTTACGGCGCGTGAGCTCGTAGTCGCGTTGCTCCTCCGGCGTGCCATGGGGGTCACCCGCATAGGCCTGGCTGTGGGGCGGCAGCCCGCCCAGGGGGCGCGCGCGCTCGTAGTTCTCGCGCATCTCGCGGGTCCAGCGTTCGCGCGCAGAAGCCGCATCGCGCGGCAGCGCGGCCAGCTCGCGGCTGGCGGAGACGATAAGGCCCACATCCGCGTTCTGCGCACGCAGCGCCCGGATGCGCTCACGGCCCTTTTCACGCTCTCGCTCAAGGGCCGCATCCACATCCTGCAGGCGTGCCTCGAAGTCCTTGGCGCGCTGCAGGTAGGCCTGTACCACCTGGTGCTCGGCCGGGGAGTCGAGCAGCTGCGCCTCCAGGTCGGCAATCTTGCTGATCTGCGCGCCATACACCAGCGGCGCCAGCGGGTTGCCCAGTTGCTTGTACGCCAGCCAAGACACCGGGATCATGAACGCCAGCAGCAGCACCACGTACTGCGCCACCTGCGTCCAGGTGATGGCCCGCATGCCGCCCAGGAACGAGCACAGCAGCACCCCGCCCAGGCCCAGCATGATGCCGATTTCGAACTGCACGCCGGTGAGGCGCGACGCAATCAGCCCCACGCCGTAGATCTGCGCCACCACGTAAGTGAACGAGCACAAGACGGCAGCCAGCGCAGCGATGACGCGCGGCCAGCGCCCGCCAAAACGCACATGGAAAAAATCGGGAATCGTGTACAGCCCCATGGCACGCAGGTGCGGCGCAATCAGCATGGCGACCAGGCAGAAGCCCCCTGTCCACCCCAGCAGATAGGCCAAACCACCGGCCTGCCCTGGCGTGCCCGAGAAGCCCTGCAGGTACAGCGCGCCCGACAGGCTGATGAAGGACGCCGCACTCATCCAGTCGGCCGCCGTGGCCATGCCGTTGTACATGGGCGGAATGCGCCGCCCCGCCACGTAGTAGTCCTCAGGGTCGGTCGTGCGGCCGTACACGCCGATGCCGGCGTACACCATCACGGTGAGGAACAGAAAAATCGGGCCGATCCAGTGGCGCGACAGCCCCTGGTGCTCGGCCCAGGTCATCAGGGCCAGAAAACCCAGCACCCCCGCCACGTACAGCGCCAGGATGCGGTGCAACCGCCACAAATAGGCGCGGTCCGCCGCAGCGCTGCCCGGCTTGCGCTCAGCCATGGGTGCGGTCTTCTGCGGCAGGGGCGGAAAGCTCCAGCGCCTCGCGCTGCTGCTGGTCCTGCCGCTCAAAGTGGTTCATGGCCCAGCCGTAAGCGACCACGATCGCGATGAACACCAGCACCGCACCCTGCGCCGCAATCCAGTAGCCCAGGGGCCAGCCCCCCACCACCAGCACCTGCAGGTCGCGGGCGAAGTAGGTGGCGCCAAACGACACCAGGGCCCAGAGCAGGAGCAAACCTGCCTTGAGCCACAGATGGCGCACGTCGTGCAAATCGGGGGGAAACGGCCCCGCCATCTCGGCGTCGGCGGGGCGTTTGGCGGGCTGCTGCAACGGCATCACGGGCGCGGCATCACGGACGCGATGGCGGGTGGTGCAGTGGGCACATGGTGCACAGGGCAGCCCGGTCGGTGCGTCAGCCTGCCAGTTGCTGCCAGGTGGCAATCACGCTGTCGGGGTTGAGCGAGATCGACGAGATGCCTTCCTTGGCCAACCACTGCGCAAAGTCAGGGTGGTCGCTGGGGCCCTGGCCGCAGATGCCGATGTACTTGCCCTGGGCCAGGCAGGCCTTGATGGCCTGGTGGATCAGTGCCTCGACGGCAGGGTCGCGCTCGTCAAAGTCCTGGGCCAGCAGCTCCAGGCCCGAGTCGCGGTCCAGGCCCAGGGTCAGCTGGGTCAGGTCGTTGGAGCCGATGGAGAAGCCGTCGAAGAACTCCAGGAAGCGCTCGGCCAGGATGGCGTTGCTGGGCACTTCGCACATCATGATGACCTTGAGGTCGTCCTTGCCGCGCTGCAGGCCATGCGATGCGAGCAGCTTGGTCACGCGCTCGGCCTGGCCCAGCGTGCGCACAAAGGGCACCATCACCTGCACGTTGGTCAGGCCCATGTCGTTGCGCACGCGCTTGAGCGCTTCGCATTCCATCGCAAAGGCTTCGCCGAAGTCTTCGCTGATGTAGCGGGCGGCGCCGCGGAAGCCCAGCATCGGGTTTTCTTCCTCGGGCTCGTAACGGCTGCCGCCGATGAGCTTGCGGTACTCGTTGGACTTGAAGTCCGACAAACGCACGATGACGGGCTTGGGCCAGAAGGCGGCAGCGATGGTGGCCACGCCTTCAGCGACCTTGTCCACATAGAACGCGCGGGGCGATGCATGGCCACGGGCCACGGATTCCACGGCCTTCTTCAGATCGGCGTCGATCTGGGGGTAGTCCAGGATCGCCTTGGGGTGCACGCCGATGTTGTTGTTGATGATGAACTCGAGGCGGGCCAGACCCACGCCAGCGTTGGGCAGCTGGGCAAAGTCAAACGCCAGTTGGGGGTTGCCCACATTCATCATGATCTTGGTCTTGATGGAGGGCATCTCGCCGCGCTGCACTTCGGTCACCTCGGTTTCGAGCAGGCCGTCGTAAATCTTGCCCGTGTCGCCCTCGGAGCAGCTCACCGTGACCAGCGTGCCGTCTTTCAGGCGCTCGGTCGCGTCACCACAGCCCACCACCGCCGGAATGCCCAGCTCGCGCGCAATGATGGCGGCGTGGCAAGTGCGGCCGCCCCGGTTGGTGACGATGGCGCTGGCGCGCTTCATCACGGGCTCCCAGTTGGGGTCTGTCATGTCGGTCACCAGCACATCACCGGGCTGGACCTTGTCCATTTCGGAAATGTTGTGCACCAGGCGCACGGGGCCGGTGCCGATCTTCTGGCCAATGGCGCGGCCTTCGGCCAGCACGGTGCCGTGGCCCTTGAGCTTGTAGCGCAGCTCGGCCTGGCCCTTGGCCTGGCTCTTCACCGTCTCGGGACGGGCCTGCAGGATGTACAGCTGGCCGTCAGTGCCGTCCTTGCCCCATTCGATGTCCATGGGACGGCCGTAGTGCTGTTCAATCACCAGCGCGTAGCGGGCCAGTTGCTCCACGTCGGCGTCGGTCAGCGAGTAGCGGTTGCGCTGCTCGGTGGGCACATCAATGGTCTTGACCAGCTTGCCGCTGGCGGCCTTTTCCTCGGGCGTGGAGAACACCATCTGGATCAGCTTGCTGCCCAGGTTGCGGCGGATCAGCGCCTTCTTGCCCGCTTGGAGCATGGGCTTGTGCACGTAGAACTCGTCGGGGTTCACGGCGCCCTGCACCACCGTCTCGCCCAGGCCGTAGCTGCTGGTGATGAACACCACGTCTTCAAAGCCGGATTCGGTGTCGATGGTGAACATCACACCTGCTGCGCCGAGGTCGGAGCGCACCATGCGCTGCACGCCAGCGGACAGGGCGACCACGTCGTGCTCGAAACCCTTGTGCACGCGGTAGGAGATGGCGCGGTCGTTGTACAGCGACGCGAACACTTCCTTCATCTTGTGCATGACTTCGTCGATGCCCACCACGTTCAGGAAGGTTTCCTGCTGGCCGGCAAACGATGCGTCGGGCAAGTCTTCGGCCGTGGCGGACGAGCGCACGGCAAACGAGGCAGCGGGGTTGCCCGCGCTCAGCTTGGCAAATTCGTCAGCAATGGCCTTTTGCAGGTCGGCCGGGAAGGGCTGGGCCTCGACCATGGCGCGGATTTCGGCGCCGACCTGCGCGAGGGCGCGCACGTCTTCGGTGTCCAGGCTCTTGAGCTTGGAGCTGATGCGGTCGGCCAGGCCGTCGTAGGCCAGGAATTCACGGAACGCGTGGGCGGTGGTGGCGAACCCGGTGGGCACGCGCACGCCTTGCGGCAGTTGGGAGATCATCTCGCCGAGGCTGGCGTTTTTACCGCCAACGACCTCGACATCGGTCATTCTCAGGTTTTCAAACGGTACGACCAGGGCGGTCGGGCTGAAAAGTGCAGACATGGGAAAGCTCCAGAAGTTGAAACCGGGTCTGCGTGCCGGGCCCTGGATGGCTCCTGGCAGGCGGCCATGCACGGCCTGAGGCTTTGTCGTTGTGGTTGTGGGCCGACGCGGTGCATGGTGAGAATTGGATAATTGTGACAATTGTAGGCCCGAGCTTCTGGCAACGGGCTGACGCTTTCACGCGACTGACGCAAAACGGGTCATTGCCACCTTTTGGTGGTGTCCACCCCGCTGGCGCAAGCCGCATCCAAAAAAAGGGGCTCCATGCACTCGCGCACCGTATTTTTTGTCTCTGACGGCACCGGTATCACCGCCGAAACCTTCGGCAACGCCATCCTGGCCCAGTTTGAGATGAAGCCGCGCCATGTGCGCCTGCCCTTCATCGACACCGTGGACAAGGCCCACCAGGCGGTGCGGCAAATCAACCACACCGGCGAGGTCGAGGGCAAAAAGCCCATCGTCTTCACCACCCTGGTCAACATGGAGGTGCTTAAAGTGATCCAGGACGGCTGCAAGGGCATGCTGCTGGACATGTTTGGCACCTTTGTGCACCCGCTGGAGCAGGAGCTGGGCATCAAGTCGCACCACCGCGTGGGCCGCTTCAGCGATGTGAGCCGCAGCAAGGAATACACCGACCGCATCGAGGCCATCAACTTCAGCCTGGCCCACGACGACGGCCAGAGCAACCGCGACCTGGCCGGTGCCGACGTGATCCTGGTGGGCGTGAGCCGCAGCGGCAAGACCCCCACCAGCCTGTATCTGGCCATGCAGTGCGGCCTGAAAGCGGCGAACTACCCGCTGATCCCCGAAGACTTCGAGCGCCGCCAGCTGCCCCCAGCCCTGGTGCCGTTTCGCAGCAAGATCTTTGGCCTGACCATCAGCCCCGACCGCCTGGCCGAGATCCGCGCCGAGCGCCGGCCCAACTCCAAGTACGCCAGCATTGAAAACTGCCGCGCCGAGGTGGCCGAGGCCGAGGCCATGATGCGCCGCGCGGGCATCCGGTGGCTGTCCACCACCACCAAGTCCATCGAAGAGATTGCCACCACCATCCTGCAGGAAGTGCGGCCGGAGCGGCTGGTGTATTGACCCTGGCGCGCACTGCAGCCAGGTTCAGCACGGCGCCTGTGTTTCCCCTCGGCTCGGCGCTCACGGTTCCATTGATGCTGCTACAACTATCAAATTTATAGCTACAGGCGCATGATGCACTAGCGCTCGCGCCCGTTTTTGCGTAAAAATCCGCTGCAACGCAGAACAGCAGGCTCCGCAAGACGCAGCGGTGGCAGGCGGTGCAAGGGGCCACCGCCCCTCTTCACACGCCGCCCTACTTCACCGCAAACCGCACATTCGCTGCCTTTTTGCCCGGCAGCGTCACCAGCGCCACCACCTTGGTGCCAGCAGCCACCTTGAAGGCGCCCTTGGCTTCGAGCTTGCCCTCGCCCGCAGGCGCCAGCACCGCCTCGGATTTTTCGGTGCCGTTCAGCAGGGTGAGCTTGGCGCTCACACCCTCGGTCTTGGCGGGTTTGCCGTGGTCGCGCAGGTACAGGGTCAGGGTGTCGGGCTGGGCAACGAGTTCGTAGTCCATGTCGTTGGCTTCGGCGACGATGCCACCGTGTTGGGGCTTGTGGTCGTGGCCTGCACCGTGGTCGCCTGCGGCATGGGCGGCGGTGGTGGCCACAGCGGCAAGGGCCAGGGCGGTGAAGAGATGGCGGGTGGTTTTCATGGGAGTCCTTTCAAAGGGTGGATGAAAAAAAGCAAAGCTCAGAACGCCTCGGCGTTCTTGTCGTCCAGCAGACGTTCGGCATCCTTGCGGCCAAACAGCCAGAACATTGCTGGGGTGAGGAAGGTGTCGAGCAGCGTGGAGCTGATGAGGCCGCTGAAGATGACCACCGCCACCGGGTGCAGGATTTCGGTGCCGGGACGTTCGGCCTCCAGCAGCAACGGGGCAAGGGCAAACGCCGTGACCAGCGCCGTCATGAGCACGGGGCTCAGGCGCTCTAGCGAGCCGCGCACGATCAT
The DNA here is from genome assembly GCF_056314325.1 of Acidovorax sp. DMC1. Classification (NCBI taxonomy): domain Bacteria; kingdom Pseudomonadati; phylum Pseudomonadota; class Betaproteobacteria; order Burkholderiales; family Comamonadaceae; genus Acidovorax; species Acidovorax sp. DMC1. The sequence goes on along the minus strand of NZ_JBQUYO010000003.1, from coordinate 554,516 downwards.
GGCGGTGTCAAAGCGCTCGCCCTCCACGCGCATCAGGTTGAGGTAGTGGCTCACCTTCAAAATGCCATTGCGCACCGAGATGCCCGCCAGGGTGATGAAGCCGATCAGCGCCGCTACCGACAGCGGCTGGCCCGACACCCACAGCCCCAGCACCGCTCCCACCAGGGCCAGCGGGATGTTGGCCATGATGAGGGCCGACAGCGTGGCCGAGCGGTAGCGGGTGTACAGCACCACAAACATCAGCACCAGCGAGACGATGGCCAGCAGGCCCACCAGGCGGCTGGCTTCTTCCTGCGCCTGGAACTGGCCGCCCAGGGTGATGAAGTAGCCCTCGGGCAGGCGGGTGTCGCCCACGGCCTGGCGGATGTCGGCCACCACGTCGGACAGCGCCCGGCCCTGCGCGTTGGCCGACAGCACGATGCGGCGCTTGCCATCGTCGCGGCTGATCTGGTTGGGGCCGTCGCCCTCTTCGATGGTGGCCAGGCGCGACAGCGGCACGGGGCCACGGGGCGTGTCGATGAGCACCCGCGCCAGGCCGTCGATGGAGCGTGCGCTGTCGGGCAGGCGCACCACCAGCGCAAAGCGGCGGCTGCCCTCCACCACCTGGGCCACTTTTTCGCCCTCCACCAGGGTCTGCAGCGCGGCCAGCACCTGGGGGGCGGGCACGCCCATTTGGGCAGCGGCGGCGTAGTCCACGCGCACGGTGATCTGCGGCGCCAGCACCTGCTTTTCTACCTCCAGGTCGGCCAGGCCGGGGATGGTGGCCAGCCGTGCGCGCAGGGCTTCGGCCTGGCCGCGCAGGGTGTCCAGGTCGTCGCCAAAGAGCTTGATGGCGATCTGCGAGCGCACGCCCGACAGCATGTGGTCAATGCGGTGCGAGATGGGCTGGCCGATGGCGATGGCGGCAGGCAGGTGGGCAAGGCGGCTGCGGATGTCGGCCTGCACTTCGGCCATGCTGCGCTGGAGTTGTGCTGCGGGCAGCAGGCCCACATCCAGCTCGCTCACGTGCACGCCTTCGGCATGCTCGTCCAGCTCGGCTCGGCCGCTGCGCCGGCCCACGTGGGTGACCTCGGGCACCTGGCGCACCAGCCCCTCGGCCTGGCGGGCCAGCGCGCTCGATTCGGCCAGCGTGACACCGGGGTTGAGCCGCATGCCGATGAGCAGCGTGCCTTCGTTGAACGGCGGCAAGAAGGTGGTGGGGAAGAACGGCACCGCCGCTGCCGACAGCGCCACCGCCACCGCGCTCACGGCCAGGGCGCTGCGCGGGCGCGCCAGCACGGCTGCAAGGCCGTTGCGGTAGCGCGCCTTGAGCCAGGCCACCACGCGGGTGTCGCCGTGGTCCAGGTTCTTCATGCGCGGCAGCAAATAGAAGGCCAGCACCGGCGTGACCGTGACCGACACCAGCAGCGACGCCAGCGTGGACACGATGAACGCAATGCCCAGCGGTACGAACAGCCGCCCCTCGATGCCCGGCAGCGCAAACAGCGGCAGGAACACCAGCACGATGATGGCCGTGGCATACAGGATGCCGGAGCGCACTTCCATCGACGCGAGCTTGACCACCTCAATGGGATGCAGGCGGTGGTGGGGGTGCTTGGCGCGGTCCATCTTCAGGCGGCGCAGCACGTTTTCCACATCGACCACCGCGTCGTCCACCAGGCCGCCGATGGCAATGGCCAGGCCGCCCAGCGTCATGGTGTTGATCGACAGGCCGAAATACTTGAACACCAGCGCCGTGATGAAGATGGACACCGGGATGGCCGTGAGCGCAATGACCGTGGGCCTGAGCGTGCCGAGGAACACGAACAAAATCACCGCCACAAACACCGAGGCGCCCATGAGCTTGCCCTGCAAGGTGGTGACCGAGGCCTCGATGAAGCTCGCCTGGCGGAAGGTGACGCGGGGCGCCTCCATGCCTGCGGGCAGCGAGTTCTTCAGGTCCACCAGCGCGACCTCGATGCTGCGCGTGAGGCCGATGGTGTCGGCCGTGGGCTGCTTCTGGATGCCCAGGATGACGGCGCCCAGTCCTTCAAAGCCTGCATCGCCCCGTTTGGTAGCAGCGGCAAAGGTGGCGTCGGCCACCTGGCGCAGCAGCACGCTTTGGCCGTTTTTGGCGGTGAGGGCCAGGTTCTGCAGGTCTTCGAGCCGCGAGGTGCGGCCCAGGTGGCGGATGAGGTATTCGCGCCCGCCCAGCTCTAGAAACCCGCCCGAGGTGTTGGCCGCAAAGCCCTTGAGCGCGCCCGTGAGCTGGTCGTGCGTGATGCCCAGCGCCGCCATGCGTGCCGTGTCGGGCAGCACCTGAAACTGGCGCACCTCGCCACCGATGGGGATCACCTGCGCCACGCCAGGGATGGCCATGAGGCGCGGACGCAGCACCCAGTCGGCGTACTCGCGCACGGCCATGGGCGTGGTCTTGTCCGCGTCGATGGGGATGGCCACCTGCATGATCTCGCCCATGATGGAGCTGATGGGCCCCATGCGCGGCGTGATGCCGCTGGGCAGGCCCTCTTCCATGGACGACAGGCGTTCAGACACCATCTGGCGCGCGCGGTAGATGTCGGTGCTCCAGTCGAAGGTGACGTAGATGAACGACAGCCCCGCGCTGGAGGTGGAGCGCACGCTTTCCACGCCGGGCAGGCCGTTCATCGTGGTCTCCAGCGGAAAGGTGATGAGCTGCTCCACCTCTTCAGCGGCCATGCCGCCCGCCTCGGTCATGAGGGTGACGGTGGGTTTGTTGAGGTCGGGAAACACGTCCACCGGCGTGCGCGAGAGCGTGAAGGCGCCGTAGGCCATGAGCACGGCGGCGGCGATGAGCACCAGCAGCCGGTTGGTCAGGCTGTTTTCGAGAAGCCACTTGAACATCGTGACTCCTTAGCGGACCTGGTTGATGAGCGTGGCGCCCTGCGTGGCCACGCGGTCGCCGGGCTGCAGGCCCGAGGTCACGGCCACCGAGGTGCCATCCAGTGGCACCGCCGTGACCACCCGTGGCGCAAAGCGCTCGGGCGACTCCTTGACCCACACGATGGTCTGGTTGGCCGGGTTGCGCAGCAGCGCGGCAGCGGGCACCTGCATGCCATCGACCTTGTCGGTGGACTGCACGAACACGCGCACGGGCTGGCCGATGGCAAGATTTCCGAGCGCGGTGGAGTCGCCCGCAAACTGCAGCGGCTGCGCCTGATCACGCAGGCTGCGCGCCGCGCCCACAAAGCGCAGCGGCACGCGCTGCCCGCCCACGGCCAGCGTGGCACCGGCCACGCTCTGGGCCTGTGCCGGGTCGTAGGCCAGGGCCTCGATGCGCAAGCGCGATGGGTCCACCACCTCAAACACCAGTTCGCGCGCATCCACCACCTGCCCGGCCACGGCGTTGGCCGAAGCGATGACGCCCGACACCGGGGCCACCAGCGCATCGCGCGTGGCCAAGCCCGCGCCCACAGCGCCCAGGCGCTGGGTGAGGCTGTGCAGCTCGCTCTCGGCGGCTTCGATGTCTTTGCGCGGCACGGTGTCGGCCAGCTCTTGCAGGCGCGCCACGCGCCGTGCGGCCAGGTCGCGTGCAGCGCGCAGCTCTGCCTGCTGGGCCAGTTGGTTGGATCGCTCGATGGCGCCCGCCGTGGGCACCACATAGGCCAGCACCTCGCCCTTGCGCACGGCTTGGCCCACACCGGGCAGCCCCTTGGGCCCGGCCTCCAGCCGCCCGGCCAGCACGGCCTGCACCTTGCCGCCCGCGTTGGGGTCCATCACCACGGTGCCCGCCAGTTCAAAGGCCTTGGCGTGCTGCCCAGCGGCAGTCACCAAGGTGCGCACGCCCAGTTGGCGCTGCGCGGGTTTGGGCAAAAACACGCTGCCATCGGGCTGGCGATTGGGGCCGTTGCCGGTGGGCGCGGGCGGCGCGTCGCCATGGTCGTGGCCGGGGCCTGCCAGGGCTGGCAGGGGAGCGCTGAGCGCGGTGGCCATCAGCAGGGCCAGCAGGGTGGGCAAAGAGGGCACGGGGTGCAGGCGCTTCATGCGGCACCTCCCACGCGCTGGGCGTTGCCCATACGGGCAGCACGGCCCCGGCGCAGGCGCCATGCGGCAACCAGCGCCAGCAGCACGGCGGCTGCGGCGCCTGCGATCAGCGCGGTGCGGCGGGCAAGCCCTGCGGGGGCGGCATCGGTGTGGGCGGCGGGGTGCAGGTCGATCTCGCCTGCCAGCAGGTCGGTGTCATTGCCTGCGGCCACGGTGGCGGTGACGGGGCTCACGCCCTGGGCCAGCGGGGCAGCCAAGGTGGCCTGGAACTCGCCCTCCGCAACGCGGGTGACGGGCACGCTGGTGCCCGCAATGTCCAGCTCCAGCCGGGCGTCTTTCACGGGGCTGTTGTCGCCCGCGTGGTCTAAATAGAGCGCGATTTTTTGTCCGTCAAGCACGCCCACCAGCTCAAACAGGTCGGAGGTGGCGGCAAAGCGCGGCAGGGCCGTGCCCGCTGCGGCAGCGGGGGCTTCGCCATGGTCATGGCCTGCGCCAGCCAGCGCGGTCGGCGGCAGCAAGCCCAGCAGCAGGGCCAGGCCCAGAGTGGAGAAAGTGGAAGAGAGTTTCATGGTGTTCAGCAAAAGTGGTGAGGGCCTCAAGGGCGTCATTGCGGCAGCAGGCCCAGGGCCTGGCGCAGATGGGAGATGGCGGCTGCTGCGTCGATGCGGGCGCGGGCCAACTGGCGTTCGGCCTGGGCGGCCTCCAGTTCTACGCGCAGGCGCGTGGGGCCGTCGGCTTCGCCCAGGCGGAAGGCCTTGTCGATAAAGCCGCGTGTGCCCTGCGCCAGCGCTGCGTGGCGTGCCAAGGCATCGCGCTGGGTCTGTGTGGCCTTCACTCGCGCCACGGCGGCGGCGATGTCGGCAGCCAGCCGGTCACGCTCTGCCGTAGCGCGTGCTTCTGCGGCCAGGGCTTCGGCGCGGGCGGCGGCCTGCTTGGCCTGCGCCCGATCGCCTCCGCCCAAGGGCACGCGCAGGCCCACGGTGAAGGTCTGCTGGTAGCGGTCGCCCGCCTGCTCGCGGCCGCGCGTGGCGGCCACCGTCAGCTCGGGGTTGGCACGGGTTTGCACGGCGGCCAGGTCGGCGGCGCGGCGGGCCACCTCGGCCTGGTCCTGCCAGTCGGCCGCCGCTGGGTGCTGGGCAGCGGCTGCCGTGGCTTCTGGCACGGGGGGCTCGGGCTCTGCCCCGTCCGCCAGCGCTAGGGTGGGCGCGGCCTGCACGCCCCAGGCAGCCAGTGCGGCCTGCGCTGCGTCCCGTGCGCCCTGGGCCTCGGCCATGGCGGCTTCGGCCTGGGCCACGGCGCCGTCGGCCTGCGCCTGGTCGGCGCGCGACAGGTCTCCCGCACGCACGCGGCGCGCCACGTCGGCGGCCAGGCGCTGCGCGTTCAGCAGCCGGTCTTGCGCCAGTGCCTGATCGGCCTGCGCGCGCTGCGCGGCCCACCACGCTTCGCGCACGCTGGCGGCCAGTTGCAGCTGCGCGGCGCGCTGACGGCTGTCCAGCGCCTGCGTTTCGGCGTCGGCCAGCGCGGCCTTGCGGGCGCGCTCGCCGGGCAACCACAGCGGCAGGGCCAGGCCCACCTCGGCTTCGCGGCTGCCCTGGTTGCTGCCAGGGCGGTCTGTTTTGGTGGACAGCTCCAGCGCCACCGGCTCGGCCGTCCAGGCTGTCGCTGCGTTGCGTGTGGCCTGCGCGGCCTCGCGCCGCAAAGCGACAGACTGCGCCTCAGGCTGGCGTTGCCAGGCTTGGTCAAACAGGGCCTGGAGCGTGAGGGGCCCTGTGCGGGGGTTAGAAGTCTGGGCCTGTGCGGCACTGCCCAGCAGTGCCCAGCCCAGCGCCATCACCACCAGCGCGGCGATGGGCGTGTGTTGTCGTTGTTTCGTTGATTGCATCCGATTCCTCTGCAATGGCCGGAGGGCCACAGGTTGAAATCGGCGAGGCGCGATGGTGGTCAGAAACGATCAAGAGCGCGCGCAAGCGTCAGCGCACGCGTCGTGACTGCCCCGCGAGGCCGGTCTCGATCCACATCCAAATGAAAACGGGACAGCCCGGAGCCCCCGCCTCGCCGCTCAGGCGAGGACGAGCCAGTTGGGACGTTCGGGGCGTGAAAGGGGGGCTGGAGGCCAGGCTGGTGCCGCCTGGGCCGGCGGGCGGGCTGCAGTCACCACGATGGCGTGGTCACCCAGACTGTGCGCGAGACCGCTACCCGCGCCGTGGCAGGCGTGACAGTCCATGTCCGCCGGGGTGGCTGTGGTTGTCTTGGCGGGATGGGCGGGGGACTCGTGGGCCACGTGATCGTGTACGTGGTGGCCAAAGTGCGAGGCTTGCGGTGCCGCTTCATGCCCGCAATAAGGCGAAGCGGCCGCCCAGATGGACTGGAGCGGCATGAACACCAATAGAAAGATCAAAAGCAAGCGGCGCATGGGCAGCCGGATTCTAGGGAGGTTTGTAGAACCCCTACAAACACAGCGGATCGCCCGGACCGATTCAAAGGACTTTGGAGGATGGAAGGCCTACAGGCCGCACCACCGCAGGGACGAGGGCAGCATCTGCCCCCTCGTCCCCCGCTACATCAAGCAGCAACTGCCTCGGGCTGCGCGGCCTGCGCCTTGGTACCTTCAGCCACCACGGGCATGCGGATCAGGTGATCGAACGCGCTCAGCGCTGCCTTGGAGCCCTCGCCCGCTGCAATCACGATCTGCTTGAACGGCACCGTGGTGCAGTCGCCCGCCGCAAACACGCCGGGGATGTTGGTGCGGCCGTGGGCATCGACAATGATTTCGCCGAAGCGCGACAGCTCCACCGTACCCTTGAGCCATTCGGTGTTGGGCACCAGGCCGATCTGCACGAACACGCCTTCGAGCTGCACGGTGTGCTCCACGTTCGTGGCACGGTCCTTGTACTTGAGGCCGTTCACCTTGCCGTCAGCACCCGTGATTTCGGTGGTCTGGGCGTTGGTGTGGATGGTCACGTTGGGCAGGCTCTTGAGCTTGTTGACCAGCACGGCATCGGCCTTGAGCTGGTCGGCAAACTCGATGAGCGTGACGTGGGCCACCACGCCAGCGAGGTCAATCGCGGCTTCGACACCGCTGTTGCCGCCACCGATGACCGAAACGCGCTTGCCCTTGAACAGCGGGCCATCGCAATGCGGGCAGTAGGCCACGCCCTTGTTCTTGTACTCGGCTTCGCCGGGCACGTTCACGTTGCGCCAGCGGGCGCCGGTGGACAGAATCACCGTCTTGGCCTTGAGCGAGCCGCCGTTGGCCAGCTGCACTTCAATCAAGCCACCGGGCTGCGCAGCAGGGATGAGCTTGTCGGCACGCTGCAGGTTCATGATGTCCACGCCATAGGCACGGGTGTGGGCTTCGAGCGCAGCGGCGAACTTGGGGCCGTCGGTTTCGAGCACCGAGATGTAGTTCTCGATGGCCAGCGTGTCATTCACCTGGCCGCCAAAACGCTCGGCGGCCACGCCGGTGCGGATGCCCTTGCGGGCTGCGTACACGGCGGCTGCGGCACCAGCGGGGCCACCGCCGACGATGAGCACGTCGTACGGGTCCTTGGCAGACAGCTTGGCGGCTTCGCGGGCGGCAGAGCCGGTGTCGAGCTTGGCCACGATTTCTTCAATCGTCATGCGGCCGGAGCCGAACACCTGGCCGTTGAGGAACACCATGGGCACGGCCATGATTTCGCGCTCGGTCACTTCCTGCTGGAAGGCGCCGCCCTCGATGACGGTGGTCTTGATCTTCGGGTTGACGACGGCCATGAGCGCCAGGGCCTGCACCACGTCCGGGCAGTTGTGGCATGTCAGGCTCATGTAGACCTCGAAGTTGAAGTCGCCATGGAGGGCCTTGATGGAATCGATCACGTCCTGCTCCACCTTGGGCGGGTGACCACCCGTCCACAGCAGGGCCAGCACCAGGGAAGTGAACTCATGGCCCAGCGGCAGGCCGGCAAAGCGCAGACTGTTGCTGGCGCCTACGCGCTCCAGGCTGAAGGATGGCTTGCGCGCATCGTTGCCGTCGGTGCGCAGGGTGATCTTGTCGCCGCGCAGCGACTGGATGGTCGTCAGCAGCTCGCGCATGTCGCGCGCAGTCTCGCTGTCGTCCAGGGAAGCCACCAGCTCAAACGGCTGCTGCACGCGCTCCAGGTAGGCGGCGAGTTGGGTCTTGAGTTGTTCGTCGAGCATGGTGGTGTCCTTTCAATTTTGAGTCGTTCTGCCTGGGAGGTTGATGCCAAAAGGGCTGCAGTTCAAGCCTGCTGGTCAACGTCCGGGCGTAAAAAAGCCGGACGGCATGGCGCGATGGCGCCATGACGCTGTCCGGCTTTGGGGGAGCCGTGGATTAGATCTTGCCGACCAGGTCCAGCGAAGGCGTCAGCGTCTTGGCGCCTTCCTTCCACTTGGCGGGGCAGACTTGGCCAGGGTTGGCGGCGGTGAACTGGGCAGCCTTGAGCTTGCGCAGGGTTTCCGACACGTCGCGGGCGATTTCGTTGGAGTGGATTTCCATCGTCTTGATCACGCCATCAGGGTTGATCACGAACGTGCCGCGCAGCGCCAGACCTTCTTCAGGGATGTGCACGCCGAAGGCGTTGGTCAGCTGGTGCGTTGGGTCGCCGACCAGGGGGAACTTGGCCTTGCCGACGGCGTCGGAAGTTTCGTGCCACACCTTGTGCGAGAAGTGGGTGTCGGTCGTCACGATGTAGACCTCGGCACCGGCCTTCTGGAACTCAGCGTAGTTGTCGGCAGCGTCTTCGATTTCGGTGGGGCAGTTGAAGGTGAACGCTGCGGGCATGAAGATCAGCACGGACCACTTGCCCTTGAGGGACTGCTCGGTCACTTCGATGAATTCACCCTTGCCGCCACGGTTGACGAAAGCGGTGGTCTTGAAGGGCTGAACTTGCGTATTGATCAGGGACATTGCTGTTTCCTTAGTGGTTGGTTGACTGAACAGGACTGAAGTTTAGGCATTTCCAAGCCATCAATCCAATTAATTGATTGCATTGAATCAATTGTCAATTACTATACAACTCCCACTGTGGCCTCCCCATGACAACCCTGGTGCGCCACGGGGAACTCAGCCTGTGAACGCGAACGCCTCTCAGCATCACACGCAGCCCGCACGCCATAGCAGGGGCTTGCCTTGCGCTGCTTGATGCGGGTCACGACAATCAGCGCCGAATTCACACATTACAAGGAGTCCCCATGAAAGGTGACGCACAGGTCATTGGCCATCTGCAGGCCCAGCTCAAGAACGAACTTACGGCCATCAACCAGTACTTTCTGCACTACCGCATGCTCAAGCACTGGGGCTTCGACAAGCTGGCCAAGAAGGAGTATTCGGAATCCATCGGCGAGATGAAGCATGCCGACTGGCTCATGGACCGCATCTTTACGCTGGACGGCCTGCCCAACCTTCAGGACCTGGCCAAGATCCAGGTGGGCGAAGACGTGCCGGAGATCCTGGCCTGTGACCTGCGCGCCGAGCAGGGCGCCCAAGCCACCATCAAGGAGGGTATTGCCCACTGCGAAAGCGTGCGTGACTATGTGTCGCGCGACCTGTTGCAAAAGATCCTGGACGACACCGAAGAGCACATCGACTTCCTCGAAACCCAGATCGACCTGATCGGTAAAGTGGGCCTGCAAAATTACCTGCAATCGCAGATGGGCGAGATCGAGTGAGCCAATGAGTGACTAAGGGGTACCCCGACATGGCCCCCCTCTGACCTCCCAACGGGCCTCGGCCCGTTTTTTTTCGCCCGTGCTGGCGCGAACTGCGCACACTCTGTTGCAACTGCACATCAAACCTCGCAGTTTCTTTGTTAGTTAATACGAATGATTTGCAACCACATTAAAATAGCGGTCGATCATCCCCTGCCGCATCCTGCGCACCGGCTCCCGTTGCAGTGCGCATGAGCAGGCAAGCGCCTGCTCCCGCAGGGCGATGACTTCACCTGGAAGCCAGCCAGCCGGTGACCCGCATCACCGGCAACAGCCAGCGTTTGGTTTGTTCACCCATCCAACGACTGGAGCCCTTGCCCATGCTGCGCAGCCTTGCCCGCCTCTGCCCTTCGGAGGCGCTGTCCCCCCCTGATCGCCCAGTCACTGCGCCGATGGTCTCGCAGCCATGAAGGCCACTCGCGTCGATGGACGCTACCGGCTGGCCATCACCTCGCGTGCCGTGGCCGCAATAGGGGGCGGCTATGCGCTGGCCGCCGGTTTCACTGCGGCGCTGTCGCTGCTGCTGGCGCAGTGCATGCCACGGGTGGAAGCCGTGCTCACGGCCACCATGTTGTCGTGGGTGGTGTATGCCATCGCCGCAGGCTGGGCCTTTTATGCACGCACCGCCTGGGGCGCGTGGGGTGGCACGCTGCTGCCCGCAATGGTGCTGGGCGCATGCGCCACGGCACCTCAATGGATGAGGGCCGCCGCATGACCCGCATCACGGCCCCTGCATGCCAGCCAGTCGATCGGGCATCTGCAAGCACCGCTTCTGAACAAGCCCGCAAAGCCAAACCACCCAAGGCGCTCAACGACCGCGAGGGCTTTCGCCAGGCCATGTCGTGGCTGCACACCTGGGCGGGGCTCATCCTGGGCTGGCTGCTGTTTGCGATCTTCCTCACCGGCACGCTGTCGTTCTTCAAGAACGAGTTCAACCTGTGGATGCGCCCCGAGATGCACGGCCTGCAGCCGGTGGAGGCCGCCGCCCCCCAGGTGGCGCAAACGGCGCAGAGGGCCCTGGACGCGCTGGTGCGCAAGGTGCCCAACACCACGCAGTGGATCATGCACTTGCCCGACGACCGCGACCCCGCCGTCAACATCCTGTGGCGCGACACGGGCAATGGCCGCTTCGAAACGCTGCGCATGCACCCGCAGACCGGCGAGGCCATCGACACCCGCCAGACGATGGGCGGCGACTTCTTCTACCGCTTTCACTTCGAGTTGCGCACCGCGCAAAAGGGCCGCTGGACCTTGCAGGGCCGCTGGGTGGTGGGCGTGGCCACCATGCTGATGTTTGTGGCGCTGATCTCGGGCGTGATCACGCACCGCCGCATCTTCAAGGACTTCTTCACCTTCCGCCCCGCCAAGGGCGGGCAGCGCGCCTGGCTAGACGCGCACAACGTCACCGGCGTGCTGGTGCTGCCTTTCTATCTGATGATCACCTTCAGCGGGCTGATGATCTTCCACACGCTGTACATGCCTGCGGGCATTGCCACGGCCTACCAGGGTGAGAAAGGCGTGGACTCCAACGCGTACTTTGCCGACCTGCAGGGCGAGAAGGCCGAAAGCCGCCCCCGGCGCGGCCCCGGCGACAAGGTGGAGCCCCTGCCCGCCATCGCCCTGCCGCCCATCCTGGCCGAGGCCCGCACCCGCTGGGACGGCGGGCGCATTGGCAGCGTGCAGGCACGCCGCGATGCCAAGGGCCGCGCCGTGGTCGAAGTCACCCGCCACGAGGGCGACCGCCTGCAATACCGCCCGCCGCGCCTGCTGTTTGATGCCCCCACCGGCCAGTGGCTGGACCAGGCCGATGCCACCGGCCCTGCCGTCAAGACCTACGGCGTGCTGTACGGCCTGCACATGGCGCGGTTTGCCGATGTGGGCCTGCGCTGGGCGCTGTTTGGTTTTGGTGTGCTGGGCAGCCTGATGATTGCCACCGGCATGGTGCTGTGGTCGGTCAAGCGCAGCGCCAAGTCACAGACGCAGGCCAGCCGCAAAGGGGCTGCCAACGCAGCTGATACCGCCACACCCAAGGCGCCGTTTGGCGAGCGCCTGGTGGCGGCCATCAACATCGCCACGCTGGCGGGCCTGCCCCTGGCCTGCGGCGTGTACATCGCCTCCAACCGCCTGGTCCCGCTGAACGTGGAGGGCCGGGCCGATGTGGAACTGGCCTGGTTCTTCAGCGCCTGGGGCCTGGCCTTGCTGTGGGCGCTGGCCTGCGCCGTGGTGCGGCCCAGCCGCATGGGCTGGTCGGTGCCGCTGGGCGCGGCAGGCCTGGTGTGGGCGCTGCTGCCGGTCATCAATGCGCTGACCACGCACACCCACCTGGGCACCACGCTGCCTGCGGGCGAGTGGGTGTGGGCCAGCATGGACCTGGCCTTCCTGGCCACCGGGCTGCTGCTGGGCGGGCTGTCGTGGCGCCTGCGCCCAGGCCGCGCACCCCGGGGCAAAGCCGCTGCAACCAAGGCACAGCGCACAACCCCGGTAGCTGCATTGCCTGCGGCCAGCGATGTATCCGCGTCCACCTCGGGGGCCTGAGCACCATGTCCGCTTTTCTGCTGTGTTTTGCGGCCTGGTCAGCCATTGCGCTGGGCATGGACCGCCACCACGAAGACGCCACAGGCCGCGAAGGCGCGGCCCGCAGCCTGCAACAGCTGCGCCGCACCGGGTGGCTGTTGCTGCTGCTGTCGCTGTGGCTGGCCGCACACCCCGCCGATGGTGTGCCTGCCTCGCTGGGCGTGACCAAATGGACGGTGGCCCTGTCGATGGCCGCTGTGGCCGTGACGGCCTCCGTGACCTGGCAGCCCCGGCGCGCACCGCTGCTGGCAGGGATGGCCCTGGTGGCCGGCCTCGGCGCCTGGACCTGGGGGTGGTAAGCGCGAGGGATGCAGCGGCCCTGCGGGCCCGTCGCTCCTTCTGATCCACCGCCCTCCTCTGCTTCCTTTTCTCCCGCTCTCCGCACCCCTCCCAGCCACGGCCCCAAAGGCCCGCGCCAGGCCCGGTGCCTGCGGAGCCGTTTTCCACCGCGTTGCGCACACACCAAGGACAAAGCATGCACGCACCTCAACACAACTCCCTCCAACAGTCGTTCCGCCACCCGCAGGCCATGAACCCGCTGGTTGCAGCCATCCTGGTCGCTTTCTGCGGCACCGCGCTGGCACAAACCCCGGCGCCTGCTACCCCCACCCAGACGCTGGGCGAGGTCACCGTACAGTCCACCAGCGACGATGACGGCTATTCGCCCGCCGCCAGTACCTCGGCCACCAAGGGCAGCGCGCCGCTGCGCGACGTGCCCCAGGCCGTGAACGTGGTGCCCGAGCAGCTCATGCGCGACCAGGGCGCGCGGTCGATGGAAGACGCGCTGCGCAACGTGCCCGGCGTGGCCATGAGCCATGGCGACGGCCAGCGCGACCAGGTGGTGATACGCGGCTTCACGGCCATTGCCGACCAGTTTGTGGACGGCGTGCGCGACGACGCGCTGTACTTCCGCGATCTCGCCGACATCGAGCGCGTGGAAGTGCTCAAGGGCCCGGCCGCCGTGTTGTACGGGCGGGGTTCATCGGGCGGCCTGATCAACCGCGTGACCAAGAAGCCGAAATTCGGCGAGACCTCGGGCGAGGCATCGCTGGGCCTGGGCAATTTCGACTACCGGCGCGCGACGGCCGATGTGAACTTGGGCATCAGCGACACCGCAGCCTTCCGCATCAATGCCGCCGTCGAGGACTCGGGCAGCTACCGCGACCAGCAGTTCGTCAAGCGGCACAACTTCGCGCCCTCGCTCGCGCTCAAACTCGCCGCGCAGACCGACCTGCTGCTGCAGTACACCAACGCCCGCGACAAGCGCCTCACGGACTTCGGCATCCCCGCGCTGAACGGTCGCCCCGTCAACGTGCCCGCCGGCACCTACTACGGCTCGAGCAACGCGGCGCAGGACGACACCACCACCAGCACCATGCAGTCGTTCGCGGCCACACTCAACCACCGTTTCAACGACGACTGGTCGGTGCGCAACGTCACGCGCCTGTACGACTACACGCTGGACCGCTACAACACCCTGCCCGGCGGCACCACCAACCCCGTGGACATGACCGTGGGCCGCACGCGCTCGTTCATCCTGCGCGACGAAAAAGGCTTCTTCAACCAGACGGATGTGACCTGGCGCAACCAGCTCGGCGGCTTCAAGCAAGAGTGGCTAATGGGCGTGGAACTGGGCCAGCAGAAGAAGCGCGCCGAGTCCGTCTCGGGCGGCGCGGACCGCGTGCCCATTCTCAACCCCGGCAACCGCCCCGCCCCGGCCATCCCGGCCGCCAGCTACAACGCCGACAGCGCCATCCCCAGCCACACCACGCAAGACACGGCCGCGCTGTACTGGCAAAACCAGATCACGCTCGCGCCCCAATGGAAGGCGCTGGTGGGCGCACGCTACGACGTGTTCTGGCAAGAAACCACGTTCGACCGCAAGCTGAGCACACTGTCGCGCACCGACAAGAAGTTCAGCCCCCGCGCGGGCCTGGTGTGGCAGCCCAGCGATACCGTGTCGTACTACGTGTCGTACAGCAAGTCGTTCCAGCCCTCGGCCGAGACCTTTGCGCTCGCCGCCAACACCACCGGCGCCGAGCCCGAGATCACCGAGAACAAGGAAATCGGCGTGAAGCTCGACCTGCTCGATGGCCGTATGAACGTGACCGGCGCGCTCTTCAACCTGGAGCGCACCAACATCAAGAACACCGACCCGACCAACCCCTCGCGCCAGATCAACGTGGGCACCCAGCGCACCAACGGGCTGGAACTGACCGCCAACGGCCGCCTGCCCGGCCGCTGGGACGTGAGCGCAGGCTACGCCTGGCTGGACGGCCGCATGACGAAATCACTGGCCACCACCACCTCCACCCAGTTGCCCACCGCTGCCATCGCGGCCCAGGGCAAGGTGCCCGCGCTCACGCCTCGCAACTCCGCCTTCCTCTGGGCCATGAAGGACCTGGGCCACGGCCTGCGCGTGGGCGGCGGCGTGAACTACGTGGGCGCGCGCTTCACCTCGCTGACCAACCTGGTCACCCTGCCCGGCTACACCACGGTGGACGCCGCCCTGCAGTACACGCTGGGTCAGTGGGATGTGGACGTAAACATCAAGAACCTGGCCAACCGCAAGTACTACGTGTCGGCCCACGGGAGCAACGACAACCTGATCCTGCCCGGCTCGCCGCGTGCGGTGCAGGTGACGTTGCGGACGCGGTTCTGAGGCCCAAGTGAACGGCGGAAGTGAGCCAAGGGCCCCAGTTTCAAAGGAATGTGGCCTCTTCCGCCGGATGCCCAAAACCGGCGCTCCATCGGCCGCAACCGCGTGCTGGAACAGGGCGTGGCTGTCATCAACCCCCACTGCGGGCTCTTGCGGCGAACCCGCTTGGCATCACGGAGGTGTCACGCCCATCTTGTGCACCTTGAAGCTTTCATCCAGGTAGACCGATGACCCCGTCATGCCATAGCCTTCGCAGACGAACCCATTCAAAGGAAGCACACCCGGACCACCAACGATCCGGCCTCGGGCCTCCTTGTACTTCTTGCCAGCACGCCGCGAATCAATGGTGGCGTTGGTCAGGTAGTTGAGGCTCACGCGGTGGGAGGCATTGCTGGAATAGTCTTCATCGTCCTGCTGCTCGCCGATGTGTTCCAGGTCTTTGATCTTGGCGTTGTAGCGGAACTGCAGCGTGAAGCCCGAGAACCGGGCGGCGTCTGCGTAGTAGACCGCCTGAACGAACAATGAATTGCTCTTGATTTCCAGGTTGTAGAACTTGCTGGGGTAGCAGAACTCGCCGGACGTTGAGAGCACCTGATAGCTGCCATCCGCCCTCCCGGTCAGGACAAGCAACCGCTCCTCTCGCTGGCCTTCTCCTTTTTGCTTTGTCAGCAACAGGGCCAGGTCAGGGATGCCATCGCCGTTCAAGTCGCCTTCTGCAGTGGTCCAGACAAAATCGGGATGCCGAAACTCGGGGGGTATTGCAAGCCGTGCCTTTTGCTCCGCAGAGGTGCTTTCGTCTGTGGCGCGTACGTTGCCTGTACACAAAATGGCCACCACAGCGAGCCATGGCAAGGCCGTCCGGTACAAAGCCCCCATGCCTCTCGCAGATGCGTGCGCAACGGGCTGAACGGCGCCGAATATCGTGGACACGGAACTCTCCTGAAAGCGGCTCGCAGCCGGGGGATGAAGCCCATGCAAGGGTCGCAAACGCGGGTGTGAATGTCTGCAAAACCAGCACGCTGGGGCGACGGCACTATAGCCTGCAGGCGCCCACCCCGCCCTGCGCCCCAGCCCCCGCGCGCGCAATGCTTCCTCTCCTTCGCAGTGTCCGGTCGGGAGCAGGCCGCAGCGATTTCGCAACATCCTTGCCCCACACACCATCACGAATACAAACAATTCCCATTTGCAATGTAAAATTGGATTTCCGCCAGCCATAGCCCTTGCCGCGAGCCTTTTCACAGGCCTCCCGGCTGCAGCCAGCACCCACCGTCTTCCGATGTTTCCGGGTTGTCTGGCTTGATGAATCACTTGTTCGCCCTTTCTGTTGCGACAGCGCACCCTGTGCCTGGGGCGGCGCTGGCGGTGGTGCGACTGCCCGACGGCCCTTGCCACACCGCCCCCACGCCATGCTGAGCCCCACCGCCCTGCGCCGCTGGAGCTGGACCCACAAGTGGTCCAGCCTGGTGTGCACCGTTTTCATGCTGCTGCTGTGCATCACCGGCCTGCCGCTGATCTTTCACCACGAAATCGGCCACCTGCTGGGCACCGAGGTCGAGGCGCCCGCCATGCCCGCCAACACGCCGCGCGCCAGCCTGGACCAGGTGCTGGCCACGGCAAAAGCGCTGCACCCGGACCGGGTGGTGCAGTTCGCATCACACGCCGAGGACGATGACAACGTGTGGTTCGTCACGCTCACGCCCACCCCGGCGCCCACCGATGACTTCCGCTCGGTGGCGGTGGACGCGCGCACGGCGCAGGTGCTAGCGCAGCCCCGGTTTGACGAAGGCTTCATGTACGTGATGTTCAAGCTGCACGTGGACCTGTTCGCAGGGCTGCCGGGCAAGCTGTTTCTGGGCTTCATGGGCTTGCTGCTGCTGGTGGCCATCGTCACGGGCGTGGTGCTGTATGCACCGTTCATGCGCAAGCTGGCGTTTGGCGAGGTGCGGCGCGGTCGGTCCACGCGGGTGAAGTGGCTCGATCTGCACAACCTGCTGGGCATCGTCACGCTGGTGTGGGCGTTTGTGGTGGGCGGCACGGGCATGATCAATACGTGGGCCGACCTGCTCATCAAGTACTGGCAGCACGACCAGCTCTCGGCGCTGCTCAAGCCCTACGAAGGCCAGCCCATCGTGCCCGTGGCCGAGCGCGGGCCGCTGCAGCAGGCGCTGGAGGCCGCGCAGGCCCAGGCGCAGGGCACCAAGCTGTCATTCATTGCGTTCCCGGGCACGGCGTTTTCCAGCCCGCACCACAACACGTTCTTCCTGCGCGGCAATGAGCCGCTGACCTCCAAGCTGCTCCAACCGGTGCTGGTGGATGCGCGCACCGCGCAGGTCACCGCGTCGCCCCAGCTGCCGTGGTACCTGACCGCGCTGCTGGTGTCGCAGCCGCTGCACTTTGGCGACTACGGCGGCATGCCGATGAAGATCCTGTGGGCGCTGCTGGACATCGCCACCATCATGGTGCTGGGCAGCGGGCTGTATCTGTGGCTGCGCAAGGGCGTGCAGGCGGCAAGCTCCGCAACACCCACCGCAGGCAGCGCCACGGGGGGTTTTGCGGGCAGCGCATTGCCCACATCGGGCGCTGCGCGCTCCACCGAGGGCACCGCATGAAAAAGCACCGCCCTTTCTGGGCCCTGTGGGGCGGGCCCATCGTGATGGGTGTGCTCACCACCACCGGCTTGATCACCGCACTGGTGTCCGACACCTGGGGCGACTGGTGGTCGTGGGTGGGGCTGGGCGTCCCCGTCGCGGTGATGGGCTGGTACGGCCGGCCGCGCGCGCCAGAGCCGACGCCTCCAACGAAGAACCCGCGCGCAAGCGTGGAGCGGTAAGCGGTTACTGGCGGCCGACATGACGCCCTTATGACGGCCGCTGAAGCGGCTCTCATGCCCCCGTCTGCGCTGTCGCCCGGTGTGAGCCCAGCGCTGCAACGTTCAGATCAAAAAGCCACCCAGCGCTCATCCATCAAGCGCAGGCAGCTATCAGAAAATGAGCTTCACTGCACCCACCCTTGCGGTGGTGCAGCGGGCTGCGCGCTGCGTTTGGAGCAGCGCTCCGGAATCCCAAACCAAAGAGAGGAAATATCCATGTCCATGTCTTGCGCTCCCACCTCCCCACGCCCTTGGCTGGCTGCCGTGCTGGCCATTGCCGGCGTATCTGCCCTGGCCCCTGCCCACGCCCACCAGGTGTGGCTGGAGAACGCCGGGGGCCAGGCGCGCCTGCACTTTGGCGAGTTCAACGACAACCTGCGCGAGACATCGCCTGGCCGGCTCGACCAGTTCAAGGGCGTGCCCCTGCTGGAACAACAACGCACCGGCGCCCCGGCGCAGCGCGTGGACGGCCAACTGGGCAAAGATGCCTTCGTCTACGCCACCACCGGCAGCCCAGACACGCTGTTTGCAACGCCTACCTACCCCGTGATCGACCGCAGCAAGCGCAACCTGCCCGCGATGTACTGGCAGCCCGCGGCCCGCTGGGTAGCAAGCCTGGCCAAGCCCGTGGCACCCACCGCTGCGCTGGACCTGGTGCCCACCGGTAAGCCCGGTGAGCTGAAAGTGGTCTACCAGGGCGCCCCCTTGCCCAAGGCCAAGGTGCAACTGGCCGCGCCCTCGGGCTGGACGCGCGAGGCCGAGGCGGGTGAAGACGGCAGGGTGACCTTTGTCACCCCCTGGAAGGGCCAGTACGTGGCCGAGGTGAAGCACAGCGACAAGACGCCGGGCGAGGCGCACGGCGCGCCGTACGGCGAAGCCAGCTACGTGACGACGCTGAGCTTTGTGCTGGCCGAGGGCATGCCCTCGCCGTCGTTGCCGCCAGCGGCCACGCCCGCACCCGCTGGTCGCTGATCAGCGCCCATTTCAAGCAATTCAAGCAAAACCGGCCGCTTGCGCTAGTCGAACATGCCCAAGCAGCTATCGAATCAATAGCAAACCATGCCTCCTTTCCCATCCCGTTCGCGCGCATGCCGCGCGCCGCGCACCGCCGTTGCACAGGCCGCCGTGCTGGTGCTGTGCAGTGCCGCGGCCCAGGCGCAGACCACCACCGTCCCGTCGCCCACTGCCGAGGCCACATTGGCCCCGGTCACCGTGTCTTCGGGCGCGGAGCAAGAGAACCCGACGGCACCGGTCACCGGCTTTGTGGCCCAGCGTGCGCTCAGCGCCACCAAGACCGACACGCCACTCATCGAAACCCCGCAAGCCATCAGCGTGGTCACCCGCGACCAGATGGAGGCGCAGGGCGTGCAGACGCTGCGGCAGGTGACGGCGTACACCGCAGGCGCGGTGTCCAACTACTTTGACAGCCGCGTGGACAGCTTCAAGGCACGCAGTGGCGATGTCTCGCAATACCAGGACGGCCTGCTGCGCACCTATGGCACCTACAACACCAGCCGGCCAGACCCCTACACGCTGGAGCGCGTGGAGTTTCTGCGTGGCCCCACCTCCGTGCTGTACGGCCAGGGCAGCGTGGGCGGCGTGCTCAACCTCACCAGCAAGCGCCCGCAGGCCGACACCTTGCGCGAGGTGCAGGTGCAGCTGGGCAACAACGCACGCAAGCAGATCGCGGCCGACCTGACGGGCGCGCTCGACCAGGACGGCCAGTGGCTCTATCGCCTGGTGGCCGTGGGCCGCGACAGCGGCACGCAGGTGGACCATGTGGACGACAACCGCGTGGTGTTTGCGCCATCGCTCACCTGGAAGCCCAACGCCGACACGTCGCTCACGCTGCAGGCGCTGCACCAGAAGGATCAAAGCGGCTCGCTCATCGGATTCTTCCCGTGGCAAGGCACGCAGCTGCCCAGCCAGTACGGCCAGATTCCGCGCAACACCTTCATCAGCGAGCCGGGCTGGGATGCATACGACACCCGCAACAATTCGTGGGGCTACCTGTTCAGTCACCGTTTGAACAGCGACTGGACGGTGCGCCAGAACCTGCGCCGCACCGTGAGCGAGGTGGACTACCGCACCATCTACACCAGCTTCACCGCCAACGCCGCCACGGGCCGCCCTGCGCGCCCGGTGTTCAACAGCGACAACCGCACGCTGGTACGCGACGCGGTGTGGAACCTCAACACCGGCCGCATGCTGCTCATCGACACGCAGCTCGAAGGCAAGCTGCAGGCGGGCAGCACCGCACACACGCTGCTGGCCGGCCTGGACGTGCAGCGCAACCACACCGGCCAGCAGGCCTGGCGCGCGGTGGCGTCGTCCATCGATGTGTACAACCCGGTGTACGGCAACTTCACGCCGCCCACGGCGGCACAGCTGGTGCGCCAGCCCAGCGTGGTGCAAAAGCAGCTGGGCTTCTACGCGCAAGACCAGATCCAATGGGGCCGCTGGACGGCCACGCTGGGCCTGCGCCATGACAGCGCCCAGACCGATACCGAGGGCCGCCCTGCCGCTGCCGTGGACGACAAAGCCTGGACCAAACGTGCGGGCGTGACGTACCAGATGGACGGCGGCTGGGCGCCGTATGTGGGCTATTCCGAATCGTTCCAGCCCCTGGGCGGGCTTGACGCGTACGGCACCCCTTACAAGCCGCAGCGCGGTGAACAGTGGGAGGCGGGTGTGAAGTGGCAGCCGCCGGGCCAGGGCATCAGCGCGTTTGCCGCTGTGTACACCCTGCGCGAAAAGAACCGCAAGACCACCGACCCCAGCAACCCGCTCAACAGCCTGCAGATCGGCGAAGTGAAGGTCAACGGCTTCGAGGCCGAAGTGCAGGCCAGCCTGGCGCGCCAGTGGGACTTTACGCTGGCCTACGCCTTCACCGACGCCCAGATCAGCCGCAGCAACGCAGGCGACCAGGGCCAGGCCGTGGCCGGCGTGCCCCGGCACACTGCATCGGCCTGGCTGAGCCACCGCTTTGCAGCGCAGGGGCGTGGCGGCTGGGTGGTGGGCGCGGGCGTGCGCTACACCGGCTCGCAGTGGACGGGCACCAGCGCCATCACCACCCCGGCGGCCACCCTGGCCGATGCCATGGTGGCCTACGACGCTGGCGACTGGCGCGTGGCCTTCAACGTGGTGAACCTGACCGACAAGGTGCATATCACCCAGTGCCTGGCACGCGGGGACTGCTTTTACGGACAGGCGCGCACCTACACGCTGACCTCGACGTACCGGTTCTAAGTCCCGGTTCTAGGCGCCGGTTGGCGATCCCACAAGGGATAGTCAAGGGATCGCCGCCACGCCACAAGCTGCCGTGCAGGGCTCGCACGGCGGCAGTGGCCTGTACGCAGCGCCACGCCGGTGCCAGCCCGCGCGGGGCTTGCACCACATTCGCGACCTTCCAAGGGGCTCCAAGGGACTCAAAGGGGCTCCGGGCTCCACCCGAAGTTGGGTTCTGGCGCGCCATACCAGAACCATGTTGCGCCGCAACGACATTTGGATGACAAAAAGGTGTTTACCCCGCTGGCGGCCAATCACGGCGGCCAGTAGCATCCCCCTCCGTTGCAAAGTGCAACGATCACATCACCACAGGCATCAAACTTGCTTGTAGCGGCGGCCCGAAGGCATCACCCCTGTGCGTTTTTGGCCGGTGATTATTTGTCGTCAAACAAAATTTGATTTAAGGAACCTCGCGAATGAAAACATTGAACCGCTGCGCCCTCGCCGCGCTGGCCCTGGTGGGTACGTCTGCTGCCTTTGCACAGAGCAGCGTCACCCTGTACGGCCGGGTCAACACGACCTTCGAACACCAAAAAGACGGCGATGTCTCCAAGACCGGTCTGTTCAACAACTCCTCCCGCTTCGGCTTCAAGGGCCAGGAAGACCTGGGCGGCGGCCTTATGGCTGGCTTCCAACTGGAAAGCGGCTTTGACTCCAGCTCCGGCGCTTCCGACTCGCGCGGCATTTTTGCCCGCCAGAGCGAAGTGAACCTGTCCGGCGGCTTCGGCATGGTACGCCTGGGCAACTTCACGTCCGAGTCGTACTACGCCACGGCCGACTTCATCAGCAACCACAACCACGACACCGGCTCGTCGGCTGACGCCCTGTACGCCTACCCCGCCCGTGACGTGAACAAGATCGCTTACCGCACCCCCAGCCTGGGCGGCGCAACGTTCGAAGCCGGCTGGGCCCAGCACGAGCAGCCCAGCGGCACCGGCGGCAAGAACAGCCTGGACCTGGCTGCCAACTACGAAATCGGCAAGTTGGGCCTGGGCGCTGGTTACTCCAAGCTGGGCGACCAGAACCAGTTCGCAGTGCGCGCTTCGTACTCCACCGGTCCTTTCGTGATGGGCGCCTACGTGCAACGCGACAAGAACGTGTTCATCGCCAACGGCGGCAACCGCACCAACCTGCGCCTGTCGGCCGCCTACATCATGGGTGTGTCCGAGTTCCACGTGAACGTGGGCCGTGCTGGCAACTACTCCAACGTGTCCAACAGCGCCGCCACCCAGTACACACTGGGCTACAACTACAACCTGAGCAAGCGCACCAAGATCTACACGTACTACACCCGCATCAACAACAGCCAGGCAGCCACCTACGGCGTGTCGGCTCCGGGTAACGACTTCAGCTCCTTCGCCGTGGGCGTGCGCCACAACTTCTGATAGCGCCCCACACGCTGCTGCCCTGACTGGTGGGAGGGCAGACACACAGCCAATTACCCCGCACTCCTTTTTTTGGGAGTGCGGGGTTTTTTATGCCTGCTACCGGTTGGAAAAGGCACACAGCCCTTGGGCGGACGCGGCGCCGACCACCCAACCCGGCGCCCCCCACAGGGCCGTTCAGCCACTGCAAACCCAGCCCCGCCCACAGGCTTTTGCAGCGGCCGATACTCTGCGCCACACAGGCCCGGCAATGGCTGCCTGGCTGTGAAACGGGGAGCACAGGACCATGCCAACACCGCGCCACGCAGTCATCGCCACCCTGGCGTTCTGGGCCCTGGCCGCATCTGCCCAGACCCCAGCGCCCGTGGTGCTGGACGACCTGCACGGCCTGCGCATCGACAAGACCGAAGTCACCATCGCCCAGTTTGCGCGCTACGCGCGGGCCACCGGCACCACCACCCGTGCCGAGCGCGAAGGCGGCGGTTTTGAATACGTGGGCGGCTGGCAGCGCCGCGCGGGCTGGACCTGGCAGCGCCCCGACGGCTCACCGCCCGACACCGACCAGTTGCCCGCCGTGCACCTCACCCACACCGAGGCCCAGGCGTACTGCCAATGGGCCGGCGGCCGCCTGCCCACCGCCGCCGAGTGGCGCACCGCCGGCTTTACCGAGCTGCGCAGCCAACCACCCACGCCCTGGGTGCGTGGCACCACCTACCCCTGGACCACGGGCCACAGCCCGCAGGGCGCCAACACCAGCGACCCCGACCCCTGGCCCCGCGCCGCGCCCGTCAACGCCACTGTGGCCGGAGTGAACGGCCTGCACGACATGGGCGCCAATGTGTGGGAATGGGCGGCCGATGCGCGTGGCGACGAGCGGCGCACGATGGGCGGATCCTGGTGGTATCCCGCCTCGCAAATGCGCGCGGATGTCGAGGCCTGGAAGCCTGCGGACTTCTATGCGGTGTACATCGGCTTTCGCTGCGTGTACGACCCGGTGAAACAGCGCTGAGAACCCGTACTGTGCGGGTGCGAACTCAGTGCCCGCCGAACCTCGCTACCTGCCGCAGCCCGCCCGTAAGGCCCCACAGCGATACGCACCAGCCGTCACACCCCTCAGACACCACAAGGCCCGGCAGGTCGTTGCCGTCGATGTCCACGTAGCTGTCGGGCTTGCCGGGCACCTCGCCCATGTAGGCATAGCCGCTACTGCCACGCACAAAAACATGGTGCCGCTGGGCTCCGTAAAAAGCGTCCGGGTCGCGCACCACCCTGCCAGGCACCACCACGGTGGTGCGTGCGCCCTGGGGCTGCTGAATCGTGCGTGCAGCACCCCATTGGAGCTGGCGGCGCAGCGCGCCAAACCGGCGGTCGTCCGACTGCACGAACGACTGCAGTGCGCCAAGCTGCTCGGCGTCGGGTTTGGCAACCAGCCACTGGGGCGTGCGCGGCGGCGTGAGGGCGAAGAGCCGGTACTGCGGGTTGTCTGTCTGGGGCCTGGGCCCCTGCACGGTCAGGGCTGCGGCGTAGGGTTCTTCCTGCCCGGCAGACTTCGGCGGCAGTTCTGCCTTGCACTGGTAGCGGGTGCCTGATTGCAGCGCAAATACCGGCGTACGGGCATTGCAGTGCCGCACCAGTTGCTGCAGGTGCGCGGGGTTCTCAAAGTGTGCCCACACCGGGCCATCGTCGGGCGACAGCCAGGCAAAGAACAGTCCGGGCCGCTGACTGGAGCTCTCCTTCTCCTCGCCCGCCCAGGCAAGGGGCACGCAGGCCAGCGCAATGATGAGGGCGAGGCATTGCCGGGGCAGCATGGGCGGGGCACTCCTGACATGGGGGACGGTGGGTAACTGCCACCTTTGGTGGCCGCAGGTCTTCAACGCCACGCCATTGTGCCGCCCTGTGCAGTCTTCCAAAAGCAAAAAGGCCCCCGATGCCCATGGCACCGGGGGCCTGTGTCCAAGCAGCAAAGATCGCGATGGTTACACGTTCATGATCGACACCAGGCGCGTGTTCAGGTGCGCCTCGATGGCCTCCGGGCCACCCTCTGAGCCGTAGCCCGAATCCTTCAGGCCGCCAAAGGGCAGCTCGGCCGCAGGGGCGGCGGCCTGGTTGATCCAGAGCATGCCCACTTCCAGGCGCTGGGCCAGCAGGTGTGCGTTCTTCAGCGACGAGGTGAACGCATAACCCGCCAAGCCAAACGGTAGGCGGTTGGCTTCGGCTATGGCGTCTTCAATCTTCTCAAACCCGCGAATCGCGGCCACGGGGCCAAAGGGCTCTTCGTTCACGATGCGGGCCGACAGGGGCACATCGTTCAGCACGGTGGGCTGGAAGAAGTTGCCCTCGGTGCCGATGCGCTCGCCACCGGTCAGCACCTTGGCGCCCTGCTGCACCGCGTCGGCCAGCAAATCGGCCATGGCAGTGATGCGGCGCGGGTTGGCCAGCGGGCCCATCTGCGTGCCAGCCGCGAGGCCGTCGCCGACCTTCAGGCCCTGGGCATATTTGGCGAACGCGGCCGCAAAGTCGGCGCGGATGCTTTCATGCACCAGGTAGCGCGTGGGCGAGATGCAGACCTGGCCCGCATTGCGGAACTTGGCGCCGCTGCCGATCTTGATGGCCAGCTCCAGGTCGGCGTCTTCCGCGACGATGACCGGTGCGTGGCCGCCCAGTTCCATCGTCACGCGCTTCATGTGCTTGCCGGCCAATGCCGCCAGCTGCTTGCCCACGGGCGTGGAGCCGGTGAACGTGACCTTGCGGATGATGGGGTGCGGAATCAGGTAGTTGGAGATTTCAGCAGGGTCGCCATAGACCAGGCCCACGGTGCCTGCGGGCACGCCCGCATCGGCAAACGCACGGATCAGCTCGGCCGGGCTGGCGGGGGTTTCTTCGGGTGCCTTGACCAGGATGGAGCAGCCTGCGCCCAGCGCAGCGGCCAGCTTGCGCACCACCTGGTTGATGGGGAAGTTCCACGGCGTGAAGGCCGCCACGGGGCCCACCGGGTCCTTCAGCACCATCTGCGTGGCCTTGAGATTGCGCGAGGGCACGATGCGGCCGTACACACGCAGCGACTCGTCGGCAAACCATTCGATGATGTCGGCGGACGCCATGGTCTCGACCTTGGCTTCGGCCAGGGGCTTGCCCTGCTCTTGCACCATGATGGCAGCGATGGCCTCGGCGCGCTCGCGCATCAGGGCGGCGGCGCGGCGCATGGTCTTGGCACGCTCGGCGGCGGGCATGTCGCGCCAGGCTTCAAAGCCCTTTTGTGCGGCGTCCAGCGCGCGGTCCAGGTCCACCTTGGTGGCGTGGGCCACACGGCCGATTTCTTTGCCCGTGGCGGGGTTGAACACGGCAAGGGTCTTGCCTTCGGCGGCGTCTTGCCACTGGCCTGCGATGAAGAGCTGGGTGTTGGGATAGGTCATGAGCGTTGGTTGGTCAGCCACTGTGGTGAAAAAATCAAAAAAACGACTATACGCCTGCGATGATGGCTGTGTATTTCAAGGAGATTGCATGCGAGAAGTAGTCCAAAGCCTCGAAGAGTCGCGCATCCGCGAAGTGGCCAACGAAGGCCTGGGACGCAGCGATGTGCTGAAGTTCTGGTTTGGCGAGAGCGACGAGGTGACTCCCGATTTCATCCGCGAGGCGGCCATTGCGTCGCTGCAGCACGGTGAAACCTTTTATGCCCATAACCTGGGCCTGCCCGAACTGCGCCACGCGATTGCGGGCTACATGCACGGCCTGCACCCGCAGCAGCACACCGATGCGTGGTTCGACCGCATAGCAGTCACATCGGGCGGCGTGAACGGCCTAATGGTGGCCGTGCAGGCCCTGGTGGACGCGGGCGACGAAGTGGTGCTGGTCACGCCCGTATGGCCCAACCTGGTGGCGCAGCCGCGCATTCTGGGTGCGCAGGTGCGCACCGTGCCGCTGGTGGCCGACTCACAGGGCGCTTGGCGCCTGGACATGGACGCACTGCTCAGTGCCATCACGTCCACCACGCGCCTGCTGGTCATCAACGCCCCCAACAACCCCACGGGCTGGACGCTGACGCGCGAGGAGCAAGCCACCATCCTGGCGCACTGCCGCCGCACGGGTACGTGGATTTTGGCGGACGAGGTGTACGAGCGGCTGTACTACGCGGGCGATACGCTCAACGGCGCCGCGCCCAGCTTTCTGGACGTGGCCGAGCCGGAAGACCGGCTGGTGGTGACGCACAGTTTTTCCAAGAGCTTCCTGATGACCGGCTGGCGTCTGGGCTGGCTGGTGCTGCCGCCGTCGCTGACGCATGCCGTCGGCAAGTTGATCGAGTTCAACACCTCGTGCGCACCGGTGTTTGTGCAGCGTGGGGCCACGGTGGCGCTGCAGCGCACGGAGGAGGTGACACCTGCGCTGGTGAACCATCTGCGCAACTGCCGGGACACGCTGGTGCCGTTGCTGGCCGATGTGCCGGGAGTGTCGGTGGCCACGCCGCGTGGCGGGATGTATGCGTTTTTCCACATCGACGGGCATGACGACTGCCTGACGCTGGCCAAGCGGCTGGTGCGGGAGGCGGGGTTGGGGTTGGCGCCGGGCAGTGCGTTTGGGGGAGAGGCGTCGGGGTGGTTGCGGTGGTGTTTTGCGAGTCGGGATGTGGGGAGATTGGAGGAAGGCGTGGGGAGGTTGAGGGGGTGGTTGAAGGGGTGAGCTGAGGTTTTTGAGCTTTTTTGGCCGCAAGCGCTAGTGGGATATGCACTGGTAGCTATTGATTTTGTAGTGTTTTCTTGGGGGCGCTGAGCTGGCCGCATGCCTAGGTTGAGGGCGGAGGCCGGGAGTCGCCCGGCAGGCGAGTCCCTTTCTTTCGCGTCGCCGAAAGAAAGGAACCAAAGAAAGGGCGACCCCACTGTCTGCGTCCCCTGCGCTGCGCTCCGGGGCAACCTGCGGTGCTCGGGTTTGGCGGGGTCTCGCTCGAACTCGCTCCGTTTCACTTCGCTCAGACAATCGCGAGCCCTGATCCGCCAAACCCTGCGCTCCTCGGCGCATCCAGAGGGGCAAAGGGGGCAGAACATCCACACGGGCCTTTGCTTCGCTCGGCCCATTCTCGCGGGCGCAAGCGCCACGCGCTGCGCAGGCCAAGCCGAGCGCAGCGATGGCCCGAATGGATGTCCGGCTGTTCGGCTGTTCGGTTGTCTGGATGTTCGGATCCCCACCCCTGCTGGCTGCGCCTGCGGCGGGGCGGATGTGGGGTGAGCATGGGCGTCGAAGCGCCCATGCTTCGTGAACTGACTCGCCGCAGTTGTCTGAACGGAGCGCGCCAGCGCGCAGTGAGTTCTGCGGCGCACCCCGCAACCGACCCGCCGCAGGTTGGCCCCGTAGCGAAGCGCAGGGGTCGCAGACTGGGGGTCGCCTTTCTTTTGGGTACTTTTCTTTGGCGAAGCAAAGAAAAGTACCTCGCCCGCCGGGGCGACTCCCGGCCTCCGCACTCAACCGAGGCATGCGGCTCAATCAGCGCACAAAAACCAATACTACAAAATCAATAGCAACCACCGCATATCCCACTAGCGCAAGCAGCCAAATCCGCGAAAAAAGCTACTGCGACACCGCAGCCATCTTCACCGCAGGCTGATCCCCCCACGCCCCCCCAAGCGCCCGAATCAACCCCACCGTCGCCACATACTGCGCCGTCCGTACCTGCAACTCCTGCCGCCGATTGCGCAACTCGCTGCGCCGCGCGTCCAGCAACTCCAGCTGGCTCACCAGCCCATTGCGATACCGCACATCCGACAACTGCGTCGCCCGCCGCGCAGCCGTCACCGCCCGCCCCTGCGCCTCGGCCTGGCCGGAGAGCAAACGCAGCGAGGTCAGCTGGTCCTCCACGTCACGAAACGCGTTGAGCACCTGCCCCCGGTGGTCCGCCAGCGCAGCCTCCAGGCGTGCCTTGGCACCTTCGATCTGGGCATCGCGCTGGCCGCCGTCAAAGATCGGCAGCGACAGCAGCGCACTCACGCCCCAGGCGCGAGCCGACCACTTGAACAGGTCCCCCAACTCGGGCGACGCATGCCCCGCATTGCCCGTGAGCGTGACGGCCGGGAACCACGCCTTCTGCGCCACACCTACACGGGCTTGCGCGGCCAGCACAGCGGCTTGCGCAGCCGACACATCAGGACGACGCGCCAGCACCGTGCCGGGCACGCCCGGTGGGATCACGGGCAACGCAGCATCGCCCGTCGCTGGCGGCAGCACAAAGCCGCTGGCCACCTCGCCCGCCAGCACGGCCAGCGCATTGGTGAGCAGGGCCTGCTGGCGCTGCAAGGCCAGTGCATCAGACTCGGTGGCGGCCACCTCGGTCTGCACACGGGCCACGTCCAGCTCGGCCACGTCGCCCGCCTGCAGGCGGCGCTGCGTGAGGCGCAGGGTGTCCTGGTACGCGGCCAGACTCTCTTGCACCAGCACCTGCTCGGCCTGCACGGCGCGCAGTTGCAAGTACGTTTGCGCTACATCGGCCTGCACCATGAGGCGCGTGCTTTGCAGCAAGGCTTCGCGCGCATCGGCGTCCAGGCGCGCGGCGTCGCTGGTCTGCGAAAGGCGGCCAAACAGGTCCAGCTCGTACGAGGCGTTGAGCCCCGCCGTACCCAGCGTGGCAGGGGCAGCGCTGCCCGTGGTGGCAGCGCCCGCCTGGCGCGTCACACCCGCCGATGCGCCCACTTGCACCGAGCGCGCGGCGTCGGCCGAGCGCAGCAGCGTGCGCGCCTCGGCCAGCCGTGCGGCCGCCTGCTGGATGCTGGTGTTGGCCGTGCCCGCGCGCTGCACCAGGTCGGCCAGCACCGGGTCTTGAAAGCCCAGCCACCACTCGCCGCGCGGCTGCGCCTCAGCGGGGGCCGCCACCGTCCAGGGGGCTGTGGGCAACGCATCGCCCCCTGCCGTGAAGCTGGCGGGCACAGGCACACCCGCATGCGGCGCGGGGGCCACGGGCTGGGTCATGCAACCGGCCAGCACCAGGGCGGCGGCCAGGGGCGCCAGCAGGCTGCGTTTGCGCCCTGCGAGGGCTCCGTCGGTGGAGTTTTTTGTCAAAAGCAAATCGGTCATGGTTGTTCTCCTGCCCTGGCCGCTGCACCCGCTGCAATCGGCAGCGCGGAGCACGTGGCGAGGGCCACAAAAATTTGTGTTGTCACCGTGGTCAGAAGCATCACTCGTGCTCTTTGCGCGACGCGGCCAGCACGGGGTGGGCCGTACCACCAGAACCCGGGGCGTGCGAGATGGGCGCCACATGCGCACCATGCTCCACCAGCGGGCGGTTGCCCGCCAGCTTGCGCAGCAGCACGTAGAACACGGGCGTGAGGAACAGGCCGAAGGCCGTCACCCCGATCATCCCGGCGAACACCGCCACGCCCATCGCGCTGCGCATTTCGGCGCCCGCGCCAGTGGACAGCACCAGGGGCAGCACGCCCATCACGAAGGCCAGCGAGGTCATCAGGATGGGGCGCAGCCGCAGTCGGCTGGCCTCGATGGCGGCCTGCACGGGGGTGCGCCCGGCAAACTCCAGCTCACGCGCAAACTCCACGATCAGGATGGCGTTCTTGGCCGACAGCCCCACCAGCACGATGAGCCCGATCTGCGTGAACACGTTGTTGTCGCCCTTGGTGAGCCACACGCCCGTCATCGCGGCCAGGATGCCCATGGGCACGATCAGGATGATGGCGATGGGCAGCGTAAGGCTTTCGTACTGCGCGGCCAGCACCAGGAACACCAGCAGGATGGCCAGCGGGAACACCAGCACGGCAGAGTTGCCGGCCAGGATTTCCTGGTAGGTCAGCTCGGTCCATTCGAAGGTGATGCCCTGGGGCAGCGTCTCCTTGGCGATGCGCTCGATGGCTGCCTGCGCCTGGCCCGATGAATAACCGGGCGCAGGCCCACCATTCACATCGGCAGCCAAGTAGCCGTTGTAGCGCATGGCGCGTTCGGGGCCAAAGCTGGGCTCCATCTTCATCAGCGCCGACAGCGGCACCATCTCGCCGGTGCTGGAACGCACCTTGAGCAGGCCCACATCTTCCGCCCGCGCGCGGTAGGCTGCATCGGCCTGCACGCGCACGCTGTAGGTGCGGCCAAACTGGTTGAAGTCGTTGGCGTACAAGCTGCCCAGGTAGATCTGCAGCGTGTCGAAGATGTCCGTCACCGGCACGCCCAGTTGGCGCGCCTTGGTGCGGTCGATGTTGGCGTACAGCTGCGGCACGTTGACCTGCCAGCTGGTGAACAGGCCCGCCAGCTCGGGCGTCTGGTAGGCCTTGCCCATGAAGGCCTTCACCGCATTGTCCATGGCTTCGTAGCCCAGCGATGCGCGGTCTTCGATCTGCAGCTTGAAGCCGCCCGTGGTGCCCAGGCCCGCCACTGGGGGTGGCGGGAACATGGCGATGAACGCGTCCTGGATGCTGCCGAACGCCTGGTTCAGCTGGCCCGCCACGGCGCCACCGCTCTGGTCGGCGCGGGTGCGCTCGGCAAAGGGCTTGAGCGTAGCGAACACGATGCCGGAGTTCGAGCTGTTGGTGAAGCCGTTGATCGACAGGCCGGGGAAGGCGATCGCGTCTTCGACATTCGGGTTCTCCTTCATGATCTCGCCCATGCGACGGATCACGTTCTCCGTGCGGTCCAGCGTGGCGCCGTCGGGCAGCTGCGCAAAGCCGATCAGGTACTGCTTGTCCTGAGCGGGCACGAAGCCGCCGGGCACGATCTTGAACAGGCCCATGGTGGCACCCACCAGCGCGAGGTAGATCACGAACATCAGCGCCTTGCGGCCGATGACGCGCTTGACGCCGTCGCTGTACGCCTCGGAGCCGCGATGGAACATGCGGTTGAAGCCACGGAACAGGCCGCCAAACACCTTGTCCATACCGCGCGTGAGCGCGTCCTTGGGCTCGTCGTGGCCCTTGAGCAGCAAGGCGCTCAGCGCGGGCGACAAAGTCAACGAATTGATGGCCGAGATCACCG
Source organism: Acidovorax sp. DMC1 (assembly GCF_056314325.1). Taxonomy (NCBI): domain Bacteria; kingdom Pseudomonadati; phylum Pseudomonadota; class Betaproteobacteria; order Burkholderiales; family Comamonadaceae; genus Acidovorax; species Acidovorax sp. DMC1. Next base: position 523,084 of record NZ_JBQUYO010000003.1, on the reverse strand, counting down.
TGGAGATCGCAATCGTCACCGCGAACTGGCGGTAGAACTGGCCGGTGAGCCCGCTGATAAAAGCGAGCGGCACGAACACGGCCACCAGCACCAGCGCGATGGCGATGATGGGGCCGGACACTTCGCGCATGGCGCGGTAGGTGGCCTCGCGCGGGGTCAGGCCCGCCTCGATGTTGCGCTCCACGTTCTCCACCACCACGATGGCGTCGTCCACCACGATGCCGATGGCCAGCACCAGGCCGAACAGAGAGAGTGCGTTGATCGAAAAGCCCAGCAGGTGCAGCACGGCAAACGTACCCACCACCGACACCGGCACCGCCAGCAACGGGATGATGGAAGCACGCCAGGTCTGCAGGAACAGGATCACCACCAGCACCACCAGCGCGATGGCTTCGAGCAGCGTGTGGATCACGGACTGGATGGACGCCCGCACGAACTGTGTGGGGTCGTAAGCAATGCGGTACTCCACGCCTTCGGGCATGTTCTTCTGGATCTCGTCCATGGTCTTGCGCACATTGGCCGAGATGTCGAGCGCGTTGGAGCCGGGGGCCTGGAACACGCCCATGCCCACGGCCGGGTCGTTGTTGAGCAGCGAGCGCAGCGAGTAGTCGGCCGCGCCCAGCTCCAGGCGGGCGATGTCGCGCAGGCGCGTCACGGCGCCATCAGCACCGGTCTTGACGATGATGTCGCCGAACTCTTCTTCGGTCTGCAGGCGGCCCTGGGCGTTGATGGACAGCTGCAGGTCCACGCCGGGCAGGCCGGGCGATGCGCCCACCACGCCGGCGGCGGCCTGCACGTTCTGGCCGCGGATGGCGGTCACCACATCGCTGGCCGAGAGGCCGCGCTGCGCGACCTTCTGCGGGTCCAGCCATACACGCATGGAATAGTCGCCACCGCCAAAGATCTGCACCTGGCCCACGCCCTGGATGCGCGCGAGGCGGTCCTTCACGTTGAGCACAGCGTAGTTGCGCAGGTAGTCGATGTCGTAGCGGTTGTTGGGCGAAACCAGGTGGACCACCATGGTCAGGTCCGGCGCGCTCTTGACGGTGGTGACGCCCAGGCGGCGCACTTCCTCGGGCAGGCGCGGCTCGGCCTGCGAGACGCGGTTTTGCACCAGCTGCTGGGCCTTGTCGGGGTCGGTGCCGAGGGCAAACGTCACCGTCAGCGTCATCACGCCGTCGGTGGTGGCCTGGCTGCCCATGTAGAGCATGCCTTCCACGCCGTTGATGGATTCCTCCAGCGGCGTGGCCACGGTCTCGGCGATCACCTTGGGGTTGGCGCCCGGGTACTGTGCGCGCACCACCACGGAGGGCGGCGCGACTTCAGGGTATTCGGAGATGGGCAGACCGCGCAATGCGATGAGCCCCCCCAGGAAGATGAGCACCGACAGCACCCCGGCGAAGATGGGGCGGTCGATGAAAAAGCGGGACAGATTCATGGATGCAAATTCCTTGCGTCGCTGTTTCGCACGCTCAGGCGGCGGGCGACTTGCTGTTGTTCTTGGCTTCCTTGCGATCACCCGCAATCTCGGCCTTGGCGGTCATGGGCACGGACTGGGGCGCGACCACGGCACCGGGGCGCACGCGTTGCAGGCCGGCGACGACGATGTTCTCGCCCGCCTTGAGGCCCGAGGTGACCACGCGCAGGCCGTCAATCGGCGCGCCCAGGGTGACCTCGCGGTACTCGGCCTTGTTGCCCTCGCCCACCACCATCACGAACTTCTTGTTCTGGTCGGTGCCCACGGCACGCTCGTTGATCAGCAGCGCCTGCGTGTTGCGGGCCTGGCCCATGCGGATGCGGGCGAACTGGCCGGGGATCAGCGAGCCGTCTTCGTTGTCGAACACGGCGCGCACGCGCACGGTGCCGCTCTTGGCATCAACCTGGTTGTCGATGAGCTGCAAGCGGCCGGCGTGCGGCGTGCCGCCCGTGGTGCCGGTGCCCATCTGCACCGGGATGCGCTCGATGAGCTGGCGGGCGCTGTTGCCGCGCTGGCCGCTTTGCAGGTCCGCCAGGGCCTTCACCACGATCTGCTCATCGGTGTCGAAGCTCGCGTAGATGGGGCTGACCGACACCAGCGTGGTCAGCACGGGGGCGCCCGCACCGGCCGCCACCAGGTTGCCCACCGTGACTTCGATGCGACCCACACGGCCCGCCACGGGGGCACGCACCTGGGTGTACGAGAGGTTCAGCTTGGCGGTCTGCAGCGCAGCCTGGGCCGCACGCAGGTTGGCATCGGCCTCGCGCTGGGCGTTCAGGCGTTCGTCATGCTCGCGCTGGGCAATGGCTTTTTCGTCCAGCAGGCGGGTGGCACGCTCCAGCTCGCTGCGGGTGTACGACAGGCGGGCCTGCGCGGCCACCACCTGGGCTTCGGCGCGGTCCACCTCGGCGGCGTAGGGGGCCGGGTCCACGGTCACCAGCAGGTCGCCCTGCTTGACCAGCGAGCCTTCGCGGAAGTGCACGGCCTGCACAGCACCCGAGACACGGGGGCGTACATCCACGCGCTGCACGGCTTCGAGTCGGCCAGAGAACTCGTCCCACAGGGCGATGTCTTTTTGCAGCACGGCGGCTACCGACACCGGCATGGCAGGGGGTGCGGCAGGGGCGCTATCTGCCTGCGCCACGGGCGCCTGGAACACCAGAACGGCAGCCGCCACGGTGGCCGTCAAGGCCGTGGCAAGGGTGGCCAGACCCAGGGGGCGGCGCTGGGAGAACTTGGAGAAGGATGGGAAGTTCATGGTCACTTTCGATCAGTAGGTGTGCCCTTGTGAAGCACGCTGTGAAATGGGTCTGCCGTGCGCTGGCGCCTGTGGGCTGCGCTAGGCAGGGGTCAATGCAAAGGGGGCGGGATGCAGTCTCGGCAATGACACGGTGGAAAGGTCAATACCCCGGCGACAAACACCAGGGCGGCCTGCAGGGAATCGTCAAAAGACGGTGCGGCCGGGTGCGCTATGGCAGTCGCCCCAGGCCGGTGTGGTCAGGAATGCATGCATGGTGTGTTCTTTCCTCCGTGTTGTTTGAATGGCTAACGTGGGCCGCAGGACGTGCGGAGCGGGTAACGCCAGGCAAGCGCTTCCCCTCCGGCACGCCAGGCCGGAAATCAAGGTGCAAAAAGGGAGTGGGGCTCGCGCAGAGCCCGCGTTTCTCTGCCTCCACCGGGGTGGAGGTCAGCAGCAGTCAGGGGTGTGAGAAGGTGTCAGGGGCCGTCGTCAGGACGGCACCGGACTTCGCGTGGCGGCAAAGAACTGCCGGAACTGCTCTTGCGCCCCCGCCGCACACGGACATTCGTGCGGGCCAGTCTGCAGCAGGGCATCGGGCCATTGCGGGTTCTTGGAGAACACATGGCGGGTGACCTGCAGGCCGGCGGCCTCCAGCCGGGCCGCATAGGCCAGCGCCTCGTCGTGCATGGGGTCGGTGTCGCCCACCAGGATCAGCGTGGGTGGCAGCCCCGCCAGGCGCTGTGCACCGGCCGGCACGGCATAGGGGTGCTCAGCATCGCGCGGGCAGCGCAGAAAGTTGCGCCAGCCTTCGGTCCACTTGCAGCCGGTGGAATCCCCCGTGGCCTCGCGCAGCGACGCGGTGCCCACGCAGGGGTCCAGCATGGGCGACAGCAGAATCTGCCCGGCCAGCGGAGGGTGCGACTGGTCGCGTGCCATCAGCGCCACAGCCGCCGCCAGGTTGCCCCCGGCTTCTTCGCCCGCCAGGTACACGGCAGCGCCCTGCCCGCCAAGCTTGGTGCGGTGCTTGTGCACCCACTTGAGCACCCCGTAGCCCGTGTCCACCGGCTGCGGAAAGGGCGTGAGCGGATACGCGACCGACACCACCACCGACCCGGCACTCTCTAGCAGCGAGGCCACGGTGCAGCCGTTGTCCAGGTCGCCCGACATGAAGGCCCCGCCATGGAAGTGCACGACCACCGGCGACGTGTGGCCGGTCTTCTTGCGGCCGTACATGCGCACCGCCACGTCCTGCCCCTGGGCCACCTCAATGGTGGAATCAGTGCAGACGGACGAAGCCACACCAGACGCCTTGGCAGGCGCCGCAGCGGGCTGCGTGGGCAAAGAGGACGAGGACGGGTGGTCGGGCTGCATGGCAGGTACCCAGTAGTTAGGTGATGAGGTGGAGCATCGGTTGACGATGGATGAAATGTAGTGGCTTGGGCTTTTCTGATAAACAGGTCAAACACCACCGCACTGTTTCTAAAAGCTCAACAATCAAACCAGGGTGCCCGTGTGAGAATTCCCCAGCACCCAATCTGGGTGCTGAAGACTCAAGGAGAAGCCATGGACCAGATTCAGGCCATGCGCATATTCGTGCGGGTGGTGGAGGCCGGCACGTTTACCCGGGCAGCAGATTCGCTGAACCTGCCCAAAGCCACGGTGACCAAGCATGTGCAGGCGCTGGAGGAGCGGCTGCGCGTGAAGCTGCTCAACCGCACCACCCGCCGCGTGACCGTCACACCCGACGGTGCGGCCTACTACGACCGCACCGTGCGGCTGCTGACCGATCTGGACGACATCGAGGCCAGCATGACCAACGCGCGCGCCAACCCGCGCGGGCGGCTGCGCATCGACGTGGGCACGTCGGTGGCTCAGTTGCTCATCATTCCGCACCTGGCGGAGTTCCATGCCCGCTACCCGGACATCCAGGTGGATCTGGGCGTGAGCGACCGCACGGTGGACCTGATCGGCGACAACGTGGACTGCGTGATCCGGGGCGGCGAGCTGAGCGACCAGTCGCTGGTGGCGCGCCGCATTGGCAACCTGGAGTTCATCACCGCCGCCGCACCCGCCTACCTAGAGCGCAAAGGCACCCCCACGCACCCGCTGGAGATCGAAGAGAAACACGCCAGCGTCATCTACTTCTCGCCCCAAAGCGGGCGGCACTACCCGCTGGAGTTTCGCCGGGGGGATGAGTCCATCGACATCACCGGCCCCTACCAGCTGAGCGTGAACGAGGCCAACGCCTACGTCACCTCCATCGTGGCGGGCCTGGGCATTGGCCAGATCACCAGCTGGCAAGCCCAGCGCTACTTGGCCAGCGGAGCCCTGGAGCAACTGCTGCCCGACTGGACCCAGCCCCTGTTGCCCGTGTATGTGGTGTACCCCCCCAACCGGCACCTGAGCGCCAAGGTACGCGCCTTTGTGGACTGGGCGGCCGAGCTTTTTCAGCGGGAAGACCATCTGCAACGCAAAGCCTGAACCTCACTTTGCGTCGCCCGTCCAGGGTGACGCGAACCCTGGTCTGGCGCGGCCAGCCCTGCAGCGGCGCCAGTGGGTTTCTCGTCTGCAACAAACGACAGGACCGCAACAAGAGCCCGGGTACGTTCCCAGTCTGTATGCTTCGCGCCATGAGCACCCCAGAGCCCCCGCCGCCCGCCCCACCGGCCAACAAGCCCGCCCAGCCGCGCAATCCCCTGCACGGCGTGACACTCGAAGCCATGGTCGTGGGCCTGGCCGATTACTTTGGCTGGGACGAGCTGGGGCGTCAGATTCCCATCCGCTGCCTCCAGATCGACCCCAGCGTGGGTTCCAGCCTCAAGTTCCTGCGCAAGACGCCGTGGGCGCGCGAAAAGGTGGAAAGCCTTTACCTCTTCATGCTGCGCGACCAGCGGCGCAACGCGCAGGACTGAACCAGTCCACGCACTACGCCGTTTTCAGGGCGCTCTCAGTCGCCCGAGGTCACCAAAAAATCGCGGCTGATCCCGCCGCCCAGGTCGTTCACCCGGTCCAGGAACTGCGTGAGGAACGCGTGCAGGCCCGTCGCCAGGATCTCGTCGATGCGGCCGTACTGCAGGTCGGCCAGCAGGCGCCCTGCCCTGCGGCTGGTCTCGGCAGACTGACCGTTGGCAAGCACAGCCAGGTTGTCCACCACCTCGCGCAGGCACGCGTGCAATGAGCGCGGCATGTCGCGGCTCAGGATCAGCAGGTCGGCGACGCGGCCGGGCGTGATCACATCGCGGTACACCTTGCGGTACACCTCGAACGCCGACACGCTGCGCAGGATGGCGCTCCAGTGGTAGAAGTCGCTCTCCTGGTTGCGGTCGCTGGTGCGGCCGAAGAAGTCGTTCTTGACGGCGTGGAACTTCACATCGAGCAGGCGCGCCGTGTTGTCCGCCCGCTCCAGGAAGGTGCCCATGCGCAGGAAGTGAAACGCCTCGTCCTGCAACATGGTGCCCAGCACCACGCCACGCGACAGGTGCGAGCGGTACTTCACCCACTCAAAGAACTGGCCCGGGTCGCGCTCGAAGGCGCCGCCTTCCAGCTGCCGGTGCAGCTCCAGCCAGGTCTGGTTCTGCGTCTCCCACACCTCGGTGGTCAGCGCGCCGCGCACGGCCCGCGCGTTCTCGCGCGCGGCACGCAGGCACGACAGGATGGACGACGGGTTGTTGCCATCGCGCACCATAAATTCGAGCACGTTGACAGGCGTCACTTCGCCGTGCTTGGCGGTGTAGGCCGGGATCAGTTCGCTGATGGACAGCAGGCCTTCCCAGCCCGCCTGCGCTGCGTCGGCGGACTGCGGCAGTAGGGACATTTCATAGCTCACATTGAGCATGCGCGCGGTGTTCTCTGCCCGCTCTGTATATCGGGACATCCAGAACAGATGATCGGCAGTGCGACTTAGCATTTTTCCTCCCCGGGCAGAGAACCCCGCGCGTGCTGCGCACGCTGGCTGTGTTGTAGTGAAACCCCGCCTTCGGCGGCGTTTTCTGCTCTCTCCGTATAGCGCGACATCCAGAACAAATGGTCGGCGGTGCGGCTCAGCATCTCAGAACCCTCCTTGCGTTTGGGTCATGCCGCCCAGGGTCTGCGACTGTGTCATGGGCGTGGTGCTGCGGCCTTCGCCCAGCACCCAGGTGTCCTTGGTGCCTCCGCCCTGCGACGAATTCACCACCAGCGATCCCTCCTGCAGTGCGACGCGCGTGAGCCCGCCTGCCACCATCTGCACCTCACGGCCGCTGAGCACGAAGGGGCGCAGGTCGATGTGGCGCGGGGCGATGCCGCTTTCGACATACGTGGGGCAGCTAGAGAGGCTGAGCGTGGGTTGCGCGATGTAGCCCGAGGGGTTGGCGATCAGCGCACGGCGGAAGTCCTCGATCTCGGCCTGCGTGGCGGCTGGGCCGATGAGCATGCCGTAGCCACCTGCGCCGTGCACTTCCTTCACCACCAGGTCCTTGAGGTTGGCCAGCACATGCTGCAGGTCGTCCGGCTTGCGGCACATCCAGGTGGGCACGTTTTTCAGGATGGGCTCTTCACCGAGGTAGAAGCGGATCATCTCGGGCACGTAGGGGTACACGGATTTGTCGTCGGCCACGCCCGTACCCACGGCGTTGCAGATGCCCACGTTGCCCGCGCGGTAGGCCTCCATGAGGCCGTAGCAGCCCAGCGTCGAATTCGGACGGAATACCTGCGGGTCGAGGAAGTCGTCGTCCACGCGGCGGTAGATCACGTCCACCCGCTGCAGGCCGCGCGTGGTGCGCATGTACACAAACTTGTCCTTGACGACCAGGTCCTGCCCTTCGACCAGCTCCACGCCCATTTGCTGCGCGAGGAAGGCGTGCTCAAAGTAGGCGCTGTTGTGCATGCCGGGCGTGAGCACGACCACCGTGGGCTCGTCGGCCGTGGCCGGGGCGCTGGCGCGCAGGGTTTCGAGCAGCATGTCGGGGTAATGCGCCACGGGCGCCACCTTGTGCAGGCTGAACAGCTCGGGGAACAGCCGCATCATCATCTTGCGGTTTTCGAGCATGTAGCTCACGCCGCTGGGCACGCGCAGGTTGTCTTCGAGCACGTAGTACTCGCCGTTGCCCTGGGCATCGGGAGCGCGCACGATGTCGATGCCGGCGATGTGCGCGTAGATGTCTTGCGGCACATGCACACCGGCCATCTCGGGGCGGTACTGCGCGTTGTTCAGGATGAGGTCGGCGGGCACGATGCCGGCGCGGATGATGTCCTGGCCGTGGTACACGTCATTGATGAAGCGGTTGAGCGCCGTGACGCGCTGCACCAGCCCCTGCTGCATGCTGGCCCACTCGTGGGCGGGGATGATGCGGGGGATCAGGTCAAACGGAATCAACCGCTCGTTGCCTGCACCGCCCTCGTCCTTGGCGCCGTACACGGCAAAGGTGATGCCCACGCGCCGGAAGATCATCTCGGCCTCGGCCCTGCGGGCCTGCATCACGTCAGGGGGCTGTTTGCTCAACCATTGCGCGTAGCGCTTGTAGTGTTCCCGCACGTCGCTGCCATCAAACGGCAGCATGGCGTACATCTCGTCAAATTTCTGCATGAACGGGCCTCCTGCAGTCAGGATAGCAAGTTGTGAGCCCGCCCCCGCACAACACCCCTGACGGCGCTGCGCCATGGGCCCCGACTCAGTTGTCCCGTGGCACCATGCGGTGCTGCCAGTAGCGCTCGCCGGTGTCGCGTTCGCAGGCCACCTGGCCCGGCTGTGACGAGGACCAACGAGCCGCCCCGCAGCGCGACGACTCCACCACCGCAATCTGGCGCGCGCGGTAGCGCTGCAGCACATCTGGCGCAGGATGGCCAAAGCGGTTGCGATACCCAGCCTGCACCAAAGCGGTGCGCGGCTGCACGGCCTCCAGAAAAGCCGCCGACGACGAGGTCTTGCTGCCATGGTGGGGCACCAGCAGCAAGTCAGCCCGCACCGGTGCGCCACGCGCCAGCAGGGCCTGCTCCTGCGGTGCCTCGATGTCGCCCACCAGCAAGGCCGACGCGCCCTCGGTGCCTGCGGCGGAAATGCGCAGCACGCAGCTGAGCGCATTGGGGCGCGGTGGCTTGGCCGCCCCCGGTGCGTCGTCGCCAGACAGGGGATGCAGCACCTCAAACACCACGCCATCCCATTCCCAGCGCTGTCCGGCCAGGCAGGGGCGGCTGGGGCGCAGGCGCTGCAGGGCGTGCTCAGCTTCGATGGAGCCGGTGAGTTCGGCGCGGGGCTGCTGGGCCAGCACGGCCGCCGCGCCGCCCGTGTGGTCGGCATCGCGGTGGCTGAGCATGAGCACATCCACCCGCTCTCCCAGCGCCCGCAGCAGCGGCACCAGCACGCGGTGGCCCGCATCGCTCTCGCGGCTGAAGCGCGGCCCGGCGTCGTACAGCAGGGTGTGCGTGGCCGTGCGCACCAGCACGGCATTGCCCTGGCCAATGTCGGCGGCCAGCAGCTCAAACTGCCCCGCTGCGGGCCGCGCGGGCTGCCACCACAACACCGGCAGCAGCAAAGGCAGCGCCAGCAAACGCAGGCGCCAGGGCAGACGCATGGCCAAGAGCGCACCCCCGGCCACCGCCGCCACGCCTGCCCAGAGCGGCGCTGCCGGCAAAAACACGGCGGCCCAGGGCCACTGCGCCAGCCACTGCAGCCATGCGGTGAGCGGCTGCAAGCTGATGGCTGCTACGCTCCACAACGGCGCCCACAGCACGCCACCCAGCGCCAGCGGCGTGACCACCAGCGTCACCCAGGGGATGGCCACCAGGTTGGCCACAAAACCCACCAGCGACACCTGGCCAAACAGCAACAAGCCCAGGGGCGTCAATGCCAGTGTCACGACCCATTGTTCACGCACCAAGGCATAAAAATGGCCTATAGCGCTAGTGCTATTTGCCTGAGTAGCTATCGGATTGGTAGCAAACAGCACACCCACCGCGACAAAGCTCAGCCAGAAGCCTGCCTGCGCCAACGCCCATGGGTCCAGCAACACCACGGACCCGCAGGCCAGCAGCCACACCTGGGGCCAGGGCCAGCGGCGCCCGCTCAGCTGCAGCAGCCCCACGATGGCCAGCATGGTCACGGTACGCTGCGCGGGCACGCCCCAGCCGCTGAACAGCGCGTACGCCGTGGCCAGCAACACACCCGACACCAGCGCGGCGGACTGCGCTGGCACCGCCAGGCTCAGCCGGGGTGAGCGCCGCCACAGCGCCCTCACCCCCAACGCGGCCAGCCAGGCAAACAACGTGATGTGGAGGCCCGAAATGCTCATGAGGTGGGCCACCCCGGTGGCGCGGAACACATCCCAGTCCGCACGGTCGATGGCGCGCTGGTCGCCCGTGACCAGCGCCGCCACCACACCTGCAGTGCGCGTGCGGGTGGTGTCAGCGGATTCATTGGCCGCCCCATCGTGCCCAAACACCAGACGTTCCATGATGGCGTCCCGCACGCGCTGGCGCAGCTGCTCCACCGGGTACTGCCAAGTGGCGGCCACACGCACCGGTGGCTCGTCCTTGGGTCCGGCGCGCACGTAGCCTGTGGCTTGTACGCCCTGCTCCCACATCCACAGCTCATAGTCAAAGCCGTGCGGGTTGCGCAGGCCATGGGGCGCCTTCAGGCGCACGGTGATCTGCCACCGCTCGCCCGCCCGCACAGGCGCGGGCTGGCGTTGCAGGTCCAGCACCTCGCCACCACCGCCAAAGGCGCCGCCATACCAGGCCACATCGATCTGCGGCGGCATGGCCACGGGTATGCCCTGCAGCGTTGCGGACTCCACCGCCATGCGCCAGCGGGTTCCAGCCTCGTTGACCTGCGGCATGGCGGCCACCACGCCGGTGATGCGCAGGTCCTTGCCCTCCAGTGCGGCAGGCAACGCCTGGGCCTGGTAGGCCACGGCCCGCAGGCCGGTGCCGCCAAACATGGCCAGCACCCCCGCCAGCAACATCAGCCAGGGCGACATGGCGATCACACTGCGAGCCCGGCGCAGCCCGGGGTGCCGCCGCGCGGCAGCCACCGCACCACCGCCCAGCAGCAGGCCAGCCATCAACAACCACCCGTAGGCCGCCGCAGACCACAGCGCGGGCTGCTGCAGTTGCAGCGCAGCCCCGGCCACCACGCCCAGCAACACAGCGGGCAGCAGCCACGGACGCGGGGGCAACGGCCCCTCCACCCCCTGGCCTGTGGCGGACAGTGGCGCGGCATTAGGGGCGCTTATGGTGGACATGCACTGATGCTAATGCGCCGCCAGGGGCTGCCCCATCGGCGCGGGGGCGAGGTGCTGTGTAACACTTACCGCGCTCGGCGGCCTGCGCACCAGGCTGCCCTAGTCTATCCACCCGCACTTCCTAACGAGGACCACCATGAGCGTTTACGACAAGCTGAAAGAACTCAACATCACCCTGCCCCCCGTGTCGGTGCCCGCCGCCGCCTACGTGCCCTATGTGCAGACCGGCAACCTGGTGTTTCTGAGCGGCCACATCGCCCGCAAGGACGGCAAGCCCTGGGCCGCACAGTTCGGCCGCGACATCGGTACCGAAGAAGGCAAGCAGGCCGCGCGCGCCGTCGCCATCGACCTGATGGGCACGCTGCAAGCCGCGTGTGGTGGCGACCTGAACCGGGTCAAGCGCATCGTCAAGGTGATGAGCCTGGTGAACTCCACCGGCGATTTCACCGAGCAGCACCTGGTGACCAACGGCGCCAGCGAACTGCTGGGCCAGGTGTTTGGCGAAAAGGGCGTGCATGCCCGCAGCGCCTTCGGCGTGGCCCAGATCCCCATGGGCGCGTGCGTGGAGATCGAACTGATCGCTGAACTGGCCTGACCTTCAGACCTCCAGCAAAAAGCCCTTGGCATCGCTGCCAAGGGCTTTTTTCGTTGCCTGCGGTCCGCCAGCCCCGCCACCGGGGTGTGCAAAAAGGCGACGTGCGCGCTGACTCGAGACCGGTGCGATCCCAGCACCCGTCAGAAGGACTCCCAATCCTCCTCGGCTCCCGCCGCAGCGCCCTGCTTCGCGTTTTTCTGGCTGCCCGTCTTGGCGACCGATGAGGGAGTAGGTGCCTTGGCCAGCGCAGCAGAAGTGTTGGTGGTGCCGATACGGGCCGCTGAAGCGGTAGCACCGCCAGCGGCGGGCGCTGGTGCTGCGCGGGCTGGGGACAGGCTGGCGGTGACCTTGGCCGCGCCGCGCGCCGCACCGATGGCGGCCTGGGCCGGGCCATAGCTGGCAGCATTGACCTTGAACATGGACACCTCGCGCGCCAGATGGTCGGCCTGCTCGCGCAGGCTCTGCGCCGCTGCGGCGCTTTCCTCCACCAGCGCGGCGTTCTGCTGGGTCATCTGGTCCAGGTTGCTGATCGCCTTGTTCACCTGCGAAACCCCCGCGCTCTGCTCGGACGATGCGGCAGTGATCTCGCCAATCATGTCGGTCACGCGCTGCACAGACTGCACGATGTCGGTCATGGTGGTGCCCGCGTCAGACACCAGGCGCGAGCCGGTCTCCACCTTCTCGACCGACGCGCTGATGAGCTGCTTGATCTCCTTGGCCGCCTCGGCGCTGCGCTGAGCCAAGCTGCGCACCTCGCTGGCCACCACGGCAAAGCCACGGCCCTGCTCGCCAGCCCGCGCGGCCTCCACGGCCGCGTTCAGCGCCAGGATGTTGGTCTGGAACGCAATGCCATCGATCACACCGATGATGTCCGCGATCTTCTTGCTGCTGTGGTTGATGTCCTCCATGGTGGCCACCACCTGTGTCACCACCTCGCCGCCCCGGCGCGCCACGCCAGTGGCCCCCGCAGCCAGGCTGCTGGCCTGCTGGGCGCTGCCCGCGCTCTGCTGGATGGTGCTGGTGAACTCCTCCATCGCGGCCGCCGTCTCCTGCAGGTTGCTGGAGGTTTGTTCGGTGCGGGCCGACAGGTCCTGGTTGCCGGTCGCGATCTCGGCGCTGGCAATGGCAATGCTGTCTGTGCTCTGGCGCACCTGATGCACCATGCGCCCCAGGGCGTTGCTCATGGCATAGAGCGAGCGCAACAGGTCGCCAAACTCGTCGCCGCGCGTGACGGACTCTTGCTGGCTCAGGTCGCCGCCTGCAATGCGCTCGGCCAGGCCATGGGCCTGCGCTAGCGGCCGCTGGATGCTGCCGATCAGGTAATACGCCCCCACGATGATGGCGAGCAGAAGGAGGGCCACGGCCACCGCCGCGATCTTGACGGTGAGCATGCGCTCGGCCGCCATGGCTGCCTGCGTGTCTGCGGCGTTCTTCTGCTGCTGGGCCACGAACTCACGCAGTGCCGTGAGGTAGGCCACCACGGACGGGTTGTACTTCTGATTGATCAGCGTCACGGCCTGGTCTTGCTGGCCGTCGCCCTTGAGCTTGCGGGCCTCACCACGCAGGTCGATCATGGTCTTGCGGGCGGCCGCGATCTTGTTCATCTGGGCCTTGTCAGCGTCGGACAGGGCCATGGATTCGAGTGATTTTTGCACCTCGCTGATCTGGGCCGAGGTGGCCGCAATGACGTCCTTGAACTCGGCCTCCACCGCAGGGTCGTTGCTCACGATCAGCGCCTGCGTGCGCGCGGCATTGGTTTCGGTCAACCCCGACCAGCGCAGGGCGGCCTGCACCCGCGCTTCCATCTCCTTGCTCACGGCATCGGCCTGAGCTTGCACTTTGGCCGAGCGGTAGGCCGCAAACCCCACCACGGCGACCAGCATGACCACGATCAGAATCACAGCCAGCCACAGCTTGTGGGCCATCCTCAGTTGTTTGGGCATGGAGGTCTCCTGGAGTGTGTTTGTCACGAGATGTTGCTCGCTTTCCGACAATTGCACAAACCAGGAGCGACCGTATGAGGGTCATCCCCAAGCGCCACTGGGCGCGCAGCCAAAGGCGCAGGGTGCGTCAAACGCGTCTCGCGCACCCTGCGCCAGCGGCAGTGACGACGCTTGGAGCGGCGAAAAAACGCAGCGAGATGGCCCCGGCCGAGCGCTGCGCCAGAGGCAACGCTGCAGCAGGGGCATGGCCGCAGGATGCGGCAAAAAGCGCCAGAAGCCTTGTGCGAGCCGCTGTTACTCGACCCGCGTCACCGCCTGGGGCTTGAAGCCCAGGTCCGCCGCCTTGCCCTTGCGGCCGCGTGCGGCGCGGGCGTTGTTCAGACTGCGGATCTCCAGGGTCTCATCGCGCACCTTGCCACCCCGGCCCATGCCATCGAGGCGGATGCTGCGCGTATAGGCGGCAGCGCCTGCGAGCTGGTCCTTGTCTTCCAGGTCGATCAGCATCAGCCCCCGGCCGCCGTTGGCCATGGTTTTCAGCTCGGTGATCTCGAACGTGAGGATGCGCCCGCCGGTGGAGGCGCAGGCCACATGCGTGGCGGGCACCACCGGTTTGCTGCCTGTGGTGCCTGCGGCGTGGGAAGGTACGCACACGGTTTCGCCCTCGCCCAGGGTGATGAAGGCCTTGCCGCCCTTCTGGCGCGACACCATGTTCTCCACTGCCGCCAGGAAGCCGTAGCCGCCCGAGTTGGACAGCAGCAGCGTGGCGTTGGCGGGCCCCGCAAAGTAGTGCAGCAGCTGCGTGCCTGCTTCCAGCTCAATCAGCGTGGTGACCGGCTGGCCGTCGCCACGTGCCCCGGGCAGCAGTGACACGGCCACCGAGTACACGCGGCCATTGCTGCCAAAGGCCAGCAGGGTATCGACCGTGCGGCATTCAAACGTGCCATACAGCCCGTCGCCCGCCTTGAAGGCAAAGCTGGCGGCCTCATGCCCATGGCCAGTGCGGGCGCGCACCCAGCCCTTTTGCGAGACGACCACCGTGACAGGCTCGTCCACCACCTTCACTTCGGCCACCGCCTTTTTCTCGGCCTGGATGAGCGTGCGGCGTGCGTCGGCAAAGGTCTTGGCGTCGGCCTCGATCTCTTTCACCATGGTGCGGCGCAGCGAGCCGGGGTTGTTCAGGATGTCTTCGAGCTTGCCCTGGCTGTCGCGCAGCTCTTTCAGCTCTTGCTCGATCTTGATGGCTTCGAGCCGCGCGAGCTGGCGCAGGCGGATTTCGAGAATGTCCTCGGCCTGGCGGTCGCTGAGTTTGAAGCGTGCAATCAGCGCGGCCTTGGGGTCTTCGGCCTGGCGGATGATGGCGATCACCTCGTCGATGTTGAGCAGCACCAGCTGCCGCCCTTCGAGAATGTGAATGCGGTCCAGCACCTTGTTCAGCCGGTGCTGGCTGCGGCGGATGATGGTGGTCTGGCGGAAGGCGATCCACTCTTCCAGCATCTGGCGCAGCGACTTCTGCACGGGCTTGCCATCGAGCCCCACCATGGTGAGGTTGATGGGGGCCGAGGTCTCCAGGCTGGTGTGGGCCAGCAGCGCGGTGATCAGCTCTTGCTGCGGGGTCTTGCCTGTTTTGGGCTCGAACACCAGGCGCACGGGCGCGTCCTTGCTCGATTCATCCCGCACCACGTCCAGCACGGCCAGCATGCTGGCCTTCAGTTGCGTCTGCTCCTGCGTCAGCGCCTTCTTGCCCGCCTTGACCTTGGGGTTGGTGATTTCCTCGATCTCTTCCAGCACCTTCTGCGTGCTCACGCCGGGCGGCAGTTCGTTGACCACCAGTTGCCACTGGCCGCGCGCCATATCTTCGATCTTCCAGCGCGCACGCACCTTCAGGCTGCCCCGGCCGGTGCGGTAGGCGTCGGCAATGTCGCCGGGGCTGCTGATGATCTGGCCGCCGCCGGGGTAGTCCGGGCCGGGCACGATGGCCAGCAGCTCGTCCTGGCTCAGCGATGGCGTCTTGATGAGCGCCACGCACGCATCGGCAATCTCGCGCAGGTTGTGGCTGGGGATCTCGGTGGCCAGGCCCACGGCAATGCCGCTGGCTCCATTGAGCAGCGCAAACGGCAGGCGGGCGGGCAGCTGGCGGGGTTCTTCGGTGCTGCCGTCGTAGTTGGGCATGAAATCCACGGTGCCTTCGTCGATTTCATCGAGCAGCAGGCTGGTGATGCGCGACAGGCGCGCTTCGGTGTAGCGCATGGCGGCAGCGCCGTCGCCGTCGCGGCTGCCGAAGTTGCCCTGGCCGTCGATGAGCGGGTAGCGCTGGGCAAAGTCCTGCGCCATGCGGACCAGTGCGTCGTAGGCCGACTGGTCACCGTGCGGGTGGAAGCGGCCCAGCACATCGCCCACCACGCGGGCGCTCTTGACGGGCTTGGCGGCCGTATTGCGCGTGGGGCCGCTGTAGCCCAGCCCCATGCGGTCCATCGAATACAAGATGCGTCGCTGCACGGGCTTGAGGCCGTCGCACACATCGGGCAGCGCACGGCCCTTGACGACCGACAGCGCGTATTCCAGGTAGGCGCGCTGGGCGTAGCCCGCCAGGCCCAGGGAGTCGCCTCCGTCATCGCCTGCGGTGGTGAAATCAAGAGTGGGTTGGTCGCTCATTCGTTCGGAATCGTCGGTAAGGGTTCAAACGCGGTCTGCGGCGCGTTGCGGGTCTGTGCCACCTGGGTGGGCGGCAGGTTGCCCCGGTTCTGTGCGCCGCCCGACAGCTCCATGCGCACACGGCCCGGCAGGGCGCGCTGTGTCAGCACGGGCGCTGGCGGCTTGAGCTGGGCGTACAGGCCCAGCACAGTGCGCACGTAGTTTTGGGTTTCCTTAAAGGCCGGGACTTGGTTGCCCGCCTTTTGCACGGCGCCTTCGCCCGCGTTGTAGGCGGCCACGGCCAGGTCGATGCGGCCGGGGAACAGGTCCAGCAGGTAGCGCAGGTAACGGGTGCCGGTGGGCACGTTCACAGCGGGGTCGGCCAGTTTTTGCTCCACCGTGCGCTTCTTGTCCGCACTCACGCCAAAGCGGCTGGCAGTGGCGGGCATCACCTGCATCAGGCCCACGGCGCCCTTGGGCGATACGGCGGCGGCGTCAAAGCCGGACTCGGTGGCGATCACGGCCTGCAGCAGCTCATAGTCCACGCCATGCTGGCTGGACGCAGCGCGCAGGTGGTGCTTGACGCGCTTGTAGTCGGGCGCAATGTCGAAAAACGCCAGCAGGCGCGCGCCCGCTGCAGGCAGCGCGTAGGGCATGGGCGAGGCATTGACGGGCGTATCCCGGGTCGAGTCAAAGTCGTTGCCACGAAAAAACAGCTGGTAGCGCGCATCGACCTGCTCCGCCGCAAAGTGCGTCACGCCACGCTCGTCCACATGCGCCCACAGGTCTGCACGGGCTGTTTGCTGCAAAAAGCAGAGCAAACAACCCAACACATACCAGCGCAAGCGACCGATTTGGCGAAATGAGGTCATGGCAGGCGGCTCGGGCGCGTATGACGCTGCTCTTCAGATATCGACCTCGACCGCATCGCCATGCAGCTCCATCAGTTCGCGGCGCGCGGCGGCTTCGCCCTTGCCCATGAGCTTGGTGATGAGGCCTTCGGTGGCGGCAAAGTCCATGTCGCCCAGTTGCACGGGCAGCAGGCGGCGGGTGTCGGGGTTGAGCGTGGTTTCCCACAGCTGTTCGGCGTTCATCTCGCCCAGGCCCTTGAAGCGGCTGATCTGGCACTTCTCGCGCGGCACGCCGTCCTTTTCGGCCTTGTCCAGGATGGCGGCCAACTCGCCGTCGTCCAGCGCATACATCTTGGCGGCGGGCTTCTTGCCACGGGCGGGCACGTCCACGCGGAACAGCGGCGGGCGCGCCACGTAGATGTGGCCGGCCTCGATGAGCTTGGGGAAATGGCGGAAGAACAGCGTGAGCAGCAGCACCTGGATGTGCGAGCCGTCCACGTCGGCGTCGGACAGGATGCAGACCTTGCCATAGCGCAGGCCGCTCAGGTCGGGGGTGTCGTTGGGGCCGTGCGGGTCCACGCCAATGGCTACCGAGATGTCGTGGATTTCGTTGTTGGCAAACAGGCGGTCGCGCTCCACCTCCCAGGTGTTGAGCACCTTGCCGCGCAGCGGCAGGATGGCTTGGCTTTCCTTGTCGCGGCCCATCTTGGCGCTGCCGCCCGCTGAGTCGCCCTCGACCAGAAACACTTCGTTGTGCGCCGTGTCGCGGCTTTCGCAGTCGGTGAGCTTGCCGGGCAGCACAGCCACGCCCGAGCCCTTGCGCTTTTCCACCTTCTGGCCCGCCTTCTGGCGAGTCTGCGCGGCTTTGATGGCCAGCTCAGCCAGCTTCTTGCCGTATTCCACATGCTGGTTCAGCCACAGCTCCAGCGCCGGGCGCACAAAACCGCTGACCAGGCGCACAGCGTCGCGCGAATTCAGGCGTTCCTTGATCTGGCCCTGGAACTGTGGGTCCAGCACTTTGGCCGAGAGCACATAGCTGGCGCGCGCAAACACGTCCTCGGGCAGCAGCTTCACGCCCTTGGGCAACAGACTGTGCAGTTCGATGAAGCTCTTGACCGCGTTGAACAGTCCGTCGCGCAGGCCGCTTTCGTGCGTGCCGCCCGCACTGGTAGGGATCAGGTTGACGTAGCTCTCGCGCATGGGCTGGCCGTCTTCGGTGAAGGCCACGGCCCAGGCGGCGCCCTCGCCTTCGGCAAAACTTTCGTTGTTGCGGTCGGCAAAACCCTCGCCCTCAAACAGCGGGATCACCGGATCGCCGTTCAGCGTCTGCATCAGGTAGTCACGCAGGCCGCCCTTGTACTGCCACGTTTGCGTGTCGCGGGTTTTCTCGTTGACCAGCTGCACCGTTACGCCGGGCATCAGCACGGCCTTGCTGCGCAGCAGGTGGGTGAGTTCGCCCATGGGCAGGGCGCTGGATTCAAAATACTTGGCGTCGGGCCAAACGCGCACCGAAGTGCCCTGCTTGCGCTCGCCCGCCTCCAGCGGCCGGGCCACCAAGGGCTCGATCACATCACCGGCCGCAAACACCAGGCGCGCCACCTTGCCCTCGCGGTAGCTAGTGGCTTCGAGCCGGGTGGCCAGCGCGTTGGTGACCGACACGCCCACGCCATGCAGGCCGCCCGAGAAGCTGTAGGCGCCGCCCTTGCCCTTGTCGAACTTGCCGCCCGCGTGCAGGCGGGTGAAGACCAGCTCGATCACCGGCGCGTTTTCCTCCGGGTGCAGGCCGAAGGGGATGCCCCGGCCGTCGTCTTCCACACTGACCGAGCCGTCGACGTGCAAGGTGACGCGGATTTTCTTGCCGTGGCCGGCCAGGGCCTCGTCGGCGGCGTTGTCCAGCACCTCCTGGATGATGTGCAAGGGGTTGTCGGTGCGGGTGTACATGCCCGGGCGCTGCTTGACGGGCTCCAGGCCCTTGAGCACGCGGATCGAACCTTCGGAATATTCGCTGGCGGAAGCAGAAGACGGTTTGGCAGACATAGCGGCGGATTGTAGTGCGGCCACCGCCCTGGGGCTGGATAAAAAGACAGTCTTCGCGCGACCCTGACGGCAACTGTATTGGTCGCGGGTGTATCAGCGCGTTTCACACAATCTGGCTACATTCCTGCGCATGCATATGAATCCTCCCAAACTATCCATGTTCCAGGTGCTGGCCTGCGGCGCGGCCATCGTGACCTTGTCCATGGGCACCCGCCACGGGTTCGGGCTGTGGCTGCTTCCCATCACCCAGGAGATGGGCTGGACGCGCCAGTCGTTCGCCCTGGCCATCGCCATCCAGAACCTGTCCTGGGGCCTGATCGGGATCTTTGCGGGCATGGCGGCCGACCGGTTTGGGGCCTTCCGCGTCCTGCTCGGTGGAGCGGTGTTGTATGCCGTGGGCCTGGCAGGCATGGCCCTGTCGCCCACGCCCACGTTATTTGCACTGACGGCGGGCGTGCTGATTGGCGCGGCCCAGGCGGGCACCACCTATGCAGTGATTTACGGAGTGCTGGGGCGGCAGATTGCTCCCGAAAAGCGCTCGTGGGCCATGGGCGTGGCGGCGGCAGCGGGCTCGTTCGGGCAGTTTCTGATGGTGCCGGTGGAAGGCTGGCTCATCGCTGGCCTGGGCTGGCAGCAAGCGCTGCTGGCGTTGTCGATGGCGGTGCTGCTGATCGTGCCGCTGGCCTTTGGCTTGCGGGAGCCGGGCTTCAAGGGCACGGCCCCGGTCAAGCGCGACCAGACCATTGCGCAGGCCCTGGGCGAGGCCTTCCGCTACCCCAGCTTCAACCTGCTGATGGCGGGCTACTTTGTGTGCGGCTTTCAGGTGGTGTTCATTGGTGTGCACATGCCCAGCTACCTCAAGGACCACGGCCTGTCGCCCCAGGTGGCCAGCTATGCGCTGGCGCTGATCGGGCTGTTCAACGTATTTGGCACCTACATCGCGGGCACGCTGGGCCAGCGCATGCCCAAGCGCCACATCCTTGCCTTCATCTACTTTGCCCGCGCGGTGGCGATCAGCATCTTCCTGCTGGTGCCGCTGTCGCCGCTGTCGGTGTACGTGTTCTCGGCGGTGATGGGCGCGCTGTGGCTGTCCACCGTGCCCCCCACCAATGCCACCATCGCGCAGATCTTCGGGGTGCAGCATTTGTCGATGCTGGGCGGCTTTGTGTTCTTCAGCCACCAGATCGGCAGCTTCCTGGGCGTCTGGCTGGGGGGCTATCTGTATGACGCTACCGGCAGCTACGATATCGTCTGGTACATCGCGATTGGTCTGGGGATTTTTGCCGGGCTGGTGAACTTGCCGGTCAAGGAAAGCCCGATCTCGCGCAGCAGCCCACAACCCGCCTGACCTTTTGGCCCCCTCCCTGCATGAGCCACCCCACCCCGCCCCGCAAAACCACGCCGCGCGCCCTGCGCTGGCTGGGCGGCGCTGTGGCCGTGCTGCTGTGCCTGGTGGTGTTTGGCTTCTACACCGTACCCGAATTCATGGTGATGCTGGCCGACCAGATGTGGGCGTGTTTTTGACCTCTTTCGCTGGGTTTTCAAGCGTTTTTGGCCGCAAGCGCTAGTGAATCATGCGCTGGCAGCTATCATTTTTATAGTCTCATGCACGGTATGCACGGTACAGAGGCCCCCTCGGAATGGGTGCGGCGCTGGAGCCACCTGATCGCTCCCCACAGCTCTGTGCTGGACGTTGCCTGCGGCGCAGGGCGCCACCTGCGGCATCTGCGCGAACTGGGGCATACCGTGGTCGGCGTAGACCGGTCGGCCGAGGCGCTGGCCGCCTGCGAAGGGCTGGGCGAGCTAGTGCAGGCCGACATCGAAAACGGCCCCTGGCCTTTTGCAGGCCGCCAGTTTGGTGGCGTGGTCGTCACCAACTACCTGTGGCGCCCCTTGCTGCCCACCATCGTGGCCAGCGTGGCACCGGGCGGGGTGCTGGTCTATGAAACCTTTGCCCAGGGCAACGAAACCGTGGGGCGCCCGGCCCGGGCTGAGTTTTTGCTGGCGCCCGGCGAGCTGCTGCACGTGTGCAAGGAATTGCGCGTGGTAGGTTATGAAGACGGCTTCATCGACGAACCTGCGCGTTTCGTGCAACGCATCACGGCCGTACGGGAACTCCCGCAGGCGGGCGGACCCTCACGACATCTTTTGCACGTTGGGGCTAGTTAGAATGCCCTTTTACCGTTTACCACTGCGGACATGACTTCTTCTTCCGTGCCACTCACCGGCAGCATCGTCGCCCTCGTCACCCCCATGCATGAGGACGGTAGCGTGGACTACCCCACCTTGCGCAAACTGATCGACTGGCACATCGCCGAAGGCACCGATTGCATCGGCGTGGTGGGCACCACAGGCGAGTCCCCCACGGTGAACGTGGAAGAACACTGCGAAATCATCCGCGTGGCCGTGGAACAGGCCGCCAAGCGCGTGCCCATCATGGCCGGCTGCGGCGCCAACTCCACCGCCGAGGCCATCGAACTGGCCAAGTTCGCGCGCGGCGTGGGGGCCGACAGCCAGCTGCAGGTGGTGCCCTACTACAACAAGCCCACCCAAGAAGGCCAGTACCAGCACTTCAAGGCCATTGCCGAAGCCACGGGCGACCTGCCCATCGTGCTGTACAACGTGCCCGGCCGCTCGGTGGCCGATATGCAGCACGACACCGTGCTGCGCCTGGCCCAGGTGCCCGGCATCATTGGCATCAAGGAAGCCACCGGCAACATTGAGCGCGCCCAGTGGCTCATCCGCGACGTGCCCAAGGACTTTGGCGTGTACTCGGGCGACGACCCGACCGCCGTGGCCCTGATGCTGTGCGGTGGCCACGGCAACATCAGCGTCACGGCCAACGTGGCCCCGCGCCTGATGCACGAGCTGTGTGTGGCCGCCCTGGCGGGCGACGCGCGCCGGGCCATGGAAATCCAGTTCCAGCTGATGCCCGTGCACAAGAACCTGTTCGTCGAAGCCAACCCCATCCCGGTCAAGTGGGCCATGGCCCGCATGGGTCTGTGTGGTGGCACCATGCGCCTGCCCATGACGCCCCTGGCCAGCAGCAACGAGGCTGTGGTCGAGTCGGCACTGCGCACCAGCGGCCTGATCTAATCCGGGCTTTTGCGCCCGCTCTCAGAGACACTTCCCAAGGATTTCCGCGTGAAAGCTGCTACCACCCGCCTCAGCCTGCTGGCCCTCGCCATGGCCCTGTCCGCCTGCTCCACCAGCATTCTGGAAGGCGACAAGATCGACTACAAGAGCGCCGCCAAGGGCTCGTCGCTGGAAGTCCCGCCGGACCTCACCCAGCTGTCGCGCGACTCGCGCTACGCCATGCCGGGTGGTTCGGTCTCTGCCGCCGCCATGCAGGCCGGCCAGGCGGCGCAGCCGTCGGGCAACGCCAACGCGGCGGCGCTGCAGCTGGGCGACGTGCGCATCGAGCGCGATGGCAACCAGCGCTGGCTGGTGGTCAACCGCCCTGCCGACAAGCTGTGGGAGCCTGTGCGCGACTTCTGGCTGGAAAGTGGCTTCACGCTGGCCCAGTCAGAGGCCAATGTCGGCATCATGGAAACCGACTGGGCCGAGAACCGAGCCAAGCTGCCGCAGGATTTCATCCGTTCCACCATCGGCAAGCTGATGGAGTCCCTGTACTCCACCGGCGAACGGGACAAGTTCCGCACCCGTCTGGAACGCAATGCCAATGGAGCCACCGAGATCTACATCACCCACCGCGGGATGGTCGAGGTCTATGGCAACGTCACCAAGGACAGCACCGTCTGGCAGCCTCGCCCCTCCGACCCGGAACTCGAAACCGAATTCCTGCGCCGCCTGATGGTCAAGCTGGGTGTGAGCCAGGAGCAGTCCAAGGCTGTCGCCGCAGCCCCTGCACCCCGCGCCCAGGCCGCCCGCATGGCCACGGTGAACAATGTGCCGGTAGTGCAACTGGACGAAGGTTTTGACCGCGCATGGCGCCGTGTGGGCTTGGCCCTGGACCGTACCGGCTTCACGGTGGAAGACCGCAACCGCAATGAAGGCACGTACTTCGTGCGCTACGTGGCGCCGGACACCGAGAAGAAAGAGCCAGGCTTCTTCAGCAAGCTGTTCAGCTCCACTTCCGCAACCCCTCCGCTCAAGTACCGCATCGTAGTGCGCAGCCAGGGTGAAGCAACCACCGTGTCGGTGCTCAACGAAGCCGGCGCCCCCGAGACCTCGGCCAATGCCGAGCGCATCGTGCGCGTGATTGCTGACGATCTGAAATAAGCGGCGCAGGCCGAAAGGCCGCCACCCACACCTCTGGAGCCCCCTCCGCCTTCGGGTGGACGGTGGCTCTGGTTTTTTGGGCTGCCACAAACCCATTCTTTCGCCCCGCTATGCTTCGATTCAAGAACCTGGGCAGCGGCAGCACCGGCAATGCCACGGTGGTCGAAGGCCGCAGCGGCAGCCAGGTGCGCCGCCTCTTGATCGATTGCGGGCTCGGCATCCGGCAATTGCAGGCCCGTCTGGCACAGGCGCAGTTGCAGGTGGAAGACCTGGACGCCCTCTTCATTACCCACGAACACTCCGATCACATCGGCTGTGCCCAGACCCTGGCGCTGCGTTTTCGCATTCCCGTGTGGATGAGTGAAGGCACGTACGCGGCCCTGGGCGCGCCAGACCTGGACGGCTTGCTGCGGGTAGCGCACGACATGGAGGCAATCGACATGGACGCCTTCGAAGCCCGCCCGTTCACCGTGCCGCACGATGCCCGAGAGCCTCTGCAGCTGCGCTGCTCCGACGGCGCCGCACACCTGGGCATCCTGACCGATCTGGGCCATGCCAGTCCCCATGTGCTGCAGCAACTGCAGGGATGCCACGCCCTGATGATCGAGGCCAATCACGATCCCGACATGCTGGCGGCCTCTCGCTACCCGCCGTTCCTGAAACGCCGCGTTGGCGGGCTGTACGGCCACCTGGCCAACACAGCAACCGCAGAGATCCTGAGCGCGGTGCAGCATGACCGCCTGCAGCGTGTGGTGGCGGCGCACCTGAGTGCGCAGAACAACCTCCCCGCCCTCGCTCGCCAATCGCTCGCTGCCGCGCTGGGTTGGGCGGATGAGGAGATCCAGGTCGCCAGCCCCACCGAGGGGACGCAATGGTTCGACGTGAACCCCTGATGGCCCGAACCGTGCGCCCTTGACTGCCTCACCCTGGCGAAGGGCATAAAAAAAGCCCCGGACCTTGCGGTGCGGGGCCCTGGCACAGGCTGACCTTGGGGTCAGCCCAGAGCCTGCAGCGATTTACTTGGCTGCGGAAGCGCCGGTAGCGGCGGTGGCAGCAGCGTCAGCAGCAGCCTTGGCAGCGTCAGCGGCAGGAGCAGCAGCGTCAGCAGCAGGTGCAGCGGCGGCAGGAGCAGCAGCGTCGGAAGCGGCAGGAGCTGCTGGCTCGGCGGCGGGAGCAGGTGCTGCGGCGGGAGCTTCCGCAGGAGCGGGAGCGGGTGCTGGAGCGGGTTCTTCCTTCTTGCCACAAGCGGCGAGTGCAGCAGCAGCGATCAGGGCGGCCAGAACGAGAGAGTTCTTCATTTCGATTTTCCTATTTGGACAGACAGAATCTTGAAAAGCCACGGCGTCAGGCTTCCTGAGCCCATGCACGCATTGGCACAATGCACTTGGTTGCACCTTTTTGGGCACAGCCGCAGATTATATTGGTATTTAGTCAATACTGACTAACACTGACGAAAGCTTTACGCCCGCTTGACTTTGCGCAGTATCCCGGCGGGCGCGACCGCCGCGTAGCGCCCTGTCAACGGGCGCTACCCAAAATGGGGAAAAGCTACAGCCCCAGTGTGGTGGAGGGAAATCCAGGCGCGCTCTTGCTGCGCACCCACTCGTTGAGCGTCTCATGCAGCAGCACCCGGCGATCGGCCTCGCTGCCAGTCACCCCCACGCAGCGCTCGGGATCAAGCCGGTGCAGCACCCATTGCGGCGACCACAACGCACTGGGCAGGTCCAGCGGGTCGGCCGCCGGGCTGCGGCGACAGGTGATGATGTGGTCCCAGGTGCCGCGCCAGCGCACAAAGCGGGCATGGCGGCGGATCACGTCGTCATAACTGCAAGCCAGCATGGTGAAGCGCCGGCCGCTGCGGGCCCAGTCCTGCAAGGCCTCGACCACCGCACGCTCGCCCAGGGGCCAGTCATGGAAGTTGGCATCGCTGATGAAAATTTCCTGCCAGCCATCCCGCGCCGCCGTCGCAATGGCGTCGCGCACCAGTTGCTGAAACGTCTCGCGCCCGCTGAATCGCCCGCTGGGCAAGTCGCGCAAAGGCTCGGCAGAGGGGGTGGCTGTATCGGTCATCACTGGCTCCTGGTCATTCTCCACCGGCCCAGACATGGGCCCAGCCCGCATCGCACCACGACGAAAGCAGTTCCAGCGCATCGTCGCTGGCCCGTGCCAGATCCCGCGCCGATAGCCGGCGCTCATCCGCCAGGCGCCGCATCAGCGTGGCGTCACGCCCCGCTGCGCGGTAACTTTCGCCGTTGATGAAGATGTGGTGTGCGTCGTACATCATGCGGCTCTTGCGGTCCAGCCGTACCCCTTCCAGCATCACCCGGGTGTCGCCTGGCTCAAACCACACGCTGGGTTTAGGCTCGGTGAGGTACTCGCCCAGCGCGCGCTCCAGCACCAGGGGCTGGGCCAGCGCACGCGACAGGGCCTCGCGCGCAAAGTCCTGCAGCCCGGCGGGAATATGCGCTGGCTGCGCCACCGCGTCCTGCCCTGCATCGCGATAGAGCAACGGGTGGTCGTCCTCCCCGGCATCTTCCGCCAGACGCACCAGCAGCTCCTGCGCCAGCTCGGCGCGGGCTGGCGCGCGAAAACCGATGGAATACGTCATGCACTCGCCTTCGGCGATCCCGTCGTGGGCATAGCGCGGTGGCAGATACAGCATGTCACCCGGCTCCAGCACAAACTCTTCTTCGGGCTCAAACTCGGCCAATATCTTCAAGGGAATGCCGTCGCGCAGCGACAGATCCTTCTGGCGCCCGATGCGCCAGCGCCGCTTGCCGTGCGCCTGCAGCAAAAAGACGTCGTAACTGTCGAAATGGGGCCCTACGCCACCGCCGTCGCTGGCGTAGCTGATCATGAGGTCGTCCAGCCGCGCCTCGGGCACAAAACGGAACTGCTGCATCAGCGCATGCACCGCGTCGTTGTGCAGATCGACGCCCTGCACCAGCAGCGTCCAGTCGGGCTGCTGCAACGCAGGCAGGGCTCGGCGGCTGAAGGGCCCGTGGCGCAGCTTCCAGGCACCTTTGACCAACTGCACCAGACGCGACTCCACCCCCTCCTGGGCGGCCAGCGCAAACAGCTCAGGCCGCAGCACCGGCGGCGCAAACTGGGGGATCGCCTGGCGCACCAGCAAGGGCTTCTTCTGCCAGTGGCGGCGCATGAATTGCGCGGGAGTGAGGCCGCCGAACAGCGCCAGGGGTTGCTGAATGTCCATGGGGAAAGTCTCGCCCTTTTGCGGGGCCGTTGGTCAAACTGCGACAATTCTCCTATGGAAATTACCCAACAATGTGTGGTCGCACTGACCTGGACCCTGAAAGACACCCTGGGCGAAGAGCTGGACGTGCTCGACGAGCCCGTGGAGTTTTTGGTGGGCGGTGATGATCTCCTGCCCCGCATCGAAGAGGCCCTGCAAGGCCATAGCCCGGGCGCCAAACTGGCCCTGCACCTTGAACCCGAGGACGCTTTCGGAGACTTCAACGACCAGTTGCTGTTTCTAGAACCCCGCGCCCTCTTCCCCGCCGAAATCGAAGAAGGCATGACCTTTGACGGCATGGCGCTGCCCGAAGGCTGCAACCCCGATGCTCCCCGCACCGCCCTGTACACCGTGGCCGAGATCTACCCCGACCACATCGTGCTCGACGGCAACCACCCGCTGGCGGGCATCGCGCTGCGCCTGCAACTGACCGTGGAGGCCGTGCGCGAGGCCACCGAAGAGGAGATTGGACGCGGCACGGCAGGAACCGGCTTCTTCCGCATTCAGCCCCAGGCTCCAGGCAGCTCGTTGCTGCACTGAGCCCCCTAGGAACCGGTTCAAAAAGCACAACGGGCGCCCCGAATCAAATCGGGGCGCCCGTTTTTTGTGGTGTCGATCAGATCACATGCGCGAGATCTGGCCGTTGTACAGACGCACGCGGTCGCCGATGCGAAGGTCACCCGGGCTGCTCACGTCGTACACGCGGTAGCCACCTTGGTCCAGCTGCACAGACAGCCGGTATCCCTGCACGTATTCCTGGTTGTTGCGGCCTTCGATGGCGTTGCCAGCCACTGCACCACCCAGCACGCCCACCGCAGTGGCTGCGGCGCGACCCGTGCCCTTGCCCACCTGGTTGCCCAGCACGCCACCCACCACGGCGCCCAGAACGGCACCCGTGCCAGTGGTCTGGCCTTGGCTGCGTCCTTGCAGGACCTCAATGTTGGAAACGCGGCCATATTCTGTGCCCGCTTGTTGCTGCGGATAGGCAGGAGCCGTCTGGTAACCACTGGAATAGCCGCCGGAATACTGCGGCGCGGGGGCGGGGCGGCTGTGGCCGCAAGCGGCCAGCGAAGCAGCCAGAACCACGGTGCCCACGAGGGCGAGAGGACGGTGGAATTGCATGTTCAATCTCCTGAAGTTGTCGGGCTACGCATTGGCAAAAGAATCCAGAAGGATTCCAGCTCAATGCCCATGTGCAGATTGGAACAACGCCCGAGGATGCCGTAGCGTAGACACAGGGGCCATCGATAGGTCGGTAACAGACCCATCGAAACGTAAGCGGATTCTTACAAACCAGCTACGCGCCCCCGGGCACCACGTCATCAGTCGGTCTGCGTCAGGACTTGCCCGTGGAGCCGTACCCGCCCTCACCCCGCTGTGTGGCTGCGAACTCGGTGACGACGTTGAACTGGGCCTGCACCACCGGAACAATCACCAGCTGAGCCAACCGCTCCATGGGCTCCAGAGTGAAAGCCACGTTGCTGCGGTTCCAGGCGCTTACCATGAGCTGCCCCTGGTAGTCGCTGTCGATCAACCCCACCAGGTTGCCGAGCACGATGCCATGTTTATGGCCCAGGCCCGAGCGCGGCAAGATCAGCGCGGCATAGCCTGGGTCTTGCAGGTAGATCGCAATGCCGGTGGGTACCAGTTGCCAGGCGTTGGGCTGCAGGGTCAGCGGCGCATCCAGGCAGGCACGCAAGTCCAGCCCCGCGCTACCGGGCGTGGCATAGGTCGGCAATTGGTCCGCCATGCGCGGGTCGAGAATCTTCACGTCAATCTTCACGGTTTTTTCTTTCCTGTTCCTAATCCTGTACCACTGCGCTGCTGCGCCACTTGTCGCAAGCGATCCTGCAAGGCTTGCGTCGCTGTATTCATCCCCGAGGCTTGAGCCCCTCCGAGCTGCGCTGCCGATTGCATCAGCCAGCCCAGCACCCACCACACCACGCCCATGACCACCAGGCCGGGCAACGAGCCATGACCGAGCAGGAAAAGGGCAATGCCGTGCAACACCACCATCACGAGCAACACCGCACGCACCGTGCGCAATACACCGGCCAGCGGACGCATCACCTGCAGCAGATCGGGCGGCAGAGCCTGAGCTTGTGCACCGGTGTTGGGCGCCTGGGCCGCTCTGCCGACAGCAGCAACAGCGGCAGCGGCAGCAGGAGCCTGCGTCACCGGGGCTTTCTGCAGAGGTTTCTGGACAGTCAGGCGCTCCACGTAGGCCGCAAAATCGCCATCGGGCGGCGTGTCCCAATCAGGCTTGGTAGCACCAGTTGTCATCACGCCTCCGCAGGGTGGTGGTCGTCAAGAAGGCAGGGGTGGCAAACGCGCGGCGATCTCGGCAATAAGCTGCTGCGCCAGCACCCGTTTGGACGCGCGGGGCAGCTCGCGGTGGCCCTGCGCGTCCACCAGCAACAGTGCGTTATCGTCCTGCCCAAAGGTGGCGGGGCCGATATTGCCAACCAAGAGAGGGACACCCTTGCGCGCCCTTTTGGCTGTGGCATGGGCCAGCAGGTCATGGCTTTCGGCGGCAAAACCCACGCAGAAAAGGTCGCCTTCCAGCGCATGGGGCGACCTGGCGATGGTGGCCAGAATGTCGGGGTTCTCGACAAACTCCAGCGATGGGGACTGGCCTGAGCCGTCTTTTTTGATCTTCTGGTCAGACGCGTGGGCCGGGCGCCAGTCGGCCACCGCAGCCGTGGCAACAAACACCGAGGCAGCCTGCACATGCCGCTGCACGGCCGCCAGCATTTCCTGAGCAGATTGCACATTGACGCGCCGCACACCGCGTGGCGTGGGCACATGCACAGGCCCCGCGACCAGGGTGACATCGGCACCCGCCTCGCGCGCCGCACGGGCGACGGCGAAGCCCATCTTTCCGCTCGACAGGTTGGTGATGCCACGCACCGGATCGATGGCTTCAAACGTGGGCCCCGCCGTGACGAGTACCGACCGGCCCACAAGGGTCTTGGGCGTAAAAAAAGCGATCAGCTCGTCCAGCAGCTCCAGCGGCTCCAGCATGCGGCCGTCACCCGTCTCGCCACAGGCCTGGTCACCATTACCCACACCCAGCACCACTGCACCGTCCTGCGCCACCTGGGCCAGATTGCGCTGCGTGGCCGGGTGCGCCCACATTTCGCGGTTCATCGCAGGGGCCAGCAACAGGGGCACGCGCTGGGCGGGGCGCGCCAGGCACAGCAGGCTGAGCAACTCGTCCGCCCTGCCCTGCACCAGGCGCGCAATGAAGTCCGCACTGCAAGGCGCGATCAGGATCGCATCCGCCTCGCGGCTCAGATTGATGTGGGGCATGTTGTTGGGCTCGCGGGCATCCCATTGCGAGCCATACACCGTGCGGCCTGACAGGGCCTGCATGGTGACCGGGGTAATGAACTGCTCGGCCGCCTCGGTCATCACCACCTGCACGGTGGCGCCCTCCTTGATGAGCTGGCGGCACAGATCGGCTGCCTTGTAGCAAGCCACGCCCCCACTCAGACCCAGAACAATGTGTTTGCCAGCAAGCTCATTCATGGGGCGAATTTAGCAGACGGGGGTGACCCTGCCCCCGGGGGTGTCGCCGGGGTGCCATCTATAATCCCAATTTCCCACCACCAAAAAAGACATGACCAAATTTGTCTTCGTCACCGGCGGTGTGGTGTCTTCCCTCGGTAAGGGAATCGCCTCAGCCTCCCTTGCCGCGATCCTCGAATCGCGGGGACTTAAAGTCACCCTCATCAAGCTTGACCCCTACATCAACGTAGACCCGGGCACCATGTCGCCGTTCCAGCACGGCGAGGTGTTCGTGACCGATGACGGCGCAGAAACCGACTTGGATCTGGGCCACTACGAGCGTTTCATCGAAACGCGCATGAAGAAAACCAACAACTTCACCACGGGCAAGATCTACCAGTCCGTGCTGGAGAAGGAACGCCGCGGCGACTACCTGGGCAAGACCGTGCAGGTCATCCCCCACGTCACCAACGAGATCCAGGAATTCATCAAGCGCGGCGCTGGCATCGGCACGCCCGATGCCGTGGACGTGGCCATCGTCGAAATCGGCGGCACCGTGGGCGACATCGAATCGCTGCCGTTCCTTGAAGCCGTGCGCCAGATGAGCCTGCGCATGGGCCCGAACAACGCGGCCTTTGTGCACCTGACCTACCTGCCCTGGATTGCGGCAGCGGGCGAGCTCAAGACCAAGCCCACCCAGCACACGGTGCAGAAACTGCGCGAGATCGGCATTCAGGCCGATGCGCTGCTGTGCCGCGCCGACCGCCGCATTCCCGAGGAAGAGCGCGCCAAAATTTCGCTGTTCACCAACGTGCCCGAATGGGGCGTGATCAGCATGTGGGACGTGGACACCATCTACAAGGTGCCCCGCATGCTGCACGAACAGGGCCTCGACGGCCTGATCTGCGACAAGTTGCGCCTGAACACCCCGCCCACCAGCCTCAAGCGCTGGGACGATCTGGTGCATGAGACCGAGCACCCCCAAGGCGAAGTCACCATCGCCATGGTCGGCAAATACGTGGACCTGTCGGACAGCTACAAGTCCGTGAACGAAGCCCTGCGCCACGCCGGCATGCGCAATCATGTGCGCGTGAAGATCGACCATGTCGATTCCGAAACCATCGACAGCGCCGACGCAGCTGCCAAGCTCGCCAAGTACGACGCCATCCTGGTGCCCGGCGGCTTCGGCCAGCGCGGTGTGGAAGGCAAGATCGCCACGGCCCAGTTTGCGCGCGAGCGCAAGGTGCCCTACCTGGGCATCTGCCTGGGCATGCAGGTGGCCACCATCGAATACGCCCGCCATGTGGCCGGCCTGGCCAACGCCAACAGCACCGAGTTCGACCCCACCACGCCCCACCCCGTGATCGCACTGATCACCGAGTGGAAGGACGCCGACGGCACCATCAAGACCCGCGACGAGAACTCCGACCTGGGCGGCACCATGCGCCTGGGCGCGCAAAGCTCGGACGTGGCCAAAGATACGCTGGCGCACAGCATCTACGGCGACGTGGTCACCGAGCGCCACCGCCACCGCTACGAAGCCAACGTGAACTACCTGGACCAGCTACGCAAGGCGGGCCTGGTGATCTCGGCGCTCACGCAGCGCGAGCAGCTCACCGAGATCGTGGAGCTGCCGCAAAACGTCCACCCCTGGTTCATCGGCGTGCAGTTCCACCCCGAGTTCAAGTCCACGCCATGGAACGGCCACCCGCTGTTCAACGCCTTCATCAAGGCGGCCGTGGAGCACCAGCAAGCCGCGAAAAAAGCCTAAGGGGACCTCACCATGCAGCTGTGCGGATTCGACGTTGGCCTTCAACATCGCTTTTTTCTGATCGCGGGCACCTGCTCCATTGAAGGCCTGGAGATGTCGCTCGACGTCGCAGGCCAGCTCAAGGAAGCCTGCGCGCCGCTGGGCATTCCGCTGATCTACAAAGGCTCGTTCGACAAGGCCAACCGCTCGTCCGGCACCAGCAAGCGTGGTGTGGGGCTGGAAGCCGGCCTGAAGATATTGGACGAAGTACGCCGTCAGCTGCAGCTGCCCATCCTGACCGATGTGCATGACACCTCGCATGTGGCCGAAGTGGCCAGCGTGGTCGATGTGCTGCAGACGCCCGCCTTCCTGTGCCGCCAGACGGACTTCATCCGTGCCGTGGCGCAAAGCGGTAAGCCGGTGAACATCAAGAAGGGCCAGTTCCTGGCGCCCTGGGACATGAAGAACGTCATCGACAAGGCCCGGTCTGCAGCGGCCGAAGCCGGCCTGTCGGAAGACCGGTTTCTGGCCTGCGAGCGCGGTGTGAGCTTTGGCTACAACAACCTCGTGGCCGACATGACCAGCCTGGCCGAGATGCGCAACTCTGGCGCCCCGGTGGTGTTCGACGTGACCCACTCGGTGCAAAAACCCGGCGGCCTGGGCGCCGTGAGCGGTGGTGCGCGCGACATGGTGCCCGTGCTGGCCCGCGCCGGTGTGGCCGTGGGCGTGGCGGGCCTGTTCATGGAAACCCACCCCCGCCCCGCCGAGGCCTGGTCGGACGGCCCCAACGCCGTGCCGCTCAAGCACATGAAGGCGCTGCTGGAGACCTTGGTGGCGATCGACGACGTCACCAAGAAAAACGGATTCCTCGAAAACAACTTTGGAGCTTGAGACATGAGCAGTGGTTACGTCATCGCATCCGTCACCGTCACCAACCCTGAGCAGTACGAAGAGTACAAAAAGTGGAGCACGCTGGCCATGCAGGCGCATGGCGCCGAGGTGTGCATTCGCGGCGGCAAGGTGGAAGTGCTGGAAGGCGACTGGAACCCCGGCCGCACCGTGCTGCTGAAGTTCCCGAGCTTCGAGGCCGCCCGTGCTTTCTACGACACGCCCGAGTACCAGAAAGCCAAGGCCGCCCGCGAAGGCGCAGCCATCATGCGCATGGTGTGCGTCGAAGGCGTCTGAGTCCACACACCAGCCTTGCTCACTAATTAATAGCTGCTAGCGCTTATACATCGTGCGCTAGAGACTGATTTGATTTAAAACTTCTGCAAAAGGAAAACCATGAGTGCCATCGTTGACATCGTCGGTCGCGAGATTCTGGACAGCCGCGGCAACCCCACCGTCGAATGCGACGTGTTGCTCGAATCGGGCGTGATGGGCCGGGCCGCTGTGCCGTCGGGCGCCTCCACCGGCAGCCGCGAAGCCATTGAAATGCGTGATGGCGACAAGGGCCGCTACCTGGGCAAGGGCGTGCTCAAGGCCGTGGAATACATCAACACCGAGATCAGCGAAGCCGTGCTGGGCCTGGATGCCTCCGAGCAGGCGTTCCTGGACAAGACCCTGATCGACCTGGACGGCACCGAGAACAAGAGCCGCCTGGGCGCTAACGCCATGCTGGCCGTATCGATGGCCGTGGCCCGCGCGGCCGCCGAAGAATCCGGCCTGCCTCTGTACCGCTACCTGGGCGGCATGGGCAGCGTGCAGCTGCCCGTGCCCATGATGAACGTGATCAACGGCGGCGCACACGCCAACAACAGCCTGGACCTGCAAGAGTTCATGATCATCCCCGTGGGCGCGCCCACGTTCCGCGAAGCCGTGCGCTGGGGCGCCGAAGTGTTTCATGCACTGAAGAAGATCCTGCACGACAAGGGCATCAGCACCGCCGTGGGCGACGAAGGCGGCTTTGCCCCTAGCGTGGAAAACCACGAAGCCGCCATCCGCCTGATCCTGCAAGCCATCGAAGCCGCTGGCTATACGGCGGGCGATCAGATCGCCCTGGGCCTGGACTGCGCCGCGAGCGAGTTCTACAAGGACGGCCACTATGTGCTGGAAGGCGAAGGCGGCCTCAAGCTCACCGCCCAGCAATGGACCGACATGCTGGCGGCCTGGGTGGACAAGTACCCGATCATCAGCATTGAAGACGGCATGCACGAAGGCGACTGGGATGGCTGGAAGCACCTGACCGAACGCCTGGGCGACAAGGTGCAGTTGGTGGGCGACGACCTGTTCGTGACCAACACCAAGATCCTGAAGGAAGGCATCGACAAGCGCATCGCCAACTCGATCCTTATCAAGATCAACCAGATCGGCACTCTGACCGAAACGTTTGCTGCCATCGAGATGGCCAAGCGCGCTGGCTACACCGCCGTGATCTCGCACCGGTCGGGCGAAACCGAAGACAGCACCATTGCCGACATCTCGGTGGGCACCAACGCCGGCCAGATCAAGACCGGTTCGCTGAGCCGCTCGGACCGCATCGCCAAGTACAACCAGCTGCTGCGCATTGAAGAAGACCTGGGCGACATCGCACAGTACCCTGGTCGCGCTGCGTTCTACAACCTGAAGTAATGGCCCCCACGGTCGTCCACTGCGTGTGGCTCCCTGCCCCCCGAGGGGGCCGCGTTTCGCCTTGGGGCGGCCCGGCGGCGAAACATAGTTGCAACAATAAAGGTTGACCGTTGGTCTCCCGCATCGTCCCCGTCATCCTGCTGGCCTTGCTGGCAGCGCTGCACGCCCAGCTCTGGCTGGGGCGGGGCAGCGTGCCGCGCGTCAATGCGATGCAGCGGCAGATTGATGTGCAAAAGGCGGCCAATGAGCAGGCCCGCCAGGTGAATGCGCGGCTGACCTCGGAGGTCCACGACCTCAAGGAAGGCCTGGACATGGTGGAAGAAAAAGCGCGCAGCGAGCTGGGCATGGTCAAGCCCAACGAGGTGTACGTGCAGTTCACGCCCCGCTGACCTGCGTTGCGGGGCCCTGCTGCTGCATTGACTACTGCCCTGCGCTGGCCCCTCTCACCACGCAGACATTGACCAAGGCCTGCGCTTCACTCATTGCCGTGCGGCAGCCCTCTCCCACCACTCCCTGGATTGCCTTGCTGGGCGCCCCCCACACGGGCGTAGAGGCATTGGCACAGGCGCTGCAGCAGCACATCATTCCCGGTACGGTGCATATTGCCTTGCACCACCCGCACCTGACCCACACCCCGATCACTCCGCAGGCGGCATCTGAGGCGGTGGCACTGACCCTGCTGATGGGTCTCGACCAGCCCTGCCCTGCCGAGGAACGGGACGCGCAGGAGGCTCGCGATGCCCAGCTGCGCACCGCCCTGGCGGCTGCACCCATACCCTACCGCGTGGTGTACGGCACCGGCGAGCAACGCACTCGCAACGCCCTCATTGCTATACAAAAAGTAGCGCCTCAGGCATATTCTACTAGCGCAAGAGCCGCATTAGACATTGAAAACGCGCCCAGAACGGCCCGGTTGCGCGCCTGGAACTGCGAGAAGTGCAGCGACCCCATTTGTGAGCATCGGCTGTTCACCGCACTGGTCGAGCAGCGGGATACGACACCGCCACCAGCCGTTACGCCAGACCGCGTTTGAGCTCCTTCAGAAGCAACACCACCTGGCTGGAGCCGTAGCGGTAACCGCCATTGAGCACCTGCACGGCCCGGTCCCATTCGCCCTGCTGGGCCAGTTCCACCAGGGTGGCAGCCTGCTCATGAAAGTATTGGTAGCGCGCCACCAGCAACGGATAGGCAGGCTGGTCGCCCAGCAAATCGCCGCCCACGCCATGCAGCCAGCGGCCCAGCGCGCTCTGGTCAGCGCGGCGCACCTGGGCCGGGTCCAGCCCCACAGAGGTGCGGCCCTCCAGGTAGTCCATCAGCCGGTCTTTCCAGCGCTCGTGGGCGTTGATGGCGGCGTCGATGTCCAGCGCGGCGAGAAGGGTGTCCGCACGCCGCGAGTCTGGTGCCGCTGCACTGTCGTACAGCGCCAGCGGAGGCGCAGCCGAGCTGGCCCGGTGGCTCCCCAGAACACGGCGAAGAAACTGCATGACACCCCTCGTTCATTTCCTGCGCGACCGGAACTGATCGCTTGAACGCATACCGGCCCGGCGGTCGGGCCGTATGCATCGGTCCCCGCGACGGCATGCACTGCTGCAGCACTGTTGAATGGGACCCAGGAATCTTAGGCGTGGATGGCGGGGGCGATTGTCAACGATGGTCAGCCAACCGCCGCGCCCGCAAGCAACAGCTGAACGTTACTGGATGCCGGTAGGCCCCGGGGGCTGCGCAGCGCCTGGCGAGACAAAAATCTGCGCCGCGTCGACCGCGTCGAAGCGGTACTGCTGGCCGCAAAACTCGCAACCCACCTCGATGTCGTCGCGCTCGGCCAGGATGCTCTCGGCCTCTTCAGCGCCCAGGTTGCGCAGCATGTTGCTCACGCGCTCGCGGCTGCAGGTGCAGGCAAAACGCGGGCCGCTGGCGCCCTGCTGGGGTTCAAAGCGCAGCAGCTTTTCTTCCCAGAACAGGCGGCGCAGGATGGTGTCCACGTCCAGCGTCAGCAGTTCCTCACGGGTCAGGCTGGAGGCCAGGTGCGCAATGCGGTTGTAGTCCTCGTTGTGACCGATCTGGTCTTCGTTCTCGCGGTGCGAGAGGCCCGCGGCCAGGTTGCCCTCGCCCTTGATGGGCATGCGTTGGATCAGGAGGCCTGCCGCCACCTGGTCGTTGGCGCCCAGCACCAGAATGGTGTCGAGCTGCTCGGACTGCAGCATGTAGTGCTGCAGCACATCCGACAGGCGCTCCAGCTTTTCGTGGTGGTCGCCATGCAGCGGCACCACACCCTGGTACGGCTGCTGGCCCGGGTGGCGGTCCTTGGGGTCCAGCGTGATGGCGCAGCGGCCACCGCCGCCCACATTGACCATCTGGCTCAGCTTTGCGTCCGGCAGCACCTCGCCGTTCACCGTAGCGGTGGCGCGCAGGCTCAGGTCCGACTGCACCTCGGCCACGGCCAGCTTGACGGGGCCGTCCCCAAACACCTGCAGCACCAGCGCACCGTTGAACTTGATGTTGGACTGCATCAGCACACCGGCGGCGGCCATCTCGCCCAGCAGCTCGCTCACGGGCGCGGGGTAGGCGCCGGTGGCGGTGTTGCCCGCCCGGCGCTTCAGGATTTCGGTCCAGGCATCAGTCAGGCGCACGATCATGCCGCGCACGGGCAGACCATCGAAAAGAAACTTGTGGAGTTCAGACACGCAGGGGTTCCAGGAAAAATGAGGTGGCGGGCGGCGACGATGCCGCGCTCAGCCAATCTTGCGCAGGCCGCGTTGGAAGCGGCGCGCATTGTCAATGTAGTGTTGGGCGCTCTGGCGCAGGCCTTCGATCTGCTCAGAGGTGAGTTCACGCACCGCCTTGGCGGGGCTGCCGATGATCATGGAGCCATCGGGAAACTCCTTGCCCTCGGTGACCAGCGCACCCGCGCCCACCAGGCAGTTCTTGCCAATCTTGGCGCCGTTGAGCACCACGGCGCCAATGCCGATCAGCGATTCGTCGCCGATGGTGCAGCCGTGCAGCATGACCTGGTGGCCCACCGTCACCCGCTCGCCCACCACCAGGGGCTTGCCGAAGTCAGCATGCAGCACGCTCGCGTCCTGGATGTTGGAGCCCGCGCCGATGGTGATGCTCTCGGTGTCGCCGCGCACCACGGTGCCAAACCACACGCTGGCGTCTTCGCCCAGCACCACATTGCCCATCACCTGTGCGCTGTCGGCCACCCAGGCCGACGCTGCCACTTGGGGAGCCACACCGTCGAGTTCGTAAATTGCCATGCACCCACTCCGCAGAAACCAAAGAAGCGGCACGCCATGGCGCGCCCTGAGAGGTCGCCAATCGTTACAAAGCGCAAGCCTTGGTGCCGATGGCAAGGCCTAGAATTGTAAGGATGGAGCTTCGCCACCGTGCACTGCAGGTCTTGTGCCTGGCAGACCCCGAACAAAAAGCGGCTGCAGCGCTAGAACTGTTTGCCCAAGCAGCTACGCTTTCAATAGCAGACACCGCCCCTGCGGCCCCCACCGATCCAGACGCCCTGCCCGGCCGCCCCGAGCGCCCCGAGCTGCTGCGCCACACCCAGGTGGCCCGCCGATCGCCCGCCACCCCCGAGGGCCGCGCCATTCTCATCCATGCCATCGCCCACATCGAGTTCAACGCCATCAACCTGGCGCTGGACGCTGTGTGGCGCTTTGATGGCATGCCGCGCGACTACTACCTGGACTGGATGCGCGTGGCGGCCGAAGAGGCCAAACACTTCCGCCTGCTGCGCGACCACCTGCGCAGCCAGGGCCACGACTATGGCGACTTCCCTGCGCACCAAGGCCTGTGGACCATGTGCGAGAAGACCCGGCACGACGTGCTGGCGCGCATGGCCCTGGTGCCCCGCACGCTCGAAGCCCGGGGGCTGGATGCCACGCCGCAGATCCAGGCCAAGCTGCGCCAGGTGGGCACACCCGATGCCCTGACCGCCGTTGCCATCCTGGATGTGATCCTGCACGACGAGGTGGGCCATGTGGCCATCGGCAACCACTGGTACCGCTGGCTGTGCGAACGCGCGGGCCAGGACCCGGAAACCCTGTACGGCGCGCTGGTACAGAAGTACGAAGCGCCCCGCCTGAAGCCTCCGTTCAATGAGTCCGCGCGACGCAGCGCCGGGTTCAGCGACGCCGAGCTGAGCTGGCTGCAGCAAGCCTGACCAGCACACCCTGCCATAGAGCCTGCGGACAACCTGAGGGGAATACGATGACTCCTACAATTCCCGGCGATGCCCTCTGCGGGCCCGCGCTTCCTATTTCAAGAACACCCAGCCCACACCCATGACCCAAGCTTTCACCCCCGGCACACCGCCCGCGCCCCCACCCGGCAACCAGTCGTCGGTCGCCATGATTGCGCGCCAAGCCATCGTGAACGCGCAGCAGGTGGTGGTGGGCTACGAGCTGTTCAACCGCTCGCGCAGCGGCGCCGCCCACACGGCCGCGACCGACGTGATCCTGGTGTTCACCGCCCTATCGCACGCCGGCACCGAAGAGCTGGTGGGCAAGAAGCTGATCTTCGTCAACTGCACCCACGAAAGCCTGTCGGGCGGCCACCTGGAGCTGGTGGACCCGGACAAGGTGGTGCTGGAGATTCCGCCCCTGGGCCATGCGGCCGCCGAAGAGGTCGCCACGCGCCTGCCCAT
Organism: Acidovorax sp. DMC1; assembly: GCF_056314325.1. NCBI lineage: Bacteria > Pseudomonadati > Pseudomonadota > Betaproteobacteria > Burkholderiales > Comamonadaceae > Acidovorax > Acidovorax sp. DMC1. The sequence continues at coordinate 484,111 of NZ_JBQUYO010000003.1, read as the reverse complement.
CCTGACCGAGCTGCGCGACCGGGGCTTTCACCTGGCCTTCAACCACACGGTGCTGCAGTCGGCGTACGCCCCCTGGCTGCCCCTGGCGGACTACATCAAGCTGGACCTGTCGGTGCTGGCGCCCGACCAGCTGGCCGTGTTGATCAGCTACGCAGGCCGCCACAGCAAGGCCGAGCTGATCGCCGAGAAGGTCGAAACCGCCCAGCAATACGACATGGTGTCCAGCCAGGGCGTGCAGTTGTTCCAGGGCTACTGGTTCGCCCGCCCGGCCCTGGTCGAGACCAAGCTGCTCACGCCTTCGCAGGCCAGCATCATTGAGCTGATCAACCAGGTGCGCAAACAGGCCAGCACGGACGAGATTGAGGAAGTGCTCAAGAAGGATGCGGGCCTGGCCTTCAACCTGATGCGCCTCATCAATTCGGCCGGGTTTGGCCTCTCGCGCGAGATCACCTCGTTCCGCCAGGCCGTGATGCTCATGGGCCTGAAAAAGCTGTTCCGCTGGGCCGCGCTGCTGCTGACTGCATCACGCAACAACGGCACGCCCTCTTCGGTGGGCCACACCGCCGTGGTGCGCGGGCGCCTGATGGAGCTGCTGGCGCTGGAGACCCTGCCGCCCGAGGAGGCTGACCAAGCGTTTGTGGTGGGCATCTTCTCGCTGCTGGACGTGATGCTCTCCATGCCCATGGAATCCGCCATTGGCCTGCTCAATGTGCCCGAACCCGTGGCCGCTGCGCTGCTGCGGCGCGAGGGCTTCCTGGGCGATCTGCTGACCTTGGCCGAGGCCTGCGAATCCAGCGACGATGCCGTGTTCGACCGAACGGCCGGCCTGCTGCACCTGACCAGTCAGCAGATCAACTTTGCCCACCTGCAGGCACTGGCCTGGGCCGACCATATCGGCGACTGACGGGTGTCGCCGCCACGCTGGCGGCCCCTGGCAAGACTTTGGTTCTCTGCCAACGCTTGGCGGTCTAGAATGATCGCCAGCCTTTCATTTCAGTGGATCCCATGTCGAGCACATCCGAACAAGACACCCCGGACGCCGCAGCGCCTGCGGTCGAACCCGTGGACGAGAACCTTGCCATCATTGCGCGCCAGGCCATCGTGGACGAAAGCCGCGCGGTCTATGGCTACGAGCTGTTCGACCGATCCACCGCATCCGACTCGCACACCGCCGCCAGCGACGCAGCCCTGCTGTTCAATGCCCTGTCCTATGCGGGCACCGAGGCCCTGGTCGGCAAGAAGACGGTGTTCATCAACTGCACGCACGACAGCCTCTCGGGCGGCCACCTGGAGCTGATCCACCCCGAAAAGGTGGTGCTGGAAGTCCCGCCCCTGCCCGAGGGCGCCACCCAGGAAGAAATCGAAGGCCGTCTGCCCACCCTGGAAGCACTGCGCACACGGGGCTTTCGCCTGGCGTTTGACCAACAGGCTCTCAAGCGCGCCTACACCAGCTGGCTGCCCATGGCCGCCTTTATCAAGCTGGACATGCAAGCCTTCAAGCCCGAGCTGGCAGCCCCCCTGGTCAAATTTGCCACCGCCCACAGCAAGGCCACGCTGGTGGCCGAGAAGGTCGAAACGGCGGCGCAATACGAGCTGATGCGCGACCTGGGCGTCAAGCTGTTCCAGGGCTACTGGTTCGCCCACCCCTCGCTGGTCAAGGCCACCACCATCCGCCCCTCGCAGGCGACCATCATCCAGCTCATCAACCTGGTGCGCAAACAGGCCAGCACGGCCGAGATCGAAGACCTGCTCAAGAAAGACCCCACCCTGTCTTTCAACCTGCTCCGTTTCATCAACTCGTCGGGTTTTGGCCTGTCGTGCGAGATCACGTCGTTCCGCCATGCGGTGATGATCCTGGGGCTGAAGAAGCTGTTCCGCTGGGCAGCCCTCTTGATGACCACCTCGCGGGCGGGTGGTGCGCCACCGGCCGTGGGCCAGACTGCCGTGGTGCGCGGCCGCCTGATGGAGCTGCTGGCCGCCGAGTTGCTGCCGCCCGAAGAATGCGACAACGCCTTCGTGGTGGGCGTTTTCTCGCTGCTGGACACCATGCTGGGCGTGCCGCTCGAAAAGGCGCTGGAGTCCGTGGCCCTGCCCGAACCGGTGATGGACGCCCTGCTGCGCGGCACCGGTGTGTTTGCCCCGTTCCTGGAGCTGACCAAGGCCTGCGAAAGCGGCGACGAGGTGGCTTTTGCCAAAAACGCCGATGCGCTCCACCTGTCCAACCGCCAGGTGAACTGGGCCCACCTGCAGGCGCTGACCTGGGCCGAGAGCCTGAACGAAGAATAGTCCCGTTCTTCCCCCTCCAAAAAGCCACAGGCCCTGCTTCGACAGGGCCTGTGGCGTTTCTGGGGCTTCAACCCCTACACACGGTCAGTTGCCCTGGATTCCCGCCGCGCGGATGATGCGCGCGTTGTTCTCGGACTCCAGCGCGATCTGGCGCGCGAACTCGGCCGTGGTGCCGCCTGTGGGCACGTTGTCGGTGGCATCGAGCTTGGCGCGGATGTCAGGCAGCGCCAGCGCCTTGTTCACCTCGGTGTTGATGCGCGTGATGACCGTCTTGGGCGTCTGCGCCGGGGCATAGAGGCCGAACAGGGACGAGAGATTGGCCGCTGGCTGACCCAGCTCGGCCAGCGTGGGCACCTGGGGCAGCGAATCCAGCCGCGCCGGAGCCCCCACCGCCAGCGGCTTGAGTTTGCCCGCCTGAATGTGCTGCAGCACCGCCGGTCCGGCGTTGGTCGATAACACCTCAAACTGCCCGCCCAGCGCGTCGTTCATCTGCTGGCCGCCGCCCTTGTAGGGGATGTGCGTGATCTGCACCTGCGCCACCGACTGGATCTGCTCCAGCATGATGTGCCCCAGCGACGCCTGGCCCGAGGTGGCCCAGCGCACCGTGCCGGGCTGGGCCCGCGCACGGGCGATCAAGTCCTTGAAGTCGGTCGCGCGGCTCGCCGGCGTGCCCAGCAGCAGCACCGGCGAATACATCACGCTGACCACGGACGCGATGTCCTTATGCGGATCGAACGGAGACTTGCCCAGGTGCGGGTTGAGCGCGAGGGGGCTGACCGCTGCAAAACCCAGCGTGTAGCCGTCGGGCGCCGCCTTGGCCACCGCATCCACGCCCAGGCTGCCACTGGCGCCGGCCTTGTTTTCAATGACCACGGGGGTGCCCAGCTGCACCGCCAGCTTGTCGGCCAGCGCGCGGGCGATGTTGTCGCTCACGCCCCCTGCCGGGTAGGCCACGATGATGCGGATGGGTTTGGCCGTGGGCCAGGTCTGCGCCAGAGCCAGCGCGGTGGCGCCCGCCAGGCAGGCGCCGATGATCAGTTGCTTCATGCAGGACTTTCTTGTCAATGGAGATCAAAAGAAAACGAAAAAGAGACCGTCGCCCGCGCTACCCCCTCGGATGGTGCTGCGCGTGCAAGGACTTGAGCCGCTCGCGCGCCACGTGGGTGTAGATGGTGGTGGTGGAGATATCCGCATGGCCCAGCAGCAGCTGCACCACGCGCAGGTCGGCACCGTGGTTGAGCAGGTGCGTGGCAAACGCATGGCGCAGCGTGTGGGGCGACAGCGGCACCGTGATGCCCGCCACCTGCGCCCACTTTTTGACGATGACCCAGAACATCACCCGCGTCATGCCGCTGCCACGCTGGGTGACGAACAGGTCGTCCGTCTGCTGCCCGCCCAGGATGGCACCACGGGCCTCGTTCAGGTAACGCAGCAGCCACGCCCGCGCCTCTTCGCCAAACGGCACCAGGCGCTCCTTGCTGCCCTTGCCCATCACGCGTAGCACGCCTTCGTTCAGGCCGACCTGAAAGGTCTTGAGCGTGACCAGCTCCGTCACGCGCAGGCCGCTGGCGTACATCAGCTCCAGCATGGTGCGGTCGCGCAGGCCCAGGGGGTTGCCCAGATCGGGCGCGTTGAGCAGCGCCTCCACCTGCGCCTGCGACAAGGTCTTGGGCACGCGCAGCGGCTGGCGTGCGGCCTGCAGCCGCACGGTGGGGTCGGTGGTGATGCGCCGCTCGCGCAGCGCCCAGTGAAAGTAACGGCGCAACACCGTAAGGCGCCGGTTGGCCGAGGTGGCGCGCGTCTGCGCGTGGCGGGCGGCAAAGTAGGCCTGCAGGTGGTGTTCGGCTGTGTCGTCCAGCGCCAGCGCGGGCTGCTGGTCGGCCAGCCATTGCGCGTACAGCGTCAGGTCGCGCCGGTAGGCGGCCAGCGTGTTGCGCGACAGGCCGTCCTCCAGCCACAGGGCGTCCACAAAGGTGTCGATGGCATTCAGACTGGGAGCAAGCATCCAAAAACCATAGCATGCATCGCGTGCATTCAGCTACACAGGCACAAAAAAGCCGCCCGAAGGCGGCTGGGGACAGAAGCGGTGGCTTTTATTCCAGCGTCAGCTTCTGCTTGACGACCACATCCTTGTAGACCGCGAACTCGGCCTTGATCTGCTCGGCAAACTGCTCGGGCGTGTTGCCGATCACGAGCGAGCCCGTGTCTTCGATGCGCTTCTTCACAGCCGGGTCTTCCAGGGCCTTGCGCACACCGGCGTTGATCTTGTCCACCACATCCTTGGGCAGGCCCTTGGGCCCCACGATGCCGTAGTAGGCCATGCGGTTCACCGGCTCCAGGCCCAGTTCCTTGAAAGTGGGCACATTGGGCAGGGCCGCCACGCGCTGGGGCGCCGCGACCACGATGGGCACCAGGCGGTTTTCCTTGATGAAGGGCAGCGCCGAGGGCAGGTTGTCAAAAATCATGGGCACCTGGCCCGCCACGGTGTCGTTCAGGGCCGGGCCCGCACCGCGGTAGGGGATGTGGGTCACAAAGGTGCCCGAGAGGTTCTTGTACAGCTCCATCTGCAGGTGGCCGATGCCGCCCGTGCCGGACGACGAGTACGAATACTTGCCGGGCGACTTCTTCAGTTCCGCCACGAACGACTTGTAGTCCTTGGCCGGGAAGCTCGGGTTCACCGCAATGATGTTGGGTGTGGCCGCAATGTTGATGATGGGCGAGAAGTCCGTCAGCGGGTTGTACGGCGTCTTGGGGTTGATGGCAGGGTTGGCTGCGGTGGTGGACACCGTGGCCACGCCCAGCGTGTAGCCGTCGGCCGTGGCGCGGGCGAGTTCGGCCGCACCCACGATGCCGCCACCACCGGCCTTGTTGTCCACAATCACGCTCTGGCCGAGCACGCGGCCCAGGGGCTCGGCGATCACGCGCGCAATGATGTCGGTGGTGCCACCGGGTGCAAAGGGCACAACCAGTCGGATCACCTTGTTGGGGTAGCCTTGTGCGGCAGCCGATCCAGCTGCGGCAGCCAGTACGGTCAGCGCAAGCCATTGACGACGATGCATGGAAATCTCCTTCGTGCGGGGTAACAACAAACAGCGCCGATGGTATGCGCAACACCCGCCAAACCGCCCTGCGGATTCCACATAAGGGCTAACCCTAAAAATGGGCGCGGGTGGGCAACCTCTCAGCCCCATTCAACCTGCAGGGAACCCCCGACCGGCTTGCCATGCATCAAGTATTCTCGGTGCGTGAACTACGCCCAACTCCTGCTCCCCGATTTTTCACTCATCTTCCTGGGCTACCTGATCTGCCGATACACCGCCCTGAACCGCTCGGTCTGGCAGCCGGTCGAGAGCCTGGTGTATTACCTGCTGTTCCCGGTGCTGCTGTTCCAGTCCATCGTCAAAAGCCCGATGGATATTGGCGCAGCGTCGGGGCTGATCGGCGCGGGCATGCTGTCGGGCGTGATCGGCATCGCTCTGGCCTACAGCCTGCCGCACTGGCCCTGGGTGGGCAAGCACATTGATGTGCGCGACCATGCGGCCAGCGCGCAGGTGGCGTTCCGCTTCAACTCCTTCATTGGCCTGGCGATTGCCGAGCGGCTGGCAGGCACCCAGGGCCTGCTGATGATTGCGGTGCTGATCGGCGTGTGTGTGCCGCTGTTCAATGTGGCTGCGGTGTGGCCCATGGCCCGGCACGGGCAGCACAGCTTTGCGCGCGAGCTGTTGCGCAACCCGCTGATCATTGCCACCGCCTCGGGGCTGGTGGCCAATCTGCTGGGCTTTCAGATCCCCGAATGGGCAGTGCCCACGGTCAGCCGCATCAGCGCTGCGTCGCTCGCGCTGGGCTTGATGGCGGCCGGGGCGGGGCTGCAGTTTGGCCTGCTCACGCGGGGCAAGACGCTGAGCGTGTCGGTGCTGGCCATCCGCCACCTAGTGCAACCGCTGGTGGCGTTTGGCATGGCCCGCATATTTGGTCTCGACGCCGTGCAGACGACGGTGCTCCTGGCTTTTGCAGCCTTGCCTACGGCATCCACCTGCTATGTGCTGGCAGCGCGCATGGGCTACAACGGGCCGTATGTGGCGGGGCTGGTCACGCTGTCCACCTTGCTGGGCATCGTGAGCCTGCCGTTTGCGCTGGGGGTGCTGCGATGAATGGGGGCCTGAACCGCAGGCGGCTGCTGGGCGCCAGTCTGGTCGCTACCTTGAGCATGGTCGCGTGTGGCCGCAAACCGCCGCGTGCCCAGGCGGTGCCGCCGGGCGCCACGGTGCTGGCGCTGGGCGACTCGCTCACATCGGGCGTGGGGGCCTCGGCCGACACCGCCTACCCGGCCGAGCTGGCGCGCCTGACGGGCTGGAAGGTGGTGAACGGGGGCGTGTCGGGCGACACCTCGGCCCAGGCGCTGGCGCGCCTGCCGGGCCTGCTGCAACAGCACCAGCCCGCGCTGGTCATCGTGGGCATCGGCGGCAACGACTTTTTGCGGCGCCAGAGCGCGGCCACCACACGCGCCAACATCCTGCGCATTTGCAGCGAGGCCAAGGGCAGCGGCGCGCAGGTGTTGCTGGTGGCTGTGCCCGAGCTGTCGCTGATGGCCGCCGCCGGCCGTCTGAGCGACCACCCGATGTACGAAGAGATTGCCGAGGAGCTGAAGATCCCGCTGCACGCAAAGGGCTGGTCGAGCGTGCTGGCGCAAGAGCGACTGCGGTCGGACCAGATCCACGCCAATGCTGCGGGGTATGCGGAGTTTGCCCAGGGGCTGGTGGGCACCTTGCGGCAGACGGGGTTGCTGGCGCAGTAAGGCCCCGGCACAACGGCTATCACTCCTATTTCGATAGCCGCTCAGGCATGTTGCACTGGCGCTACCAGGCGATTTCTTTCAAAAACGCCCTCAACACGCCTCCAGCGCCCAGGCCACATGCTCGCGCACCAGCGCACTGGCGTCGTCAGCGCGTGACTGCAGCGCCGTGCGCAAGGCCTCGTCGCCGGTGGCGCGCAGCGCATTGCCCAACGCCACCGCCACGTTGCGCAGCCAGCGTTCATGGCCTATGCGGCGAATGGGGCCGCCCTCGGTCATGCGCAAGAAGGTAGCTTCGTCCCACGCAAACAGGTGCACCAGTTGCTGGCCTGAGAGGCCTTTGCGCTCATCAAAGTCGGGCAGGCGGCTGACCTGGGCAAACTTGTTCCAGGGGCAAATGAGCTGGCAGTCATCGCAGCCATAGATGCGGTTGCCCAGCAGAGGGCGCAGCTCCACGGGGATGGCCCCGGCGTGTTCGATGGTGAGGTACGAGATGCAGCGCCGCGCGTCGATGCGGTGCGGCGCGATGATCGCCTGCGTGGGGCAGATGTCAATGCACGCACTGCAGCTGCCGCAGTGCGCGGTGACGGGCTCGCTCGGTGGCAGCGCCATGTCCACATAAATCTCGCCCAAAAAGAACATGGACCCGGCCTCGCGGTTGAGCACCAGCGTGTGCTTGCCGCGCCAGCCCTGGCCGCTGCGCGCAGCCAGCTCGGCCTCCAGCACCGGGGCGGAGTCGGTGAACACGCGGTGGCCAAACGGGCCGATGGCCTCGGCAATGCGGTCGCTGAGCTTTTGCAACCGCACACGCAGCACCTTGTGGTAGTCGCGCCCCCGGGCATAGACGGAGACGATGCCCTCGTGCGGGCGCTGCAGGCGGGAGAGTTCGACCGCCTGCCAGCCTCCCGGCGCATCCCTGGCCGTGTCGCGCGGCAAATAATCCATGCGCGCCGTGATCACGCTCACGGTGCCGGGCACCAGTTCGGCCGGCCGCGCGCGCTTCATGCCGTGGGATGCCATGTAATGCATGTCACCATGGAAGCCCTGCTCCAGCCAGGCCGCTAGACCCGGCTCGGCCGCAGACAAGTCCACCCCCGCCACGCCGATTTGGGAAAATCCCAGCTCGCGGGCCCACTCCTGCATTTGAGGAACGAGTTGACTGTTGCACCACATACCGGCCAGATTGTAGAAAGCGGCAGCGATGCCCCTGGCGCCCCCCCCGGCGACACTTCTGCCGAACCCACGCGCCAATTCATCTGGCATGGCGAGGAAGACACCGCCGCCTTTGCCCAGCGCCTGGCCGCACAACCCCTGCTGGCCAACGCCTTCGTGACCCTGCACGGCGACCTGGGTGCGGGCAAGACCACCCTGGTGCGCCACCTGCTGCGCGCCCTGGGTGTGCAAGGCCGTATCAAGAGCCCCACCTATGCCGTGGTGGAGCCCCACGAGGCCCCGGGTCTGTCAATCTGGCACTTCGACTTCTACCGTTTTGACGATCCGCGCGAGTGGGAAGACGCCGGTTTCAGGGACATTTTTGCCAACCCCGGTCTCAAGGTGGCAGAATGGCCGGAAAAGGCTGCAGCGCTTACTCCGCTTGCAGACCTTGCTATTCACATTGAAGCAACGGATGACACCGAAAGGAAGGTCACGCTGCATGCCCCCACCGCCACCGGGCGCAGCCTGCTGCAAGCTCTCTGAGACGCCGTGAACGAACCCACCTTGCCTGCCCGCCAAGCCCCCCAGCCATCGCGCCGCGCCGTGCTGCGCGCCAGCAGCCTGGTACTGCTGCTGGGCGCACAGCAGATTGCACGCGGCGCCACCATCGTGGCCGTGCGCGTGTGGCCTGCCCCTGAGTATTCGCGCGTCACCATCGAGTCCGATGGCGCGCTGGTGGCCAAGCAGTTTTTCGTGACCTCGCCGCCGCGCCTGGCGGTGGACATTGAAGGCATCGACCTGAGCCCCGAGTTGCGTGAACTGGTGGCCAAGGTCAAGCCCGACGATCCCAACATCGCGGGCATCCGCGTGGGCCAGAACGCACCCGGCGTGGTGCGCCTGGTGGTGGACCTCAAGCAGCCCGCCATGCCGCAGGTGTTCACCCTGCCGCCTGTGGCCGCCTACCGCCACCGGCTGGTGTTTGACCTGTACCCCGCAGCGCCCGTGGACCCGCTGGAGGCCCTGATTGCCGAGCGCCTGCGCGATGCCAACGGCCCCGCTGCTGCGTCTGCCCCCTCGCCTGCCAGCGCCCCTGCCACCGCCCGCGCGCCCGCACCGGCTGCCGAGCACGACCCGCTGGGCGACCTGATCGCGCAGCGCGCAAATGGCCCCACCACCGGCAGCACAGGTGCACAGCCGCCCGCCCCGCCACCAGCAGTGGCGGCGGCGCCTGCACCCGGGGCAGCCCCCGCAGCGCCATCGCGCCCCGGCAACCGCGCCACAGCCACCGAGACCGACCGCATCATCATCGTGGCACTCGACCCCGGTCACGGTGGCGAAGACCCCGGCGCCATCGGCCCCTCCGGCACGCGTGAAAAAGACGTGGTGCTGCGCGTGGCCCACCTGCTGCGTGACCGCATCAATGCCACCACCATCGGCGGCAACCCCATGCGCGCCTACCTCACACGCGACGGCGACTACTTTGTGCCCCTGGGCACCCGCGTGCAAAAGGCCCGGCGGGTGCAGGCCGACCTGTTTGTGAGCATCCACGCCGACGCGTTCACCACCCCTGCCGCACGCGGCGCCAGCGTGTTTGCGCTGAGCCAGGGCGGCGCCTCCAGCACCGCCGCCCGCTGGCTGGCCAACAAGGAAAACCAGGCCGACCTGGTGGGCGGCATCAACGTGCAGTCCAAGGACCAGCATGTACAGCGCGCGCTGCTGGACATGAGCACCACCGCGCAGATCAACGACAGCCTCAAGCTCGGCACCGTGCTGCTGGGCGAGATCGGCAATGTGGGCAAGCTGCACAAGCCGCGCGTGGAGCAGGCAGGCTTTGCCGTGCTCAAGGCGCCCGACATCCCCAGCGTGCTGGTCGAAACCGCGTTCATCAGCAACCCCGAAGAAGAAAAGCGCCTGCGCAGCAGCGCCTACCAGGAGCAGCTGGCCGATGCGCTGATGCGCGGTATTACCCGCTACTTCGCCAAGAACCCGCCGCTGGCGCGCAGCCGGTCGGTGTAGGCAGGTCAAGGGCCGGGCGCGCGGGGCAGCCAGACCACCTTGCGCGCACTGCCAACTGCAGGCACAGTAGGCTGCATCGGCCGGGCGCGCACCGCGCCCAGGCCAGCAAGGAGAACTGCCATGGCCCTGCCCCACGCCCAATCTGGCCAGATCGTCAGCGTGCGCCCTCTGGGGGCGCGTCTGGCCGACACCGTCACCACCGCCATCCTCAAAGCCGGCCAGCTCGAAGTCATGCGGGTGGTCCTGCCGGTGGGCAAATCCATGAAAGAGCACCAGACGCCCGGCGAGGCGACCGTTCAGTGCATCGAGGGCGTGGTGGAGTTTGCCAGCGACCAGGGCGTGCAGCAGTTGCACCCCGGCGACTTTGTGCACCTGGCACCGCGCGCGCTGCATTCGCTGAAGGCGGTGGAGCCTGCGTCCCTGCTGGTCACGATGTGCCTCAAGCCGGCCCCAACGGCTTGAGCCGCTGCCCGCCAAGGCGGTCAGGGCAATCAGCGCCCCAGCCGGAACACGCTCACGATCTCTGACAGCCGCGCCGCCTGGTGCTTGAGGCTGTCGGCCGCCGCCGCGCTCTGCTCCACCAGCGCAGCGTTCTGCTGGGTGACCTGGTCGAGCTGCATCACCGCCTCGCCCACCTGACTGATGCCGATGGTCTGCTCGCCCGTGGCGCTGGAAATTTCGCCAATCAGGTCGCTCACCCGCTGCACTTGGGCAACGATGTCTTCCATGCTCTGCCCGGCGTTGCTCGCCAGCTGCGTGCCGTTTTCCACCTTCTCCACACTCGCGCCGATCAGGGCCTTGATCTCCTTGGCGGCTTCGGCGCTACGCTGGGCCAGACTGCGCACCTCGCTGGCCACCACGGCAAAGCCACGGCCCTGTTCACCGGCGCGTGCGGCCTCCACCGCCGCGTTCAGCGCGAGGATGTTGGTCTGGAATGCGATGCCGTCGATCACGCTGATGATGTCGGTGATCTTTCGGGACGCGGCCGAGATGTCCTGCATGGTCGTCACCACCTGTCCCACCACCTCGCCGCCCTTGACCGCCGCCTGCGATGCCGAGCCGGCCAGCGTCGCGGCCTTGCGCGCGGTGTCGGCGTTGTTCTTCACGGTGCTGGTGATCTGCTCCATGGAGGCGGCCGTTTCCTCCAGGTTGCTGGCCTGCTCTTCCGTGCGCTGGCTCAGGTCGGCATTGCCCATGGCGATCTCGCTGGAGCCCGTGGCAATGCTGTCGCTGCTGTGCCGCACATCGCCCACGATGCGCACCAGCGAGGTCTGCATGCCCTGCATGGCCCGCATCATCTCGGCCACCTCGCCCCGCCCATGCACCTCGATGGGCTGAGACAGGTCGCCCTCGCCAATGCGCTGCGCCACCGCGCCCACCGCCCCCAGCGAGCGGCGAATGCGCTGCACCACCACCCAGGACAGCACCACCAGCAGCGCGAGCCCCGCCACGCCGGCCACCAGCACCGTCATGCGGTAGGACTGGATGAGTTCAGCCGCCTCGGCCGCCTGCTCGGCCGAGCGGCGCACCTGGTAATCGACCATCTTGTCGGCAATGGCGTTGTACTTGTCCAGCACTGGAGCAAACGTGCCCAGCGCATAGGCGCGCGCCTGGGCCATGTCACCCGCCTTTTTCAGCTCCAGCGATTTGTCGCGCGTCTCCAGGTACGACTTGCGGATGGTGGCCAGCTCTTCCTGGATGCGCAGGCCCTCGGGGCTGTTTTCCAGCTCGGTGTAGCGCTTTTGCACCTTGCTGGTGTCGGCCGTGGTGGCCGCCATCGTGTCCTTGAAGTAGTTTTGCAGGTCATCGCCCTCGGTCTGGGCGATGGAGAACACGCGCGTGGAATTGACGGCGATGTTGCTGCGCCAGCGCAGCGCCAGTTGCAGCCGCTCCACCTGCTCGGACGCGAGATGGTCCACCGTGGCCCCCAGATGCTGCACGCGCACAAGGCTGAGCACCAGCACCACCACCAGCGCCAGCACCGCCACCCCCACGATCAAGCTGATCTGCTGCGCCACCGTCAACTGAGCGCCCACGGCCCCCCGGCCGGCGTGCTGGATGTGCTGGGTCATCGCGTGTCCTTGTGTAAGTTTTGTACGCCCAGGAAATGATCTGCCTGCGCAACGCGGTTGGCAACAGCGCCGGGCGCAGGGAAACCCTTAGAGCCTACTGAGGGTTTGGCCGGGGATCCGTCCACGCGCTCTAGGAGCCTGTCCTACAGCCACCGCCCTTGCCTGCCTACACCGACAAAAAGCATCACGAGCCACAGTAGAGGCACAGGTCGAGCTTCAGCCGCCACTGCGGATGGGGACCACGGCCTGACTCCACAACCATCAAGGAATCTCGCCATGAAAATCCGTCACATTCTTCTCGCGACCACTTGCACCGCGGCCCTGGCACTGGGTGGTTGTGCATCCAACCCCACCAACGCCCAAGTGGGCACTGGCGTGGGAGCCGTGGTCGGCGGCGTTGCCGGTAATGCCATCTTCGGCGGCCCCGTGGGCACCATCGGCGGGGCCGCAGCGGGCGCCCTCATCGGCCATGAAGTGGGTGAAGACCGCGACCAGCGTCGCCCCTACCGCCGTTAAATTTGCGGGGCGCTGAGCGCCCAGCACCCGTTTGGGCACAAAAAAGCGGCAGGCGCATGATTCACATGCGCCTGCCGCTCTTGTTTTGGTAGCAGATGGGTCGATATTCAGGCCGTACGCGCCTGACGACCTGCGCGCCAAGCACCAAAAATGGCGATCAGGCCCGGCACAAAAATCATCGCCCAGATGATCTTGTCCAGGTTCTCCTTGACCCACGCAAAGTTGCCGAAGAAGTACCCCGCCGTGGCAATGCCCAGCACCCACAGCAGCGCACCACCCACGTTGTACGCGGTGAACTTGGCACGGTTCATTTCGGCCACGCCCGCCACGAAGGGTGCAAACGTGCGGATGAAGGGCATGAAGCGCGCAATCACGATGGTGATGCCGCCGTAGCGCTCGTAAAACTCATGCGCCTGGTTGAACGCCCGGCGGTTGAACCAGCGCGAATCCTCCCACTGGAACACCTTGGGCCCAAAGTAGCGGCCAATCGAATAGTTGCACTGGTCGCCCAAAATGGCCGCCGCCAGCAGCACCGCGCACGCCAGCGGAAAGTTCATCAGGCCCGCACCGCACAGCGCGCCCACGATGAACAGCAGCGAGTCGCCCGGCAGGAACGGCATTACCACCAGCCCCGTTTCGACGAACACGATGGCGAACAGCAGCGCATACACCCACATGCCATAGGCCTGCACAAACGCCTCCAGGTACTTGTCCACGTGCAGGATGAAGTCGATGAGAAAAGTGACAAGTTCCATGAAGAGGCAGGCCCAGCGCGGCGCGGAAAAAAGGTGGGCGCATTATCCCCATCACGCCCCGCCCCAGGCCGATACCCCTGCGCAGCCCCCGCCCTAAAATCCCCCGGGTGAACGACACCACCTCCTCCCTTGCAGCGGCGCAGCCCGCCTCCAGCCCCACGCCCCCCGCGCGCCGCCCCATCCGCGACCTGCCCGATGAGCTGATCAGCCAGATTGCAGCTGGCGAGGTGGTGGAGCGCCCGGCCTCGGTGGTGCGGGAACTGGTGGACAACGCACTGGACGCGGGTGCCACGCAAATCACTGTGCGGCTGTCGGCAGGTGGGGTGCGGCTGATCACGGTGGAAGACGACGGCGGCGGCATCCCGCAAGAAGAGCTGCCCGTGGCCCTGCGCCGCCACGCCACCAGCAAGATCACCAACCTGAACGATCTGGAAACCGTGGCCACCATGGGCTTTCGGGGCGAGGCGCTGGCCGCCATTGCCTCGGTGTCCGAGATGTCACTGCTCTCGCGCCCCGCCCACCAGGCCAGCGCCTTCTTGCTCGACGCCCGCAGCGGCGAACTGCGCCCCGCCGCGCGCAGCACCGGCACCACGGTGGAGGTGAAGGAGCTGTTCTTCTCCACCCCCGCGCGCCGCAAGTTCTTGAAGACCGACGCCACCGAGCTGGCGCACTGCATTGAATCGGTGCGCCGCCACGCGCTGGCGCGGCCCGATGTGGGCTTTGCCATCTGGCACGAGGGCAAGTTGGTGGAGCAGTGGCGCGCCACCTTCGTGCCCGGCCAGAGCGATGTACAGGACGCCCATGACGCGCTGGCCCGCCGCCTGTCGGATGTGCTGGGCGAGGACTTCGTCACCCAGTCGGTTGCTGTGCAGCACCGCGTGGGGCCTGTCACCGTCACCGGCCGCGCAGGCCTGCCCGACGCGGCCCGCTCGCGGCCTGACCACCAGTATTGCTACGTCAACGGCCGCTTTGTGCGCGACAAGGTGCTCACCCACGCCGCCCGCAGCGCCTACGAAGACGTGCTGCACGGCCACAAGCAGCCCATCTACGCGCTGTATGTGGAGATCGACCCGGCGCGTGTGGACGTGAACGTGCACCCCACCAAGATCGAGGTGCGCTTTCGCGACAGCCGCGAGGTGCACCAGGCCGTGCGCCACGCGGTGGAAAACGCGCTGGCTGCGCCCCGGGCCGCCGCTTTGGCAGCGGCTGCGGCGGCGCCCAGCCCCACTCCAGCCGGTGATGCGGAGCATTTCAAGCCCCAGACGCCCCAAGCGCTAGTGTGGAATGCCCAGGCTGCTATCAAATTTGAAGAACGGGGCCACCGTGTGGAAGACCTGGCGGCCCTGTGGGCGCCGCGCGGTGCGCCCTCCGCGGGTCCTATGGCAGACCCGGCAGTTGGCGCTGCGGTGGGTGGGCTGTGGGCACCTTCGGCCCAGGCCGGTGCGAACGCAACGTCCACAGCGCCCGCAATGCCCGGTGAATCCGGCGCTCCTGCCACGGGGTGGGACGGCGCGCAGCCTGCAGAGGTAGCTGCACCCTCTGCAGCATCCACGACCGCGCCCCTCGCCAGCAACCCGTCCACGGCCTGGCCAGTGGGCCGCGATGGCCAGGAAACCGCCTGGCCCCTGGGCAAGGCCGTGGCACAGTTGCACGGTGTGTACATCCTGGCCGAAAACGCCCAGGGCATGGTGGTGGTGGACATGCATGCCGCCCACGAGCGCATCGTCTACGAGCGCCTGAAGGCCCAGGTGGACAGCGGCGCGCGCATTGCGAGCCAGCCCTTGCTGATCCCTGCCACCTTCGCCGCCACGCCACAGGAAGTCGCCACGGCCGAAGAGTCGGCCGAGGTGCTGGCCACGCTGGGACTGGAGGTGGTGCCCTTCTCCCCCAAGACCCTGGCCGTGCGCGCCGTGCCCACCACGTTGGCGCAGGGCGACCCGGTGGAGTTGGCCCGCAGCGTGCTGGCCGAGCTGGCCGCACACGACGCCACCACCGTGGTGCAGCGCGCCCGCAATGAAATCCTGGGCACCATGGCCTGCCACGGTGCCGTGCGGGCCAACCGCAAACTCACCATCGACGAGATGAACGCCTTGCTGCGCCAGATGGAAACCACCGACCGCTCCGACCAGTGCAACCATGGCCGCCCCACATGGCGGCAGCTGAGCATGAAGGAGCTGGATGCACTGTTCCTGCGTGGACGGTAGCGGCGGGCACCGCCCCGCCCGCGACATAGCCAGAGCCCCCTCCTCCAGCCATTGCCATCGCCCTCCATGACCTATCGTTGCAGCCCCGCCCCTACACCCGCCCTCAACCTGCTGGCGGCCACCACTGCCCTGTGCCTGGCCTGGCCCGCCCACGCCGGGCGCCCCCTGTCCGTGGACGATGCGGGCGTGGACGAGGTGGGCCAGGGCCACGTCGAAGTGTGGTGGGAGGGCCAGCGCGGCCAGCCCGGCACGGTGTCCATGGCCCCTGCGTTCACCCCCATTGCTGGACTAGAGCTGGGCGCCGTGTTGGCACGTGACCGCAACGAGCGCCATACCCTGCAAGGCGTGCAGGCCAAGTGGCTGTGGAGCCCCGCGCAAGAACAAGGCTGCAATGCAGGCAGCAGCGCCGGCGTCGTGCACCGGCGCCAAGGTGCCGGGCAGAGCGCAGGCAGCGTGGTCGCACTCAATCTCATCGGCACCTGCGCCGCGACCTGGGGCGTGGTCAATGCCAACCTGGGCAGCCAGCGCGAGCGCGGCCAGTCCTGGCGCGCCACCTGGGGCGCCTCGGTGGAGCGCACCTGGGGCGCCATCACGCCGCACCTGGAAGCCTTTGGCACCCAGCACAGCGCCCCCACGTTTCAGACCGGCGCCCGGTGGGAGTGGGCGCCCGGCAGGCAGCTCGACGCCACCATTGGCCGCCAGCAGGGGCGCACCGTGCTCAGCGTGGGGTTTGCGCTGGGGTTCTGACCCCGCACCACACCGCCGCATGAAAAAAGCCCGCCGAAGCGGGCTTTTTGACGGGTGCGCAGAACGCTACTCAGTAGCGTGCAGTGGCCTCTTTCAGTTGTCCCGCGCTGCCTTGGCCGTGTCGGCAAAGTCGCTGAACACGCCGTCCACACCCAGGTTGTAGAACAGCTTGTATTCGGCCTTGGGGTCGCCCTTGAAGTCCGAGGCCAGGCGCTTGGCTTCGTTGCGGAAGGTGTAGGCGTGCACGAACAGGCCTTCAGCGTGTGCGTTCTTCACCACGTCGGTGGGCGCAATCATCACGCGGTCGCGTTCGTCGATCTTGCCGTCGCCATTCAGGTCGTCGGGCTTGCCGTCCTTGTTGGCATCCACTTGCTTGGAGGGGATCAGGTAGGGCTTCCAGGGGCCAATGCCGTCGGCATAGGTCTTGACTTCCTTGAGGCCCGCGGGGGTTAGCAGGCTGGCGAAGGTACGCGAGTCACCGGCCACGGCAAAGTCATAGGGCTTGTCGTACGGGGCCACCAGCGACATGGTGCCATCGGGGTTCACATCGTCTGCGTCCACCAGCTGCACCAGGCGCACCTGGGTCTTGGTGCGCAGGTACTTGAGGTTGGAGACTTCGAACGACTGGATGATGACGGGTGAGCTCTTGGAGGTGTAGCCGTACTTGGCCAGGATGGCCAGCAGGCGGTCTTCCAACGGCAGGCCTTGCTTGACGTGGTAGGTGGGGTGCTTGGTCTCGGGGTACACGCCCACGGTGCGACCCGCCTTGGCGCCTTCGGTCTTGGCCAGGTCCAGCACTTCCTCAAAGGTGGGGATCTGGAACTTGCCGTTGTACGACTGGTCGCGGTCGGACAGGGGCTGGATGGCGCGCAGGGTCTTGAGTTCGGCCAGGGTGAAGTCGGTGACAAACCAGCCTTCTTCCTCTACGCCGTCCACCACTTTCTTGGTCTTGCGGCTGGCGAATTCGGGGCGGGTGGAGACATCGGTGGTGCCGGTGATGTTGGGCTCGTGGCGGGCGACCAGCACACCATCCTTGGTGGCCACCAGATCGGGCTCGATGAAGTCGGCGCCCATGTCGATGGCCAGCTTGTAGCCTTCCAGCGTGTGGTCGGGCCGGTAGCCCGCCGTGCCCCGGTGGCCGATGACCAGGGGCTTGTCGCCGTTCAGGGTGGGGTACGGATAGTTGTCGCTGCCGCCGCAGGCTGCCAGCGTGGCCACCATGGCCAGCGCGCCCCATTTCACACCAGGGATGTGCATGCTCTTCTCCTCGCTATGTTGTTGGTAGAACCGCCGAACTGTGGCGTCGGCATGTGACAAGGCCATGACGTTGGCTTGACCAACGGATGACGGCCGAACCACCCGCCAAACGCACCAATATGTGGCAAATATCCCGGCCACATTCCCCACCATTGTGCATAGACATCGGCATGAACGTATAACTTTTGGACATAATTCGATGCTGCGGTGCGCCAAACCGGTGCATGACTGCCTTCGATTTGTTGACCCTTTACTGCTGAAAGCCCTTTGAACCATGAAACACGCGACCGCCGAGAGCTTCCTTTCCCACGTGGCGCTCCGCAATCCCGGCCAGCCGGAATTCCTGCAAGCTGTCACCGAAGTGATGGAAAGCCTGTGGCCGTTCATCGCGCAGCACCCCCGCTATGCCGAGCACGGCCTGCTGGAGCGGCTGGTGGAGCCCGAGCGCGTCGTGATGTTCCGCGTGTCCTGGGTGGACGACCATGGCGCCGTGCAGGTCAACCGCGGCTACCGCATCCAGCACAGCATGGCCATCGGCCCCTACAAGGGCGGGCTGCGCTTTCACCCGTCCGTCAACCTGTCGGTGCTCAAGTTCCTGGCTTTTGAGCAGACTTTCAAGAACGCACTGACGACGCTGCCCATGGGCGGCGGCAAGGGCGGCTCCGACTTCGACCCCAAGGGCAAGAGCCCTGCCGAAGTCATGCGCTTTTGCCAGGCCTTTGTGACCGAGCTGTACCGCCACGTGGGTCCGGACACCGATGTGCCCGCCGGCGACATCGGCGTGGGCGGCCGTGAGGTGGGTTTCATGGCGGGCATGTACAAAAAGCTGGCCAACAACGCGGCCAGCGTGTTCACCGGCAAGGGCCTGTCGTTCGGCGGCTCGCTGATCCGCCCTGAAGCCACGGGCTATGGCACCGTGTACTTCGCGCAAGAGATGCTCAAGACCCGGGGCCGCTCGTTCGACGGCCTGCGCGTGTCGGTGTCGGGCTCGGGCAACGTAGCGCAATACGCCGTTGAGAAGGCCATGCAACTGGGTGCCAAGGTCATCACGGTGTCGGACTCCAGCGGCACCATCGTTGATGAAGAGGGCTTTACGCCTGAAAAGCTCGCCATCCTCATGGACGTCAAGAACCACCTGTACGGCCGCGTGAGCGATTACGCCGCACGCACGGGCGTGAAGTTCGAGGCCGGTGTCCGCCCCTGGCACGTGAAGGTGGACGTGGCCCTGCCATGCGCCACGCAAAACGAGCTGGACGAGAACGACGCGAAAACGCTCATCCAGAACGGTGTGGTCTGCGTGGCCGAGGGCGCCAACATGCCCTCGACCATCGAAGCCGCCAAGGCGTTTGAGGCCGCTGGCGTGCTCTACGCCCCCGGCAAGGCCAGCAATGCGGGTGGCGTAGCCACATCGGGCCTGGAGATGAGCCAGAACTCGGCCCGCCTATCCTGGCCGCGCGAAGAGGTGGACGCCCGCCTGCTGCAGATCATGCAGGGCATCCACGCGGCCTGCCTGCAATATGGCAAGCGTGCCGACGGCAGCGTGAGCTACATCGACGGTGCCAACATCGCCGGCTTTGTGAAGGTGGCCGACGCCATGCTGGCGCAAGGCGTGGTGTAGGCCCCAGCAGGGCCTTAGAGCCTGTTCGCAAAGCAAATCACTGGGGCTTCGGCCCCTTTGTTTTTGGCGCGCGGCGCAGTGCAGGCTATGCTGCACCTGGAAACAAATACGCACACTTTGGGGAGTCCGGCATGGAAATCTTCAGCTTCTTGAACGTCATGGTCGAAAAGGGAGGCTCGGACCTCTTTTTCAGTGTCGGCGCGCCGGTCAATCTCAAGATCGAAGGGGTCACCCACCCGTTGAAGATGCCCGCCTTGCTGCCCGGCCAGGTCAAGCAACTGGCCTACTCGGTCATGAACGAAAAGCAGATCGGCGAGTTCGAGGCCAAGCAGGAGATGAACCTGTCGATCTCGGCCGAGAACCTGGGGCGCTTCCGGGTAAACGTTTTTGTGCAGCGCGGCGAAACCGGCATGGTGGTGCGCTACATCAAGAACAAGATCCCGCCACTGGCCGCACTGGGCCTGCCCCCGGTGCTGGAAAAGCTGGTGCTGCGCAAGCGTGGCCTGGTGCTGGTGACCGGCGCCACCGGCTCGGGCAAATCGACCACGCTGGCGTCGATGATCAACTACCGCAACGAGAACGTCACGGGCCACATCCTCACCATCGAAGACCCGCTGGAGTTCTTGCACGCGCACAAGCGCTCGGTGGTGGACCAGCGCGAGGTGGGCATCGACACGCAGTCGTACGAAGAAGCCCTGAAGAACGCGCTGCGCGAGGCACCCGACGTGATCATGATCGGCGAGATCCGCGACCGCAACACCATGAAGCAGGCCATTGCCTATGCCGAGACGGGCCACCTGTGCCTGTCCACGCTGCACGCCAACAATGCCAACCAGGCCATGGAGCGGGTCATCAACTTCTTCCCCGAGGATGCGCACCACCAGCTGCTGATGGACCTGAGCCTGAACCTGGCTGGCGTGATCTCGCAGCGCCTGATCCCCGGCCTGCACGAAAAGCTGGTGCCTGCGGTGGAGGTGATGCTCAACTCGCCCTACATCGCGGACCTGATCGCCAAGGGCGAGTTCTCCGGCATCAAGGAGGCCATGGGCCACAGCACCGAGATCGGCATGTGCACCTTTGACCAGGCGCTGTACCAGCTCTACACCGACGGCCGCATCTCGCTGGACGAGGCGCTACACAACGCCGACTCGCGCACCGACCTGGCGCTGCGCGTGCGCCTGGCGGCGGGCGTGACCACGCAGGATGCGGGGGACCTTTCCATCGACACCTCCTCGCCCATGCAGTCGGCCTCGCGGCTGTCGTGACAGGCAGCGCGCGCATGCAGCATTGGCCGTTTCCGCCGTTCTTTCGCGACGCGCGGCCGGCAGATGTCGTCACACCGGCAGACGCCATCGTCTTCACAACGGGCGGGGACACCCGCCACGGCGTGCTGGAGCAGTTTGACCCGCAGGCACAACGCGCCGTGCTGATGCCGCCAGAGGGCACGGCGGCGGTGACACTGCCGTTTGCGGCCATCAAGAGCATCCAGCTGATGCCACCCATTCCGCTGGCGGCCGATACCGACCTGACGGCGCGTTACCAAGCCGCCGGGGGATACGAAGTCAACACCACATCGCGCCCCTTCACCGTGCAATTCATCGACGATGAAAACCTGCGCGGCGAGACCAAGGGCTTTGTCAAAACCCGCCAGGGCCTGTTCTTCTATCTGACCACCGATGCGGTGCACTGCGTGCGGATATTCATCCCCACCACGGCACTGCGCAGCTACCAGGTGGGCGGCCTGCTGGGCCAGCACCTGATCCAGTCGAACCTGGTCAGCGCCGACACGGTGCAACTGGCCCTGACCGAGCAGGAGCGGCGGCGGCAAGGCCCCTCGGCCAACGGCGAACCCATCCGCAGCCCGGCGCAGCTGGCCGGCCAGATCACCCAGATCGGCAGTTTTGTGCCCGTGCGGCTGGGCGACCTCCTCATCAACCAGGGACTGGTCAGCAACGACCAGATGCGGGATGCCCTGACGCTGATGCAGCGGGGCAACAAGCACCTGCTGGGCAACATCCTGGTGGAGATGGGCGCGCTGAGCCGGGCCCAGCTGACCGAGGTGGTGGCGCAGCAGTTCAGCATTCCGATGGTGGCGCTGGACGGCTTTGTGGTGCAGCCCGAGGTGCTGCGCCTGGTGCCCAAGGAATACGCGGTAGAGCACCAGGTGCTGCCCCTGCTGGTCAGCGACAAGAGCCTGGTGGTGGCGGTGGAAAGCCCGGTGGATGCCGACTACCTGGACGAGCTGCGGTTCTCGGCCCAGAAGCAGGTGGTGCCCGTCATTGCCAACCCGGACGAACTGGCGGCGCGCATCACGGTGGAATACTCCAAGGTGGGCATGGACCGCACCGATCTGTCGATTGAAGAAGAGCTGCGGCAACTGTCCCAGCGGCTCACGGCCAGCGACACATCGCCGGGCCACCCAGACCTGCAGCGGCAGGTGTCCGACAACGACAGCCTGGTGGTGCGGCTGGTCAACAAGACCATCCTGGACGCCCAGGCACGGGGCGCGTCGGACATCCACATCGAGGCCTACCCCGAGGAGCAGCCCACGCTGATCCGGCTGCGCGTGGACGGCGATTTGACCGAATACATGCGCATCCCGTTCGTGCTGCGCGCGGCGCTGCTGTCGCGCATCAAGATCATGGCCAACCTGGACATCTCCGAGCACCGGCTGCCGCAGGACGGAAAGATCGACTTCTCGCGCTTTGGCCACACCAAGCTGGAGCTGCGCGTGGCCGTGCTGCCAACCACCAACGGGCTCGAAGACATCGTGATGCGGCTCCTGGCATCGTCCAAACCCATCCCGCTGGCCAAGCTGGGCATGGATGGCGCCCTGGTCGAACAACTGCAGCAGATGGTGCACCGCAGCTACGGCCTGATCCTGGTGTGTGGGCCCACGGGGTCGGGCAAGACCACCACCCTGCACTCGCTGCTGGCCGAGGTGAACCACCCTGACACCAAGATCTGGACGGCCGAAGACCCCATCGAGATCACGCACCATGGCCTGCGCCAGATCCAGATGCACCCGCGCATCGGGCTCACGTTTGCCACCGCCATGCGCGCCTTTTTGCGGGCCGACCCGGACGTGATCATGGTGGGCGAAATGCGCGACAGCGAAACCGCCCACATCGCATCGAGGCCTCGCTGACCGGCCACATGGTGATGTCCACCCTGCACACCAACAGCGCGCCCGAGAGCGTGATCCGCATGCTGGACATGGGGCTGGATCCCTTCAACTTTGCCGACGCGCTGGTGGGGGTGCTGAGCCAGCGCCTGGCGCGCCGCCTGTGTCCCGACTGCAAGCAGCCCTACAACCCGGACGCCGACGAGCTGCGGCAGATCGCCACGGACTACGCGGCTGGCACCGGCCTGGCGCCCGAGAGCCTGCTGGCGCCCTGGCGCAGCCGCTTTGTCCCCGCAGGGGCATCGGATTGGGTGCTGTACCGTGCCCAAGGGTGCAGCCATTGCGACCACACGGGCTACAAAGGCCGTGTGGGCATCTACGAACTCATGGCCGCCTCGCCGGGCATCAAGAAGCTGATCCAGACCCGTGCGCCAGTGGACCAGCTGTTTGAGGCCGCCACCGCGCAGGGCATGCTGCGGCTGCTGCAGTACGGGTTGCTCAAGGTGCTGGAGGGCGTGACCGACCAGCGCAGCGTGCGCGGAGCCTGCTCCTGAGTCACAGGCGCTTCCCAATACCATTCGTCCTCACCGAACTTTTGCATCGGAACCAGAATCTGTCGGACGATGAAACGAATCCCTCTCCTTGCATCCCTGGCGCTGGCAGTGGCCGTGAGCGTGGGTTGCGCCACCCTCGACGCCAAACAGCGCGAATGGATCTTCCAGCCCAGCGACCGCAGCTGGGGCGGCGCGCCGTCCACCGAAGGCATGCAGGACGTGTGGATCGAATTCACCTCCGACGCCAGCGGCAAGGCCGAGCGCCTGCACGGGCTGTGGTTGCCCCACACGAAGGCCAGCGCACCCGTGCTGCTGTATCTGCACGGCGCGCGCTGGAACGTGGCAGGTTCGTCGGGCCGCATCCGGCGCATGCAGGAGCTGGGCTTTTCGGTGCTGGCCATCGACTACCGGGGCTTTGGGCGCAGCAGCGCAGGCCTGCCGTCCGAAGCCACTGCCGCCGAGGACGCCCGCGCCGCCTGGAACTGGCTGGCCGAGCAGCACCCGGACAAGCCACGCTACATCTTCGGCCACTCGCTGGGCGGCGCCATCGCCATCGACCTGGCACGCCAGGTGCCGGATGAAAAGGGCACCATCGTCGAAGGCACTTTCACCAGCATCCCCGACGTGGTCAGCACCTTCAAGTGGGGCTGGCTGCCCGTGTCGCCCCTCATCACCCAGCGGTTTGAGTCCATCCGCAAGGTGGCCGACATCGGCTCGCCGCTGCTGGTGGTGCATGGCAGCGACGACAGCCTGATCCGCCCCGCACTGGGCCGCCAGCTGTACGAGGCAGCACGGGAGCCCAAGCAGTTTGTGCTGGTGGAAGGCGGCTCACACCACAACACCAACTCTGTGGGACAACGGCAGTACCGCGAGGCCGTGGCCTCGCTGTTCCACCTGAAGTAGGCGTATCGTCAACGGCGCACCGCCTGCGCCAGCGCCGCCCAGGCCTTAAGGGTGAGCGGGTGGGTAAAGCCGGCCCCAGCCACGGGGTGGGACGACAGCTTGACCACCACCATCTCGGCGGCAGGGTTCACATGGATGAACTGGCCGTGGATGCCCGCAGCCTCGTAGGCACCATCGGCGTTGTGCAGCACCCACCACTGGTTGCGGTAGCTGTAGCCGGGCCGAAAGGCCATGCCACCCATCTTGAACTTCTCGCGGTCGCCGCCCTTGGCGGTGTCGTCGATCACGGCCTTGTCAAAAATCTTCTGGCCGTTGAAGCTGCCGCCCAGACGCAGCATCTCGCCAAACCGCGCCAGATCGCGCGCCGTGGCGTTGAGGCCTGCGCCCTGCAGCGGCGTGCCCACGCTGTCCACCATCACATGGGCGTCCTCTTCAGTGCCCAGCTTTTGCCAGATGTTGTCGCTCATCAGCTCCGCCCAGTGTTTGCCCGTGGCGCGCGACACGATCCAGCCCAGCACCTCCGAATGCACGGTGCGGTACACAAAACCGGCGCCATGTTCGCCTTCCTTCTTGAGCGTCTTGAGGAAGTCGTACACATTGGTTGGCCCCTGGTAGCCCGGCGGACGGGGCAGCAGACCGCTGGACCAGCTGTAGCCAAAGATCTCGGTCGTCGGGTCGGTGTAGACCTCGCGGAAGCGCACGGCGCCCGTCATGTCCATCACATCGCGCACCTTCATGTCGCCCCAGGCCGATTCGGCCAGTTCCGGCACGTATTTGGTCACCAGCGCCTCGGGGTCGATCTTGCCCTCGTGCGCCAGCTGCGCCGCCATGAGCCCGGTGAACGACTTGGTGACCGAGAACAGCAGATGCGGCGTGTAGGGCTTCATCTGGTTGTCGTAGCGCTCGTACACCACGCGGCCCTTGTGCATCACCACCAGGGCATCGGTGTAGGTGCGGGTGAACCATTGGTCCACCGTGATGGGCTGGCCCTTGTCGTCATCGAATGCCACAGCGCCCAGTGGTCGCGGGTCGGCCAGCAGGGCCGAGGGCGCAGCACTGCCCCGGCGGATGTTGCGCGTGGGCTGCAGCTCGCGCAGGTGCTGCACGGCCCAGCGCAGTTGCGGGTATTTGTACGAGTTGCTCAGGTCCACCCGCTGCGCCCCCTCAGGCGGGAAGGTGCTCATGTAGCCCAGCTTGTCCAGCGTCACGGTCTCGGGCGCAGGCAATGCCGGGGCCTGCGCCTGGGCTGGGGCCGACAAGGCCACACCCAACACCGCCACGGCGCAGGCGGTTTGCCACAGCGTTGCAGCGGCTGTGCCAGAACGCCGGGGCGACGCAGAACGCATGGAGGAATGGGGGTACGCCAAGGAGGCGCTTTGGATCTTGTGCATGTCTTGTCTCCTCGTTATGTTGGTTTGTGCGGCATCTTGGCGCGGCACCCCTCAGAACAGAGTCCAGGGCCAGTCGGTCCGCCAGCCACCGCGCCGCCATGGTGCTTCGCCCCGCACTCGCCAGGATGTCACCGGTGCGACCTTTGTCATACACAAATCTGCGCAAGTTCTCACGGGCCCACGACAATCAACCTGCCAGTGGCGCGCCCACCCCTTCTGGTACGCTCAGACAGATATGTCTGCCCCCTCCGCCACCGCAGCGTCTGCGGCCGCCCCTGTCTCGATCCATCCCGGCCTGGCCATTCTGGTGCTGGCCCTGCTGCTTTCCATCCAGCCCGTCACCACCGACCTGTATCTGCCCGCCCTGCCCGCGCTCACCCGCAGCCTGGGCGCCCCCATGGCGGCCGCGCAGCTCACGCTCAGCGGGCTGTTGCTGGCGTTCGGTTGCTCGCAAATGGTGTGGGGCCCGCTGTCTGACCGCTTCGGCCGCCGCCCTATCCTGCTGGCGGGCCTGACCATCTACACCGTGGCCTCGCTGGGCAGCGCCTTTGCGCCCACCATGGGTCTGCTGATTCTGTGGCGCATCGCTCAGGGGGCAGCCATGGGTGCCGTGGTGATGTGCGCGCGCGCCATCGTGCGCGACCTGTACACCCCGCTGGAGGGCGCGCGCGCCATGTCAAAAGCGCTCACGGGGCTGGGCATCGTGGCCTGCATCTGCGCCCCCATGGGAGGCCTGCTGAGCGAATGGCTGGGCTGGCGCGCTGCGTTGCTGGCGCTAACGGTGTACGCCGTGGTCACACTGGCGCTGGTGGCCTTGCGCTTGCCCGAGACCCTGGCCCACCGCAACCCGCAGGCCCTGCAGCCCCGCGCACTGGTGGGCACCTGGCTGCATGTGCTGCGCAACCCCACCTTCTGGGCGTTTTCGCTGCAGACCACGGCCACCTACGGCGGCCTGTTCACGTTTCTGGCGTCGTCCTCGTTCGTTTACATCGATGTGCTCGGCCTCACGCGCACCATGTACGGCTGGGTCATGGCCTCTGCGTGCGTGGCCTACTTTGGGGGCACCTTTGTGTGCCGCGCGCTGCTGGCGCGCTTTGGCTTGCAGCGCACGGTCGCCATTGCCGGGGCGTTGAGCGCCGGGGGCGGCACGCTGATGGCGCTGGTGGCCTGGATGGGTTGGCACCAGCCCTGGGCGCTGACGCTGCCGTTTTACCTGTTCATGGTGGGGCATGGCATCCACCAGCCCTGCGGGCAAAGCGGCGCGGTGGGGCCCTTCCCCAAGGCGGCTGGCGTGGCATCGGCACTGAACGGTTTCATGATGATGCTGGCGGCGTTTGCCATTGGCGGCTGGCTGGGGATGCGGCTCGATGGCACGGTGTGGCCGCTGGTCAATGGCATCTGGTTCTGGTCGGTGGCACTGGCCGTGATCTCGTGGACCCTGGTGCAGAAGTTTGGAGCGCCCCGTGAGCACGCCTGACACCCTCCCCACCATCGCCCTGGCGGGCCCCACTGCATCGGGCAAGACGGCCGGTGCGCTGGCGCTGGCTGCCGTGCTGGGCAAGCAGGGCCGGCCGGTCGAGATCATCAGCGTGGACTCGGCCCTGGTGTACCGGGGCATGGACATCGGCACCGCCAAACCCACGCCCGACGAGCGCGCCGCCGTGCCCCACCACCTCATCGACATCCGCGACCCGCTGCAGGCCTACAGCGCCGCCGAGTTTGTGCAAGACGCCACCCGGCTCATCGCCGAGATCCGCGCGCGCGGCGCACTGCCGCTGCTGGTGGGCGGCACCATGCTGTACTTCAAGGCGCTGTTTGATGGCATCGACGACATGCCTGCCGCCGACCCCGAGGTGCGCGCCAAGATCGAAGCCCAGGCGGCCGAGCAAGGCTGGCCCGCCCTGCACGCCGAGCTGGCGCGTGTAGACCCGGTAACGGCCGCACGCCTGGCCCCCGGCGACAGCCAGCGCATCCAGCGCGCGCTGGAGGTGTGGCATGTCTCAGGCCAGCCGCTGTCGAGCTTTCACACTATCAAAAAGGTAGCAAACAACACAAACAACACCGGCGCCAGCGCACTCTTTTCCCTGGAACCCGACAACCGGGCCTGGTTGCACGAGCGCATTGCCCAGCGCTTTGACGCCATGCTGGCCGGTGGCTTCATTGACGAGGTAACGGCCCTGCGCGCACGCGGCGACCTGCATCCCGACCTGCCCTCCATGCGCTGCGTGGGCTACCGGCAGGTGTGGGAAGAACTCGACTTCCAGGCCAGCCGCCCCGCAGGCACGCCATTGAACACCGCCTTCCTGCGCGAGCGCGGCATTGCCGCCACGCGCCAGCTGGCCAAGCGCCAGATCACCTGGCTGCGCAGCATGCCGCAGCGCCACGCCATCGCCTGCGACCAGCCCCATGCCGTGGCCCACCTGGTGCAGGCCGTGCTGCAGCGCCTGGAGCAGCGCACGCCATGACGCTGCTGCGTGTGCAGAACCTGGGCAAGCACTACGGCAGCACGCCGGTGTTTGCCAACGTGCAGTTCGCCGTGGCACCGGGCGAGTTTGTGGCCATCGTGGGTGATTCGGGTGTGGGCAAGTCCACGCTGCTCAACTGCCTGGCGGGCCTCGATACCTGGGACACCGGCAGCATCACCCACGGCACCACCGACCTGGGCCAGCTGGACGACACCGCCCGCGCTCTGTGGCGCCGCGCGCAGGTGGGCTTTGTGTTCCAGGCCTTCCACGTGTTGCCGCACCTGGACGTGGCACAGAACGTGGCCCTGCCGCTGATGCTGCTGGGCCAAAGTGATGCGGCCCGCGTGCACCACATGCTGGCCGCCGTGGGCCTGGAAGGGCTGGGTGCACGGCTGCCGCAACAGCTCAGCGGCGGGCAGCTGCAGCGTGTGGCCATTGCCCGCGCGCTGGTGCACCGCCCCGCCCTGCTGCTGGCCGACGAGCCCACCGGCAACCTCGACCCCACCACCGCCACGCGCGTGATGGACCTGCTGCTGGCCCAGACGCGCGAGCACGGCGCATCGCTGGTGCTGGTCACCCATTCCGACGCCGCCGCAGCGCGGGCCGACCGGGTGCTGCGGCTCACGGCCGGCGGTATCGCGGCCTAGGTAGCGCCCATCGCAGCCAAAGCGGCTGCGGACGCGTGGAGCGGATCGCACAACCCAGCGCAGCGGTTCTGGCTAGGCGCTGCGTCGCAGGCAGTACGTTCAGTACGACAAGACGCAGCAACAACGCCAGAAGGGTTGTGTGAGCTGCGCTCACTCGATGTTCAGCCGCTGCGCCGCCTTGTTCACCTTCTTGGGCAGGGTCAACGTCAGCACGCCGTTGTCATACTTGGCCTTGGCCTGCGCGGCGTCCACATCGGCCGGCAGCTGGAAGCTGCGGGCCACGGCGCCAAAGTAGCGCTCGCTGCGCAGCACCTTTTCGCCTTCGCGCTTTTCATCGTGCTGGCGCACCTCGGCACGCAAGTTCACCACATTGCCTTCAAGGGACACGTGGATGTCCTCCTTGGCCACGCCGGGCACTTCGGCCTGCACCGTGTAGCCGCCTTCGGTTTCCTTCACATCCACCTTGATCTGGCTGGGCGAAGGCAGGTTGTCGCCATGCAGCGGGCGCACGTAAAAGCCGGGGGCAATGTCCTTGAAGAAGTCGTCAAACAGACTGCCGCGGGTCACAAGAGAGTTCATGGTTTTGGCTCCTGAAAAGGGGTTGAAACGGACAACTGAGCCTGCGCAGGAGGGCTGGCCCTAACTCCAAGATAGGCCTGCCGAATCGCGTCTTCAAGGGGGTTGAAATGCAAGGTTGATGTGTATCAAAAGCCCAGGCTACCAACACCTGCGGCCACAATGCAGCCCATGCTCGCCCTGCTCCGCACCTTCTCCTGGCAAGACCTTCGCCACCACCCCTGGCGTAGCGCCGCAGCGGTGGCGGCTGTGATGCTCGGTGTGGCGCTGGCGTTTGCCGTGCATGTGATCAATGCGTCGGCGCTGGACGAGTTCTCGCAGGCCGTGCGCGCCGTCAACGGTCAGCCCGACCTGGAGCTGCGCGCCATGCAAGGCGGCCTGCCCGAGGCGCTGTACGAACGCCTGGCCACCGACCCGCAAGTGGCCCGCGCCAGCCCGCTGCTGGAGCTGTCGGCCGTAGCGCAGGCAGCTACAACAGCGGGCGCCAAAGACCAGTCCCTTCGCACGCCCATCCGTGTGCTGGGCGCCGATGCACTGCTACTGCCCACCATGGCCCCGGCGCTGGTGCCACGCCCCTGGGACAGCGCCGACCGGTTTGCCCTCTTCGCACCCGCCACGGTGTTCCTCAACACGGCGGCGCTGCAGGCACTGGGGCTTTCTGCCGCCGCTCCAGCACCAGCGTCGCCCCTGCCCCGCCTCACGCTGCAGGTGGGTTTGCAACAGGCGCTCACGGTGCAGGTGGCAGGCACCGTGACCGCCGGCGGCGCGCCGCTGGCTGTGATGGACATTGGCGCTGCGCAAGACCTGTTTGGCCGCGCAGGCGCACTCACCCGCATCGACCTGCAACTGCAGCCCGGCACCGACCGCACTGCGTGGGAGACCACACTGCGCGCGCAGCCTGGCTGGCCTGCCAACCTGGTGCTGGCGCAGCCCGGCGATGCCACCCAGCGCATCAGCAACCTGTCGCGCGCCTACCGGGTCAACCTGACGGTGCTGGCGCTGGTGGCACTGTTCACCGGGGCGTTTTTGGTGTTCTCGGTGCTGGCCCTCAGCGTGGCGCAGCGCGGGCCGCAGTTTGCGTTGCTCGCCGTGCTGGGCACCACACCGCGCCAGCGGCTGGCGCTGGTGCTGGCGGAGTCGGCAGCCTTGGGCCTGCTGGGCAGCGTGCTGGGCATTGCCCTGGGCACCGCGCTGGCAGCCACGGCGTTGCAACTGCTGGGCGGCGACCTGGGCGGCGGCTACTTTGCGGGCGTGCGGCCTGCGCTGCAATGGAGCGCCCCCGCCGCGTTGGTGTACGGCGCACTCGGCGTGGCGGCCGCCTTGGCGGGTGGCTGGTGGCCCGCCCGCGCCGCGCAGACCTTGCCCCCCGCCCAGACCCTGAAGGGCCTTGGTGCCGCAGCCAGCCAGGCGGACAAAGGTACCGTTGGTATCTTTTTGATAGCTGCCGGGGCACTGCTCACTAGCGCTCCACCCGTATTTGGCATTCCACTGGCCGCGTACGTGGCCATTGCGCTGCTGTTGGTGGGGGGCATTGCCCTGCTGCCCTGGGGCATGGCGCGGTTGCTGGCGTGGCTGCAGCCTCTGGCCGCACGCCATGCGCTGCCACTGCTGGCGCTGGAGCGCGCGCGGCGCATGCGCGGCAGCGCGGCCATCGCGGTGGGCGGCGTGGTGGCGTCGCTGAGCCTGGCCGTGGCGCTGACGGTGATGGTGTCCAGCTTTCGCGGCTCGGTCACGCAGTGGCTGGACGCGGTGCTGCCGTCGCCGCTGTACGCGCGCTCGGCCATCGGTGGGGGTGGCACGGGCGGCGGTGAGGCCGCTTTGTTGCCCGCAGGCTTTGCAGAAGCGGTGGCCCAGTTACCGGGCCTAGACCGCGTGCAGCCGCTGCGCGCCAGCCCGCTGCAACTGTCCCCCACCCTGCCCTCGCTCACGGTGCTAAGCCGCCCCTTGGGCGATGAGCCAGCGCAGACCCTGCCCCTGGTGGGCGAAGCCCTGCCCGTGCCCCCTGGCCGCACCGGCGTGTACATCAGCGAGGCCGTGGTGGACCTGTACGGCCTGCGCCCCGGCATGGAGTGGCCTGCACTTTCCAAGGCATTTAACGCCCAAGCTCTAGAGAATCATGCGCCAACAGCTATCTTTTACATAGCAGGCATCTGGCGGGACTACGCCCGGCAAACCGGCGCCGTGGTGATGGACCGCGCCGTGTGGCTGCGCCTGACCGGCGACGCCCGCACCAGCGACCTGGCCCTGTGGCCCAGCGAAGGCACCGATGTGTCGGCCCTGCAGGCGTCCATCCGCGCGCTCGCTGCAACCCAAGCGGGTCGCCAACCCACCACTGGGGCGGGTGCCGCAACGGGCGACAGCGGCGAGGCCCTGGTGGAGTTCAGCTCCGCCGCCACCATCCGCGAGCGCTCGCTGCGCATCTTCGACCGCAGCTTCGCCGTCACCTACTGGCTGCAGGCCGTCGCCATCGGCATCGGCCTGTTCGGCGTGGCCGCCAGCTTCAGCGCCCAGGTGCTGGCGCGGCGCAAGGAGTTTGGCCTGCTTGCCCACCTGGGCCTCACACGTCGGCAGATCCTGACCGTGGTGGCTAGCGAAGGCGCTGCGTGGACGGCCGTGGGTGCGGCGGCGGGCGTGCTGCTGGGGCTGGCCGTGTCGGTGGTGCTAGTGCACGTGGTCAATCCGCAGAGTTTTTACTGGACGATGGATCTGGCGGTGCCGGGGGGAAGGTTGCTTGCGCTGTGTGCTGCAGTGGTGGTGTCAGGCACGGTGACCGCGTGGCTGGCGGGACGGGCGGCGGCGGGGAAGGAAGCGGTGATGGCGGTGAAGGAGGATTGGTGAGTCATCCCATCGGAAAGCCATGAGCAGCTTGAGCTGCGAGGCCGTTGACCGATTTCACTAGGGCTGGTCAGCATTGACCGGCTCGAAGTTTTGCCTTTATCGTCCTCCGACGCTATCAACACAGGAGTTTCCAATGAACCTTCGTCAAAGACTGCTCTGCGTCACCATGCTGGCCGCACTTTCTGCTCACGCGATGGATGGCGCCATCACCAAAGAAGAGTTCGACCAGATCGTGGTCAGCCCCTTCAAGGCGACTCACGCCAAGAATGGCACTGTGATTGAGGTACACCTCAAGGCAGACGGCTCGGTGGTGGCCCGACAGGGCTACAACGATGTGGGTACTTGGCGGAGGGACGGCGATGCAGGCTATTGTGTTCGGTGGAACAAGCAACGCTTTGATGATCGCTGCTCTACCTTTGTGAAGCGTGAGGGGAAATTGGCTCTCAACTCCCCCACCGGAGAGCTGACTTGGTGGGTTGAGTCACTACCGAAATAGCGCCAAGGCGTGCCACGCCTTGTGGCGATTGCGCAAGGGCAATGCATCAGAGTTTTGGAGTAGTACCGCTGCGGGCACAAGGCATATGGACTGCGACAATGCATGCATGCAGACTCAGCCCCCTTCACTCTCCACCAGCGCCCCCTGGCTCCACGAAGCCATCGCCCGCATCGAAGCCGACTACCAGCGCAGTGCCGACACCCACCTGATCCCGCTGCGCCTGCCCGCCTTTGCCGCGCATGGCATTGACCTGTACCTCAAGGACGAATCCACCCACCCCACCGGCAGCCTGAAGCACCGGCTGGCGCGGTCGCTGTTTTTGTATGCGCTGTGCAATGGCTGGGTGCATGAAGGCTCGACCATCGTCGAGTCGTCCAGCGGCTCCACGGCGGTGAGCGAGGCCTACTTTGCGCGGCTGCTGGGGCTGCCGTTTGTGGCGGTGATGCCGCGCAGCACGTCGCCCGAGAAGATTGCGCAGATCGAATTTCATGGCGGGCGTTGCCATTTTGTGGACAGCGCGGGCGCGGTGTACGACGCGGCCCGTGCGATTGCCGAAGAGACGGGCGGCCACTACATGGATCAGTTTACGTATGCCGAGCGCGCGACCGACTGGCGGGGCAACAACAACATTGCCGAGAGCATGTTCACGCAGATGGCGCGCGAGCCGCACCCAGTGCCGCGCTGGATTGTGGTGGGCGCGGGCACGGGTGGCACCAGTGCGACCATTGGCCGCTATGTGCGCTACCAGCGCCATGCCACGCAGGTGTGTGTGGCAGACCCGGCAGGGTCGGTATTCAGCGCCTACCACCGTACGGGTGATGCGCAGCTGACGGCGCCAGGATCGCGCATTGAAGGCATTGGCCGCCCGCGTGTGGAGCCGAGCTTCATCCGCACGCTGGTGGACCGTATGGTGGATGTGGCGGACTGCGAATCCATTGCCGCTATGCGCGCGCTGTCGCAGTTGCTGGGGCGGCGCGTAGGCCCGTCCACGGGCACCAACTTTGTGGCCATGCTCACGCTGGCCAGCGAGATGCGCGAGCGGGGCGAGCGCGGCTCCATCCTGTCCTTGCTGTGTGATGCGGGCGAACGGTATCTGCCCACGTACTTCGACACGGCATGGGTGGACCGCACGTTTGGCGATTGCTCGGCTGCGCAGCAGAAGGTGGATGGCCTGATCGGCTGATGCCAGCCACGCACTGCACCATGCCCTCCCAAGCATTGCCCCCAGGTTCTTTGCCGCTTGCCCCCGGCCCCATGGTCACGCGCCGGCAATGGCTGGCCCAGCAGATGCCCTGGGGCCTGGCGGCCGTGGGGGCTGCTGGGTGGCTGCCCCCTGCCGCGCATGCCTTGCCGGCACGCACGCTGGTCTTTCCGCGTGACCACGGCAGCCACCCGGAGCTGCGCACCGAGTGGTGGTACATCACCGGCCATGTGCAGGCGCAAGGGCAGCCCTGGGGTTTTCAGATCACGTTCTTCCGCTCGCGGGTGGATGGCACGCAGCAGCTGCAGTCGGCCTTTGCGGCCAAACACCTGCTGTTTGCGCACGCCGCCATCACTGATGTGCGCGGCCAGCGGCTGGTGCATGACCAGCGGATTGCGCGTGCTGGTTTTGGGGTTGCGCAGGCCAGTGAGGCCGACACCCGCATCCGCCTGCAGGACTGGACGCTGGAACGCAGCGACACAGCGCGCGGCAAGCCAGACTTTGCAGCCAGCCGTTACACCACCCGCATTATGGGCAGCGAGTTTGGGCTGGACCTGGCGTTTGACAGCACCCAGCCCCTGCTGCTTCAGGGGCAGCAAGGGCTGTCCCGCAAGGGGCCGGACGCCGAGCAGGCCAGCTACTACTACAGCCAGCCCCAGCTCGCCGTCAGCGGCACCTTGCAGGTGGGCAACAAGCGCATGGCGGTGACGCCCGACACGGGCCGCGCCTGGATGGACCACGAGTGGAGCGAGGCACTGCTGCACCCTGACGCCCAGGGGTGGGACTGGATTGGCATGAACCTGCATGATGGCAGTGCGCTCACCGCCTTCCGCCTGCGGCGGGCTGATGGCACTGCGTTGTGGGCGGGGGGATCTTGGCGAGCGCCAGGACAGCCGGTGCAGGTGTTTGGGGCGCAGTCTGTGGCGTTCACGCCCCTGCGGTGGTGGACCAGCCCGCGCAGTGGCGCGCGCTACCCGGTGCAATGGCAGGTGCAAACGCCCGCAGGTACTTTTGCCGTGAATGCGCTGCTGGACAGCCAGGAGCTGGACAGCAGCGGATCGACGGGTGCGATCTACTGGGAAGGGCTGTCGGACCTGATGGGTGCCACAGGCCAGCCCGTGGGCCGGGGTTACCTGGAGATGACGGGATATGCAAAGCCGCTGCGCCTGTGAAGGCTGCAGCGGCTTGATGTCAGAAAGATACCGCCAGATCGGGCGGTGTCACTTCTTCAATGCTTGGCAGAGTTGCCTGCGCGGCGTTGTGCCAACCAGGCGATGATCTCGCCCATGATGCCGCGGCGGAAGGCCAGCACGCAGATCACGAAGATCAGGCCTGTGACCATGGTGACGGATTCGCCCAGGGTCTTGAACCATTCCACGCTGGTCAGTGCGGCCAGCAGGTTGCCAAACTCGCCAATCTTGTTCTCCAGCAGCACGACCACAGCCGAGCCGATGAGCGGGCCCGACAGCGTGCCCAGGCCACCCACCAGCGTCATCAAGATGACCTGGCCCGAGGCCGTCCAGTGCACGTCCGACAGCGTTGCAAAGCCCAGCACCAGCGTTTTGAGCGCGCCGGCGAGACCCGCAAGGGCAGCCGACAGCACAAAAGCGAGCAGCTTGAAGCGGTGCGTGTCGTAGCCCAGTGAAATGGCGCGGGGCTCGTTCTCCTTGATGCCCTTGAGCACCTGGCCAAACGGCGAGTGGATGGTGCGCACGATCAGCAGGAACGCAGCGACCACGATGACCAGCGCCACGTAGTACATGACCAAGTCACTCCCGAGGTCGATCACGCCAAAGAGCTTGCCGCGCGGCACGCCTTGCAGGCCGTCCTCACCGCCCGTGAAGGGAGCTTGCAGGCAGGCGAAGAACAGCATCTGCGCCAGCGCCAGCGTGATCATGGAGAAGTAGATGCCCTGGCGGCGAATGGCCAGCCAGCCAAACAGCAAGCCCAGCAGCGCGCCCCCGGCGGTGCCCAGCAGCAGGCCCACTTCAGGCGTCAGGCCCCACACCTTGATGGCGTGGCCGGCCACGTAGGCCGCGCCACCCAGGAAGGCCGCATGGCCGAAAGACAGCAGGCCGGTGTAACCAAGCAGCAGGTTGAACGCAGAAGCAAACAGTGCAAAGCACATGAGCTTCATCACAAAGACCGGATACGCACCGAGAAAAGGCGCGGCAATAAGGGCCAGCAACAGCAGGCCGTAACCAATGGTGGCAGTGTTCTTGGAATTCATGCTGGCAGCCCCTTATTTTTCTTTGCCGAACAGGCCGGCGGGGCGAATGAGAAGAACGATGACCATGATGACGAACACCACGGTGGAAGACGCCTCGGGGTAGAACACCTTGGTGAAGCCTTCGATGACCCCCAGGCCCAGCCCGGTGAGGATGGAGCCCATGATGGACCCCATGCCGCCAATCACCACCACGGCAAACACCACGATGATGAGGTTCTGCCCCATGAGCGGCGTGACCTGGTACACGGGAGCAGCCAGCACACCCGCGAAGGCGGCCAGCGCAGCGCCGAAGGCGTAGGTGAGTGTCACCATCACCGGCACGTTGATGCCGAAGGCCTCCACCAGGCGCGGGTTTTCAGTACCGGCGCGCAGGTAGGCGCCGAGCTTGGTTTTTTCGATCACGTACCAGGTGCCGATACACACCACCACCGAGGCCACCACCACCCACGCACGGTAGTTGGGCATGATCATGAAGCCAAGGTTGGTCGCGCCTTCCAGCAGCTCGGGGGTGTCGTAGCCCAGGCCCGACACGCCATAGATGGAGCGGAACACGCCTTCGATCAGCAGGGTCAGGCCCAGCGTGAGCAGCAGGCCGTACAGATGGTCGAGCTTGTAGATCCAGCGCAGCAGCAGGCGCTCGATCAGCACACCGAACAGGCCCACCACCAGCGGTGCCAGCACCAGCATCAACCAGTAGTTGATGCCGAAGTAATTCATGGCCATCCAGGTCAGCAACGCCCCGGTCATGAACAGTGCGCCGTGCGCAAAGTTGATGACGTTGAGCAGGCCAAAGATCACAGCCAGCCCCAGGCTGAGGATTGCGTAGAACGATCCGTTGACCAGCCCCAGAAGGAGCTGGCTCAACAGGCCGGGCAATGAGACACCAAAGATTTCCATGGGAGGCAGCAGCAGGTGGAGAGAGTTCAGGTCAGAGGACCACACCGGGCCCGGCGCCCCGCAGGGACAGCCAGGCCAGCGTGAGCCCTCTCAGGGGTTTACTTCCAGAGCGGGCACTTGCTCTCGGCCTTGGTGGTGAACACGGAGTCACCAGGCAGCTTCTTGATCAGCTTGTAGTAGTCCCAGGGCTTGGTGGACTCTGCAGGCTTCTTCACTTCCATCAGGTACATATCGTGCACATAACGGCCGTCGGCGCGCAGCTGGCCCGAGCCGAAGAAGTCGTTCATCTTCATACCGCGCCATGTGGTCATGACCTTGTCGGCGTCCACCGACTTGGCGGCTTCCACGGCCTTGAGGTAGTTCATGGTGGCCGAGTAGTCAGCCGCCTGGATTTCGGTCGGCATGCGCTTGGTCTTCTCGAAGAAGCGGGCCGAGAACTTGCGGGTCTCGTCGTTCAGGTCCCAGTACCAGCTGGTGGTGAACTGCAGGCCTTCGGTGTTGCGCAGGCCCAGGCTGTGCACATCGGAGATGAAGATCAGCAGGCCGGCGAGCTTCATGCTTTTGCCGATGCCGAACTCCTTGGCAGCCTTGATGGAGTTGATGGTGTCGCCACCTGCATTGGCCAGGCCCAGGATTTGCGCCTTGGAGTTCTGTGCCTGCAGCAGGAAGGAGGAAAAGTCCGACGCGTTCAGCGGGTGGCGCACAGCACCCACCACGTTGCCGCCCTTGGCCTTGACCACGGCGGTGGTGTCGGCTTCGAGAGCATGGCCGAAGGCGTAGTCTGCCGTCAGGAAGTACCAGCTCTTGCCACCGCCATCCACAATGGCCGAGCCGGTGCCCTTGGCCAGTGCCACGGTGTCATACGCGTAGTGCACGGTGTACGGCGTGCACTGGTCGTTGGTCAGCGCGGAGCTGGCAGCGCCGTTGTTGATGTAGACGCGCTTCTTCTCTGCGGCCACCTTGGCAATGGCCAGTGCGGTGCCGGAGTTGGTGCCACCGAACACCATGGTCAGGCCTTGGGTGTCGATCCACTCGCGGGCCTTGGAAGCTGCGATGTCGGCCTTGTTCTGGTGGTCGGCGCTCATCAGCTCGATGGGCATGCCCAGCACCTTGCCGCCAAAGTCATCAATCGCCATCTGGATGGCGACTGCGCCGTTCTTGCCTTCCACGTCTGCATACAGGCTGGACATGTCGGTGATGAAACCGATCTTGACCTTGTCCTGCGCGTGCGCGGCCGACGTGGCCAGACCTGCAACACCCAGCATCAGTGCCAGCACTTTGAGTTGTTTCTTCATGGATTTGTCTCCTGTTGGTGTGGTGGAAGAAAACGGTGGGGAAAGGATGTGGGCGTGGCTCAGACGCCCAGCAGTTCGTTGAGCACGGGCATCTTGGCCTCCAGCTCGGCGGCGCCGAACTTCTCCACGATGCGGCCGTGCTCCATGACGTAAAAGCGGTCGGCCAGGGGCGCGGCAAAGCGGAAGTTCTGCTCGACCATGACCACGGTGTAGCCCTTCTGGCGCAGCATGGTGATCATGCGGGCCAGGGCCTGCACGATGACGGGCGCCAGGCCTTCGGAGATTTCATCGAGCAGCAGCAGATTGGCGCCAGTGCGCAGGATGCGGGCCACGGCCAGCATCTGCTGCTCGCCCCCCGAGAGGCGCGTGCCCTGGCTGTTCTTGCGCTCGGCCAGGTTGGGGAACATGGCGTAGATCTCTTGCACCGACATGCCCGGGGTCTTGGTCTTGAGCGCGGGGGGCAGCAGCAGGTTTTCTTCGCACGACAGGCTGGAGAAGATGCCACGCTCTTCGGGGCAGTAGCCCACGCCCAGGTGTGCAATGCGGTGCGTAGGCATGTTCACGGTTTCCACGCCGTTGATCTTGACCGAGCCCTTGCGTGCGCCGGTCAGGCCCATGATGGCGCGCATGGTGGTGGTGCGGCCTGCGCCGTTGCGGCCCAGCAGCGTGACCACCTCGCCCGGCTGGACGACGATGTCCACGCCATGCAGCACATGCGACTCGCCGTACCAGGCTTCGAGGTTCTTGATTTCGAGTGCGGGAACGCCGGCCATCAGTGCGCTCCCTGCAGTTGGCCGTCGGTCGTGCCCATGTAGGCTTCCATGACTTGGGGGTTGTTGGAGACTTCTGCGTAGGGCCCTTCGGCCAGCACGGCGCCGCGCTGCAGCACCGTGATGCGGTCTGCGATGGTGGAGACCACCTTCATGTTGTGCTCCACCATCAGGATGGTGCGGCCGGCAGAAACCTTCTTGATGAGCTGCGTGACGCGGTCCACGTCTTCGTGGCCCATGCCCTGGGTGGGCTCGTCCAGCAGCATCAGCTCGGGCTCCATCGACAGCGTGGTGGCGATCTCCAGCGCGCGCTTGCGGCCGTAGGGCAGGTTCACGGTCACCTCATCGGCCAGGTCTTCCAGCCCCACCTCGGTCAACAGTTGCATGGCGCGGTCGTCCAGCTGCCGCAGGGTGCGCTCGCTGCGCCAGAAGTGGAACGACGTGCCCAACTTGCGCTGCAGGCCCAGGCGCACGTTCTCGATGAGTGTGAGATGCGGGAACACCGCCGAAATCTGGAACGAACGGATCACACCGCGGCGTGCGATCTGCGCGGGCTGCTCCCGCGTGATGTCATGCCCGTTGAAGCGGATGACACCCGAAGTCGGCTCCAGAAACTTGGTGAGCAGGTTGAAGCACGTGGTCTTGCCTGCACCGTTGGGGCCGATCAGCGCGTGGATGGACCCGCGCCGAACGGCCAGGTTCACTTCACTGACAGCGGTGAAGCCCTTGAACTCTTTGGTCAGGCTGTTGGTTTCAAGAATGACGTCGCTCATTGCGCCTTGGCCGCTCCGTAAGGTGCTGAAATGAGGAGCCTTGCAACAAGGTCTCCGGGGAGGTTGGATCGCAACGCATCGTATGTCTCCCTACCCTGCGGTAGATACTGGGACTAATGCCTATGTATAAATGCCTACGTACCCGCCCTGAGGACGCACAGCGCCCGGGATGTGCGGGCGTGGGCAGCGCGCCAGTGCTCAATCTGGCGCCGCAGCAGGTTCAGAAGCTGGCAACTGGTGGTGGCGCAGCGCCGCGCCCCTCACTGACTTTTTGCTGACAGGCCTTGGCATTTACCGCCGTGGGCACCACCTACAGTCAAAAGGGGGCTGTGCCTCCTCTTTCTGTAGCGCCCGGCTGCGCCGCCTACACTGCCGCGATGCCCTCCCTCCCCTCCTCCACGCCCGCCCGTGGCGCCCCCCGCTCGCTCACAGGACTGCTGCCCTTTTTGCGCCCGTATCGAGCGCGCATTGCACTGTCGCTGGTATTCCTGGTGCTGGCGGCATTGGCCACCCTGGCGTTTCCCATGGCGTTGCGCAATCTCATCGATGGGGGCCTGGTTTCTGCGACGGGTGACCGGGGAGCGCAGGCCATGGCCCTTCGTGGGCATTTTGAAGAGCTGTTTGCCGTGGCTATGGCGCTGGGTGGGTTTTCAGCCGCACGCTTTTACATGGTGAGCTGGCTGGGCGAGCGCGTCACCGCCGACCTGCGCAACGCCGTCTACAGCCATGTGCTGCAGCAAAGCCCCCAGTTCTTTGAGACCACCCAGACCGGCGAGGTGCTGTCGCGGCTGACGTCAGACACCACGCTGGTACAGACCGTGGTCGGCTCGTCGCTGTCCATGGGGCTGCGCAACGCCGTGCTGGGCCTGGGAGCCCTCGTCATGCTAGTGTGGACGAATCCCTATGTGATGTCGGTGGTGTTGCTGGCCGTGGTGCTGGTCGTGCTGCCCACCATGTGGATTGGGCGCAAGGTACGCCGGCTGTCACGCGACAGCCAGGACCGCGTGGCGGACTCCAGTGCCATCGCAGCCGAAGTGCTGAACGCCATCCCGGTGGTGCAGAGCTATACCGCCGAGCCCCGCGAGGCCACGCGGTTTGCGCGAGCCACCGAAGACGCGTTTCGCACGGCCGTCAAGCGCACCAAGGCACGCGCCTTGCTCGTGGCCTTCATCATCATTGCGAACGCAGCGCTGCTTCTGTGGGGGCTGTACCGGGGCACAGAGGCCGTACTGGCCGGACAGATGAGCGCGGGCCACCTGGGCCAGACCGTGGTGTATGTCATTCTGCTGGCCAGCGCCGTGGCCGTGCTAGGCGAGGTCTACGGGGACCTGCTGCGTGCGGCGGGCGCCACCGAGCGGCTGATGGAGCTGCTGTCCAGCCAGTCCCCCGTGTCGAACCCCGCAACACCCCAACGGCTGCCCACTTCGGATCAGGGGCTGGAAGTGCAGTTTGACAACGTGCAGTTTCACTACCCATCGCGCCCGGACCAGCCAGCGCTGCAAAACTTCTCGCTGCACCTGGCGCCCGGCGAGACGGTGGCACTGGTGGGCGCCAGCGGCGCGGGCAAAACCACGGTGTTTCAGTTGCTGCAGCGCTTTTACGACGTGGATGGAGGCGGGCAGACCGGCAGACAAAACGCACCGGCCGGACGCATCTTGCTGAATGGCGTAGACATCCGGGACTTGACGCTGGACACGCTGCGCGCCCATACGGGCACTGTACCCCAGGATGCCGTGATCTTCTCTGCCTCGGCCATGGACAACATCCGCTATGGCCGTCCGGATGCTTCGGACGAAGAGGTCATGGCAGCCACCAAGGCGGCCTTTGCGCATGACTTCATCATGGCCCTGCCCGAGGGCTACCACACGTTTCTGGGCGAGCGGGGGGTACGTCTCTCGGGCGGCCAGCGCCAGCGCATCGCCATCGCCCGCGCCATGCTCAAAAACCCGCTGTTGCTGCTGCTGGACGAAGCCACCAGCGCGCTGGACGCGGAAAGCGAGCGCATGGTACAGGCAGCGCTGGACACCGCCATGCAGCGCCACACGGGCAGAAGAACCACTCTGGTGATCGCCCATCGCCTGGCCACCGTGCAAAATGCCGACCGCATCGTGGTGCTGGACCACGGTCAGATCGTGGAGCAAGGCACCCACAGCGCGCTGATGGCGCGAGGTGGGGTGTATGCACGCCTCGCGGCGCTGCAGTTCACCAGTTGATCGCGGCGCCCATCGCAGGGTCTGCCCCCAGAACACCGTCGCAGGGGCTACTGCAAGGTTTCCTTGGCTGCCGCTGGCAGGGGCAAAGGCATGACGGCAATGCCCTCATCCAGGAGCTGCAATGCCTCCTGCGCGGTGGCCTGGCCACGGATGGCACGCTCCTGGATCTCGCCGTGGTGCATGCGCCGGGCTTCGTCGGCAAAACGGGCGCCTACATCCTCCGTATTCGCAATGACTTTGCGGGCCAGTTGCAGCCAGGCAGCCTGAAGCGCGGGTGGGAGCGTCGATGCCTCGACCGGTGTATCGGAAGCAGCGTGTGAAACGGACGATGCCACTGGAGTCGCAGCGGGCTCGCGGGCACCCAGATTCAGGCGCGGCGCGCTAAGACGCTTGTCGATGTGGATGTCTGCGCACAAAGGGCACTGCACCAGGCCGCGCTGCTTCTGGCTCTGAAAGTCATCTTCAGAACCAAACCAGCCTTCAAAGACATGGCCGTGCTGACATTGGAGATCCAGTACCTTCATAAGATGCATCGTACGCCGGTCCGCACCATCAAGAGATCGAGGAAACCGGGCACACCAAGGTGCAGGGTTACATGCAAGAGTGCTTCGCCCAAACAGCGAAACCGGTAGAGCATAGGTCGCGGAAGCCCCTACGCTTCAACACGATCCAG
The DNA here is from genome assembly GCF_056314325.1 of Acidovorax sp. DMC1. Classification (NCBI taxonomy): domain Bacteria; kingdom Pseudomonadati; phylum Pseudomonadota; class Betaproteobacteria; order Burkholderiales; family Comamonadaceae; genus Acidovorax; species Acidovorax sp. DMC1. Next base: position 441,647 of record NZ_JBQUYO010000003.1, on the reverse strand, counting down.
CCAAGGCCATCACCCGTGGCGACGCAGCAGATACCGGTAGACGAAGCCTGGAAAGGCCAGCGTCAAAAACATGGTGCCGGTGATGGCGTAGAACTCCCATCCCTGCGGTGCAATCTGGCCTGCACGCCGCTCCAGCAGCAAGGCCAGACCGCCCACCAAAAAATACAACAGGATCAGTTCAGCCAACCGTCCGACCAAGGGCTTGCCGTGAGCCGCTGCAGGCCCCACTACCAACCACCGCTGGTTGATGAATGGGAGATTGGCAGCGATCAACGCTGCCACAATCACGAGCCAAACCGATCCGGTAAGTGACACAGGGAAACTGATCGAGGAGAGAAATTCGACGGATGAACAGTTGCCCGCACGGTGCGAGCGCCTGCTCTCCCGATCAGGTCGCCAGTGCGCGCACCACGGCGTCTGCGCACAGGGCCATCAAACCACCTGGCAGCAAGCCCAACACCAGCACCAGAGCGCCATTGATGGTCAGCACCACGCGCACATCCACCGGGGCAGACACATTGGTCGCTGTGAGCGGTGCATCGAAATACATCACCTTCACCACACGCAGGTAGTAGAAGGCTCCGATCAGCGACATGATCACGGCGAACACGGCCATCGCCATGTAAATTGTCTGGCCCGAGGCCACCAGGGCCTGCAGAACCGCCAACTTGGCGTAGAAGCCAACCAGGGGAGGAATACCTGCCATGGAGAAGAGGCAGACTGCCATCACACCAGCGTACAGGGGGCTGCGCTGGTTGAGGCCTGCGAAATCGGAGATTTCTTCGCTCTCGAAACCTTCACGGGCCAGCAGCAGGATGACACCAAACGCTGCGAGCGTGGTCAGCACGTAGGTGATGACGTAGAACATCGAGGCGCTGTAGGCGTTCTCCACCGCAGTGGCGTCCACATTGCCGTTGATGACCCCAGACATCAGGCCCAGCAGCACAAAACCCATCTGGGAGATGGTGGAGTACGCCAGCATGCGCTTGAGGTTGGTCTGCGCAATGGCTGCCAGGTTACCCACCAGCAACGAACCAATCGCCAGCACAGCCAGCATCTGCTGCCAGTCGATGGCCAAGGGCAGCAGGCCGTCCACCAGCAAACGGATGGCGATGGCAAAGGCAGCCAGCTTGGGCGCGCCGCCAATCATCAGGGTCACGGCCGTGGGGGCGCCTTGGTACACATCGGGAATCCACATGTGGAAAGGCACCACGCCCAGCTTGAAAGCCAGACCGGCCACCACAAACACCAGGCCGAACACCAGCACCTGGTGCTTGATCTGACCGGAGTTGACGGCCTTGAACACCTGGCCGATATCCAGCGAGCCCGTGGCACCGTACACCATGGACAAGCCATAGAGCAGAAAGCCACTGGCCATGGCGCCCAGCACAAAATACTTCATGGCCGCTTCCGTGGCCGTGGCGTTGTCGCGGCGCAATGCCACCAGGGCATAGCTCGACAGTGTCAGCAGCTCAAGACCCAGGTAGATCACCAGGAAGTTGTTGCCCGAGATCATGATGAACATGCCGAGCAAGGCGAACATGGACAGCGTGAACAGTTCGCCCCCGCGCAGCATGTCGCGGTCGGCAGCATAGGGGCGGCCGTACACCAGGGTGACCATCATGGCCACGGTGGCAAAGCACTTGAGCCAGTTGCCCATGGCGTCGCTCACCACCATGTTGCCAAAACCATAGAAGGTGTTGCCGCTGCTGGCATACATGCCCTGCAGGGCTGCCACCACGGCCAGCGTGAGCATGGTCAGCACGTAAGTGCTGGTGCGGCGAGGGCTGTGAACACCCAGATCGACCAGCGCAATCACGCAGGCCATGGTCAACAGCACAATTTCGGGGTAAATCGCTAGCCAGCTGATGTTGTCAATCATCTCGAATCTCTCAGTTCAGTCTGGTCTGTTCAGTTCAGCTTGGTCTGCGCGACATGCTTGAGCAGTTCTGCCACCGAGGTGTCCATCACATCGGTGAACGGACGGGGGTAGAGGCCCATGGCCAGCACTGCGATGCCCAGAACAGCCAGCACCAGGAATTCGCGGCTGTCGATGTCCGTCAAGCCCTTGACGTTGTCATTGCCCACGGGGCCCAGGTACACACGCTTGAACATCCACAGGGTGTAGGCAGCACCAAAAATCAGCGCCGTGGCAGCGGCCAGACCGATCCAGAAATTGGCCTTGACAGCACCCAGGATCACCATCCATTCGCCCACAAAACCAGCCGTGCCCGGAAGGCCGCAGTTGGCCATGGCAAACAGCAAAGCGAAAGCCGTGAAGTTGGGCATGGTGTTCACCACGCCACCATAGGCGGCAATCTCACGCGAGTGAACGCGGTCATAAAGCACGCCGATGGACAGGAACATGGCGCCGGACACAAAACCGTGCGCAATCATCTGGACGATACCGCCAGAGACACCCAGATCATTGAAGATGAAAAAGCCCAGTGTCACAAAGCCCATGTGCGCCACCGACGAGTAGGCCACCAGCTTCTTCATGTCCTTCTGGACCATGGCCACCAGACCCACGTAGATCACGGCGATCAGCGACAAGGCAATCATCAGCCATGCCCACTGGCGTGCAGCGTCAGGAGCGATCGGCAGAGAAAACCGCAGGAAACCGTAGGCACCCAGCTTCAGCATGATGGCGGCCAGCACTGCGGAGCCACCGGTAGGCGCCTCCACGTGCACGTCGGGCAGCCAGGTGTGGACTGGCCACATGGGTACCTTCACAGCGAAGGCGGCAAAGAAGGCAAAGAACAACAGGGTCTGCGCACGGCCGCTCAATGGCAGCTGGTGCCAGGTTGCAATGTCAAAGCTGCCACCCGACTGGTTGTACAGGTAGATCAGCGCGATCAGCATCAGCAGCGAACCGAGCAGCGTGTACAGGAAGAACTTGAACGCCGCGTAGATCTTGTTGGGGCCGCCCCAGATACCGATGATCAGGTACATCGGGATCAGCGTCGCCTCGAAGAACACGTAGAACAGGATGCCGTCGAGTGCACTGAAGACACCGATCATGAGCCCCGAGAGGATCAGGAAGGCGCCCATGTACTGGTTCACGCGCTCGGTGATGGACTCCCAGGAAGCAATCACCACGATGACGGTGATGAATGCAGTCAGCGGCACGAACCAGAAGGAGATGCCGTCCACCCCGAGGTGGTAGTGGATGTTGAAGCGCTCGATCCAGTCGGCCTTCTCCACGAACTGCATGGCTGCCGTACCCAGCTTGAAGCCATCGTACAGAGGCAGCGTGACCAGGAACCCAAGAAAGGCTCCCACCAGCGCCAACCACCGCACTGCACGCGCATGTTCGTCGCGCCCGATGGCGAGCAACAGCGCACCAAACGCAATCGGTGTCCAGATTGCAAGACTCAACAGACCCATTTTTATTCTTCTCCTACTTGTTGAGCCAGACGAAATACGTCATGAGCACAAAAACACCCAGGATCATGACCAGCGCATAGTGGTAGATGAAGCCCGACTGCACCCAACGCACGGCACCGGCCACCCAGCGCACCAACTTCCAAGAGCCATTGACCAAAGCGCCATCGATCACCGCCTGATCTCCGCCCTTCCAGAGACCCACGCCCAGTGCACGGGCACCACGGGCCAGGATGTTCTCGTTGATCCAGTCCATGCCGTATTTGTTTTCCAGCAGCTGGTAGACCTTGATCGATTCGAAGAAGCGCTTGAGTGCCGCAGGCACCGCGGGGTTGACCATGTACATGTAGTACGAGGTAGCCACACCCGCCGCAGCAAGCCAGAACGGGGCCGTCTTCAAGCCGTGCAGAGCCATCTCCCATGCGCTGTGGAAATGTTCAGCGATATGTGCCATGGACGGGTGCTTGGCCGCATCCACAAAAATGACATCCTTGAAGAAATCACCGAACAGCATGGGCTGGATGAACAGGAAGCCCACCACCACCGACGGGATGGCCAGCAGCACCAAGGGGACCGTCACCACCCAGGGCGACTCGTGCGGCTTGGCATCATGACCGTGGTGGTCATCATGGGCATGGTGATCGTCGTGGTGAGCATCCGGGTTCTGGTCGTAACGTTCCTTGCCATGGAAGACAAGGAAGTACATCCGGAACGAGTAAAACGCGGTGATGAACACGCCTGCCAGCACAGCGAAGTGTGCGAAGCCCGCACCTGGCAGGTGGCTGAAGTGCACGGCCTCAATGATGCTGTCCTTGGAGTAGAAACCCGAGAACAGCGGGGTCCCGATCAGGGCCAGCGAGCCGAGCAGCGAGGTGATCCAGGTAATCGGCATGTACTTGCGCACGCCGCCCATCCAGCGAATGTCCTGGTTGTGGTGCATGCCCATGATGACCGAGCCAGCCCCGAGGAACAGCAACGCCTTGAAGAACGCGTGGGTCATGAGGTGGAACACGGCCACCGAGTAGGCCGAAGCGCCCAAGGCCACCGTCATGTAACCCAGCTGGGACAGGGTGGAGTAGGCCACTACACGCTTGATGTCGTTCTGGATGATGCCCAGGAAACCCATGAACAATGCCGTGATGGCACCGATCACCAGGATGAAATTCAGCGCGGTGTCTGACAGTTCGAACAGCGGTGACATGCGCGACACCATGAAGATACCGGCCGTCACCATGGTGGCGGCGTGGATCAGTGCCGAAATGGGGGTGGGGCCTTCCATCGAATCGGGCAGCCAGACGTGCAGCGGGAACTGGGCTGACTTGCCCATCGCACCGATGAACAGGCAGATGCAGATCACGGTAACGAGCATCCAGCTGGTGCCGGGGAAAGACAGCGCGCCCAGATCGCCAGCCTTGGCGAAGATCTCGCCATAGTTCAGGGTGCCGGTGTAGGCGGCGATCAGGCCAATGCCCAGAATGAAGCCGAAGTCACCCACGCGGTTGACCAGAAACGCCTTCATGTTGGCGAAGATGGCAGTAGGCTTGTTGAACCAGAAGCCAATCAGCAGATAGGACACCAGGCCCACCGCCTCCCAGCCGAAGAACAACTGCAGCAGGTTGTTGCTCATGACCAGCATGAGCATGGAGAACGTGAACAGCGAGATGTAAGCAAAAAAGCGGTTGTAGCCCTCGTCCTCTTCCATGTAGCCGATGGTGTAGATGTGCACCATCAACGACACGAAGGTCACGACCACCATCATCATTGCGGTGAGGCTGTCAATCAGGAAGCCCACTTCCATCTTCAGGCCACCCACCACCATCCAGGTGTACAGGGTTTCATTGAAGCGGGCACCGTCGAGCGCAACGCTCTTGAGCGTCATGGCCGACAGGATGAACGCAACCAGTACGCCGAGGATGGTCAGGGTGTGGCTCAAACGACGACCGATCCAGTTACCACCGAAGGTCGTACCGAAGATGCCGGCCAGCACGGCGCCCGCCAGCGGTGCCAAAGGCACAGCCAGGAGCGTTGAAGCAGAGAGGGTTTGACTCATTCTTGAGAACCTTGGGAATACTCGTGACCCATCAACCCTTAAGGGTGTTGAGGTCTTCCGCGTTGATACTGGATTTGTTGCGGAACAGCAGCACCAGGATGGCCAGGCCGATCGCCGATTCGGCGGCTGCCACGGTCAGGATAAAGAACACGAACACCTGGCCGTGCATGTCTCCCAGGTAGTGGGAGAACGCCACGAAGTTCATGTTCACGGCCAGCAGCATGAGCTCAATCGCCATAAGCAGCACGATCAGGTTCTTGCGATTCAGGAAGATGCCAATCACAGCGAGCGCAAACAGCATGGCGCCCAGCGACAAAAAGTGGCCCAGAGTCAATGTCATGCTTTTTTCTCCTCGGCAGCAGCTTGGGCAGGCTCTTCCGCCGCAGGCTTTTGGGTGGCAGCCACCTTGACCACAGCCAGACGATCAGCCGCACGCACACGAATCTGCGTGGATGGATTAATGGCCTTGCTGTCCTTGCGCTGACGCAGGGTCAGAGCGATGGCTGCAACCATGGCCACCAGCAGAATAACTGCCGCTATCTCAACGGGGTACAGATACTGGGTGTACAGCAGCTTGCCCAGCGCCTTGGTATTGGAGTAAGGGACGACATGGCCGGCCGCATCGACCACGGCAGCGATCGCCTTGGGCTCTTCCATGCCCCGGAATCCACCCATCAGCACCGCCGCCATTTCCAGGGCGATGACCGCCCCGATGAGAGCCGCCAATGGGAAGTGTTTCCAGAACCCCTTGCGCACGGTATCGATGTGAATGTCCAGCATCATCACCACGAACAAGAAGAGCACCATGACCGCGCCCAGGTACACCAGCACGAGTGCAATCGCCAGGAACTCGGCCTTGAGCAACAGCCAGACAGCCGCCGCCTGCGAAAACGCAAGGATGAGATACAGCACCGCGTGCACGGGGTTGCGCGCAGTGATCACCCGGAAGGCCGCGAACAGCAGCACCACCGAGAAGAGATAGAAGAAACCAGTCTTGGCGTCCATGAATCGGGTCTTTATAGAAAGTCTGGCAAAGAGGCTGAACCCCGCACCGCTCAGCGGTACTTGGCGTCTGCAGCCTTGGCTGCCGCAATTTCACCTTCGTACCGGTCGCCCACGGCCAAGAGCATGTCCTTCGTGAAATACAGGTCACCACGCTTTTCGCCGTGGTACTCAAAGATGTGTGTTTCGACGATCGAATCGACCGGGCAGCTCTCTTCGCAGAAGCCGCAGAAAATGCACTTCGTCAGATCGATGTCATAGCGCGTGGTGCGGCGCGAACCATCAGCACGCACATCCGATTCGATGGTGATGGCCATCGCTGGGCATACGGCTTCGCACAGCTTGCAAGCAATGCAACGCTCTTCGCCATTGTCGTAACGGCGCAGCGCATGCAGTCCACGAAAACGTGGCGACAAAGGCGTCTTCTCTTCAGGGAACTGCACGGTCACCTTGCGGCGAAACGCATAGCGGCCAGTCAGGGCCATCCCCTTGAGCAACTCCACGAGCATGAAGCTCTTGAAGAAATCCTTGAACGAAAAAGGTGCAGCAGCAGCAACAGCAGTCATTTGTGTCCCCGCTTATTTCCAGATATTCCAAGGCGAGAGCAACCACCCGCCAACAATCAACAAGTACACCAGCGTGACCGGAATGAAAATCTTCCAGCCCAGACGCATGATCTGGTCATACCGGAACCGTGGGAAGGTGGCCCGGATCCAGATGAACATGGACACCACAAGGAAGGTCTTGAGACCCAGCCAGATCCAGCCCGGCACCCAGTTGAACAGAGCGCTGTCGATCGGAGGCAACCAGCCACCCAGGAACATCAGCGCCGCCAGAATGGACACGAGCCACATGCTGGCGTATTCGGCAAGGAAGAAGATCGCGAAACCCATACCCGAGTACTCGACCATGTGGCCGGCCACGATCTCTGCCTCGCCTTCCACGACGTCAAAGGGGTGGCGATTGGTTTCTGCCACGCCAGAGATCAAGTACACGAGGAAGATCGGCAGCAAGGGCAGCCAATTCCAGGACAGGAAAGTCAGGCCCTTGTCTGCAGCCATGCCTCTGCCCTGCCCCAGCACGATTTCCGTCAGGTTCATGCTGCCCGAGACCATGATCACGACCAGGAAACAGAACCCCATCGCGATCTCGTAGCTCACCATCTGCGCCGAGGCCCGCAGTGCACCCAAGAAGGCGTACTTGGAGTTGGAGGCCCAGCCGGCAATGATCACGCCATAGACTTCGATGGACGTGATAGCCATCACCAACAGCAGGCCGGCATTCACATTAGCCAGGGCCACATCGGGACCGAAGGGAATCGCCACCCAGGCAGCCAAGGCCGGCATGATGGCCATAACAGGCCCCAAGACGAACAGGCCCTTGCTGGCCGCGGTGGGCTGGATGATTTCCTTGGTCAGCAGCTTCAGCGCATCGGCGATGGGCTGCAGCAACCCCATGGGCCCCACGCGGTTGGGGCCATGGCGCACTTGCATGAAGCCCAGCAGCTTACGCTCCCACAACGTGAGGTAAGCCACGGCACCCATGAGCGGCGCCAGGATGCAGACGATCTTGATCAGGATCCAGAGCACTGGCCAGACTATGCCGGTCCACCACCCAAAGGAGAGCAGGTTCAGGCCCGCGTTGTAGATCGCGTCGATCATGCGGCCACTCCTTCACGTGCCATGCGTGCGTCGGCTGTCAGCTGCAGCGACGTGGAACGGCGCACCAAGCCGTCCAGTTGATAGATGGAAGCCACGACCGGTTCACCAGTTGCAGCCGTCGCAGCGGGCACTGCCTTCACAGCATTCGACAACTGTAGGGCAGGCACTTGCGTGACGGTACCGGCAGGGGCATTTGTGGCACGGGCCAGCACGTCCTGGGAGGTTTCGAAGTCGAAACCTGGAACGCCCAGCAGATTGGCCAGCACGCGCAGAACCTTCCATGCCGGACGGGTATCGCCCAGCGGGCGCACCACGGCATGGAAACTCTGTATGCGCCCTTCGGCGTTGACAAAGCTGCCCGAGGTCTCGGTGAACGGAGCAATTGGCAACAAAACGTCACTGAACTCCATGTTGGCCTTGAACGGGCTCAACGTGACCACCATTTCTGCACCAGCAAGGGCAGTTGCAGCCTGAGCACCCGCAGCAGAATCATGAACGGGCTCAGTGTTCAGCAGCACCGCCGCCTTCAAACCACCGGAGAGCATTTGAGCCGCATTCAGACCACCGTTGACAGCGTGAGCGCCCGCAAACTGCGCGCCCACGGTATTGGCAGCTTCTGTCAGGTAACCCACTGTCGCGCCGGTGTTCTCTGCAATCCAGTTGGCCCATGCCAGCAATTGGGTGGCTTGCGCATGGTGCGCCGCCGCATTGCCCAGCAGCACAGCCTTGCGCTCGCCGCCCAGCAGCGAGCGGGCGATGGCCTGGGCAGCCTCGTTGGCCGCACTGGCACCTTGCGGAGCAGCAATACCCTTTTCCTGGGCGATGGCGGAAGCAATGCCTCCGAGCATCTCTACCCATTGGCCAGCCCCCTGTTCCACAAATGTCTGCACCGGCATGGCCCAGTCATGGGTGACCGAAGCGATGGCATTGACCTGGCAGCCATGGCGGGCCGCCTGGCGGATGCGCTGCGCAAACAGCGGATGGTCCTTGCGCAGGTTGGAGCCCACCACCAGCACGCGCTGCAGTGTGGACAACGAAGCGATGGACGTACCGAGCCAGCGAATACCTTCGGGCGCAGCGAACTCGGCGTTGCGCAGGCGATAGTCGATGTTGTCGCTGCCAAGGCCACGCACCAGGGCGCTGGCCAGGTACAGCTCTTCCACCGTGCTGTGAGGGCTCACCAGCGCACCAATGCTGGCGGCGCCGTGATCGTTCTTGATGTTCTTGAGACCGTTGGCCACGTATTCCAACGCAGTCTGCCAGTCCACTTCCTTCCACACACCGCCCTGCTTGAGCATGGGCTGGGTCAGGCGGTCGTCGCCGTTGAGCGCTTCGTATGAGAAACGATCACGGTCGGCAATCCAGCATTCGTTGACAGCCTCGTTTTCGAACGGGACCACGCGCATGACCTTGTGGTTCTTGACTTGGACAATCAGGTTGGCGCCAGTGGAGTCATGTGGACTCACAGAACGGCGGCGCGACAGCTCCCAGGTGCGGGCGCTGTAGCGGAAAGGTTTGCTGGTCAGTGCTCCGACAGGGCAGATGTCGATCATGTTGCCCGACAACTCGGAGTCCACCGTGTCGCCGGTGACCGTGGTGATTTCAGAATGTTCGCCACGATGGATCATGCCCAGCTCCATCACGCCCGCCACTTCCTGGCCGAAGCGCACGCAGCGGGTGCAGTGGATGCAGCGGCTCATCTCTTCCATGGAGATCAGCGGGCCCACGTCCTTGTGGAACACCACACGCTTTTCTTCCTCGTAACGCGAGGAAGAACCACCGTAGCCCACCGCCAAATCCTGCAGCTGGCACTCGCCACCCTGGTCGCAGATAGGGCAGTCCAGGGGGTGGTTGATCAGCAGAAACTCCATGACCGACTGCTGAGCCTTGATGGCCTTGTCGCTCTTGGTGCGCACGATCATGCCCTGCGTGACCGGCGTGGCGCAGGCAGGCATGGGCTTGGGCGCTTTTTCCACGTCCACCAGGCACATGCGGCAATTGGCGGCGATCGAAAGCTTCTTGTGGTAGCAGAAATGCGGAATGTAAGTGCCCGCCTTTTCAGCCGCATGCATCACCATGCAGCCTTCGGCGACTTCCACCTTCTGACCGTCCAGTTCAATTTCAACCATATGTTCTCTCGCGATCAGACGGAAGTCGCGGCTTGTGGAGCCTTGTTCCGGATCAGTGCCTCAAACTCGGGACGGAAGTGTTTGATCATGGCGCGCACAGGCATGGCTGCGGCATCACCCAGCGCACAGATGGTGCGGCCCTGGATGTTGTCTGCCACGGAATTGAGCAGATCCAGGTCGCCCTCGCGGCCCTGGCCATGCTGGATGCGATCGATCACGCGCCACATCCAGCCCGTGCCTTCACGGCAAGGCGTGCATTGGCCGCAGGATTCGTGCGAATAGAAATACGACAGACGCAGCAGGCTCTCGACCATGCTCCGGGAGTCGTCCATGACGATCACGGCACCCGAGCCCAGCATGGAGCCGGCCTTGGCGATGGAGTCATAGTCCATCGTGCATTCCATGATGATGGATGCTGGCAAGACAGGTGCCGACGAACCGCCAGGGATCACCGCCTTGAGCTGGCGGCCTTTGCGCACACCACCGGCCAGTTCCAGCAGCTTGGCAAACGGGGTACCCAGGGGCACCTCATAGTTACCGGGCTTTTCAACGTCGCCGGACACCGAGAAAATCTTGGTGCCGCCGTTGTTGGGCTTGCCGCACTCCAGGTAAGCCGCTCCGCCGTTGCGAATGATCCATGGCACGGCCGCAAAGGTTTCCGTGTTGTTGATCGTGGTGGGCTTGCCGTACAGGCCAAAGCTGGCGGGAAACGGCGGCTTGAAACGGGGTTGCCCTTTTTTGCCTTCCAGCGATTCGAGCAATGCCGTTTCTTCACCGCAAATATAGGCGCCAAAACCATGGGCCGCATGCAACTGAAAACTGAAGCTGCTACCCAGAATGTTGTCACCCAGGTAACCCGCTGCCCGTGCTTCTTCCAGCGCAGCTTCAAACCGTTCGTAGGTTTGGAAGATCTCGCCGTGGATGTAGTTGTAGCCAACAGAGATGCCCATCGCATAGGCAGCGATGATCATGCCTTCGATGACGATGTGCGGGTTGAACTGCAGGATGTCACGGTCCTTGCAGGTACCAGGCTCGCCCTCGTCGGAATTGCACACCAGATACTTCTGGCCAGGGAATGAGCGGGGCATGAAGCTCCACTTCAGACCCGTAGGGAAGCCCGCGCCGCCGCGGCCACGCAGACCGGATTCCTTGACAGTGGCAATGACCTGATCTTGCGTCAGACCCTCGTTACCGTCTTTGCCCAGGATGCGACGCAGCGCCTGATAGCCGCCACGCGCTTCGTAGTCCTTGATGCTCCAGTTGCTGCCATTGAGTCCCGCATAGATCTGGGGGTTGATATGGCGGTCATGGAAACAGGTCTGAACACCTGTGGCCTGGAACTGGGAGAGTATTTGGGCTGCCGTGGTCATCACTGGCCCTCCGCGGCGCGCAGGCCGTCCACGAGCTGGTCGAGCTTGTCGTTGTCCATGAAGCTGCACATCGTGCGATCGTTCACCAGCATCACGGGCGCATCGGCGCAAGCACCCAGGCATTCGCACTGCTGCAGGGTGAACAGGCCATCAGGCGTGGTCTCACCCATCGACACACCCAGCTTCTTTTCCAGGTGATGCAGCGCCTTCTGCCCGTCGCGCAACTGGCAAGGCAGATTGGTGCACACGTTGAGCTTGTACTTTCCCACCGGTTGCTGGTTGTACATGTTGTAGAAGGTCGTGACTTCGTGCACGGCGATTTGTGCCATGCCCAGATAGTCAGCGATCACCGCCTCGCTTTCGGCGCTGACGTAGCCTTGCTCCTGCTGAACGATGGACAAGCACGCCATCACCGCAGACTGCTTCTGGTCTACGGGGTACTTGGCCACTTCGCGCGCAAACCGCGCCTTGGTCGCTTCGGTAATCATCGGTCAATCTCTCCGAACACGATATCCATGGTGCCAATGATGGCGACGGCATCCGCAATCATGTGGCCACGCGCCATTTCGTCGAGCGTGGCCAGATGCGCAAAACCCGGTGCCCGGATCTTGAGGCGGTAAGGCTTGTTGGCACCATCGCTCACCAGGTAGATACCGAACTCGCCCTTGGGGTGCTCCACAGCGGCGTAGGCCTCGCCTTCGGGGACGTGGAAGCCTTCCGTGAAGAGCTTGAAATGGTGGATCAGCTCTTCCATGTTCGATTTCATGGATTCACGCGCAGGCGCGGCAACCTTGTGATTGTCGGTGATCACCGGGCCGGGGTTGGCCTTGAGCCAGTCCACGCATTGCTTGATGATGCGATTGGACTCGCGCATTTCCTGCACACGCACCAGATAGCGGTCGTAGCAGTCGCCGGTCTTGCCCACTGGCACGTCGAAGTCGACGCGGTCGTATGCATCGTACGGCTGGGTCTTGCGCAGGTCCCAGGCAATGCCGGAGCCGCGAAGCATGGGGCCAGTCATGCCCAGATTCAACGCCCGCTCAGGCGGCACCACGCCGATGCCTACGGTGCGCTGCTTCCAGATGCGGTTGTCGGTGAGCAGCGTTTCGTACTCGTCCACGCAGCCGGGGAACCGCTGCGTGAAATCGTCGATGAAGTCCAGCAAAGAACCCTGGCGATTCTGGTTCAGAGCCTCCAGTGCCTTGGCGTTCTTGATCTTGCTGACCTTGTACTGCGGCATGCTGTCGGGCAGATCGCGGTATACGCCGCCGGGACGGAAATACGCCGCATGCATGCGCGCACCAGAAACCGCTTCGTACATGTCGAACAGGTCTTCACGCTCGCGGAAGGTGTAAATCAGGATCGTGGAGCTGCCGCAGTCGTTACCGTGCGAACCGAGCCACATCAGGTGGTTCAGCAGGCGCGTGATTTCGGAGAACATCACGCGGATGTACTGCGCGCGCACCGGCACTTCCAGGCCCAGCAATTTTTCAATCGCCAGACAGTAGGCGTGCTCGTTGCACATCATCGACACGTAGTCCAGCCGGTCCATGTAAGGCAGCGACTGGATGTAGGTCTTGTGTTCGGCCAGCTTTTCGGTGGCGCGGTGCAGCAGACCGATGTGCGGGTCAGCGCGTTGCACGACCTCGCCGTCCAGCTCCAGCACCAGGCGCAACACACCGTGCGCCGCAGGGTGCTGCGGACCAAAGTTCAGGGAATAGTTCTTGATTTCAGCCATGATGGATCACATGAGACGCGGGGCGGCTCAGTGCAGGCCTCCGTACTTGTCTTCGCGGATGATGCGCGGCGTGATTTCGCGCGGCTCGATGGACACGGGTTCGTACACCACGCGGCGCTGGTCGGCGTCGTAGCGCATTTCGACATGACCCGACAACGGGAAATCCTTGCGGAAGGGGTGCCCGATAAAGCCGTAGTCCGTGAGAATGCGGCGCAGGTCGTTATGGCCGTCGAAAACGATGCCAAACAGGTCAAACGCTTCGCGCTCGTACCAATTGGCGGAGTTCCACAACTCAGCCACCGAGGGAACGACCGGGAAGTCGTCGTCCTGGCAGAACACCTTCACGCGCAAGCGCTGGTTGAGGCTGACCGACAACAGATGCGACACCACACAGTAGCGGGCGCCTTCATGGACAGCATCCCCATACGCAGAATAGTCCACACCACACAAATCGATCAGTTGCTCAAAACGGCAACCTTCGGAGTCGCGCAGCAGGCGCATGGCGTCCAGATAGTCGGCAGCGGCGACCGCCACGGTCACCTCGTCGAGGGCCACCGAAATCTGGCGCACTTTGGCACCCAGAGCCGCAGCGATATTGTCCTTGAGCTTCTCAGGCCGAATGGCAACAGCTGTCATCATCAACCCTTCAGACGCGAGCAATGGTGTTGGTGCGGCGGATCTTCTGCTGCAACTGAATGATCCCGTAAATCAGGGCTTCTGCCGTCGGAGGGCAGCCGGGCACGTAGACATCTACGGGCACAATGCGGTCACAACCGCGCACCACCGAGTAGCTGTAGTGGTAGTAGCCACCCCCATTGGCGCACGAACCCATCGACAGAACCCAGCGGGGCTCGGACATCTGGTCGTAGACCTTGCGCAAAGCCGGGGCCATCTTGTTGCACAGCGTTCCTGCCACGATCATCAGATCGGACTGACGGGGGCTGGCACGGAACACTTCCGCACCAAAACGGCCGATGTCATACCGAGCCGCTGCCGCATGCATCATTTCGACAGCACAGCAGGCCAGACCAAACGTCATCGGCCACAGGGAACCGGTCTTGGCCCAGTTCACCACGGAGTCGTAACTCGTGGTGATGAAGCCTTCCTTCATCACGCCTTCAATCATTGCATTGTCCTTGTTGAAGTCCGCTCATTCCCAATCCAGGGCACCCTTTTTCCACTCGTAGGCAAAGCCCACGACCAGAATGGCCAGGAAAATGACGACCGCCACGAAACCGGCAACACCCACCTCGTGCAGCGTGACCGCCCAGGGGAAAAGGAATGCGATTTCCAGGTCGAACAGAATGAAGAGAATGGCCACGAGGTAGTAGCGCACATCGAATTTCATGCGCGCATCCTCGAAGGCTTCAAAGCCACATTCGTAGGGGGAGTTCTTTGCGGCATCTGGGCGGTTGGGGCCCAGTATGTAGCCGAGTACAAGGGGGACAACGCCTACGGCGATGCCGACCAAGATGAACAAAAGGACGGGGAGGTACTGATCGAGGTTCATCTTGAGGATGTGCTCACCGCTGTGGCCTTGCCCGTCAGGACCCAAGCCGGGTCATGCAGGCAGGCCTTTGTTTTGGTGCCGTCGGCGAGACTCGAACTCGCACAGCTTTCGCCACTACCCCCTCAAGATAGCGTGTCTACCAATTTCACCACGACGGCTGATTTTTGCATCTGGATGGCATGAGGAACCTTGCGGCTTTTGGCTTTCCAGACAATCCAGAATTCTACTCCGGAAAAACCCTGCTTCGGCCCAGAGGGCCGAAATTCAGTTCAATTATTTGGTCGGGATCTGCGCTGCGCCAGAGGCGGGAGTCGCAGGCGCCGCAGGCGCCTCAGAAGCCGGTGCGCTGGCGGGCACGGCAGCCGCAGGCGTTTCCAGAACGCTGCCCGAACTGGCAGGACGCGCATTGCCAAAGTAGGCCAATGCCAGCGTCGAGACAAAGAACACGGCTGCCAGCACAGCCGTCGTGCGGGACAGGAAGTTGGCGCTGCCACTGGCACCGAAGAGGCTGCCCGAGCTGCCACTACCAAAGGCGGCACCCATGTCAGCCCCCTTGCCATGCTGGATCAGGATCAGGCCAATCATGGCCAAGGCCGCCAACATCTGCACCGCCAGAATCACATTCACGATCACGTTCATTCTCTGTTCACTCCTGATTGAATTGTTTGCCTCGCAGCCGCCTCAACGGGCTGCCGCAATGATTTGTAGGAAGTCGGGCGCCTTCAACGAGGCACCGCCGACCAGGCCGCCGTCGATATCGGGCTGGGCCAGCAGCTGGGCCGCATTGGCTGCGTTCATGCTGCCGCCGTACAGCAAGCGGATGCGATCCGCATGCTCGCTCGCAGCCGCCAGCTGGGTGCGCAGCACCGCATGCACGGCTTGCGCCTGCTCCGGCGACGCAGTGCGACCCGTACCGATGGCCCACACAGGTTCGTAAGCCACCACGATCTCGCTGATGCAATGGCCGTTCAGATGGATCACTGCGGCGAGCTGGCGCTTGACCACCGCCTCGGTCATGCCCGCTTCACGCTCTTGCAGAGTTTCACCCACGCAGACGACTGGAGTCACACCCGCCGCCAGCGCGCGCTGGGCTTTCTCCGCCACGATTGCATCGGTTTCACCATGGTACTGGCGACGCTCGGAGTGCCCCACCAGCGCATAACGCACACCAAAATCCTTCAGCATGGCCACGGATACTTCACCGGTGTAGGCGCCCGACTCGTGCGCAGACACATCCTGCGCCGCCACCGCAATGGCAGTGCCGGCTGTCAATGCCTGCACCTGCGCCAGATAGGGCGAAGGCACTGCGACAGCGATATCACAAGCCACCTCTGCGGTGCCCGCAATCAAGGCCTTCAACAAAGCCTCGTTGGCGGCCAGGCCGCCATTCATCTTCCAGTTACCGGCGATGAGTTTTTTCTTGTTGTTCATGATTTCCACGTCAAAACAATCTTGCCGATGTGCTGGTTGGACTCCATCAGCGCATGGGCTTGTGCGGCGTCCGCCGCGGCAAACGTGCTATGGATGACCGGACGGACCTTGCCCGCTGCCAGCAAGGGCCAGACATGCTCGCGCAGCGAGCGTGCAATTGCACCCTTGAACGCCACGGGACGCGGACGCAATGTAGACCCCGTGATGGTGAGACGCTTGCGCAGCACCAGTCCCGCATTGAAGCCGCTCTGCACGCCCCCTTGCACGGCGATGATGACGATCCGGCCATCCTCGGCAAGGCATTCGACTTCGCGGGCAACATAGTCACCTGCCACCATATCGAGCACCACGTCAACACCACGCGCTTCGGTGATTCGCTTCGCCTCGGCCACAAAGTCCTGGGACTTGTAGTTGATAGCGTGGTGTGCACCCAGTGAAAGGCAAGCCGCACACTTGTCATCGCTGCCCGCCGTGGCGATCACGGTGGCACCGAACGCACAGGCGAGCTGAATGGCGGTCACGCCAATGCCGCTCGTGCCGCCCTGCACCAGCAAGGTTTCCCCCGCCTGCAAACGCGCACGGTCAAAGACATTGCTCCACACCGTAAAGAACGTCTCCGGAAGGGAAGCAGCCTCCACGTCACTGAAGCCCTCAGGCACCGGCAGGCACTGCACCACCGGTGCGACGCACCACTGGGCATAACCACCACCTGCCACCAAGGCGCAAACGCGGTCACCCACACGAATGCCCGCCTCTGCCATCGCCGAAGCATCGCCCGACTCGACCACCCCCGCGACCTCCAGCCCCGGAAGGTCCGAGGTGCCGGGGGGCGGCGCATAGTGGCCCAGTCGCTGCAACACGTCGGGGCGGTTGATGCCACTGGCCGCCACGCGGATCAGCAGCTCACCCGCCCCCGCCACGGGAGCAGGACGCTCACCCAGACGCAGCACCTCAGGCCCACCAAAGGATGTGATCTCGACAGCTTGCATAACGGGGTTTACCGGATATGGATTGGAATGATTTGGGCCGCTAGCGCATGACTTACATGCCCTGGCAGCTACCAAATCAATAGCACATCCGCGATTTAGCCGTTCACCTGGGCAGAGGCACCATCTGCAGGCAGGGACTGCTGCTGTTGCTGCTCGGCGGGATGACGGCCGCCATCGCGGCCGTGGTCGCGGCGGGGTTCGCGGTCACCACGCTCTGCAGGCGCGGGGCGGTCGCTGCCGCCAGCGGGACGATCTGCCAACACCTTCATGGACAGCTTGATGCGGCCCTTTTCGTCGGTTTCCATGACCTTGACCTTCACGATCTGGCCTTCGGTCAGGTAGTCGGATACCTTCTCGACGCGCTCGTGGGCGATCTGACTGATGTGCAGCAGACCGTCCTTGCCGGGCAGCAGGTTGATCAGTGCGCCAAAGTCCAGGATCTTGGTCACAGGGCCTTCGTAGATCTTGCCGATCTCGACCTCGGCAGTGATCTGCTCGATGCGGCGCTTGGCTTCGTCAGCCTTGGCAGCGTCGGTGGCGGCGATGGTGATGGTGCCGTCTTCCTCGATGTTGATCTGGCAGCCGGTTTCTTCGGTCAGCGCACGGATCACGGCGCCGCCCTTGCCGATCACGTCACGGATCTTCTCGGGGTTGATCTTCATGGTGTACAGCTTGGGCGCGAAGTTTGACACTTCGGTCTTGGCCTCACCCATGGCTTCTTGCATCTTGCCCAGGATGTGCATGCGCGCTTCCTTGGCCTGGGCCAGTGCCACCTGCATGATTTCCTTGGTGATGCCCTGGATCTTGATGTCCATCTGCAGGGCCGTGATACCGCCCGTGGTACCCGCCACCTTGAAGTCCATATCGCCCAGGTGATCTTCGTCACCCAGGATGTCGGTCAGCACGGCGAAACGGTTGGCATCCTTGATCAGGCCCATGGCGATACCCGCCACGTGCGCCTTCATGGGCACGCCGGCGTCCATCAGCGACAGGCAGCCGCCGCACACCGAAGCCATGGACGAGGAGCCGTTGGACTCGGTGATTTCCGACACCACACGCATGGTGTAGGGGAATTCTTCCTTGGTCGGCAGCACAGCCACCAGAGCACGCTTGGCCAGACGGCCGTGGCCGATTTCGCGGCGCTTGGTCGAGCCCATGCGGCCCACTTCGCCGGTGGCGAAGGGAGGCATGTTGTAGTGCATCATGAAGCGGTCTTCGTACTCGCCGGCCAGCGCGTCGATGCGCTGTGCATCGCGCTCGGTGCCCAGCGTGGTCACCACCAGCGCCTGGGTTTCACCACGCGTGAACAGGGCCGAGCCGTGGGCACGGGGCAGCACGCTGTTGCGGATTTCGATGGGGCGCACGGTGCGGGTGTCGCGGCCGTCGATGCGGGGTTCGCCCGCCAGGATCTGGCTGCGCACGATGCCTGCTTCAATGTCGAACAGCATGCCTTCGACCTTGACGGAGTCGAACTCCACGCCATCGGCCTTCAGGCCAGCCATCACAGCAGCGTAGGCTTCACGGCAGGCTTGGGTACGGGCTTGCTTGTTGCGGATCTGGTAGGCAGCGCGCAGCTTGTCGTCAGCCAGAGCCACCACTTTGGCGATCAAGGCTTCGTCCTTGGCAGGCGCTTCCCATTGCCACACGGGCTTGCCCGCGTCGCGCACCAGTTCGTGGATGGCGTTGATGGCCACGTTGCCTTGCTCGTGACCGAACACCACGGCGCCCAGCATGATTTCTTCGGACAGTTGCTGGGCTTCGGACTCCACCATCAGCACAGCAGCTTCAGTGCCCGCCACCACCAAGTCCATCTGCGAGTTCTTGCGCGCAGTCTGGCCGGGGTTCAGCACGTATTCGCCGTTGATGTAACCCACGCGGGCGGCACCGATGGGGCCGTTGAACGGGATGCCAGAGATGGCCAGGGCTGCGCTGGTGGCAATCAGGGCTGCAATGTCAGCGTCCACTTCGGGGTTCAACGAGATCGTGTGGACCACCACATGCACTTCATTGAAGAAACCTTCAGGGAACAGCGGGCGGATCGGACGGTCGATCAGGCGGCTGGTCAGGGTTTCGTGTTCGCTGGGCTTGGCTTCGCGCTTGAAAAAGCTGCCGGGGATCTTGCCTGCGGCGTACGTCTTCTCGATGTAATCCACCGTCAGCGGGAAAAAGTCCTGGCCGGGCTTGGCGGACTTGGAAGCCACCACAGTGGCCAGCACCACGGTGTCGTCAATGTTCACCAGCACGGCGCCGGAGGCCTGGCGGGCGATCTCGCCCGTTTCCATGATGACGGTCTTGTCGCCCCATTGGAAGGTCTTGGTGACTTTGTTGAAAATGCTCATGTTCAGCTCCTGTTTTAATAGCTGGTAGTGCCCTACCAGATTGGCTTGGAGAGCAATTCAGAACACGATGCCATTCCAGTGAAGTGCTACACAATGCAGCGGCAACAACTTCATTGGAATGACACAGCTTCGCTCTGTTTTGCGACTCCGAAGTAAAAAACGCCTGAGCTAGCGGACTAACCCAGGCGTTTTGGCATGCAATGAAAATTACTTGCGCAGACCCAACTTGGCGATCAGCGCGGTGTAACGGTCAGCGTCCTTGGCCTTCAGGTAGTCCAGCAGCTTGCGACGACGGCTCACCATGCGCAGCAGGCCACGGCGACCATGGTGGTCCTTGGCGTGTGTCTTGAAGTGAGGGGTCAGTTCGTTGATGCGAGCGGTCAGCAGAGCCACTTGCACTTCCGGGCTACCAGTGTCGTTGGCAGCACGGGCGTTCGCCTTGACGACTTCGGCCTTGATGGAGGATGCAATCATGTTTTTTCCTTGAATGTGGCCTGCCGCAAGCGGAAAGCCATGGTTTTTACTTGCGCCAGCAGCTGGAACGGCCGCAGGCGTGCGTCTTGCACCATGCAAAACTCGCGGATTATAACCCGAGGCCCTGAATTCACTTCTGGCCGGTCTCTCGGCACACGCCCAGGCCGGTGTCACCCGATCTGAACCAAAGGCCTGTTGCCGCCTTGGACCGCCTGTGTAGCGCCGAGGATACGCCGCAGCTCCGGCGCCGGTGACATAGGGCCACCCCGGCGCATTCCAGCCCAAGCCACCCTTAAGATCACTCGTGGATCAGCCAAGCCCCGGAATTTCAACACTTCACTCCCGGACGATTCAACATGCCACCCACCCCGGCTCCACACCCCTCGACCCACGTGGCACTGCACAAGACGACCGCTCCCCTGCTTTTGTGCATGCTGGCCCTGTGCTTCGGGCTGCATTCCGGGGCAAGCCACGCCACGACCAAGAACGCGACCCAAGGCGCCCATGGCGAAGCGAGCAAGAAAAAGAAGTCCACCAAGGTGAAACA
Source organism: Acidovorax sp. DMC1 (assembly GCF_056314325.1). Lineage (NCBI taxonomy): Bacteria > Pseudomonadati > Pseudomonadota > Betaproteobacteria > Burkholderiales > Comamonadaceae > Acidovorax > Acidovorax sp. DMC1. The sequence continues at coordinate 421,023 of NZ_JBQUYO010000003.1, read as the reverse complement.
GGAGCGAAGCTCATCCGAGGAAAGCCGCTCGGACCGTGACCGCCGGCTGTACCGGGAATGCAAGGGTCGCGCCAATGCAGGTGCCTGCCTGGGATACACCAGCAAACCCTGACCCCACGTACCCCCTACAAAGACACAGGCTCACCGCATCGCTGAGACGCCCTGGCACGGCGCAGGCGCTGCGCACCGGCCGCTGCTGGTTCAGGCGTTGGCCGCCGTGATGCCCCAGCGCGCGAGCGCAGCGTCGTCACTCACCCGCGCATCCACCCAGCGGGCGCCCTGGGGGGTTTGTTCCTTTTTCCAGAAAGGCGCCTGGGTCTTGAGGTAGTCCATCAGAAACTCGCAGGCCTGAAAACTCTGCCCCCGGTGCGCGCTGGTCACCGCCACCAGCACGATCTGGTCGAGCGGCTGCAGCAGCCCCACACGGTGAATCACGCGGGCACCAAAAATATCGAAGCGCCGAAAGGCCTCGTTCACCATGGCTTCGATGGATTTTTCGGTCATGCCGGGATAGTGCTCCAGCTCCATGGACGACACCGGGTCGCCATCGTTGCGGTCACGCACGGTGCCCACAAAGCTGCACACAGCACCCACCCCCTTGTTCTCGCGGCGGAGGGTGGCGATTTCAACGGACAGGTCAAAGTCCTCGGTCTGGATGGAAACACGGGGCAGGCTCATGGCAATAGCTCTCAGCGGGGGGCGTAGGAAGTTCGGCCAGAAAGGCGCATCAAGGCGAGCGATGCAGCCGTGGTGCAGCCAGCAGTGCGCGCTCTTCTTCCACCACCTTGTTCAGCTGCACCAGTGCGGGCGACGAGGGCAACTGGGCCAGCAATGCTTGCAGGCGCGTGATGTCGCCCACGCTGGGCGCCACCTTGATCTGTGCGACGGCGGCAGGCAGGTTGCCGCCCCGGACCAGCGCCAGTACCTTGGCGGGCCATTCACTTTTGTTGCGTGCCATAACTTGGTAAAAACATTTGTCTGTACGATTCGCCCGCACTGTACCCGCATGCGATCGGGTGCGCGATCTTCTAGCCCTCCCCCGCCCATGGCCACACAAACGATTGAGACCGACCTCTACAAGCTCTATCCATCCCCGCGCAATGCGGTCCGCGATGTGTTCGATCACCAGGTCTTCGTGCCCCACCCTTACGCCATCATTGACCTCGATGTGATGGAGTTGGCGGGCAAAACCACGCTGTTCGGCGCCTGCCGCCTGTCGGACATGAAAATGGGCCAGGTCGTGACCTTTGAGCTGGCTGCCGACCAGGCCAAGTTCGAGCGGCTTTTTACCCCCGACTGAGCCCATGGACGACGACAACCAGATCCACGTGCCCCCGTCCTTCATGGCGGTGTACACCGACGCACGGGGTCGCCTGACCGACAAGGCGGACGCCGTGCGCACCCGCTACGAGCTGTGCGAAGACCTGGCGGGCCACCTGGTGGAGCACGCACAGACGCTGTACCACGTGCAGGCGCCGTCAGAGACCGAGATCCTGCAGCGCATCCATGCAGGACTGTGCACGGCGGAATCTGGCGTGTCGATGCCCGAGGCAACGTGGATCGTCACCCGGCTGGCCGAGCTGCTGGTGTGGCAATGCCCGTTGCTCCAAGCCCCTCCACCCACGCCGGTGGATGACGCGCCACCGGGACTGCCCTCCCGCTGATGGGTCCGGGTCCATGGCCTTTGCAAAGCCTTGGCTATACTGCGCCCCATGCCCACGTACGCACTCTTTGCCATGACCTCCGCACCTGCGGTGGCATTGCAGTGCGTGGTCAAAACCAAAAAACCCCAGCTCATCTGACCGGAGCTGTGTGGTTCCGTCCCGGATGAGCGACGGAACCTGTTGGCAAAAATCTCCCTTTTTTGGCTCCTGGCGACTCGCGCACCTGTGACGGTTCTTCCCTTGGTCGAACCTTGAAAGGACGCTTCGCATGCCTGCAGTCTCTGCCTCTTCCACCCCATTCCAGGGTCTCTGGATTCCTCTGGTCACCCCGTTCCATGACGGCGCTGTGGACCACCCCTCCCTCGCCCGTATGACAAAGAAGCTGGCCGGCCAGGGCATTGCAGGCTTTATGGCCTGCGGGTCCACCGGCGAAGCCGCAGCGCTCGACAAGGCGGAGCAGTTGGCCGTGCTGGAGACGGTGCTCGACGCCTCACAAGGCCTGCCCGTGGTGATGGGACTGTCGGGCTACCACCTGGGCCAGACGCAAGAATGGGTGCAGGCCCTGGCGCGGTACCCCCTGGCCGGACTGCTGGTACCGGCACCGCACTACATCCGCCCGTCGCAAGACGGGTTGCTGCTGTGGTTCCGCGCCCTTGCCGACGCCAGCGCCGCGCCGCTGGTCATCTACGACATCCCCTACCGCACAGGCGCCACCCTGGCCACCGACACCCTGCTGGCACTGGCCGAACACCCGCGCATCTGCGCCATCAAGGACTGCGGCGGCAATGCAGCCAAGACCCAGGCACTGATCGCGGACGGGCGCCTGGCCGTGCTGGCGGGCGAAGATGCGCAGATGTTCACCACCCTGGCCCTGGGCGGCCACGGCGCCATTGCTGCCAGCGCGCACTGGCAGGCACCGCGTTTTGTGGCCTTGATGGAGTTGCTGCGCGCGGGTGACCTGCCGGAGGCCCGCAGGGTATGGCAAGCCTTGTTGCCCTGGGTGGAGGCGTGCTTTGCAGAAGCCAACCCGGCGCCGCTGAAGGCCGTGCTGGCCCACGCGGGCTGGATGCGCAATGAACTGCGCGCACCGATGACAGCGGCCTCCGCCGCGCTGGAGCAGCGGCTGCAGGCCCTGCCCGGGCTCAGCCCCCGGTAACCGGGGGGAAAAACGCCACCTCGGCCCCATCAGCCAGGGTGGCGGACTCGTCGCTCAAGGTCTGGTTGAGCGCCATGCGCACGGCGCGGCCCCGCGCCAGACTGCTGGCGTGGGCACCGCCGCGAGCGATGAGGTCGTCGCGCAAGGCGCCCAGCGTGGTGGCGGCGGTTTCGACCGCCTCACTGCCTTGCCCAATGGCTTCGCGGATCGATGCGAAGTAGCGCACAGTGATCTTCATCCCAGCAACTCCGAAAACGCGATGAATTGCACCGTGTCCCCCGGCGCAATCGTCTGGCCCGCCGGGTTGTCCACCACGCCGTCACCCCAGGCCGCCGAGGTCAGCACGCCCGAACTCTGGTTGCTGAACAGGTCCAGCCCGCCCGCCGCGTTGCGCCGCACGCGCAGAAACTCGCGGCGTTTGTCGGCCTTGGGCCAATGGAAATCGGCACGGACCGCCACAGCTTGCGGCGCCACATCCTGCACACCCTGCAGCCGCAGCACGAAGGGCCGCACCAGCAACGCAAAGGTCAGGAAGCTCGACACCGGGTTGCCGGGCAGGCCCATGAAGTGGGCGGCGCCGCCTTCTCGCGGGATCTGGCCGTAGGCAAACGGCTTGCCGGGCTTCATGGCGATCTGCCACAGGTCCAGCGTGCCCAGAGTCTCTACCGCCGGCTTGATGTGGTCTTCCTCTCCCACGCTCACGCCGCCGCTGGTCAGGATCAGGTCGTGTGCGCTGCTGGCCTGGCGCAGGGCGTCGATGGTGGCGTCGCGCCGGTCGGGCACGATGCCAAAGTCGGTGACCTCGCAGCCCAGGCGCAGCAGCATGGCGCGCAGGAAAAAGCGGTTGCTGTTGTAGATGGCGCCGGGGCGCATCTGCTCGGGCGGCACCTCGCCGGGCATGACCAGTTCATCGCCCGTGGAGAACAGTGCCACGCGCGGACGGCGCGCCACCTGCAGCTGGTGCAGGCCAATGCTGGCCGCCAGCCCCAGTTCGGCCGGAGTGAGACGCGTGCCCGCTGACAGCACCACCGCACCCCGGGTGATGTCCTCGCCCGCACTGCGAATCCACTGACGCGCTTGGGGCACAGCGTTGATCCGCACCGAACCCAGGCCTTCGGCCGCCGCCAGGGCCTCGCAGTCCTCCTGCATCAGGATGGCATCGGCGCCTGCAGGCACCGGCGCGCCGGTGAAGATCCGCGCCGCCGTGCCAGGCAGCAGCGGGTCGCCCGCACTGCCCGCAGGAATGCGCTGCGACACGGGCAACACCACACCGGCCGCCGCCACATCAGCGCAACGCACGGCATAGCCGTCCATCGAGCTGTTGTCCTGCGGGGGCACTTGCAAGGCCGACACGCAGCTTTGTGCCAGCACGCGGCCGTCGGCGTCAAAGGTGGTGACCGTGTCGGTGCCAGGCAGCGGTTGGGCTTGCGCCAACAGATCCGCCAGCGCCTCGTCCAGCGGCTTGAGGGGCTTCATTGCGGGGCGCATGGCAGCAGCCCCCCGTGCAGTTCCCAGTTGTATTCAAAGCGGTGTTCGTACTGGATGAGCCAGTCCACCACCTGGTCGGGCGCGTTGAGGTCCAACAGCGGCAGTTGCGTGGGCACCGGCAGGCTCTCGGGCGCATCGGTGGCGACGGCCACCACAAAGTCATCTTCCGGGTAGCGCACGGGTTTGGCCAGTTGCCCGGGCTCGGGCGCACGCCAGACCTCGATCTTGAGCAGGTCGCTGTCCTTGAAGCCCTCCACCAGCACCCAGTCCACGCCTTGATAAAGCTCGGCCAGCAGGTGATGCACGCTGAGCGTGGCGGGCTGCTCGAACTCGCGCACCAGCATCAGGCGCTTGTCCGATGCGGCGACCACTTCGAAAGCCCCCGCCTCACGGTGGCGGTAGGTGTCCTTGCCCGGGTGGTCCACATCAAAACTGTGGTGGGCATGCTTGACCACCGATACGCGCAGCCCCCGCAGCCGCAGCGCGGGGATCAACTGCTCGACCAGCGTGGTCTTGCCACTGCCGGAGAACCCGGCAAAACCGACAACCTTCATCCACTGCTCCTTGATTAGCTATGCTATTTATAGCTTGCAGCGCATATCAGACTAGCGCTTGGGGCGATTTTGATCACAAACCCGGGCTATCCCGACCTGCAAAGCGCCTACTGGCACCTGCGGCCTGACTGCCCGGGCTGAGCCGTCACCCCGCCCGGCTCACGCGCAATGGCGCTCGATGTAGGCCTTGACCAAGTCCACATCGGCGGGCATCACCTGCACCCGCTTGGGCAGGTCTTCGATGCCGGCAAACTTGGCAGGCCGCTCGGGCGCATGGCCCAGGGCTTCGACGATGGTCTCGGCAAACTTGATGGGCAGCGCCGTCTCCAGCACGATCATCGGCACGTTCGGGTCCTGATGGTGCTCCAGGGCCACCTTCACCCCGTCGGCGGTGTGGGTGTCGATGGTCACTCCATGGCGCTGGTAGTTGTCGCGGATGGTGGCCAGGCGGTCAGCATGGGTGCTCTTGCCGCTTTCAAAGCCGTACTTGGCAGCGGCATCGGCAAAACACGGGTCCTGGCTCAGATCAAACCGACCGTCCTTGGACAGGGCATCGCCAAACAAAGCCTTGGTGCGCGCGCCGTCGCGGCCCAGCAGGTCGAACACAAAGCGCTCGAAGTTACTGGCCTTGCTGATGTCCATGGAGGGGCTGGACGTTTCGTGCGTATCCGCACTGCCACGCACGCGGTACACGCCGGTGCGGAAGAACTCGTCGAGCACATCGTTCTCGTTGGTGGCCACCACCAGCTTGGCAATGGGCAGGCCCATCATGCGCGCCACATGGCCTGCGCACACGTTGCCGAAGTTGCCGCTGGGCACCGTGAAGCTGACCTTCTGGTCGTTGGTCTCGGTGGCCTGGATGTAGCCCGCAAAGTAATACACCACCTGCGCCAGCAGGCGCGCCCAGTTGATGGAGTTGACCGTGCCGATCTTGTACTTGTGCTTGAAGGCGTGGTCGTTGGAGACGGCCTTGACGATGTCCTGGCAATCGTCGAACACGCCTTCGATGGCGATGTTGTGGATGTTCTCGTCCTGCAGGCTGAACATCTGCGCCTGCTGGAAGGCGCTCATGCGGCCGTGCGGGCTGGTCATGAACACACGCACGCCCGCCTTGCCACGCATGGCGTATTCGGCCGCGCTGCCGGTGTCGCCGCTGGTGGCGCCCAGGATGTTGAGCTGCTCGCCACGACGGCCCAGTTCGTACTCGAACAGGTTGCCCAGCAACTGCATGGCCATGTCCTTGAAGGCCAGTGTGGGGCCGTTGGACAGGGCTTCGAGCCACAGACTGTTTTCCAGGTGGCGCAGGGGCACGATCTCGCCCGTGCCGAACACTTCGGCGGTGTACGTCTTGGCGCACAGGGCCTTCAGGTCGGCAGCGGGGATGTCGTCGATGTAGAGCGACAGGATCTGGAACGCCAGCTCTGCATAGCCTTGCTCGTGGTAGGCCTTGCGCAAGCGCGTGAGCATGGCGTCATCCACCTGCGGGTAATGCTCGGGCAGGTACAGGCCACCATCGGGCGCCAGGCCTTCGAGGAGGATGTCGCAAAACTGCTTGCGGTCTGCATGGCCGCGGGTGCTGAGGTACTTCATGAGGGGTTGCCGTCGGTATCGGTGAATGGGGTGAACTGGCTAAAAGCTGATGCCGTACACACGGATGTCAATGTAGAGACGCGAGGCGATCAGCAGGAAGAACCCGCCGATCAGGATGAGCCAGTGCAGTGCCCGGTCCTGGCGGTTGTCGGTGCGCTCCAGCAGCACAAAGTAGAGCCACGCGGCCAGAAAGCTGCCCGCCCCGTTGAGGACGGCCTGCGTGCGCGGCATGGACCCGAACAGGGCCAGTGCGACCAGCAGGCCGAACCAGAACGCCAGATGCCAGCGCGGCAGATCGACATGCGCCATCTTGAGAAGCGCCGACAGCGTGAGGGCGGCAACCAGCGTGGGCATGGCGAGGCAGCATCATGGCGCGGCGTGGTCCATCATCAGTTGAGCTCTTCCTTGCGGATGCGCGTGATGGGCGCCAGCACGGTAGGCAGTGCCTGCATTTGTGCAATGACGGCATCCATCGTGCCTTCGCGGGTGTCGTGGGTCAGGATGATCAGGTCGGTCTGGGTCGAGCCCTCGCCGCCCACTTCGTCCGCCTCGCGCTGCAGCACGGCGTCAATGCTCACACCCGCTTCGGCCAGCAGGCCCGTGACCTTGGCCAGCACGCCGGCCTGGTCGGCCACGCGCAGGCGCAGGTAGTAGCTGGTGACCACTTCGCTCATCGGCAGCACGGGCAGCTGGTCCATGGCACCTTGCAGCGTGTTGGCCTGGAAGGCCAGGTGGGGCACGCGGTGTTCGGGGTCGGCCGTGTGCAGGCGGGCAATGTCCACCAGGTCGGCAATCACGGCGCTGGCGGTGGGCTCGGAGCCCGCGCCCTTCCCGTAGTACAGCGTAGTGCCCACGGCATCGCCCTGCACCACCACGGCGTTCATCGCGCCTTCCACGTTGGCGATCAGACGCTTGGAGGGCACGAGGCTCGGGTGCACGCGCAGCTCGATGCCCTTTTCGGCGCGCTTGGTGATGCCCAACAGCTTGATGCGGTAACCCAGCTGCTCGGCGTACTTGATGTCGGCAGCGGAGAGCTTGGTGATGCCTTCCACATAGGCCTTGTCGAACTGCACGGGGATGCCGAAGGCGATGGCCGACATGATGGTGGCCTTGTGCGCGGCGTCCACGCCTTCGATGTCGAAGGTCGGGTCGGCCTCGGCGTAGCCCAGGCGCTGGGCTTCCTTGAGCACCACATCAAAGTCCAGGCCCTTGCTGCGCATCTCGGACAGGATGAAGTTGGTAGTGCCGTTGATGATGCCGGCGATCCACTGGATGCGGTTGGCCGTGAGGCCTTCGCGCAGCGCCTTGATGATGGGGATGCCACCAGCCACAGCGGCCTCGAAGGCGACCATCACGCCCTTGGCCGATGCGGCCGCAAAAATCTCGGTGCCGTGCACGGCCAGCAGCGCCTTGTTGGCAGTGACCACATGCTTGCCCGCCGCGATGGCTTCGAGCACCAGGGCGCGGGCGATGCCGTAGCCGCCGATCAGTTCGATCACGATGTCGATGTCGGGGTTGGCGATGATGGAGCGGGCGTCGTTGACGACCTGGATGCCGTCACCCACCACGGCCTTGGCGCGCGCCACGTCCAGATCGGCCACCATGGTGATCTCGATGCCACGGCCAGCACGGCGGCTGATTTCGTCCTGGTTGCGTGCGAGCACGTTGAACACGCCGCTGCCGACGGTGCCGATGCCCAGAAGGCCTACTTGGATGGGTTTCATAGCAATGGGAAGAGAAAGAAAAACAATGATTCGGGAAGGATGTATGGGGCGCCGTGTCGAGCAGCAGATCCATCAACGGGTGACATAGGTCGGCAACTGCCAGGCGCCGCCCGCAAAACCGCGGCACATGCCATCGCCAGACTCGCTGCGCAGCACAAAACCCTGGCCGTCGAACTGCCACTCACGCACCCACCAGCAGTCGCCAATGCCACGGCCCTTCATCGCCGAATGCACCATGCCCGAGGCGGGATCGAAATCGCCGTCCACGTCCTGCAAGGGCTCTGGCTTGTAGGGCGGGCGGTCGTTGGCGACCCACAGCAGACTGCTGAAGTTGTAGGCCCCCATGCCGCAGGGCACGGACAACAGCACCTTGCGATCCGTAAGCCGGTAGACCTGCACGTTGGCGGGGTTGAACGCATCGTCGCCATTGCACTGGCCCTCAGTACTGGCGCGGTCCAGCGCAGCCACCAGCGGCTTGGCCAACGCGGCATCGCCCTTGCGCGCAGGCAGCGGGGTCACCGCCTTGATCACGGGAGCTGGCAAAGGGGGCAGCACGGAAGCCTCTGGCTTCGTGCCCTTGCGCACCAGGGCGCCCGGTGTGCCCACCCGGCCCTGGGCCTCGTCCATCTTGAGCAGAACTGCGGTAACACCCACCAGCGACAGTACCCAACGGTCCTTGCCAGCGGCCACCGTGGCCTCTTCATTCTTGAGCAGCTCCTGCAGCAGGCGGGGCACCTGGGCCGCAGGCACGCTGGGGGTGTCGCCCTTGAGCCCCGGCAACGAGAGTGCGCCCACCTTGAGGTGCAGCGACGCTGGAGAAGCCTTCTCGGTGGACACCTGCAGGTCCACCAGCACCGGTGTGTCAGGCCCTGCCTCGCGGGTCAGGCGCATGGAGACCGGCTCTGACTCTCCACTCTCCGACTGGTACCCCACGGCCCTGCAGGTTCGGGTGTTGTCGCATTGCAAGGCCCAGTCCTTGTGCTGGAAGCTCACGGGCTCCTTGCCCTTGTCGGCAGCGTGCACGGTACCGAGCAAACCCGCCGCCACCAGCACGCAGGCGGCAACATGCCGGGCTAGGTCAAGAGCGGATGGGCTGCGCATGGAGCGTATCGCCTTGTTGTCTGGGCAACGCGACGGATCAGGCCGCGACCGCTGCCGCAGTGGTCTGCTTGCGCTTTCGGTATTGCTCCAGGAAGCGCGCCACGCGGCCGATGGCATCGCGCAAGTCGTCTTCATGCGGCAGGAACACGATGCGGAAATGGTCGGGCGCGGGCCAGTTGAACCCCGTGCCCTGCACCAGCATGACCTTGGTTTCCTGCAGCAGCTCCAGGAAAAACTGTTGGTCGTCCTCGATGGGATACACCGCCGGATCTAGGCGCGGGAACATGTAAAGCGCGGCCTGCGGCTTCACGCAGGTCACACCGGGAATGGCCGTGATGAGCTCATAGGCCAGGTCACGCTGCTTACGCAGGCGGCCGCCTTCGCACACCAGTTCGTTGATGCTCTGGTAGCCCCCCAGCGCCGTCTGCACGGCCCACTGGCCGGGCACGTTGGCGCACAGGCGCATGTTCGAGAGCATGTTCAGGCCCTCGATGTAGTCCTTGGCAGGCTTCTTGTCACCCGACACCACCAGCCAGCCAGCGCGGTAACCGCAGGACCGGTAGCTCTTGGACAGCGAGTTGAAGGTGAGTGTGAGCACATCCTCGCTCAGCGAGCCAATGGCCGTGTGCTTGGCGCCGTCGTACAGCACCTTGTCATACACCTCGTCCGCAAAGATCACCAGGCCATGTTCGCGGGCGATGGCGACAATGCCCTTGAGCAGCTCGACCGAGTACAGGGCCCCCGTGGGGTTGTTGGGGTTGATGACTACGATGCCTTTGGTGCGCGGCGTGATCTTGGAGCGGATGTCGTCCAAGTCGGGCATCCATCCATTGGCTTCGTCGCACAGGTAGTGCACCGGGGTGCCGCCCGACAGGCTCGCCGCAGCCGTCCACAGCGGGTAATCCGGCGACGGCAGCAGCAATTCGTCGCCCGTATCCAGCAACGCATTGGTGGCCATCACGATCAGTTCGCTGGCGCCATTGCCCAGGTAGATGTCGTCCAGCGCCACGCCCTTGATACCCTGCTTCTGGGTCTCATGCATCACTGCCTTGCGGGCGGCGAATATGCCCTTGCTGTCCGAATAGCCCGCCGAGTTGGGCAGGTTGCGGATCATGTCCTGCTGGATTTCTTCGGGGGCATCAAAGCCGAACACGGCCAGATTGCCGATGTTGAGCTTGATGATCTTGTGCCCGTCTTCCTCCATCTGCTTGGCCGCGTCCATGATCGGGCCCCGGATGTCGTAGCAAACATTGGCGAGCTTGGCGGATTTTTGGACGGTTTTCATGCGCTGACAGTAGTGCGGTGGGGTCAGGAGGCCGCCGGAGCCGGCGCCCTCAGGCGAAACCTATAATTTGACCACAGAACCGTTGCCTTCCCCTGGCGCCGGGCGCCGCTGCCACACCCCGCAGCACCTGAGGCCCACCACTTCCTGCCATGAAATTCCAGCCCGACCGCTCCAACGCTCAGACCATCAGCGGCTACGGCCCCGGCTGGATCGGCATCGATGCCGACAAGATCACCCACAGCGTCATCATCGGGTCGGCAGGCCTGCGCCAGCCCTGGCCCTGCTCCCGCTTTGAGAATCTGACCCCGGAGCATTTCGCCCAGTTGGCCGGGCTGGAAACCGAACTGGTCATTTTTGGCAGCGGGCTGCGCAATCGTTTTCCCCCGCCCGCATGGTTGGCTCCCCTGATCGCGCGGCGACTCGGGCTGGAGACCATGGACACCCAGGCAGCCTGCCGCACCTACAACATCCTGGCGAGCGAAGGACGCAACGTGGTCGCAGCCCTGATTCTGGAAGTCTGAACGGGCGCTCACGGCCTGCCTCAAAGTCTGGCGCACCGGGAATGCCACTTATGCACGGCCGTGCCAAAGTGCCCGCCGCCCCACGCAGGACACACTGTCTTACATTTGGCTGGGAACCGATTTCAGGGTAAAATCACCGGTTGCGGTCGGGGGCACCACCAAGAGCAATAACACACCCACTCCCCCGGCTTACCAACGACTACATCCTGAGAGATTGAAGTGATATGGCGATCGTTGTCAACAAACCCCTCCCTGAATTTGAAGCCAACGCAACCGGTGGTATTAAGGTCTCCAACACCTCCCACCTTGGCCAAATTCTGGTTCTCTACTTCTATCCCAAGGACAACACGCCGGGCTGCACCACGGAGGCCATGCAGTTTCGCGACAAGTACAAGGATTTCGTGAAAGCTGGCGCAGCCGTGTTCGGTGTCTCGCGCGACAACATGAAGTCGCACGACGACTTCAAGGAAAAGCTGGAACTGCCGTTCGAGCTGATTGCCGACACCGAAGAAAAGATGTGCCACATGTTTGGTGTGGTCAAGAACAAGATCATGTACGGCAAGAAGGTCAAGGGCATCGAGCGCAGCACCTTCCTGATCGGCCCCGATGGCCTGCTGGTGCAAGAGTGGCGCGGCCTCAAGGTACCAGGCCACGTGGACGAAGTCCTCAAGACCGTCAAATCACTCAAAGCCCTGAAAAAGGCCGCCTGAGCGGACCACCTGATCGCATCAGCGCTGCGGCGACCGTTGCAATCCACCAAAAGGCACTGGAGCATCCACGCGACACACCGCCCGGTTTGCCCTGGCAAGACACATGGAGTGGGCATAATGGATCAATGCCCCTGGTTCTTGCACCGTTAGCACCCATCCAAAAAGCCGCCTTGGCCTCCAGGCGGCTTTTTGCTTTCTGACCCCATCCGTTACCCCTTTACCGACCGAGGCCCTGCCACCATGCCCCTGCCCCCCGCCCCCAGCCGGCGCGCTGCACTCCTCGCGCCAGAAGCCTTTGAAGTCACGGCCCGCCCCCGCGTAGCCACCACCTCGGCCAACGAAGCCGTTGCCATGCCTCAGCGCGCCGCTGCAGCCCCAGCCCGCGCGGGACGCAAGGCAGACAGTGTGGCCTCGTCGCTGGCAGCGCCTGACACCGCTCCACTGCTACAGATCGAGACCCGAACCCGTATAGCCGCCCCCTCTGCCGCTCCCGTGGCTCGCAGCACTGGCACGCGCAAGGCGCGCGGTACCGCCACTCCTGCTGCCGTCACCGCCAGCCCCGCGCCAGCCACCGCAACCACCGCACGCAGCCGCAAGTCCGCATCGCACGGCCCGAGCAAGCTCTTCGTGCTGGACACCAATGTGCTCCTGCATGATCCGACCAGCCTGTTCCGCTTTGAAGAGCACGACATCTTCCTGCCGATGATCGTGCTGGAAGAATTGGACGGCCACAAGAAGGGCATGACCGAAGTCGCGCGCAACGGCCGCCAAGCCAGCCGCACCCTGGATGCGCTGGCGGCCGCCCAGGGCGCCGACATGGCCAAGGGCCTCAAGCTCGACTCCACCGGCCAGCGCGCCGCGGGCGGCCACCTGTTCTTCCAGACCGTACCGCTGGATTACAGCCTGCCCACCAGCCTGCCCCCCGGCAAGGCCGACAACCAGATCCTGGGCGTGGTCGAAGCCCTGCGCAAGCTGCACGCCCCGCGCGAGGTGGTACTGGTATCCAAGGACATCAACATGCGCGTCAAGGCGCGCGCCCTGGGCCTGAACGCCGAGGACTACCAGAACGACAAGACGCTGGAAGATGGCGACCTGCTGTACGCCGGCGTGCTGGCCCTGCCCCCAGACTTCTGGGCCAAGAGCGGCAAGAACGTGGAAAGCTGGCAGAGCGGCGCCCACACCTACTACCGCATCGGCGGGCCCATCGTGCCGCAGCTGATGATCAACCAGTTTGTGTACTTCGAGGCCCCCGGCGAGCCCAGCCTGTTTGCGCGCGTGAGCGAGATCCGTGAAAAGACTGCGGTGCTGCAGACGCTCAAGGACTATGGCTCCACCAAGAATGCTGTGTGGGGCGTGACCACGCGCAACCGCGAGCAGAACTACGCCATGAATCTGCTCATGGACCCCGAGATCGACTTCGTGACCCTGACCGGCACTGCAGGCACCGGCAAGACCCTGCTGGCCCTGGCCGCGGGCCTCACTCAGGTGTTGGACGACCGCCGCTACACCGAGATCATCATGACCCGCGCCACCGTGAGCGTGGGAGAAGACATCGGCTTCCTGCCCGGCACCGAAGAAGAGAAGATGGGCCCCTGGATGGGCGCACTGGATGACAACCTGGAGTTTTTGGCCAAGGGCGATGGCGGCAACGCAGGCGAGTGGGGCCGCGCGGCCACCAACGAGCTGATCCGCAGCCGCATCAAGATCAAGAGCATGAACTTCATGCGCGGGCGCACCTTCCTGAACAAGTACGTGATCATCGACGAAGCGCAGAACCTGACGCCCAAGCAGATGAAGACACTGATCACCCGCGCAGGCCCCGGCACCAAGATCATCTGCATGGGCAACCTGGCGCAGATCGATACACCGTACCTGACCGAAGGCTCCTCCGGCCTGACGTATGCGGTGGACCGCTTCAAGGGCTGGCCACACAGCGGGCACATCACCCTGGCGCGAGGCGAACGCTCACGCCTGGCGGACTTCGCCAGCGAGGTGCTCTGAGTTGGCGGCAAGCTGGGTTGCAGCACTGAAGCTGGTGCCCTGGGGCGACGTCATCGAGGCGACGCCCCAGATCCTGCAGGCGGCCAAGAAGCTGCTGGGCACCACCCAAAAAGGGAATGCCGAAGCGGCGACGGCTGCACTCGATGGTGCCGTTGGCGAGCCCGCCATTCCGGTGGCCTTGCAGCTTCAGCATCTGCGTGACCGCGTGGCGCAATTGGAGCGGGAGCAGCAAGAGTCCGCCATTCTGATCCAGTCCCTGGCCGAACAGCATGCCCAGGTGGTGCAGGCGGTGGAAGTGCTGCGCCGACGCCAACAATGGCTCACCGTGGCGGTGAGCATGCTGGCAGTGGCATGCGCAGGTTTGCTGGTGTGGGTACTAACTCAATAGTGCAATAGCGATACCGCGCATGCCGGGAGCCTGGAACCACGGGCACTGTACGGCATTGCGCCAGAACTTGTTCGCTATAAATTCAATAGCTGCCAGCGCATATAAAACCGGCGCTAGCAGCTATTTTTATTAGAAATCGTCGCCGGAACCCATCGCCAGGTTCTCAAAGCGCGTCTGGTTCTTCTGGAAGAACAGCTTTACGGTTCCGGTGGGGCCGTTCCGCTGTTTGCCGATGATGACCTCGGCCACATTGGGCTCCTTGGAGTCCTTGTTGTAGTAGTCGTCGCGGTAGATGAACATGATGATGTCCGCGTCCTGCTCGATGGCGCCCGATTCGCGCAGGTCGGACATCATGGGGCGCTTGTCGGTACGCTGCTCCACCGAGCGGTTGAGCTGAGACAGCGCGATCACCGGGCACTGCAGCTCCTTGGCCAGCATCTTGAGGCCCCGGGAAATTTCCCCAAGCTCCGTCGCCCGGTTGTCCGATCCCGACGAACCCGAGCCGCTCATGAGCTGCAAGTAGTCCACCACGATCAGGCCCAGCTTGCCGCACTGGCGCGCCAGACGGCGCGCGTTGGCACGCAGCTCGCTGGGCGTGAGGCCCGGGGTTTCGTCGATGTGCAGCGACACCGTGCGCAGCTTTTCGATGGCTTCGGTCAGGCGCGGCCATTCATCGTCGGTGAGCTTGCCGGTGCGCAGGTTGCCCTGGTTCACCCGGCCGATCGAGCCCACAATACGCACCGCCAATTGAGCTGCGCCCATTTCCATCGAGAAGATGGCGACCGGCAAGCCCTCGTTGAGCGCCACGTGCTCAGCGATGTTCACCGCGAACGAGGTTTTGCCCATGGACGGGCGTGCTGCCAGCACCACCATGTCGCCCGCCTGCAAGCCACTGGTCATGCGGTCCAGGTCGGCAAAGCCGGTGGGGACGCCCGTGACGTCCACAGGGTTGTCAGCCATCTCCTGCACGCGGTCGAGCAGGTCAATCACCAGCGTGTCGAGCGACTGGAAGCCCTGCTTGGTGCGCGAACCCTCTTCGCCAATGGCAAAGATCTTGGCCTCGGCTTCGTCCAGGATGCGTTCCACCGTTTTACCCTGGGGGTTGAACGCGTTGGTCGAAATTTCGTCGCTGGCCGTGACCAGCTTGCGCAGGATGGCGCGTTCGCGAACGATTTCGGCATAGCGCCGAATATTGCTGGCACTGGGTACGTATTGCGCCAGATTGTTCAGATAGGCCAGCCCGCCCATCTCCTGCGCCTTGCCCTGGTTCTGCAGATGCTCGAACACCGTGATCACGTCGGCTGGCTTGCTGGCATTGATCAGCGCGCCAATGGCCGTATAGATCATCTGGTGTTCATGGCGGTAGAAATGGCTCTCCACCAGTAAGTCGCCCACACGGTCCCAGGCGTTGTTGTCCAGCAGCAGCCCCCCCAACACGCTGGACTCCGCCTCGATGGAGTGCGGCGGCACACGCAACTGGGCAATTTCACGGTCCGGCACGGGCGTGAATCCATCATCAAGGGGTGGGAAAACGGCAGACATGGAATCCTCGGAGTCAACCCGGCATGCTATCGCCCACGCGGCGTGTCGTCATCGCACAAGTCTGTGGATAAGGCGGGGGTAACCCGTGGGCAACCGTGTACAAACTACGGTCACACAAAGACAAAAGCCGCCCAAGGGCGGCTTTTTTGAGAGGTCCTGACGGACGATCAGGCGGTTTCGCCGTAGACCGACACGTTGACTTCCACGACCACGTCGGTGTGCAGAGCAACGCTCACAGCGCTGTCGCTCACGACCTTGATCGGGCCGTTGGGCAGGCGGATTTGCGACTTGGCAACCTTATAGCCTTGCTTGTTCAGCTCTTCGGCAATGTCATGGTTGGTCACGGAACCAAACAGACGGCCATCCACGCCAGCCTTTTGTGTCAGCTTGACAGTGGTACCGGCCAGCTTTTCACCTTGGGCCTGGGCTTCTGCCAGCTTGGCAGCAGCGGCCTTTTCGAGTTCAGCGCGCTTGGCTTCGAACTCTGCCTTGGCGGCTTCCGTGGCGCGACGTGCGCGGCCGGCGGGAATCAGAAAGTTGCGGGCATAGCCGTCTTTGACCTTGACGATTTCACCGAGGTTGCCGAGGTTCACAACCTTGTCGAGCAGGATGATTTGCATGGGTTGTGCTCCTTAGATCTTGTGCTGGTCGCTGTAAGGCACCAGGGCCAGGAAGCGTGCGCGCTTGATGGCAGTGTTCAGCTGACGCTGGAAGATGGCGCGCGTGCCGGTCAGGCGTGCGGGGATGATCTTGCCGTTTTCGGCGATGAAATCGCGCAGCGTATCGACATCCTTGTAGTCGATTTCTTCAACACCGGTCACCGTGAAGCGGCAAAAGCGCTTGCGCTTGAACAGCAGGGACTGGGTGTTGCGCTTTGGGCGCTTGTCTTTGTTGAACTTCTTGAACGTGGCCATTGCGGACCCCTTGAAAATTAATTTTGTTGAATATCCTGGATGTGCAGCACTGCAGTCTTGCCATTGCGCGGTGTGGCCAGAAATCCATGAAAAGTCCAGAGACTTCCGATGTTTTGCCTTGCCAGTCGCTCAGCCATCGCTCCAAAGGCGGTGGCTTTCATGGCGGCCTTGACTTCGCGGGGATGGCCTGCCTCAGTTTGCTGGGACTCGTGTTCGAGGCGCAGCGTGAGGGCAGGCAGTCCGGCGGGCGTGTACCGCAAGGGCTCAGCCTCTGCGATACAGGCGGTCAAGACGACGCGGTTCTCCACTCCAAAGAGAGAAGAGGATCAGCGCTCGCCGGCCGCTGCGTATTCAGCTTGGCTGGCCTTGCGGGCTTCTTCGCGCTCGACGGTCTTCATCATGGAAGAAGGACCGGTTTCAGCCTTCTTCTTTTGCACGGTCAGGTGGCGCAGCACGGCGTCGTTGAACTTGAAGGCGTGCTCCAATTCAGCCATCACAGCCTGGTCGGCTTCGATGTTTACGCACAGGTAGTGGGCCTTGGCAAGCTTGT
Source organism: Acidovorax sp. DMC1 (assembly GCF_056314325.1). NCBI lineage: Bacteria > Pseudomonadati > Pseudomonadota > Betaproteobacteria > Burkholderiales > Comamonadaceae > Acidovorax > Acidovorax sp. DMC1. The sequence goes on along the minus strand of NZ_JBQUYO010000003.1, from coordinate 403,835 downwards.
TGATCAGGTACGCCAGTTGACGACGGCCCCAATCTTCCACGCGGTGCACCTTGCCACCGCCAGCGGTGATCATGCCCTTGTAGCGCTCCAGCATGGCTGGAACTTGTTCGCTTTGATCCGGATGGATCAACAAAATGATTTCGTAATGACGCATGCAGACTCCTTTTGGGTGAGACCACCCACCGCGTCTAGAAGTGGTGTGGCAAGGGAAAGCCTGCGATTATAACCCGACCGCTTGCGCTTGTACACTCAGTACACCCGCTACAGCATCGTCCACACCCCATTTGTCCAGCCATGGAAGGTGCGGCCCTTGCAAAAACGGCGGTTGGGCCGACATGCCTTACAACCACTTGCGCCAACCCGGGGCCGTCGTAACGACAAATCCCTGGCGCAGACCTTGATATTCCCCGGCAAGCCCCCAGATGCCGCGCGTACTGCATTTTTTACCTCTTCAAATCCTGACATGTCAGACCACAGCCAAACCAACCCCGCCCCAAGCGCCCCCGCCCCCGAAGAAGTCGAAGCCGCCATGGCCGCCCACGCCTCCGATGAGCTGGCACGCCTGCAGGGCGAGCTGGCTGAGCTGAAGGCCAAAAGTGCCGATCTGGCGGACCAGTTCCTGCGCGCCAAGGCCGAGGCGGAGAACGCCCGCCGCCGCGCTGAAGACGAGGTTTCCAAGGCCCGCAAATTCGGTATCGAGAGTTTTGCCGAGAGCCTGCTGCCCGTGGCTGACAGCCTGGACGCGGCCCTGGCCATCAAGGAGGCCACGCCCCAGCAGCTGCGCGAAGGCGCCGACGCCACCTTGCGCCAGTTGACGTCTGCGCTGGAGCGCAACAAGGTGGTGGCCATCAACCCCGCCGCAGGCGCCAAGTTCGACCCCCACCAGCACCAGGCCATCAGCGTGGTGCCTGCGGAGCAAGAAGCCAATACGGTGGTGGCTGTGCTGCAAAAGGGCTATGTGATCGCCGAGCGCGTACTGCGCCCCGCCCTGGTCACCGTGGCGGCCCCCAAATAAAAGCCGCAAAAAATCGCCCCGGAAGACTTGAACCCCACCAAGTTATCCACAAGTTACTAGCCATCCAAACCATTCAAGCATTCGGAGAAAAATCATGGGAAAAATCATCGGCATTGACCTGGGCACCACCAACAGCTGCGTCTCCATCATGGAGGGCAACACCACCCGCGTGATCGAAAACAGCGAAGGCGCGCGCACCACGCCGTCCATCGTGGCTTACCAGGAAGACGGCGAGATCCTCGTCGGCGCATCCGCCAAGCGCCAGGCCGTGACCAACCCCAAGAACACGCTGTTCGCGATCAAGCGCCTGATCGGCCGCAAGTTCACCGAAAAGGAAGTGCAAAAGGACATCGACCTGATGCCCTACTCCATCGTGGCCGCCGACAACGGTGACGCCTGGGTGGAAGTGCGCGGCAAGAAACTGTCGGCTCAGCAAGTGTCCGCCGACATCCTGCGCAAGATGAAGAAGACCGCCGAGGACTACCTGGGCGAGCCCGTGACCGAGGCCGTGATCACCGTGCCCGCGTACTTCAACGACGCTCAGCGCCAAGCCACCAAGGACGCCGGCCGCATTGCAGGCCTGGATGTCAAGCGCATCATCAACGAACCCACGGCTGCGGCCCTGGCCTTCGGCCTGGACAAGCAGGAAAAGGGCGACCGCAAGATCGCCGTGTATGACCTGGGTGGCGGTACGTTCGACGTGTCCATCATCGAAATCGCCGACGTGGACGGCGAAAAGCAGTTCGAAGTGCTGTCGACCAACGGCGACACCTTCCTGGGCGGCGAAGACTTCGACCAGCGCATCATTGACTACATCATCAGCGAGTTCAAGAAAGAGCAAGGCGTGGACCTGTCTAAGGACGTCCTGGCCCTGCAACGCCTGAAGGAAGCCGCTGAAAAGGCCAAGATCGAGCTGTCCAACTCGGCCTCTACCGACATCAACCTGCCCTACATCACGGCCGACGCTTCGGGCCCCAAGCACCTGAACATCAAGCTGACCCGCGCCAAGCTGGAAGCCCTGGTGGAAGAGCTGATCGAGCGCACCATCGCTCCTTGCCGCATGGCCATCAAGGACGCGGGCGTGTCGGTGTCCGACATCCATGACGTGATTCTGGTCGGTGGCATGACCCGCATGCCCAAGGTGCAGGAGAAGGTCAAGGAATTCTTCGGTAAGGACCCCCGCAAGGATGTGAACCCTGACGAAGCCGTGGCCGTGGGCGCCGCCATCCAGGGCCAAGTGCTGTCGGGCGACCGCAAGGACGTGCTGCTGCTGGACGTGACCCCCCTGTCGCTGGGCATCGAAACCCTGGGCGGCGTGATGACCAAGATGATCACGAAGAACACGACCATCCCGACGAAGTTCGCACAGACCTTCTCGACGGCCGACGACAACCAGCCTGCCGTGACCATCAAGGTCTACCAGGGTGAGCGCGAAATGGCTTCGGGCAACAAGCTGCTGGGCGAGTTCAACCTGGAAGGCATTCCACCGGCAGCCCGTGGTGTTCCACAGATCGAAGTGTCGTTCGACATCGACGCCAACGGCATCTTGCACGTGGGCGCCAAGGACAAGGGCACCGGCAAGGAAAACAAGATCACCATCAAGGCCAACTCGGGCCTGTCGGAAGAAGAAATCCAGAAGATGGTGAAGGACGCCGAGTTGAACGCCGCCGACGACAAGAAAAAGCTGGAGCTGGTGCAGGCCCGCAACCAGGGTGAAGCTGCCGTACACAGCGTGAACAAGAGCCTCGCCGAGCATGGCGACAAGCTCGAAGCCGGCGAAAAGGACGCCATCACCGCCGCCGTGAAGGCCCTGGAAGAAGCCCTGAAGGGTGAAGACAAGGCTGCCATCGACGAAAAGACGACCGCGCTGATGGCCGCCAGCCAGAAGCTGGGCGAGAAGATGTACGCCGAATCGCAGGCAGCGCAAGCCGCCCAGGCGGCCGGTGGTGCAGACGCCGCAGGTGCATCGGCTGGTGCAGCCAACAAGCCCGCCGATGACGACAACGTCGTCGATGCCGAGGTGAAGGAAGTCAAGAAGGGCTGAACGAGCCCCCGTTGACCCGAGCCGCCGCGCATTGCTCTGAGGGGCTGCGCGGCGTTCCTGTTCCAACTGGGTTCTGAATCACTATGTCCAAACGAGACTTTTACGAAATCCTGGGCGTTCCGAAAAACGCCTCGGACGAAGAAATCAAGAAGGCCTATCGCAAGCTGGCGATGAAGCATCACCCTGACCGCAACCAGGGTGATGCCGCCAAGCCTGCCGAAGAGAAATTCAAGGAAGCCAAAGAGGCCTACGAGATGCTCTCCGACCCGCAAAAGCGGGCCGCCTACGACCAGTACGGCCACGCCGGTGTGGACCCCAACATGCGCGGCCCCGGCGGTGCAGGGGCCGAAGGGTTTGGCGGTTTTGCCGAGGCGTTTGGCGACATCTTCGGCGACATGTTCGGCCAGCAAGGCCGTGGCCGGGGCGCCGGCGGACGCCAGGTGTACCGAGGCTCCGACCTCAGCTACGCCATGGAGATCACGCTGGAAGAAGCCGCGCGCGGCAAGGATGCACAGATCCGCATCCCCTCGTGGGACACCTGCGACACCTGCCATGGCAGCGGCGCCAAACCCGGCACCAGCGCGAAGACCTGCGGCACCTGCCAGGGCGCAGGCACGGTGCAGATGCGCCAGGGCTTCTTCAGCGTGCAGCAGACCTGCCCCCACTGCCGCGGCACGGGCAAGATCATTCCTGAGCCCTGCACCACCTGCCACGGCCAGGGCAAGCTCAAGAAGCAAAAGACGCTGGAAGTGAAGATCCCCGCCGGCATCGACGACGGCATGCGCATCCGCAGCACGGGCAACGGCGAACCGGGCACCAACGGCGGCCCACCGGGCGACCTGTACATCGAGATCCGCTTGAAGAAACACGACATCTTCGAGCGCGACGGTGACGACCTGCACTGCCAGGTGCCCGTGAGCTTCATCACGGCCGCCCTCGGCGGCGAGATCGAAGTGCCCACGCTGGCGGGCAAGGCAGCCATCGACATCCCCGAAGGCACCCAGGCCGGCAAGCAGTTCCGCCTGCGCGGCAAGGGCATCAAGGGTGTGCGCGCCAGCTACCCGGGCGACCTGTACTGCCACATCGCGGTCGAGACGCCCGTCAAGCTGACCGAGCACCAGCGCAAGCTGCTGCGCGAGCTGGAAGACTCCCTCAAGAAGGGCGGCGCACGCCATTCGCCCAGCGGCGAGAGCTGGACGGATCGACTAAAGAATTTCTTCAGTTGAGCCAGCGCTGCGCCGCTTTCAAATCGCCTTCGGCCTCACGGCCCGGGCGGTTTTTTCATGCGTGTTGCAGGCGGCAGGGCCAACCCCGTGGCCTTGCCCGGCCGCTCGTGCAGGGGCGCACGGTAGAAGCCCAGAATGCGGCGCACGTACTCGCGCGTCTCGCTGTAGGGCGGCACGCCGCCGTGGCGCTCCACTGCTTTTTCGCCCGCGTTGTAGGCGGCCGAGGCCAGTGCCACATCCCCCCCAAAACGGTCCAGCAGCCAGCGCAGGTAGGTCAGCCCGCCACGCACGTTCTGCTCAGGGTTCCACACGTCGCCCACGCCAAAGCGCTCTGCGGTCTCGGGGATCAGTTGCATCAGCCCCTGCGCATTCTTGGGCGACAGCGCCCGGGCCTGGAAGTTGGACTCCGACCGCACGATGGCCAGCGCCAGTCGCGGGTCCACTTCGAAGCGGGGGGCGAGCCGCTGCACCAGCTCGGCATGACGGCGCTTATCGTCGGGCAGGTTGCTGACATAGCGGTCCACAACCTCTTGGGGTACGACCTCATGGGCAGAATCGCGCACCTCCAGCCGGGGCGCCTCGCCCGTTGTCAAGCAGTCCGGCAGGCGGTCGCCTGGCACAAGGCCTTCGGCCAAGCTGCGCGCCTTTTCGTGCCCACGCTGCGCGGCCAACGCCAGCAAAGTGGCGGCGGCCACCGGATCAGGCACTACATCGCGCCCCTGCATCAGCAGGCGGCCCAAGCGGTATTGCGCCTCCACGCTACCATAGCGCGCCGCGTCGCAGTACCGCTGCGCTGCGCGGTGCGGCTGGCGCAGCGCTTCGGCCGCGTAGCCCTCTTCCAGCCAGCGCGACAACACGGGCGGCTCGTCAGCCCACTCAGGCGGTTCATCCGGGGCTTGGGCTCGCACGCACGCTCCACCGGACAGCAAAACCGCTGCCAACAATGCGCCATGTGCGTGACAGGAAAATCTGGGTTCCATACCTCAACCTTTTTGGATGAAGGTCCCGCCAAACGGGGTATCAGGGATTGGGCTCCCCACTGTAGTACCGCCAAAGGATCTGCAACAGAAAAACATTGCCAGCGTGAATTTCTTGATCTGAGGCAAGAATCCGCCCGCCAGCCGCCGCCCTCGGGCCACCTGCGCAGTAGCATGAAAGCCCACACGGCGGCTATGGAGCCACATTCCGGGACACGAGGAACAAGAGGCATCGACATGAACGTCAACATCACCTTCCTGGGCGGCTCCGGCACCGTCACCGGTTCCAAGTATTTGGTGCGCTACAAAGGCAAAAGCCTTCTGGTCGATTGCGGGCTGTTTCAGGGCTACAAGCAGCTGCGCCTGCGCAACTGGCAGCCCCTGCCCGTCACGCCGCACCAGATCGACGCCGTGGTGCTGACCCACGCCCATCTGGACCACAGCGGCTACCTGCCCCTGCTGGCGCGCGACGGCTACACCCGCGCCATCCATTGCACGCCGGGCACGCGCGACCTGTGCACCATCCTGCTGCCTGACAGCGGACACCTGCAGGAAGAAGACGCCGCCTTCCTCAACCGCCACCAGCTCAGCAGCCACAGCCCTGCCCTGCCCCTGTATACCCGGCTAGATGCACTGCACTGCCTCAAGCAGTTCCAGATCCATCCGTTCCACAAAGCCTTCGAGCCCCTGCCCGGCTGGCGCGTGACCTTTTCGCCTGCGGGTCACATCCTGGGGGCGGCCAGCGTGCTGCTGGAGGTGGGAGGCAGGCGCATCCTGTTCTCCGGCGACCTGGGTCGGCCGGACGACTTGCTGATGAACCCACCAGACGCCCCGCCCCAGGCGGACACGGTGCTCATCGAATCCACCTACGGCGACCGCGAGCACCCGCCTGAGGGCCTGCTCGACGAACTGGGCCCCGCCCTGCAGCGGCTGGCTGCACGCGGGGGCATCGCCGTGGTGCCTGTGTTCGCCGTGGGCCGTGCACAGGTCGTGCTGCACGCCATTGGGCTGCTGAAGGCACAGGGCGTGATACCCGCATCGCTCAAAGTGTTCCTGGACAGCCCCATGGCTGTGAGCACCACGGGGCTGTTCCAGCACCACATGCAGGAACACCGCCTGAGCGGGCGCGAAGTGCAGGCGCTGGAACACGGCGCCACCATGGTCCAGACGACGGAGCAGTCCAAAGGACTGGCCCGGCTGCATGGTCCCATGGTCATTCTGTCGGCCAGCGGCATGGCCACCGGAGGCCGGGTGCTGCACCACCTGGCGCTGCACGCGGGCGACCACCGCAACATGATCATCCTGACTGGGCACCAGGCGCCAGGCACGCGCGGCGCCCGCTTGGCCGAGGGCGAGAAAAACATCCGCATCCACGGCCAGGATGTGGCTGTCCGGGCCGAGGTGGTCAAGCTGTCTTCTGCATCGGCCCATGCGGACGGCAATCAGCTCATCGCCTGGCTGCGCAGCATGGGCCACGCGCCCGATCAGGTGTATGTGGTGCACGGCGAAATGGACGCCGCAGACCGGCTGCGCCAACGCGTTGAACACGAGCTGCGCTGGCGGGCCTCGGTGCCAGAGCACGGCAGCACCTGCTCGGCCTGAGCCCCGGTATCTTTCTGCGCTCCAGGAGAGTAGTTCTCGCGCAGAAAGGCATCGCAGTCATCGCGTATCGCGATAGCAAACCGCCAATATTGGGGAGAAAATATGAAACCTTCTCTTTCCGAGAAGTCGAAACCCCATGAAAAGCTCCGAGCGCAGTTTTGCGCGCCGTATTGACCTGACCTCGCTGCAATTGTTTGTGGCGGTGTGCGAGCTCGGCAGCATCGGCCGCGCGGCCGAGCGCGAATTCATCGCGGCGTCGGCCGTCAGCAAGCGCCTGTCGGATCTGGAAACGGCCGTGGACACGGCCCTGCTCTACCGCCACAGCCGGGGCGTGACGCTCACGCCCGCTGGCGAGAGCCTGCTGCACCATGCGCGCACCGTGCTGTTCGGCCTGGAGCGCATGCAGGGCGAACTGAGCGAATATGCCGACGGCGTGCGCGGCCATGTGCGCATGCACGCCAACATTTCGGCCATCTTCCAGTTTCTGCCCGAAGACCTGGGCGCCTTCGCGCGCGAGCACAGTCAGATCAAAATCGATCTGCAGGAGCACCTCTCCAGCGACGTGCTGCACGCCGTGCAAGAAGGCGCCGCCGACCTGGGCATCTGCAACGTCGGCATGGCGAACAGTGGCGGTGCCCTGGCGCTGCAATCCCGCCCCTACCGCGCTGACCATCTGGTGCTGGTTGTGCCCCGAGCGCATGACTTGTCTGCGCTAGATGCTATCAATTTTGAAGAAGTCCTGGACTGGGACATCGTGGGCCTGCACGCCAACAGCAGCATCAGCCTGGCCATGCGCGCTGCCGCTGCCGCTGCCGGGCGCCCGCTGCGCCAGCGCATCCAGGTCACGGGGCTCGATGCCATGTGCCGCATGATCGACAACGGCCTGGGCGTGGGTCTGCTGCCCGACCGGGCGTTTGCGTTGATGCGCGGCGTGGGCAACCTGCAGGCCATCCCACTGACCGATGCCTGGGCGCACCGCGAACTGCGTGTGGTGGCCCGCGACTTTGACGCCCTGCCTGTTACTGCCCGTTTGCTGGTGGAACACCTGGCACCGCGGCCGGAACCGCCCTCGGCGCAAACAGCCCCCGACACTAAAATCCAATCCCCCACCTGAAGCCCGAAAGCAGAAAGAAAGCCACGCCATGGGACGCACCCTGTACGACAAGATCTGGGACGAGCATGTTGTCCACACCGAAGAGGACGGCACCTCCATCCTCTACATCGACCGCCATCTGGTGCACGAAGTCACCAGCCCCCAGGCGTTTGAAGGCCTGCGCGAGGCGGGCCGCAAGGTCTGGCGCATGAGCTCCATCGTGGCCACCGCCGACCACAACACGCCCACCACGGGCTGGGAGAACGGCTACGACGGCATCACCGACCCGATCAGCAAAGAACAGATCACCACGCTGAACGACAACATCGCGCAGATCACGCCGGCAGCGTTCTTCCCATTCATGCACAAGCGCCAAGGCATCGTGCACGTGATCGGCCCCGAAAACGGCGCCACCCTGCCCGGCATGACCGTGGTCTGCGGCGACAGCCACACCAGCACACACGGCGCGTTTGGCGCACTGGCGCACGGCATCGGCACCTCCGAAGTCGAGCACGTGATGGCCACCCAGACCCTGCTGGCCAAGAAGGCCAAGAACATGCTGGTCCAGGTGGACGGCACGCTGGCCAAGGGCGTGACGCCCAAGGACGTGGTGCTGGCCATCATCGGCAAGATCGGCACCGCCGGCGGCACGGGCTACACGATTGAATTTGCCGGCTCCGTCTTCCGCGCCATGACCATGGAAGGCCGCATGACCGTGTGCAACATGGCCATCGAGGCCGGTGCCCGCGCAGGCCTGGTGGCGGTGGATGACAAGACCATCGAATACGTCAAGGGCCGCCCCCTGTCGCCCACAGGCGTGGAATGGGATCAGGCCGTGGCGTACTGGAAAACGCTGCACTCTGACGCCGACGCAAAGTTCGACGCCGTGGTCAAGCTCGACGCGGCGGAGATCGTTCCGCAGGTCACCTGGGGCACCAGCCCCGAGATGGTGCTGGGCGTGGACGCCCGCGTGCCGGACCCCGACAAGGAGAAAGACGCCAACAAGCGTGGCGCCATCGAGCGCGCCTTGACCTACATGGGCCTCACGCCGGGCAAGCCGATCAACGACATCACCATCGACAAGGTGTTCATCGGCAGCTGCACCAACAGCCGCATCGAAGACATGCGCGAAGCCGCCGCCGTGGTGAAGAACCTGGGCCGCAAGGTGGCCAGCAATGTGAAGCTGGCCATGGTGGTGCCCGGCTCGGGCCTGGTCAAGGAGCAGGCCGAGCGCGAAGGCCTGGACCAGATCTTCAAGGCCGCAGGCTTTGAGTGGCGCGAGCCCGGCTGCAGCATGTGCCTGGCCATGAACGCCGACCGCCTGGAGCCCGGCGAGCGTTGTGCATCAACCAGCAACCGCAACTTTGAAGGCCGCCAGGGCGCTGGGGGCCGCACCCATCTCGTGAGCCCCGCCATGGCCGCTGCGGCTGCCGTGCATGGGCATTTCGTAGACATCCGCCAATTTGCCTGAAGGAGCTTTGCCATGAAAACCACCGCTACCCTCATCGCTTTGACCCTCACGTTCCTGCTGGCCGGTTGCAATACCGTCAAGGGTGTGGGCCAGGACATCGGCAAGGCCGGATCGGCCATCGAGCGCGCAGCCAAATAAGGCCCCCTGACATGCAGAAGTTCACCCTTCACAAAGGCCTCGTGGCTCCCATGGACCGCGAGAACGTCGATACCGACGCCATCATCCCCAAGCAGTTCCTCAAGTCGATCAAGAAGACGGGCTTTGGCCCTAACCTGTTTGACGAGTGGCGCTACCTGGACAAGGGCGAGCCGGGCATCCCCGAAAGCCAGCGCAAGCCCAACCCCGACTTTGTGCTGAACCAGCCACGTTACAAAGGCGCCAGCATCCTGATCGCGCGCAAGAACTTTGGCTGCGGCTCCAGCCGCGAACACGCGCCCTGGGCGCTGGACCAGTTCGGCTTTCGCGCCGTGATCGCGCCCAGCTTTGCCGACATCTTCTTCAACAACTGCTTCAAAAACGGCCTGCTGCCCATCGTGCTCCCCGAAGCCACCGTCGCCCAGCTGTTCGACGAAGTGGCGGCCTTCCCGGGCTACCAGCTCACCATCGACCTGGAGCACCAGGTCATCGTGCGCCCCCAGGGCGAGGAAATCCCGTTCGAGGTGCAGGCCTTCCGCAAGTACTGCCTGCTCAACGGTTTTGACGACATCGGCCTGACCCTGCGCCAGTCGGACAAGATCAAGGCCTTTGAAGCCCAGCGCCTGGCCACCAAGCCCTGGCTGGCACACACCATGGTGTCGTAACCCCAATATTCAGCCCAATTGGCCGCAAGCGCTACATCCATATGCGCTGGCAGCTATCAAAAACAAAGCAAAACCAATGAAAATCGCAGTTCTGCCGGGTGACGGCATCGGTACCGAAATCGTGGCCGAGGCCGTCAAGGTCCTCAACGCACTCGACCTGAAGTTCGAGATGGAATCAGCCCTTGTCGGCGGTGCCGCCTACGAGGCCCACGGCCACCCGCTGCCCGAATCCACCCTCCAACTCGCCAAGGAAGCCAACGCCATCCTGTTCGGCGCCGTGGGCGACTGGAAATACGACAAGCTCGACCGCCCCCTGCGCCCCGAGCAAGCCATCCTGGGCCTGCGCAAGAACCTGGGCCTGTTCGCCAACTTCCGCCCCGCGATTTGCTACGAGCAACTGGTGGGCGCCTCGAGCCTCAAGCCCGAATTGATCGCAGGCCTGGACATCCTCATCATCCGCGAGCTGACGGGCGACATCTACTTCGGTCAACCCCGTGGCCGCCGCACGGCAGTGGATGGGCACTTCCCCGGTGCAGAGGAAGCCTTTGACACCATGCGCTACTCGCGCCCCGAGATCGAACGCATCGCCCATGTCGCCTTCCAGGCCGCCCGCAAGCGCAACAAGAAGGTCACCAGCGTGGACAAGGCCAACGTGCTGGAAACCTTCCAGTTCTGGAAAGACGTGATGACCGAAGTGGGCCAGCAGTACCCCGACGTCGAACTGCAGCACATGTACGTGGACAACGCGGCCATGCAACTCGTCAAGGCCCCCAAGGCGTTTGACGTGGTGGTGACCGGCAACATGTTTGGCGACATCTTGAGCGACGAAGCCTCCATGCTCACCGGCTCCATCGGCATGCTGCCCTCGGCCAGCCTGAACAGCAGCAACCAGGGCCTGTACGAGCCCAGCCACGGCAGCGCCCCCGACATCGCCGGCAAGGGCGTGGCCAACCCGCTGGCCACCATCCTCTCCGCCGCGATGATGCTGCGCTTCAGCCTGAACCAAGAAGCCGCCGCCCAGCGCATCGAAGCGGCTGTACAAAAGGTGCTGGCCCAAGGCCTGCGCACACCCGACATCTACAGCGAAGGCACCACCAAGGTCGGCACGGCGCAGATGGGCGACGCCGTGGTGAAGGCGCTGCAAGCGTAAACCGCCACAGCCACGCGAGCTGCTCGTAGCGGGGGCAAGCGGCATCCATCACAGGCGACCCTCAGTGGTCGCCTTTTTCATGGGCAGGCACCGGCTCGCAGATCCACCCAGCCCTTTAGGGGGCGTTGCACAGCGCTTCATGGCATTCGCGCAACGCTGCAAGCCCCGTGCAAGCCGCGATCCATTACAATCACGCCCATGTTTGCCGCCCGCCCGTTCGCCCTGAACACCGCTACTGCCGCCCTGGCAGGCGTGGCTGTGCGCGCAATCACCACCAAAACCACGACCATTATTAAGGGCTGATCCAGCTCCGGTACCGTCGTGCGCCCTCTCCCGGCCAGACGAGCCGGGGCAAACAGTCTGGTCTGGCACTGTTTCTTAATCTGAAAGGGGCGTTGAAATGAGCAAGTTGGTAGGTTTGGTCGGCTGGCGCGGCATGGTCGGCTCAGTGTTGATGGACCGCATGGTCGAAGAAAAAGACTTCGACCTGATTGAGCCATTGTTCTTCTCCACCTCCAACGCCGGCGGCAAGGCCCCTGCGCAGGCCAAGAACGAAACCACCCTGCAAGACGCCTTCAACATCGACGCCCTGAAGCGCTGCGACATCATCATCACCGCACAAGGCGGCGACTACACCACCGAAGTCTTCCCCAAGCTGCGCGCTGCGGGCTGGAACGGCCACTGGATCGACGCCGCCTCCACCCTGCGCATGGAGAAGGACGCGGTCATCATCCTCGACCCCGTGAACATGCCCGTCATCAAGGACGCGCTGGCCAACGGCGGCAAGAACTGGGTGGGCGGCAACTGCACCGTGAGCTGCATGCTGATGGGCGTGGGTGCACTTTACAAGGCCGGTCTGGTCGAGTGGATGAGCACCCAGACCTACCAGGCCGCGTCGGGCGGCGGCGCGCAGCACATGCGCGAACTGCTCACGCAATACGGCACGCTGAACGCCGAGGTGAAGGCCCTGCTCGACGACCCCAAGAGCGCCATCCTGGAAATCGATCGCAAGGTCATTGCCAAGCAGCGCGCCCTGACCGGCGCCGAAACCGCCAACTTCGGCGTACCCCTGGGCGGCTCGCTGATCCCCTGGATCGACAAGGATCTGGGCAACGGCCAGTCCAAGGAAGAGTGGAAGGGCATGGCCGAGACCAACAAGATTTTGGGTCTGGGCGAGGGTTTTGGCTCTGCCGCCATACCGGTCGACGGCTTCTGCGTGCGCGTGGGTGCCATGCGTTGCCACAGCCAGGCGCTGACCTTCAAGCTCAAGAAGGATGTGCCCGTGGCCGACCTCGAAGCCATGATCGCCGCCGACAACGAATGGGTGAAGGTGGTACCCAACACCCGCGAAGCCACGATCAAGGACCTGACCCCCGTGGCAGTGACCGGCACCATGACCATCCCCGTGGGCCGCATCCGCAAGCTGGCCATGGGCCCTGAGTATGTGGGTGCCTTCACCATTGGCGACCAGTTGCTGTGGGGTGCCGCAGAGCCCCTGCGCCGTATGCTGCGCATTTTGCTCAACGCCTGATAACCTCCCGCAAAAAGCGCGCGCAAACCCAGTTGCGCGCGCTTTTTTGCGTCTGGACCATCGACACACTCGGTTACGCGACGTTGGCAATTGGCAACAACTGCACGCCCCAATTTGGGGCGCCGGGACCCCTCACAAAGCTTCGGAGCCACCTCAGCTTGTCAGTGCAAAACATTGATGCTATGGTGCTTTTTACATATTTTCACGCGCCGGGGCGGGACCAGACCATGACAAAAAAAGCACCGCTCGTCCGAGCCGCACAAAATCCTCATCAGTTGTTGGCAAACATGCATCGTTGGAAATTTTCTGTCCTGGCGGCCGCGGCCGTGGCTTGCGCTGGCTTCTACACCAGCGACGCGTCTGCGCTGGCGCTGGGCCGCATCACCGTGCAGTCTGCCCTGGGCGAACCCCTGCGCGCTGAAATCGACCTGCCACAAATCACCCCCGCAGAAGCCGACTCGCTGCGTGCCACAACGGCTGCCCCCGAAGTCTTCCGTGCCCAGGGCATGGAATACACGCAGACCATGAACAACCTGCAGATCCAGCTGCAGCGCCGCGCCGACGGCACTGCCGTGTTGCGCTTGTCCAGCGACCGGCCTGTGAATGAGCCCTTCCTGGACCTGGTGCTGGATGCCAACTGGGGATCGGGCCGTATCGTTCGCAGCTACACCATGCTGTTCGATCCGCCCAGCATGCGCCGCGCCGCGCCTGCGGTCACAGCAGCACCCCAGATTTCTGCACCTGCTGCGCCCCAGGTGCCAGCAACCCGCCCAGCAGCAACGGCCCGCACCAGCGAGCCCGCGGCAGCTCCGGCCGCGCCGCGCGCGGCCGCGCCCCGCCCCGCACCGGCAGACGGTGTGACGGTGCAGGCAGGCGACACTGCAGGCCGCATTGCGAACGCATACAAGCCTGCTGGCGTGTCGCTCGACCAGATGCTGGTCGCCATGATGCGAGCCAACCCGGATGCATTCATCCAGGGCAACGTCAACCGCCTGAGGGCTGGCGCCGTGCTGCAGATGCCTGACCAGGCCGCAGCACAATCCACCCCCGCCCCTGAAGCACGACAGATTCTGGCGGCCCAGGCTCGGGACTTCAATGATTTCCGCCGCAAGCTGGCTGGGGCAGCCCCTTCGACCGAAGTGGCAGTGGCCCAGCGCTCTGCCTCCGGCAGCGTCCAGACGCGCGTCGAAGACAAAAAGCCCGCGACAGCGGCACCTGACAAACTCACGCTGTCCAAAGGCTCCGTCAAGGGCCAAAAGGCGGCCGAAGAGCAAGTCGCCAAGGACAAACAGGCCAGCGAAGCCGCCACGCGGATGGCGGAGTTGTCCAAGAACATTACCGACCTGAACAAGCTGAGCGCGGCGTCCGCAGCCGCTGGCAGCAGTGCCGCGCCGGCCGCTGCAGGCGCCGCCAGCGCGCCAGCAGGAGTGGCAGTGCAGACCCCGGCCGTGCCGGCCACACCGACCGCGCCCGCAGCACCTGCAGCCCCCGCTTCTGCCCCCGAGGCAGCAGCCAGCACGCCGGCAGAGACCGCAGTGGCAGCAGAAGCGGCTGCCTCTGCTCCCGCCGCAGAGGCATCCGCCCCCGCACCTGCACCCAAGCCAGCGCCTACTCCCAAGCCTGCCCCCGCGCCGGTGGAAGAGCCTGGCTTCTTGTCCACCCTCATGGACGACCCGCTGCTGCCCATCGGCGGCGGCATCCTGGTCGCGGGTCTGCTCGGGTTTGGCGCCTACCGGCTGGTCCAGCGCCGTCGCCAGAACGGCGGGGTGGACAGCTCCTTCCTCGAAAGCCGCATTCAGCCCGACTCGTTCTTTGGCGCCAGCGGCGGCCAGCGCGTAGACACGGCCAACAGCGACATGACCACGGGCTCGTCCATGGCCTACTCTCCCAGCCAGCTGGATGCAGGCGGTGACGTAGACCCTGTGGCAGAAGCCGATGTGTATCTGGCCTATGGCCGCGATCTCCAGGCCGAAGAAATCCTGAAAGAGGCCGTGCGCCACAACCCCGGCCGTGTCTCGGTGCACGTCAAACTGGGCGAAATCTACGCCAAGCGCCAGGACCGAAAAGCCCTGGAGGCTGTGGCTGGTGAAGTGTTCAAGCTGACCCAGGGCGAAGGGCCCGACTGGAACCGCATTGCCGAACTCGGACGTGACCTGGAGCCCGAGAACCGCCTGTACCAACCTGGCGGCCGCCCCGGCATGGCCGAAGATGAATCGCCCTCGGTGCCACCGGGCGGCTTCCCCAGCACCTTCACAGGCGCAGGCAGCCCTGCTGCAGCCTTGCCACCGGACCTGGACCTCGACCTGGATCTGGACCTGCCCGATGACGCGCTGACGGATGCGCCGCCAGCAGCAGCCGGTGGGTTTGCAGCGGCCGCCGCAGCGGCGACTGCAGCCAACAACCGCAGCGAAGCCAGCGAACCACAAACGCTGCGCCCCGAACTGGACTTGCCCAGCATCCCCGAAGAACCTAGCGCCTCGTGGAACAGCCAGGAAACCGCACCCAGCCCCATGATGGCGCCCCCGCCCGTGGCCAATCTGGACTTCCCCAGCGGTGACGACCTGAGCATGGCTCCGTCGGGCCCTATGCCTCTGAGCGGCGAGCCCCAGGATTCTGGCCCGATGGAGTTTGACCTGGGCGACCTGTCTCTGGACCTGAACGCCCCCTCCAAGCCCATGGCAGCGCCTGCCGCCAAAGCACCCGCTGCCCCGGCGCCAGAATTTGCCGACGACGGATCGGCCGCAGCACAAGACGACCCTCTGGCCACGAAGCTGGCACTGGCCGAGGAGTTCAACGCCATTGGTGACACGGATGGTGCACGCACGCTGATTGAAGAAGTGGTGGCAGAGTCCAGCGGTGCCCTCAAGACCCGTGCGCAGCGCATGCTGGCCGAACTGGGCTAATGCCGGTCGGCCCATCCGCTGATCTAGCACCCAGCACTTCCCCAGGCCACCCTATGACCCGGGTGGCGCTGGGCGTCAGCTACAACGGTCAGACCTACAACGGCTGGCAAAGCCAGCTTTCTGGCAACACCGTGCAGGACAAACTCGAAGCGGCCCTGGGCCGCTTTGCTACGCATCCGGTCAGCACGCTCTGCGCAGGCCGCACGGATGCCGGTGTGCACGGGTTGATGCAGGTGGTGCACTTTGATACCCCCCTCAACCGCCCTGCTGCGTCTTGGGTGCGGGGCACCAACACCTTCCTGCCGCCTGACATTGCAGTGCAATGGGCACAGGCAGTGCCTGAGCAATTTCACGCACGCGCCAGTGCGGTGGCACGGCGGTATGCCTACGTGTTGCTGCAGTCTCCGGTGCGGCCCAGCGTAGATGCCGGTCGGGTGGGCTGGGTGTTTCACCCGCTGGACCATGGCGCCATGCGGCAGGCAGCCGACTACCTGATCGGCGAACATGACTTCACCTCGTTCCGCGCGTCCGCCTGCCAGGCCAAGACCCCCGTCAAAACCTTGCATCGCATCGACATCGTGCGACGGGGCGCGAGTGCGCCGCACCCAGAGCTGGGCTGGAGCCCCTGTTACTGGCGTTTTGAATTTGAAGCCAACGCCTTCTTGCACCACATGATCCGCAACATCATGGGCTGCCTGATCGCTATCGGCCAAGGCACGCAGCCTCCCGAATGGATGGCCGAGGTGCTGGCAGCCCGATCCCGCAAGGTGGCTGCGCCGACGTTTTCGCCAGACGGGCTGTACTTTCAAGGGCCCGTCTACGACGCAGCCTGGGGCCTGCCCCAGCGCACGGCTGCGTATGATTGGCTTCCATGAACCAGGCCACCCCACTGACCACAACTGCCCTAGCCGCCAGTCAACGCCTCCACGCCCCTTTCCAGGCGTCTGCCAACGTACGCACCCGCATCAAGATCTGTGGGTTGACCCGCGAGGAAGACGTGGATGCAGCCGTGGCTGCGGGCGCCGATGCGGTGGGCTTTGTGCTCTACGCCCCCAGCCCACGGGCGGTCACCCCTCAGCGGGCCGCGCAGTTGGCCCGGCGCCTGCCGCCGTTTGTCACACCCGTGCTGCTGTTCGTGAACGAATCCACTCCTAATGTGATAGCAGCCAGCACAATGATTGCTGGCGCTACAGTGCAATTTCATGGTAATGAAACGCCGCAGGACTGCCTGGCCGCCACCCACCACGGGGCACACCCCTACCTGCGAGCCGCCCGAATTCCCCTTGGCGATGGAGCGGCGCAGTTTGACCTCGTAAAATACGCCCACAATTACTCCCACGCCCAAGCCATCCTGCTCGACGCCCACGTCGACGGGTTTGGCGGCGGCGGCAAGGCATTCAATTGGTCACTCCTTCCACCAAGCGTCAGCTCTCACCTCGTTTTGTCTGGTGGACTCACGCCTGCAAACGTGACCGATGGCATTTTGCAAGTCCGCCCGCGGGGTCTCTCGCTGGCGGTTGATGTCAGCTCCGGCGTTGAAGCCGATGGCCCCGATGGCAAACCCATCAAGGGCATCAAGGACGCCGTGAAGATCCAACGCTTCGTTGCCGCCGTGCGTGCGGCCGATGCACAACTTGCAAAGAACCCCCATGAATTCCTATCAGCAACCTGATGCCTCCGGCCATTTCGGCCCCTACGGCGGCAGCTTCGTCAGCGAAACCCTGACCCACGCCATCCAGGAACTGCGCGAGGCCTACGCGCGCTACCAGAACGACCCGGAGTTTCTGGCCGAATTCCAGTACGAACTCAAGCACTTCGTTGGCCGCCCGTCTCCCATCTACCATGCGGCGCGCACCAGCCGCGAAATGGGCGGCGCGCAGATCTACCTCAAGCGCGAAGACCTGAACCACACCGGCGCGCACAAGATCAACAACGTGATCGGCCAGGCCATGCTGGCCAAGCGCATGGGCAAGCCCCGTGTGATTGCAGAAACCGGCGCGGGCCAGCACGGCGTGGCCACGGCCACCATCTGCGCCCGCTACGGCCTGGAATGCGTGGTGTACATGGGCGCCGAAGACGTGAAGCGCCAGAGCCCCAACGTGTACCGCATGAAGCTCCTGGGCGCCACGGTGGTGCCCGTGGAGTCCGGCAGCAAGACTCTGAAGGACGCCCTGAATGACGCCATGCGCGACTGGGTGGCGAATGTGGACAACACCTTCTACATCATCGGCACGGTGGCAGGCCCGCACCCCTACCCCATGATGGTGCGCGACTTCCAGAGCGTGATTGGCAAGGAATGCATTGAGCAGATGCCCGCCATGCTGGCCGAGCAAAAGCTGCTGGGCGAGCAACCCGATGCCGTGATCGCCTGCGTGGGCGGTGGCAGCAACGCCATGGGCATCTTCCACCCCTACATCCCGTTCGAGAAAACGCGCCTCATCGGCGTCGAAGCCGCAGGCGAAGGCCTGGAGTCGGGCAAGCACTCCGCATCGCTGCAAAAAGGCAGCGCGGGTGTGCTGCACGGTAACCGCACCTTCATCTTGCAGGATGACAACGGCCAGATCACCGAAACCCACAGCATCAGTGCGGGCCTGGACTACCCCGGCGTGGGCCCCGAGCACGCCTGGCTGCAGGAGATCGGCCGTACGGAGTACGTCGGCATCACCGATAAGGAGGCGCTGGACGCCTTCCACTACCTGTGCCGCACCGAGGGCATCATCCCCGCGCTCGAATCCAGCCACGCCGTGGCCTATGCCATGAAGCTAGCCAAAACCATGCGCCCAGACCAGTCGATCCTGGTCAACCTCTCGGGCCGGGGCGACAAGGACATCGGCACCGTGGCCGACCTGAGCGGTGCCGACTTTTACTGCCGACCCAGCTGCCAGGGGCAGTCCGTCAAGGGCGGCGAGCAACCCATCAAGGTGGTGAAATAAATGAGCCGTATCGCATCCACCTTCTCTGCCCTGCAAGCGCAGGGCCGCAAGGCGCTGATTCCTTATGTGACCGCCGGCTTCCCGTTCGCTGACATCACCCCCGCGCTGATGCACGGCATGGTCGAGGCAGGTGCCGACGTGATTGAGCTGGGCGTGCCCTTCTCCGACCCCATGGCCGATGGCCCGGTGATCCAGAAGGCGGGCGAAAAGGCCCTCAGCCTGGGCATTGGCATGGTGCAGGTGCTCGACCATGTGCGTGAGTTCCGCAAGCGCAACAGCACCACGCCCGTGGTGTTGATGGGCTATGCCAACCCCGTGGAACGCTACGACCAGAAGCACGGTGACGGCGCGTTTGTGCGCGACTCCGCGGCAGCGGGTGTGGACGGCGTGCTCATCGTGGACTACCCGCCCGAAGAATGCGAAGCCTTCGCCGCCAGCCTGCGCGCGCACGGCATGGACCTGATCTTCCTGCTGGCTCCCACCAGCACGGACGAGCGCATGGCCCAGGTGGCGCGCGTGGCCAGCGGCTATGTGTACTACGTGTCGCTCAAGGGCGTGACCGGCTCCGGCGCGCTGGACACGGCGGCTGTAGAGCAGATGCTGCCCCGCATCCGCCAGCATGTGACCATTCCCGTGGGTGTGGGATTCGGCATCCGCGACGCGGCCACCGCCCAGGCCATCGGCAAGGTGGCCGACGCCGTGGTCATCGGCAGCCGCATCATCCAGTTGATTGAAGACCAGGAGCACGCCAAGGTGGTGCCCCTGACCATCGACTTCCTGCGCGGCATCCGCAAGGCCCTGGACGCCTAGTCGCATAATGCAGACCGGCGCATCCTGTGGGGTGCGCCGACAGATTCACACCCGGCCTGCCCCGCAAACGCCTACGGGCTTTGCAGCAGGTCGCGCCACTGAAGAGGAGAACACCATGTCCTGGCTCGAAAAACTTCTGCCCGCCAAAATCCAGCAAACCGACCCCACCGAGCGCCGTCAGGTGCCCGAAGGCCTTTGGATCAAGTGCCCGAGCTGCGAGACGGTGCTCTACAAGGCCGATCTGGAGCACAACCAGAACGTCTGCCCCCATTGCAGCCACCACCACCGCATCGGCGCACGCGCGCGGCTGGACGCCTTTCTGGACACCGAAGGCCGCTACGAAATCGGCCAGGAAGTGCTGCCCGTGGACGCACTCAAGTTCAAGGACAGCCGCAAGTACCCCGAGCGCCTGAAGGAAGCGCTGGAGAACACCGGCGAGACCGACGCGCTCATCGTCATGGGCGGCGCGGTCAAGAGCATCAACGTGGTGGCTGCCTGCTTCGAGTTCGACTTCATGGGCGGCTCCATGGGGTCCGTGGTGGGCGAGCGCTTTGTGCGCGGCGTGGAAACCGCCATCGAGCAGAAGGTGCCCTTCATCTGCTTCACCGCCACCGGCGGTGCGCGCATGCAGGAAGGCCTGCTGTCGCTGATGCAGATGGCCAAGACCAACGCGGCCCTCACTCGCCTGGCCAAAAAGGGCCTGCCCTACATCAGCGTGCTGACCGACCCGACCATGGGCGGCGTGAGCGCCGGCTTTGCCTTCGTGGGTGACATCGTGATCGCCGAGCCCAAGGCATTGATCGGCTTCGCCGGCCCGCGCGTGATCGAATCCACCGTGCGCGTGACCCTGCCCGAGGGCTTCCAGCGTGCCGAATTCCTGCAGACCAAGGGCGCCGTAGACTTCATCTGCGACCGCCGCGAGCTGCGCAACACCGTCGCCAGCAGCCTGGCCATGCTGCAACGACTGCCCGCCGACGCGGTGATGTGAACAACGCCCAGTCCCTGGGAAGGGACTGGGTCGGGCCTATCCCCCACCACCAATGCTATATTTTCAATAGCAATTAAGTCATATGCGCCTGGCGCATTGGGCCGTTTTGGTGCCTCAACGCATCACACTGGCCTGCAAATGGCCCAAAACGATCATCGCGACCTGCAGCACCACCAGCGCCACCAAGGGTGACAGATCAAAGCCGCCCATCAGCGGAATCACCCGGCGAAATGGTCGCAACACGGGCTCGCACAGCCGTGCAATCACATCGGCCAGCGGCGAACGACCGCCTTGTATCCAGGACAGGACCGCATAGACGATCAGCAGGCCGATCAGCCCCGAGACCGCCACGCGCAGCAGACCGAACAAGGCCAGCCAGGGCAACCATGCCCACGCCGAGCCAGCTCCCAGCAGCAACGTCAACAACGCGTACTGCACCAGTTGCACGAGCATCGCTGCCACCAGGCTGGACACATCCCAACGCCCCGCCGGTGGTATCACCCGGCGCAGCGGCATGATCAGCCAGTCGGTCAATGCAAACACCAACCCACCAACGGGGTTGGAAAACGGCACCCGCTGCCACTGCATGTACAGCCGCAAGAGGCAGGCCCCGGTCAGCAAGCCGCCAATAACATCAAGCAGGAAAGAGGCGATCTGATAGAGCATGGATGAGACAAAAGCAGTGGTGCGCAGCAAAAGCCGACAGTGTCATGGGATGATAGCGGGCCAAGGCACCCGCGCGCCCATGACCCCACCCCTCACCTTGTCGTCCCTGCCGCTTTTCCCCCTGGGCTCCGTCCTGTTCCCGGACGGGGTGCTGGCGCTGCGGGTGTTTGAGGTGCGCTACCTGGACATGGTGCGCAAGTGCCACCAAGCAGGCGCACCATTTGGCGTCGTCTCTCTCACCCAGGGACAGGAAGTACGTCAAGCTGGCGCACCGGAGGAACGCTTCAACGACATCGGCACCCTCGCCGTCATCGAGCAACTGGAAACACCACAGCCTGGACTGATCACTGTGCTATGCCGTGGTAGCCAGCGTTTTCGAATCACCCAGCGCCGCCACTTGTCACACGGCTTGTGGACAGCGGACGTAGGCCATATCGAACGGGATCTGACTGTGCCGGTCCCAGAGGATCTCAAAAAGGCGTCAACGGCATTGGCGCAGGTCTTAAACACTCTCCAGGTACGCGCCCCGGGCATGCCTCACTTAGTCAAGCCTACCGCAGCGCAACTGGATGATTGCGGCTGGGTAGCCAACAGGTGGTGCGAATTGCTGCCCGTTCCCCTCGAGCTGAAACAGCGGTTGATGGAGCTGGATAACCCGCTGGTGCGTCTGGAACTGGTGGGGGATGTGCTTGAGCGGACGGGGATAGCGCCGTCCTGATGCGCACACCCTCAATTCTCAAGGCTTGCGCCGAGTCATCGCTCATTGCATCAAGCACCTCCATGCCGAGCAACATCCTCTCATGGCCACGTTCCGCTAAGCGGATTGTTGTGGTGAGCTTAGACCTGTGCATGAGCCTTGTCGCTATGTGGCTGGCTTTTAGTTTGCGACTGGATACGCTGCACTGGCCCGACGGTCTGCAATGGTTAGTTTATGGCTTGGGTCCTGCCTTGGCGCTACCCATATTCATCCACGCTGGTTTGTACCGCGCCATCTTCCGCTACACCGGCATCCAGGCCTTGCTCACCACCGGCAAAGCGGTGGCCATTTACGGCGCGGTACTGCTGCTCACGCTGCTCATCGGCAAGTGGGAGGGGATTCCGCGCAGCGTGGGCATTTTGCAGCCCGTGATTTTTCTGCTGCTGGTGGGCGCAAGCCGCTCGCTGGGCTGGCTGTGGCTGGCCGGGCGCACTGCAGCAGCGCCCCACCGGCTGCTGATTTACGGAGCGGGCACGGCAGGCGCCCAAACTGCCGCAGGCCTGGTCAGCGCCCGCAGCTACCACCTGCTGGCCTTTGCGGACGACGACGCCTGCAAAGTGGGCCGCAGCATCAACGGCGTGCGCGTGTACGCACCCGATACCCTGCCCGCCACCGTGCAGCGCCTGGGCATTACCGACGTGCTGCTGGCCCTGCCCAGCGTGCCCCGCCAGCGGCGCCAGCAGATCATCGAAAGCCTGCGCCCCCTGCCCGTGCGCATCCGCACCCTGCCCGGCCTGACCGACCTGGCCAGCGGCAAGGTCACTGTGACCGACTTCCAGGACCTGGACATTGAAGACCTGCTGGGCCGTGCGCCTGTCGCCCCCGACCTGCCCCTGATGCAGCAACACATCGCAGGCCAGGTGGTGCTGGTCACCGGCGCGGGCGGCAGCATTGGCAGCGAGCTGTGCCGCCAACTGGCGCAGCTGGGTGCCGCACAACTGCTGCTGGTCGATCACAGCGAGTTCGCGCTCTACAGCATCCACCAGGAACTGCAGGCGCTCGCACAGCAAGGCGTCATCCAGACCCAACTCACGCCCCTGCTGACCAGCGTGAATTATCCGCAACGCATGGCCGAGCTGTGCCGACTGCACCGCCCCACCTGCGTCTACCACGCCGCCGCCTACAAGCATGTGCCGATGGTCGAGGCCAACGCGGCCGAGGGCATAAATAACAACGTGTTCGGCACGCTGAACATGGTGCGCGTAGCGCTGGAGCAAGGCGTGGGGCACTTTGTACTGGTCTCCACCGACAAGGCCGTGCGCCCCACCAATGTGATGGGTGCCAGCAAACGCGTGGCCGAGTTGGTGTTGCAGGCCATGGCCCACGCTGCCGAGCCCCCGTTTGCCAGCGCACCGCACAGCACGCCCCAGGGATCGGCCCCCTGGCGCAGCCCCACCCGTTTTTCCATGGTGCGCTTTGGCAACGTGCTGGGCTCCAGCGGCAGCGTGATCCCGCTGTTTCGCCAACAAATCGCGCACGGCGGCCCCATCACCGTGACGCACCCGGAGGTCACCCGCTACTTCATGACCATTCCCGAAGCCGCTCAGCTGGTGCTGCAAGCGGGCGCCATGGCCGAGGGCGGGGATGTGTTTGTGCTCGACATGGGCGAGCCCATCCGCATCCGCGAACTGGCCGAGCGCATGGTGACCCTGGCGGGCCTGACGGTGCGTGATGCACAGCATCCCAGCGGCGATATCGCCATCACCTTCACCGGTCTGCGCCCCGGCGAAAAGCTCTACGAAGAGCTGCTGATTGGCGACAACCCGCTGCCCACGGCGCACCCGCGCATCCTGCGGGCGCAAGAGGAGCGCTTTGACTGGGCCACGTTGAGCGCCCTGCTAACCCGCTTGCAAGCGGCGGCCCTGGCCAATGACTCCGACGGCATGCGGGCACTGCTGCACACCCTGGTGCCAGGCTACCAGCCTGAGCAGCACGCCCCACCCGAAGTGGCTGCACAGGCGGCATGACTGAACAGGTGGCATGACCCAAGGGCTGTTCAAAGCCACCGCCACGCTGCTCACCGGCAGCGTGGCGGCCCACGCCCTGCCCTTGCTGCTGGGGCCTGCGCTCACCCGCACCTATTCGCCCGAGGCCTTTGGCCAGTTTGCCCTGCTGTGGACCCTGGCCACCAATGTGGCCGTGGTGGCCTGTGCACGCTATGAATACGCCCTGCCGCTGGAGCGCGCCGAGCCCGAGGCCGCGCAGCTGATGGCGCTGTGCGGCCATGTGCTGGCCGCCGTGGGCCTGGCCACGCTGTGT
The DNA here is from genome assembly GCF_056314325.1 of Acidovorax sp. DMC1. Lineage (NCBI taxonomy): Bacteria > Pseudomonadati > Pseudomonadota > Betaproteobacteria > Burkholderiales > Comamonadaceae > Acidovorax > Acidovorax sp. DMC1. The sequence continues at coordinate 379,610 of NZ_JBQUYO010000003.1, read as the reverse complement.
GCTGCTGGCGTGCTGGCCTGGCGCAGCGGCATGGCCATTTACTGGCTGCTGCCGCTGGCGGTGCTGGCCTTGGGGGCCACCCAGTGGCTCACGATGTGGGCCACGCGGGCCGAGCGCTTTGGGCTGCTGTCCAGCGCCCGGCTCGTGCAGTACGGCGGCGGTGCGGTGCTGCAACTGGCGCTGGGTTGGTGGCTTTTGGGGCCCATGGGGCACACCGTATCGAACGATGGGGCCGCGTTGTGGGGGCTGTGCCTAGGCGCCATCACCACCGCGTTGCTGGCAGCGGGGCTGCTGGCGCAGCCTGCCCCGCTGGGCGGCTGGGCCAGCGGCCTGCGCACCCCCTGGCCCGCGCTGCGCGCCATGGCGCTGCGCCACCGCGACTTTCCGCTGCTCAACACCCCCCACGCATTCATGGGCGCGCTGCAAGACACGTTGACACTGCTGGCCGTCACCGCCTGGTCGGGTGACGCCGCCGCAGGTCTGTGGGCCATGTCGCTGCGCTACCTGAAGGCACCCGCCAGCCTGCTGGGCGGGGCTTTGTCCCAAGCGCTTTACCCCCGGCTGGTGCAGGCCCCCAACGCCCAGGCGGCGCGCCAGGCCGTGCACCACAGCATGCGGCTGCTGGCGGCCATCGCGCTGCCCATGGCCGCCGTGCTGCTGCTGTGGGGGCCCGCCTTGTTCACTGCCTTTTTTGGCAGCCGCTGGGCGGGGGCGGGCGAGCTGGCCCGTGCGCTGGCGCCGTATATTGCGCTGCACTTCATTGCATCGCCCCTGGCCGTGACCACGCTGGCGTGGAAGGCCCAGGCCTGGGCGCTGCGCCTGGCGCTGGTGGGCCAAGTGGCGTTTTTTGCAGGGCTGCTGGCAGGCCTGGCGCTGGATGGGCTCACTGGCGCGGCCTGGGGCATTTCCGCCTCCATGCTGCTGTACTTTGGCTACTATTTTTGGGCCCTTTTACACTGGGATTTCTCTGATTTAAAAAACATTAAAAACCATCCCACATGCTGAGAAAAATACTAATATCACTCAAAATGATGATTTCTCGAATTCAAGGCACTCGTATGGTGGGGGGCTTTGTTAGAGGCGATGGTTTATTTTTAAAAAATACCAGAATAAGCAATACCGCCTGTATTTTCTCAAAAGAAAATTTAACAATCGAAGACCATGTTTTCATAGGACACCACTCTGTAATAGACGCCACATTTGGATTAACCATCAAAGAGGGCTGTCAAATCGGTTTCTTCACCGGAATATTCACCCACTCGAGCCACGCCGCCATCAGGCTTTACGGAAAAGAATATGTCAACACCAAAGACAAAAAACACTACTTCACTTCCGCGGTAGAGATTGGGCAATATTCTTTTATTGGAGCGCACAGCACCATATTACCTGGCACAAAAATAGGAAAAGGCTGCATCGTCTCCGCATACAGCCTTGTCAGTGGAATTTATCCAGATTTTTCAATAATTTCTGGCCAGCCAGCAAAGATCATTGGAGACACCAGAAGAATTGATGCGAAGTATTTAAAAGACAGCCCTGATCTTCAAAAAAGCTATCGAGAATGGGCGGGCCAATTGCCTGCCGATGACAAAGGGACTGTGTAGTCAATGCCCCCCATCCACCTGTGCCTGCTGGGCGATGCCACCAGCCCCCACATCCAGCGCTGGGCGCGTGAGATGCAGGTACGCGGCAACCGCGTCTCGCTGGTCACCGCACGGCCCGGGCCCATCGATGGTGTGGAGCAGCAGGTGCTGCGCCCCGTGCACCGCTCTGCCCACTGGCTGCTGCGCGCAGGCGAGGCATGCCGCGCTGTGCAGGCGCTGGCCCCTGACATCGTGCACGCGCACTACACCACGTCCTACGGCTACCTGGGCGCACGCTGCGGCCGCCACCCGCTGGTGATGACGGCCTGGGGCAGCGACTTGCTGGTGACACCCCACACCAGCCCCTGGATGCGCTGGCTCACCGGCTGGACGCTGCGCCGCGCAGACCTCATTACCGGCGATTCACAAAGCCTGGTCGATGCGGCACACAGTTACCACCCACGCGCTGCGGTGCACTGCATCCACTGGGGGGTGGACCTGGCGCGTTTTGGGCCTGCGCCGTGGCCAGACAAACCCGGCTTCGAGATCGTGAGCCTGCGCTCGTGGGAGCCCAACTACAACATCGCCACCATCATCGACGCCCTGGCGCACCTGCGGGCGCAGCAGCCTGCTTTGCCTGTGCACCTGCACTTGCTGGGCGGCGGCAGCCTGGAGGCCGCCCTGCGCGAGCAAGTCGCCCGCCTGGGCTTGGGCGAAGCAGTGACTTTTCACGGACGGCTCGACGACGCCGGCATGGCCCGCGTGCTGGCCCGATGCAAGGTTTCGGTGTCGGTGCCCACGCAAGATGCCACCTCGGTCTCGGTGCTCGAAAGCATGGCCTGCGGCCTGCCCGTGGTGGCCACCCAGCTCCAGGCCAACGCCCAGTGGCTGCCTGTTGACTCGCTGGTACCAGCACAGGACAGCCATGCCTTGGCGCAGAAGCTGGCCGCACTGGCGCACGACGACGCCGCAGCGCATGTGGCAGGTCAGCACAATGCCCAGCGCATTCAGCAAGAGGGCGACCGCGCCGTGCAAATGGACCGCATGCATGCGCTGTACCGTGGGCTGTTGAAGCGCCCTGCGACACACACGGGCACCAGTTAACAAGAAAATAGGCTTCTAGCGCAATCCAATCAAGCGCTGGCAGCTACATAAAATATAGCAACCATGTTCACCCAGCCCGCCCAGCCCCAGCTGCTCAGCGTCATCGTGCCCTGCCGAAACGAGGCTGCGCACATCGATGCTTTTTGCGACAGCGCCCTGCAGCAGCAATTGCCCCCCGGCTGGCAGATGGAAGTGCTGGTGGCTGACGGTTGCAGCGATGACGGCACGCGCGAGCGGCTGCAGCAGCGCTGCGCGGCCGACCCGCGCCTGCGCTGGGTGGACAACCCAGGCCGCATCGTCTCCACCGGGCTCAATGCCTGCCTGCGCCTGGCGCGTGGCAGCGTGGTGGCACGGCTGGATGTGCACACCCAGTTTGCACCCGACTACCTGGCGCAGTGCCTGGCGGCGCTGGAACGCACCCGGGCCGACAACGTGGGTGGCCCCTGGGTGGCCGAAGGGCGCGGTGCCATGGGTAGTGCCATTGCTGCCGCCTTCCAGAGCCGCTGGGTGGTGGGCGGGGCGCTGTCGCGCGATACAGCCTACGAAGGCCCCGTAGACACCGTGTACCTGGGATGCTGGCCCCGCGCCACGCTGGAGCGCTTTGGCGGTTTTGACGAAACCCTGGTGCGCAACCAGGACGATGAGTACAACCTGCGGCTGCGCCTGGGCGGCGCGCGCATCTGGCAAAGCGGGCGCATCCAGTCGAGCTACCGCCCCCGCGATTCGCTGCGCCACCTGTTTGCCCAGCAACGGCAGTATGGCTACTGGCGGCCCTTCGTCATGCGCAAGCACGGCCAGCCGGGCTCGGTGCGGCAGCTGGTGCCAGCGGCCTTTGTGGCCGCGGTGCTGGGCTTTGTTGCCATCAGCCCCGTCAGTGCATGGCCACTGGCAGTGCTGCTGGCAGCGTATGGCGGCTATGTGGGCGCAGCCTCGGTGCTGGCCGCCCGCGCTGCAGGCCAGTGGCACACCCTACCGCGCCTGCCGGTGGTGATTGCGGCCTACCACGTCGCCTACGGCCTGGGCACCTGGCGTGGCCTGTGGGATGTGCTGCGGGGCCGCCAGCCCTCGGCCCAGTTTGCGCGCATCACGCGCTAAAGCCTGTACCCAACCGCAGCACGCCTCCCCATGAGCCTCGACCCCTCCCACGAACCCGCCGCCGTGCAGGCCCGCTACGCCCGGCGCAATGCGGTGGCCGACGCACAACACTACAGCCTGTACGCCAGCGCCTCGGCCCTGCAGGCGCAGCAAGAACGGCTGCGCGCCATGGTGCAGCTGTGGCGCACGCACGGTTGGCACAGCCTGGCGGGCCTGCACATCACCGAAGTGGGCTGCGGCACTGGCGGCAACCTGCACGACCTGGTGCGCCTGGGCGCAGCGCCCCAGCGCCTGCAAGGGCTGGAATTGCTGACCGAACGCGCCGCCCAGGCCCGTGCCACCTTGCCCGCCACACTGGCCATCCACGCGGGCGATGCGGCCAGCGCCACCATCGCCCCTGGCAGCCAGCAGGCTGTTCTCGCGTTCACCCTGTTCAGCTCGCTGCTCGACGCCCCCTTCCGCATCGCGCTTGCGCAGCAGATGTGGCAGTGGGTGGTCCCCGGTGGCGGCGTGCTGGTGTACGACTTTGTCGTCAACAACCCGCGCAACCCCGATGTGCAGGGCGTGCCGCTGGCCGAAGTGCAGCGGCTGTTCCCGCAGGCCCGGCTGCATTCCCGCCGCCTCACGCTGGCACCGCCCGTGGCGCGCCGCCTTCCCGGCGGCATGATTGCGCCTTGCGCCGCGCTGCTGCCCTTTTTGCGCACCCACCGCCTGACCTGGGCGGTGAAACCAGCCCTCAGTACGGGGCCTACCGCTTTACCGTCATGAAAATCACTGTTATCGGCACCGGCTATGTGGGTCTGGTCACTGGCGCTTGCCTGGCAGAAATGGGCAACCAGGTGGTCTGCCTCGATCTGGACGCCCAGCGCATCGCCGCGCTGAACCGGGGCGAAATGCCCATCCACGAGCCCGGCCTGGGCGATGTGGTGGCGCGCAATGCCCAGGCCGGGCGACTGCGCTTTACCACCGACATCGACACCGCCGTGGCGCACGGCCTGCTGCAGTTCATTGCCGTGGGCACACCGCCCAGCGAGGATGGGTCGGCCGACCTGCAGCATGTGCTGGCCGCTGCACGGGCCGTGGCCGAACGGATGCAGAGCTACAAGCTGATCATCAACAAAAGCACGGTGCCCGTGGGCACGGCCGATGCTGTGACGAAGGAGGTAAAGCAGGTGCTGGCCGCACGCGGGCTAACGCCCGACTTTGCCGTCGTGTCCAACCCTGAGTTCCTCAAAGAAGGCTCTGCGGTGCAGGACTTCATGCGGCCCGACCGCGTGATCGTGGGCAGCGACAACGAGCACGCCACCGCCCTGATGCGCACCCTGTACGCCCCCTTCATGCGCAACCGCGAGCGGCTGATCGAGATGGATGTGCGCAGTGCCGAGTTCACCAAATACGCAGCCAACGCCATGCTGGCCACGCGCATCAGCTTCATGAACGAGCTGGCCCTGCTAGCCGAAAAGCTGGGGGCAGACATTGAGCAGGTGCGCACCGGCATCGGCACCGACCCGCGCATTGGCACGCACTTTTTGTACGCGGGCACCGGCTACGGCGGCTCGTGCTTTCCCAAAGATGTACGCGCCCTGATCCAAACGGGCGAAAGCGCGTGCCAGCCGCTGCAGATTCTGCAAGCCGTGCAGGCGGTGAACCAGCGACAAAAGCAGGTGCTGATCGACAAGATCGTCGCCCGCTTTGGCCCCGACTTGCAAGGCCGCCGCTTTGCCCTGTGGGGCCTGGCCTTCAAGCCCGGTACCGATGACATGCGTGAAGCGCCCAGCCTGAAGGTGATAGAGCAACTGCTGGCGCGGGGTGCCGAAGTGGTGGCCTATGACCCGCAGGCCATGCTGCAAGCGCAGGCCGTGCTGGGCCCACGGCCGCACCTGTACTATGCACCCCAAGCCGATGCGGCCCTAGCGGGCTCGGATGCGCTGGTCATCGTCACCGAGTGGAAGGAATTCCGCAGCCCTGACTTTTCTCACATGGCCGCCACACTCAAGCACCCGGTGGTGTTTGATGGGCGCAACCTGTTTGAGTCAGACACGATGCGCAGCGCTGGGCTGGAGTACTACCCTATTGGACGGGCTGCGGTGTCATCCGTCCCCCCTCAACATTCCTGATCACCATGTCTTCCGCTTCCACCACACCCTTCCTCCCCTTCGCCCGCCCTGACATTGGCGACGCCGAAATCGCCGCCGTGACCGAGGCCATGCGCTCCGGCTGGGTCTCTACAGGCCCCGTCACGCGCCAATTCGAACAGAACTTTGTGGACTACCTGGGTGGCGGGCTGCAAGGCGTGGCTGTCAATTCGGCTACGGCCGGGCTGCATCTGGCGCTGGAGGCCCTGGGCATTGGCCCGGGAGATGAAGTGATTGCGCCCACACTCACCTTCACCGCCACGGCGGAGGTAGTGCGCTACATAGGGGCCGATGCGGTGCTGGTGGATGTGGACCCTGTCACTCTGAACATCGACCCCGCCAAAATCCGCGCCGCCATCACGCCCCGCACCAAAGCCATCATGCCCGTGCACTACGGTGGCCTGGCGTGCGACATGGATGCGATCCTCACCATCGCCAAAGAACACGGCTTGAAGGTGGTGGAAGACGCGGCCCACGCATTACCCACCACGTGGCGCGGCACGCTGGTAGGGCAGCTGCAGTCTCATGTGACGGTGTTCAGCTTCTACGCCAACAAGACCATCACCACTGGAGAAGGCGGCATGGCCGTAACGCGCGACGCAGCCCTGGCCCAGCGCATGCGCGTGATGCGCCTGCACGGCATGAACCGCGATGCGTTTGACCGTTTCACTTCCAAAACCCCGGCGTGGTACTACGAGGTCGTTGCGCCAGGCTTCAAGTACAACATGACGGACGTAGCCGCCGCCATGGGCGTAAAGCAGCTGGCGAGGTTGCCGCAATTCTTGCAACGGCGTCAGACACTCGCCCACCGGTATCACGAACAGCTCGCACAACTACCGCTGACCTTGCCCGCCAGCGCGCCACACGGCGACACCCATGCCTGGCACCTGTACGTCATCCGGCTGAGAGCCGATGCACCGCTGGGGCGCGACGAGGTCATCCAGGCACTGTCGGATCGGGGGATCGGTACCAGTGTGCACTATGTCCCCCTACACCGACACCCGTACTGGCGCGACCGGTATCAGCTGACCCCCACGATGTTTCCTGTGGCCGATACAGCCTACCAGTCGATGCTCAGCATCCCCCTGTTTACTGCCATGAGCGACAACGACCAGGAACGTGTGATTGAAGCGTTGCACGAGGTGCTGGGCTGACCATGCCCAAGCGGTTGTTCGACCTGGTATTTGCTGCGCTTGGGCTGGTATTGCTCACACCTTTGCTGCTGGCGGTGGCGCTGTGGGTGGTTTGCGACTCACCCGGCCCTGCGCTCTTTCGGCAACAGCGCGTAGGACGGGCAGGCAAGCTGTTTCACATCTACAAGTTCCGCACCATGCACCAGCGTGCAGCGGCTCATGGCCCCGCCATTACGATCGGTGCAGACGCCCGCATTACGCGCGCCGGTTACTGGCTACGGCGTACCAAAGCAGATGAACTGCCGCAGCTGGTGAACGTATTGCTCGGCCAGATGAGCCTCGTCGGCCCCCGGCCTGAAGTGCCTCACTATGTCGCGCTTTACCCCAGTGACCTGAGGGAGCTGATACTCAGTGTGCGTCCGGGCATCACAGACCACGCATCCATCGAATTTCGCGACGAAAGCACTTTGTTGGGCCAAAGCAGCGACCCCGAGCGCACGTATGTCGAAGAGATTCTCCCCGTCAAGTTGCGCTACGCGGCACAATACGCCCGCTCGCACACGCTGTGGGCGGATCTGAAAATCATCGCCAGAACCATATCTGCGCTTTGGAGCGCCCCCCCGTCCGGGGGCAGAGGACCTTCAGGCAGTGCGTAACCGATAAAATCAACGGTTCGGCTGAACGCAGCCCTCCACTCCAAGCTCCGCACCGACGGCACCTATGTCAGACCAAATCCACGCCCCCGCACCCCAGGACGACAACCAGCTCATCGCCGAGCGCCGCGAAAAGCTCCGCGCTCTGCGCGAAGCCCAGGCCAACGGCGGTAGCGTTGCTTTCCCCAACAACTTCAAGCCCGCCCACAAGGCGGCGCAGTTGCACCTGGAACACAGCGCGGCCACCAACGAGTCGCTGGAAGCCACGCCGGTGAACGTTTCCGTGGCTGGCCGCATGATGCTCAAGCGCGTGATGGGCAAGGCCAGCTTTGCCACTATCCAGGACGGCTCGCTGGGCGAGGTGGGTGGCCGCATCCAGCTGTATGTGACCCGCGACGCCGTGGGCGAAGATCTGTATGCGGCCTTCAAGCACTGGGACCTGGGCGACATCCTGGGCGCCGAGGGCACGCTGATGAAGACAAAGACTGGCGAGCTGTCGGTCAAGGTGACCAGCCTGCGCCTGCTGACCAAGAGCCTGCGACCGCTGCCGGACAAGTTCCACGGCATGGCCGACCAGGAGCAGAAATACCGCCAGCGCTATGTGGACCTGATCACCGACGAGCAGGCCCGCAAGCGCTTCGTGGCCCGCAGCAAGGCCGTGAGCGGCCTGCGCGAGTTCATGGTGAGCCATGGCTTCCTCGAAGTCGAGACGCCGATGCTGCACCCCATTCCGGGCGGCGCCAATGCCAAGCCGTTTGTCACGCACCACAACGCGCTAGAGCAGGAGATGTACCTGCGTATTGCGCCTGAGCTGTATCTCAAGCGCCTGATCGTGGGCGGTTTTGAGCGTGTGTTCGAGATCAATCGCAGCTACCGCAACGAAGGCATCTCGGTGCGCCACAACCCCGAGTTCACCATGATGGAGTTCTACGCGGCGTACTGGAATTACCTGGATCTGATGGACTTCACCGAAACGCTGATCCGTGAAGTGGCGCTCAAGGCCACTGGCTCGCTGCAGATGACCTACCAGGGCCGCGCGGTGGACCTGTCCCAGCCGTTTGCCCGCCTGACCATCCGCGAAGCCATCTTCCAGTACACCGAAGCCGGCGCCCATGTGGACGATGCAGCATGGATCATCAGCGCGCTCAAGAAGCTGGGAATGACGGAAGAGAAGGACAAGCTCTCCACCCGAACTCTGGCCAGCCTGCAAGTGCTGTACTTTGAAGAAACGGTGGAAGACAAGCTGTGGCAGCCCACCTTCATCATGGAGCACCCGACCGAGATCTCGCCGCTGGCGCGTGCGAACGACAACCGCCCCGAGGTGACCGAGCGCTTTGAGCTGTACATCACGGGCCGCGAGTTCGGTAATGGCTTCAGCGAGCTGAACGACGCCGAAGACCAGGCCGCACGCTTCCACGCCCAGGTGGCGGCCAAGGACAGCGGCGACGACGAGGCCATGTTCTACGACCACGACTTCGTGCGCGCACTGGAATACGGCATGCCACCGACGGGGGGTTGCGGCATCGGCATTGACCGCCTCATGATGCTGCTGACAGACAGCCCCAGCATTCGCGACGTGATCCTGTTCCCTGCGCTGCGCCGCGAGTCCTGAGGCCTGGATTTGCCCTGGGGGCGGTCTTGACCGTCCTCGCCCCCGGCACCAAGGAGACACACCGTGCCCTTCAGCTCCAGCAACGCCCCCTACCCTGCCAACGAGCCCCTGCCCTCGGGCAATGCTTTTTCGGTGCTGGTGGTCGAGGACCAGGGCTCCGTGCGCGCGGCGCTGGTGGCCGAACTGCGGCGGGCGGGTGTGTCCGACATCTTCGAAGCGCCTGAAGGCCAGGCCGCGCTGCATCTGTTCAAGACACACCGGCCGGACCTGGTGTTACTGGACATCAAGCTGCCAGGCCAGGACGGCTACTGGGTAGCGCAGCAGATGCGCGAGAGCGAGGCCGGCGACTGGACACCTATCATCTTTCTGTCGGGCCTGGACAACGAACTGGATGTGTGGCGCGGCATCGAGGTGGGCGGCGACGACTACCTCGTCAAGCCGGTCAAACCCATCGTGCTGATGGCCAAGCTGCGTGCCATGCGGCGCCTGCTGGACATGCGCCGACGGCTGGTGTCGATGTCTGCCGAGCTGCATGCTGTCAACCAGCGGCTCAATGAGATGGTGGAAATAGATGCCCTCACCGGCCTCGTCAACCGCCGCGGGTTCGACCGCATCCTACACAACGAGATCCTGGCCGCACGACGCGACGGAACGCCGCTCACGCTGATGCTCTGCGATCTGGACCACTTCAAGCTGTTCAACGACGCCAGCGGCCACGTGCAAGGCGATGCCTGCCTGAAGGAAGTGGGCCGCCTGCTGCGCGAAGTCTGCGTACGCCCCCGGGACGTGGCCTCGCGCTATGGCGGCGAGGAATTCGCCCTCATCCTGCCCAACACGCCCCGCTCCGGCGCGATGACGTTTGCGCGCGCGCTGGGGCAGTTGCTCAAGGTGCGCGCCATTCCGCACGCGGGCTCCCCGCTGGGCGACACGCTGACCCTGTCGGGCGGCATCACCACCTGCGTGCCCGATGACAGCACCAACGCCGAAAGCATGATCATGCGGGCCGATCAGGCGCTGTATGCCGCCAAGGCGCAGGGCCGCAACCGCTTTTTCAGTTTTGAAATGCAGATGGACACCCTGGAGCAATTACGCCATTGAGTTTCTTCCACTTTTTCTCGTTTGACGCGACCGAACGCAACGCACGTACCGCCGTCTCCCGCATGCAAGTTCTGAAAACCCGACTGCCTGAGTGGATGCAGGACTGGCTCGAAGTCATCATCCCCGGCTCGCAAATCCTGCTGATCCTGTTCGCAGCCTGGTTGCTGCAGCGCACGCTGCGCCGTTTGGTACGCCGCGCCAGTGCGCACTACCAGCTGCCCAATGAGCTGGTGGTGCCCATCAACGGCCTCATCCGGTGGATCATCATTGCCAGCGCGCTGCTGCTGGTGCTGGAGCGCATGGGGGTATCCGCCACGGTGCTCTGGACTGCGTTCACCGGGTTTGCCACGGTGGGGGCGGTAGCGTTCTTCGCGGCCTGGAGCGTGCTGTCCAACCTGTTTTGCGCGCTGCTGATCTTCACCGTGCGGCCCTTCAAGATTGGCGACTACATCGAGGTGCTGGACACTGCTGAAAAGCCGGGCGCGAAGGGACGGGTGGTGGACATCAACCTGCTCTACACCACACTGGAAGACCACGGCGCAACATCCGGCCACGTGGCTTGGCTGCAGATTCCGAATGCGCTGGTGTTCCAGCGCGTGGTGCGCCGGTTTCAGGGGGTGCCACCGCCCCCTGCCCCACCCACACCACCGGCTACCGCCGCGGATGCTGTAGCCAACGCCTCCCCGGCCGCACCGACGCCGGTGACGCCAGGGCCTTTCAACACGCCTTAGCGGTGAAGGGGCAGCGCCGCGCGGGACGGCGCCGCACCCAACGCCTCATTACCAACCAGGTCAGGGCAACAGGTCGAGCGCCTGCAGGTAAGCAGGCTGGTACATGAGTTCGTCCCAGGCCTGCGGCAGGGTTTCGGGCAGCAGCGCCAGGCGGCGGGATTCGCTGTCCACACTCGGCTGCCAGCGGCCTTGCTGCTGGGCCTTTTCCAGGCCTTCGATGAGTTCGTCCACGGCCTTGCCATCCCCCACGCTCTGGTTGCACAACAGCACCAGGTCGCAACCTGCCTCCAGCGCCGCCACAGCGGCATCGGTGTAGCTGACCACCTGGCCGTCCAGTCGGCGGGCCCCTTCCATGCTGAGGTCGTCGCTGAAGATGGCGCCGTCAAAACGCATCTCGCGGCGCAGGATGTCTTGCAGCCAGCGCTGCGAGAATCCTGCGGGGCGGCTGTCGACCTTGGAGTAGATCACGTGGGCCGGCATCACGCTGGTGAGCGTGCTGCTGAGCCAGGGGTACGGCGCTGCATCGTCGGCCAGGATGGCCTTGAGGCTGCGCTTGTCCACAGGAACTTCAGTGTGCGAATCGGCCTTGACGAAGCCGTGACCAGGGAAATGTTTGCCGCAGTTGGCCATGCCCGCCTGCAGCAGGCCGTGCATGAGGCTCTTGGCGAGCAGCGCCACTACGCGAGGGTCGCGGTGGAAGGAGCGGTCGCCGATCACGCCACTTTCGCCCCAGTCGAGGTCCAGCACCGGTGTGAAGCTGAAGTCCACGCCGCAGGCGCGGAGCTCCGCGCCCAGTACATAGCCCGCCGCCGTGGCTGCGTTGGTGGCACGCAGGGCACCGCTGCCGGGCACGGCCTTGGCGCCCTTGCCGTCGTCCATCCACATCTCGCCCAGCGCGCGCATGGGCGGCAGATGGGTGAAGCCATCGGTGCGAAAGCGCTGCACGCGGCCGCCTTCGTGGTCCACACAGATCAGCAGGTCGTCGCGCACGGCCTTGATGCTGCTGGTGAGCTGCAGCAGCTGCGCGCGGTTTTCCCAGTTGCGGGCAAACAGGATGACGCCACCCGTGAGCGGGTGCGCCAGGCGGCGGCGGTCATCGGCGCTGAGGGTGGTACCAGCGACGTCGAGGATCAGAGGTGCGTGTTCAGTCATGGAAGGTTTCAAAGGGCAATTGCTACTCAATGGACAGCTATCAGCGCATATCAATCCAGCGCTTCAAGGTGATTGGGTTTGAATTTTCTCCACCACACAGAAGCTGGCGGCGTAGTCGGTCTCGTCAGTCACGCTCAGGTGCGCCTGCAGGCCCTGGGCCTCAAACCATTCCTTGAGCGCGCCGTGCAGCACGATGACGGGCTGGCCGCTGCGCAGCTTGGCGACCTCGCAGTGGCGCCAGGTCATCGGCATCCGCATGCCTAGGCCAATCGCCTTGCTGAAGGCCTCCTTGGCGGAGAACCGGGTGGCCAGGTAGCGCAAGCCCCGGTCGGGCCAGCGCGCGCTGCGTTCGCGCCAGGTGGCCAGTTCGCCATCGGCCAGCACCTTTTCTGCAAAACGGTCGCCGTGGCGGGCCAGGCCGGCCGCGATGCGGCGCACGTCGCAGATGTCGGTACCGATGCCGTAGATCATGGAATTTCAACAAAAATGGCTGCAAGCGCTAGTGCAATATGCAGTTGCAGCTATCAAATCAGGAGTCTCCAGCAACCGCAAACCCCTGTGCAATGCAATCCAGGTAGGCCTGTACGGTGGCTGTGTAGCCCAGCTCCAGCGCATCGGCGATCAGCGCATGGCCGATCGAGACCTCGAGCACGCCCGGCACTTCGCGCACAAAGGCCGCCAGGTTGTCCCGGTTGAGGTCATGGCCCGCATTCACGCCCAAGCCTGCATCCAGCGCCGCCTGGGCGGCTGCAGCGTAGCGTTTCAGCTCCACCGCCTGCTGCGGCGAGCCCCAGGCGGCAGCATAGGGCTCGGTGTACAGCTCCACCCGGTCAGCGCCCACCGCCTTGGCGGCGGCCATCTGCTCGGGCACCGGGTCCATGAAGAGACTCACGCGCACGCCCAGCGCCTTGCATTCGGCCACCAGGGGCGCCAGGCGCTCGGCATCTTTCGGAAAACTCCAGCCGTGGTCGCTGGTGAACTGGTCCTCGCTGTCGGGGACAAAGGTCGCTTGGTGGGGGCGCACCTGACGGATGAAGTCCATCAGGTTCTGCGAAGGGTTGCCCTCGATGTTGTATTCGCGCTCGGGCCAGGCCTTCATCAGCGTTGCCAGCTCAAACACGTCCTGGCGGCGGATATGACGCTCGTCGGGGCGGGGGTGCACGGTGATGCCCTGGGCCCCCGCCTTCAGGCACAGCTCGGCCGCGCGGGTGACGCTGGGAATGCCCAGATGGCGCGTGTTGCGTAGCAGGGCCACCTTGTTGACGTTGACGGACAAGGCGGTGCGCTGGAGGGAACGGGAGGATGGGTTCATAGGGCCTGCAAATCGATCATGAGCTGGCGGGTGCGCAGCGTCGGGCTACCGCAATGGTATTGCAGCAGGGCACGCAGCTGCGGCTTGAGTTCAGCTGCCACGGGAGCGCAAGCGCGCAAGGTGGCCGTGTAGCTGGCCACATCATCCAGGCCACGCTGCAAGGCCCGCCACTGGCTGCCTGTCAGGCTTGCGCGGTCTACGGCGGACGCAGCGCGCAAGCCGCCCTCGGGCACCAGCGTGTAGCGGGTGTCGGGCTTCAGGGGGTCGAAGGTCATCGTCTGCACGTCCAGGCTGGGCAAGAGGCCGATCTCGCGCAGAAGCAGCAGCTCGAAACTGCGCAGCACCGCCTCCAGTGCATCGCCATGTTCGCTGGCCAGCACGCGCACCACGCCCGCATAGGCATCAAACAAGGCTGGGTGCGGGTCTGCACGCGCCAGCAGGCGCAGCAGCAGTTCGTTGAGGTACATGCCCGACAGCAAGGCATCGCCGGTTGGCATCACATGCCCGCCCACCCATTCAGCGCCCTTGAGCGTATGGATGTCCGCATGACCATCGCCCGTGAGCGTGTAGGTCACCAGCAAGGGCTGCAGCGGCAGCAGCACCGGGCGGAAGTTGGAGCTGGGCTTCTTGGCCCCTTTGGCCACCAGAGCAGTTCGCCCTTGCTGGCGGCAGAAGACCTCCAGGATCAGGCTGGACTCGCTCCAATCGTAGCTGTGCAGCACGAACGCAGGCTCATCGGAAACGCGCTTGGCTACGGCCACGGTACTGCAGGGATGGAGGGAGGGAAAGGATCGCCTGTGACGCCTGCTGCGGTGTGCGCGAGCAGCAGGAAGGGAGCGTTAGCGTTCGGGATTCACTCGTAGCCGAAGGAGCGCACCCGGGCTTCGTCATCGGCCCAGCCGGAGCGGACCTTGACCCACAGCTCCAGGAACACCTTGGCGTCCATGAGTTTTTCCAACTCCTGGCGGGCCTCGGTACCAATGCGCTTGAGGCGCTCGCCCTTGTCGCCGATGACCATCATCTTGTGGTTCTCGCGCTCCACCACGATGGTGGCGGCGATCTTGACCAAGCGCTTGTGCTGCTTGCTTTTTTCCTCGTCAAATTTGTCGATGACCACGGTCGAGGTGTAGGGCAGCTCGTCGCCCGTAAAGCGGAACAGCTTCTCGCGCACCGTTTCGGACGCCAGAAACTTCTCGCTGCGGTCGGTCAGTTCATCCTCGCCATACCACCAGGGCTGCTCGGGCAGGTATTTGGCGCAGATGCCGAACAAGCGCTCGATGTCACCCTTGTTCTTGGCCGACATGGGCACAAATTCGGCGAACGGATGGCGCTCTTGCATGCTCTTGAGCCAGGGGGCCAGCTCGGCACGGCGATGCACCATGTCCAGCTTGTTGGCCACCAGCAGCGTGGGGATGCCGGGCTTGAACAGCGACAGCACCTTGGCGTCGGCCAGGGTGAAATTGCCAGCCTCGACCACAAAGAGGATCAGATCCACGTCGCCAATCGCGCCCATCACGGTCTTGTTCAGCGACTTGTTGAGGGCGGTGGCGTGCCGGGTCTGGAAGCCCGGGGTGTCCACAAAAATGAACTGCGTCTGATCCAGGGTACGGATGCCCGTGATGCGGTGGCGCGTGGTCTGCGCCTTGCGCGAGGTGATGCTGATCTTCTGCCCCACGAGGGCGTTGAGCAGGGTGGACTTGCCCACGTTGGGCTTGCCCACAATGGCGATCACGCCGCAGCGTTGGCCGTGCACTGCAGCGGGAGCTCCGGCCGCAGCCAGCATGGCTTCGAGATCATCTTGCACTGGGGCGCTTTCAGCGCCGTCGTCAGCTGCTACATCTTTGGTAGCGTCATTCATAAATTTTTTGCTTTCAATGTGGCCAGCATGGCCGCAGCAGCGGCTTGTTCGCCCGCCCTGCGGGACCCGCCGATGCCACGCTCGGTCAGGCCCAGTTCGGGAATATCGCATTCGACGTCGAAGGTCTGGCGGTGAGCTGCCCCCACCGTCGCCACCACCTTGTACTGCGGCAGCTTCATTTTGCGGCCCTGGAGCCACTCCTGCAACGCGGTTTTCGCGTCCTTGGACGCTGCCTGCATCTGCGGATTGATCTCCACACCCTGGAAAAGGCGGTGCACCAGGGCTTCTGCGCTGGCATAACCAGCGTCCAGATACACCGCACCGATCAGGGCTTCCAATGCGTCCGCCAGGATGGAGGGCCGCTGCTGCCCGCCCGACTTGGCCTCGCCCTCGCCCAGACGCAGCACCTCGGACACTTTGAGCCGCACAGCCAACTGGTGCAGCGTGTCTTGCTTGACCAGATTGGCCCGGACGCGCGAAAGATCACCCTCCGGCAAGGCCGACAGCCGCTGGTACAACAAACTGGCCACCGCCAGATTCAAGACGGAATCGCCCAAGAATTCAAGCCGCTCGTTGTGGTCGGCCGAGAAACTGCGGTGCGTGGTGGCACGCTGGAGCAGCGAGGGATCAGAAAATACATGCTGCAGGCGACCCTGCAGCGCCAAGAGACCGGCCTGCACCTAGTTGGTCTGCGCTTCAAGGCGGTAGACCAGATAGGCTGGACCCGCCAGGGGGATCTCGCGCGAATATTTGAAAGAAACGATCACCTTATCGCCGCGCTTAGTCACTTCGAGGTCAGAGCCTTTGATGGATGTGATGTCGTCAATAGCCGCCGCGCGGTCGAAAGCAGCGCGCACACCGGGCACCGTCGTCTCCACTTTGGCTTTCTCGATGGCCTTCTTAGCTGCGCTGTACTCCAGAAAGATAGGCACGGACTGCCCGCCGATAGCAAACGCGGCCACGGCGATCAACCCCACAAAAATCAGTCCAAAAAACGACAACCCGCGTTGGCGCGAGCGGCTAGCGATGCGATGTGTCTTCATTAATGATCCCCTCAATATTGTTGGCAATCGCCCGTGCTCAATGGAACGAGCCGATGCGCTTGAGATTACCGAAATTCATCCAGACAAAAAAGGCCTTACCCACAATGTTGCCCTCTGGCACGAACCCCCAGTAACGGGAATCCAGTGAGTTGTCGCGGTTGTCACCCATCATGAAGTAATGCCCCTCCGGCACCTTGCAAGTGACACCTTCCACACTGTAGCGGCAGTTTTCACGATAGGCAAAATTGCTAGCGCCTTGTACAAAGGCGGGCACATCGGGGTTGTTCAACAACCGGTGCGGCTGATCACCCAGTTGCTCTTCGAACTGCTTGAAGTACCGCATCGAATCTTCTTCAAAGAAGTCGGGCAAGGCTTTAGTATCTACCGCTTTCCCATTGATGGTGAGGCGCTTGTTGATGTAGGCCACCTCGTCGCCCGGCACACCCACCACCCGCTTGATGTAGTCCATGCTCGGTTGTGGCGGGTAGCGAAACACCAGCACATCGCCACGTACGGGCCGGGTGCCTTCCGTCAGCCGTGTGTTGATGACCGGCAGCCGGATACCGTATGTGAATTTGTTCACCAGAATCAGATCACCGACCAGCAGGGTCGGGATCATGGAGCCCGACGGGATCTTGAAGGGCTCGAACAGAAACGAGCGCAAAAAGAAAACGGCCGCAATCACGGGGAACAAGCCCGCCGTCCAGTCCAGCCACCAGGGTTGCATGAGGATGCGGCCCTTGGCTTCCTGCACATCCACGTCCACCTTCTGGATCCCCATGCGATCCAGTTCTGCGCGCCGCTCGGCGGCTGCATCCTCAATGGCCTGGGCTGCACGCCGCCGGCGAGGGTGAAAATAAATACGCTCCGCCAGCCAGTAAACACCGGTGACGACCGTCGCAAGGAACAGGAGCAGCGCAAAGTTGCCCTCGATCGCCCCGGTGTACCAGGCACCGATGTAACCCACAAAGGCCGCCAGCACCAGCGACGTCAAAATTTGCATGAACTGCATTAGTCTTCCACCTGCAAAATGGCCAAAAATGCCTCCTGAGGCACCTCGACCGATCCAATCTGTTTCATGCGCTTCTTGCCGGCCTTCTGCTTCTCCAGCAGCTTGCGCTTGCGGGTAATGTCGCCCCCATAGCACTTGGCCAGCACGTTCTTGCGCAGCGCCTTGATGGTTTCACGGGCAATGATGTTGGCGCCGATGGCGGCCTGAATCGCCACATCGAACATCTGGCGACTGATGATCTCGCGCATCTTGGCCGCCACCGCGCGGCCACGGTAGGCCGACTGGCTGCGGTGGACGATGATGGACAGCGCATCGACCTTTTCTCCGTTGAGCAGGATGTCCACCTTCACCACATCGGAGGCGCGGTACTCCTTGAACTCGTAGTCCATGGACGCGTAGCCGCGCGACACGGACTTGAGCTTGTCGAAGAAGTCCAGCACGATCTCGCCCAGCGGCAACTCGTAGGTCAACATCACCTGGCGGCCATGGTAGGCCATGTTCAACTGCACGCCACGCTTCTGGTTGGCCAGCGTCATCACAGGGCCCACGTATTCCTGCGGCATGTACAGATGCACCGTGACGATGGGCTCGCGGATCTCCTGGATACGCCCCTGCTCCGGCATCTTGGAGGGGTTCTCCACCATGATGACTTCGCCGTCACCCTTGACCACCTCGTACACCACGCTGGGCGCGGTGGTGATCAGGTCCTGGTCGAATTCACGCTCCAGACGTTCCTGAACGATCTCCATGTGCAAGAGGCCCAGGAAGCCGCAGCGGAATCCGAAGCCCAACGCTTGCGACACCTCCGGCTCAAAGTGCAGCGAGGCGTCATTGAGCTGGAGCTTTTCCAGCGCGTCGCGCAGCTGGTCGTATTCGCTGGCTTCAGTCGGGTAGAGACCGGCGAACACCTGGGGCTGGATTTCCTTGAAGCCGGGCAGCGCCTGCTCGGCCGGGCCCAGGTTGTTGGGTAGCTTCTTTTCCAGCGTGATGGTGTCGCCCACCTTCGCGGCCTTCAGCTCCTTGATGCCCGCAATGATGTAGCCCACCTCGCCGGCATTGAGGGCGTCGCGCGGTGAGTTGGCAGGCGTGAACACACCCAGGTTGTCAGCGTTGTAGGCCGCACCCGATGCCATCATCTTGATGCGCTCGCCCTTGAGCAGGCGACCATCCACCACGCGCACCAGCATCACCACGCCGACGTATGGGTCGAACCAGCTGTCAATGATCATCCCACGCAGTGGGGCATCGGGATTGCCACGAGGTGCTGGCACCTTCGCGACGATCAGCTCCAGGATTTCATCAATGCCCATGCCCGTCTTGGCCGAGCATGGGATGGCATCCGTGGCATCGATGCCGATGACATCCTCGATCTCAGCCTTTGCGTTGTCGGGGTCGGCCTGTGGCAGGTCCATCTTGTTGAGCACGGGCAGCACTTCGACACCGAGATCCAGCGCGGTGTAGCAGTTGGCCACAGTCTGTGCCTCCACCCCTTGCGATGCATCCACGACCAGCAGTGCGCCCTCGCACGCAGACAACGAACGGCTGACCTCGTAGGAGAAGTCCACATGGCCCGGTGTGTCGATCAGATTGAGGTTGTAGACCTGCCCATCGCGCGCCTTGTAATGCAGCGCAGCGGTCTGCGCCTTGATGGTTATCCCACGCTCTTTTTCGATGTCCATCGAGTCCAGGACCTGGGCCTCCATCTCACGGTCTGCAAGACCTCCACACCGCTGGATCAAGCGGTCGGCCAGCGTCGACTTGCCATGGTCGATGTGCGCAATGATGGAAAAATTTCTGATGTGATTCATCAACGGAAAGCGTCAAGTGATTGAATTAAAACAGCGCGCACAAGAAAAAAGGGCGCGTCGAGTGGCGACGCGCCCTGAACCAACAATCATTGGCAACTGCGATAGTTGGAGCTTCATTGTAGGCAAAAAGGCCAACTGAAAAAGCCCACCCTCCGGTATCTGAGGGAAGTTGCCATGGTGCAACAGGGATTTTATACACAGTTTATGCACAGCCCACACACAAACAACGCTGAACAACTTGTGGGCGAGCTGTGGATCAACTGTGCATTGCACAAAAACATCCCACATCGTGAACACAGAGCCGGTCGATATGCAGATAAGCGTTGAACGCCAGCCTCTATTCTATCGAAAGTGGTTGATGGCCCTTTAAAAAGTTAGCAAAAGCTAACATCTAGACTCATTGCGGCGCCAGCGATCGACCTGTCAAAAATTCAGCGATCACGGCAAAGTCCCCCATTCTGAGTAGGGAATCGCCCCGGGCGGAGCCACTCCCCTCAGACCTCCGCCTCGCTCACTTGCCAGGACGAATCAGCGCATACTGCGCCCACTCGCCGCGGCGGTAGAGCACATTGATAGCCTTGCTCTTATCGGCCTTGGACAACACGGACTCGAACTCCTTCACGCCCGAGACTTCCGTGTTGGCCACCGACAAAATGATGTCCCCTTCGCGCAGGCCCGCGCGTGCAGCAGCATCCGTAGCGGCAGCCACCACCACACCGCCCTTGAGCTTGAGCTCTTTCTTCTGGGCATCCGTCAGGTCGGTCACAGACAAACCCACCTGCTGCGCAGCGGCCGAGGCCTTGGGCTTCTCTTCGCGCTCAGCCACTTTGGTCGCTGGCTTATCTGGCTCGATCTCAGCAATGGTGATCGCTAGATCACGCGAGGCACCGCGACGGAACACCGTGACGGAGCTGCGGTTACCCGGCTTAGTGTTACCAACCAAGCGCGGCAGGTCTGCCACTTTCTCAATGGGCTTGCCATCAAACCGCGTGATGATGTCGCCCGCCTCCACGCCGGCCTTGTCGGCAGGCGATCCGGCCTCCACCCCCGTCACCAAGGCTCCTTGCGCCTTGCCCAGACCAATCGATTCGGCGACGTCCTTGGTGACTGGCCCGATCTGCACGCCGATGCGGCCACGCGTCACGCGGCCCGACGCGCGCAGTTGATCACTCACACGGATGGCTTCATCCATGGGAATTGCGAATGAGATCCCCATGAACCCCCCCGAGCGGGAATAGATCTGGCTGTTGATGCCAACCACCTCGCCCCGCATGTTGATGAGCGGTCCTCCAGAGTTCCCAGGGTTGATGGCCACATCCGTCTGAATGAAGGGGAGGTAGTCGCCCGTGTCCCGCTGCTTGGCGCTGACGATGCCTGCCGTCACCGTGTTCTCCAGCCCAAAGGGTGAGCCAATCGCCATCACCCATTCACCCACGCGGAGCCGGCTCACGTCGCCCACCTTGACCGCAGGCAGTCCGGACGCCTCGATCTTCACCACCGCTACATCGGTGCGTTTGTCGGCGCCCACGATACGCGCCTTGAACTCGCGCTTGTCGGTCAAAGTCACGATGACTTCATCGGCACCATCGACCACGTGCGCATTGGTCATCACGAACCCGTCCGACGTCAAGATGAACCCCGACCCCACGCCGCGTGGCTGAGCCTCTTCCTCCTGCTGGGGTCGTTGGGGCCGCTGCTGCCGCGGGACGTTGGGGATTGGAACACCAAACCGGCGGAAGAATTCGAGCATCTCTTCGTCCATGCCGTTGGCATTGGACCGACTGGACACTTTCTCGACCGTGCGGATGTTGACCACCGAAGGCCCCACCTGATCCACCAGATCAGTGAAATCAGGCAGGCCTCGAACCAGTGGTGCAGGCTGTGCCAACGCCGCATGGGGCGCTAACGACATAGTGGCCAAACCACCCATCAGGCATGCCACTGCCACCGAACGCAACATACTTCCATCAAACTTCGGCATCTTCGACCTTTCTTGATTCTTGGCGAATGCTGTTCACGAATTGTGTGTGACTGTGAAGAGTGTGACGCCAAATGGTTCCCGGGATGCGTGGCCACCACCATGACCCCACGACGATCCACAGGTCCACGAGCGATGGGCCCACCGCTTCGGTCCCACAGCACCGGTCAGCGCAGGCGCTCCAGTTGGCCGACAAAGAGGCGCAGCGTCTGCAGTGGCACTTCACCCACCGCAGTCAGCCACATGTCTGATGGCCCACGTTGGGCCAGCAACTGGGTGGCTCCCATGCTGGACACCTGGGGCTGCGCGGGATGGCGCTGGGGGTCAAACGGCTCGACGAAAAGCGAGACCGAAGCCAACCCATCGGAGTAAAGACACTGCAAGACACTGGGGGCGTCCGGCGCGTCGGATACCGCCCTGCGATGGCAACTGACAGGCACAAAACCCGCCACCGGCTGGCGCAAGGTCCAACCTTCGGCCTTGGCCGTGGTCTTGACGACGGAAGGTGCGACCACCTTGTAACCCGAGGTCGCATCCATCAGACGCGACAGCTGCTCCACCTTCACCGGCGCGTTGAGGTCCAGTTCGGAAAAAGCCGCCTGCTCCAGCACCCGACCGTCCGCCGCCAGCGTCTGCAGCTTCACCACCAGCCCGGTCTCCCGCTCACTCCAGAGCCGATAACCAAAGCGCAGAGTGTCCGCGGGCTGAAACGAAACCACATCCGACATGAAGCCCGCCACCCGCTCCTGGCCCAGCAGGCGGGGTGTGTAAAACTGGGCAATCGACGTTCCGCTGACGACAGGTACGCGCGGAAAGAGCCCGGACGTATCACGACGGTCTGACCGAACGACGCGCACCTGGGGCAGAAAGGTACGAACTTCATCATTGCGACGATAGACCGTGCGCGGTGTACCACTGAGCGACTCCACCCGCTCCAGCTGTTGCTGGCCGTCGCATGCATGCCAGATGCGTGAGCTGGACATGGCGCCGTTGGCTGACAACACCACGAACGTACCGGCATAAGCGCGGCTGCAGGGCGCGCTGTGCATGCGCTCAATCCACTGCGCCATGTCGCGCTCTGCCGGTGCACTGGCAGATGATTCAGCGGGGCCAGCCACCGCAGGAAGTACGCTCAGTCCGCAAAGTGCCGCCGCGATCAGCGAGCCAAACCAACGAACCCGGGAAATTCCAAAGACCTTCACTACTCCAGAGGGGTTCATCACACGATCTCAGCGCCAGAAATTGCCATCCACGGTTCAGCGGCCAGGGGTCTCAAACGTCGCGTTGCGCAAAAAGCCCGCCGGCATCTGCAGGGCCGATGTACTGCCAAACTGCTTGTGGGCGGCCAGCAACTCGTCCAAACGGGGGTCGCGGATCATCACTTGCTGACCGTCTGCGTCTGCAACGGCCACCACAGGCGCGCCTTGCGCCGTCGCGCGCTCGGGGGAAGATGCGGCCAGTTGCGCCCCCGGCCCGCCGGCACCCTGGAGTTGGGAGAACGAGGTCCAGCCTATGGCCGCCACGGCGGCCAGCGATGCAAAACCCGCCACCATCTTCCAGCGGAACACCGAAGCATTGGCGGCCTCCGGCAAGTGAGCTGCTACATGGTCTAGTGGGTCCAGTTCAGCCGGAGCCTGAGGGCGCTGTGGCGGCGCTTCCTTGGCAAGCTCGTCGCGCAAACGGGATAGAAATGCTGGATTGACTGGCCGGGCCAGGTCAGAGGAGCGCAACACATCGCCCACAAGGTGATACACCCCCCAGGTGTCTCGTCCTTCATCTTCCGCCGCCCAGGCCAGCGCAGCGGCGAACTCGTCACCATGGAGCTGACCGTCTGCCAGCGCCGACAACTGCTCGCTTCGCACTTCGCGCAAGTCAAGTTCTGCCGGGGTATTGATACCTGTTTCTGCCTTGTTCATTCGATCACCTCACCACCGTTTGCCCGACTGGTTTTCGAGCAAGGGACGCACTTTGGCCGAAATGGCTTCGCGCGCCCGAAAAATTCGAGACCGCACCGTACCTATGGGACATCCCATTGCGGTTGCAATTTCTTCGTAACTGAGCCCCTCAATCTCTCGCAGCGTGACCGCTTGGCGCAGATCGTCAGGCAAGGCCTCCATAGCTGCGTTCACGACCTGCGCAATTTCTTGGGCCGCAAGAACAGTCTCTGGAGTTTCGTCGCTGGTTAGTTCGTGTCCAAGGCGGGAAGTTTCATCTTCATCCTCGGAACCCCGGAAGGCATTTTCAGAAATGACCGGGTTGCGCTTCATGTCCATCAGCGCCTTTTTGGCAGTGTTGACGGCAATCCGGTACAGCCAGGTGTAGAACTGGGCGTCGCCACGGAACTGGTGCAGCGCCCGATAGGCGCGAATGAAGGTTTCCTGGGCAATGTCCTGGACCAAGTCCGTGTCACGCACCATACGTCCGATGAGTCGCTCGATGCGACGCTGGTACTTGATGACCAGCAATTCATAGGCGCGCTGGTCGCCCGCTACCGTGCGCTCCACCAGTTGGAGATCGCTGTCTTCGGAGGGGGAAGGCGGAATTACAGTCATGGATACTCAGGATTCACGCCCTGCAACAGCTTGCCGGGCGGTTTCGTCAGCGTTGTCAACGCCCGATCTGGCGCGCGAATATACCGCACGGCGCAAGTCCATCCAGCGCTCAGGCTGGCTGGAGCGCTCCAGCCATAACCACTGGGCCGAATGCCCTATGGGCACGATGCGCACCCACAGGTGCACCTGCAGATCCAGCAAGACCTCCGGAGGGACAGAAAGCGCCAGTGGCCCACTAAAGGACTTTGCCGTTTGGCCCAGCGTCCAGGCTTGACCATCGAATTGCAGCACTCCGCGAGGCTGGCCCCACCAGAAATGGGCTGCACCCGCCGCTGCCAACAGCCAGAGTCCGAGGGCCACAGCAGCCGATACAACTGCATCGCGCGCCCCAGAGCTCACCCAAGCAGCCACGACCCCGGCCCCGGTGAACAAAAGAGCCAATAGCAATGCACCCAACACCCTGCTGCGCCGCAGCGGGTACTGAACAGAAGGAGCACGCCTTGAGAGCAGTGTCACAGGACTACCTGCTCAGGCCGACAGACCGAATGCCTGCGAGCGCCAAAAAAACGACGACGTACTCCTTTGGGAGGACGGTCGCAAGCGGACAAGCAATGCTTGTTGCAACCGAATCCGTGATGTTTGCGCCCAATCAGACGCGTTTGAACACCAGCGTTCCGTTGGTACCGCCAAAACCGAAGTTGTTCTTGACGGCCACGTCGATCTTCATGTCCCGCGCCGTGTTGGCACAGTAGTCCAGATCACATTCCGGGTCCTGGTTGAACAGGTTGATGGTGGGTGGCACTTTTTGTTCGTGCAGGGCGAGCACGGTGAACACGCTCTCAATACCGCCCGCACCACCAAGCAAGTGGCCCGTCATGGACTTGGTGGAGCTCACCACGGTCTTGTAGGCATGGTCGCCCAAGGCCGCCTTGATCGCGTTGGTTTCGTTGATGTCGCCCAAGGGGGTGGACGTGCCGTGGGCATTGAGATAGTCCACCTGATCCACATTGATCCCGGCATTGCGCAGTGCACTGAGCATGGCGCGCCGAGGCCCGTCCATGTTGGGAGCCGTCATGTGCCCAGCATCTGCGCTCATGCCAAAGCCGCTGAGTTCGGCGTAAATCTTGGCACCTCGGGCCTTGGCGTGCTCGTACTCTTCCAGCACCATCACGCCAGCGCCCTCGCCAAGCACAAAACCGTCGCGATCCTTGTCCCATGGGCGGGATGCTGTCTTGGGATCGTCGTTGCGGGTGGACAGTGCGCGCATGGCGGCAAACCCACCAATGCCCAGCGGGGAAACCGTGGATTCGGTCCCGCCAGCCACAACCACGTCGGCATCGCCGTATTCGATCATGCGTCCTGCCTCGCCAATGCAGTGCAAGCCCGTTGTGCAGGCAGTCACCACGGCAAGGTTGGGGCCCTTGAAGCCAAAACGCATGGACACATGCCCTGCCACCATGTTGATGATGGACGCAGGGACAAAAAATGGGGTGATACGCCGGGGTCCACGGCTGACCAGTTCGGCGTGGGTGTCTTCGATCAGCGGCAGGCCGCCAATGCCGGAGCCGATAACGCAGGCAATGCGTGTGGCGAACTCCTCACTGAGCGCTTCCCCCGTGGGAAGGCCTGCGTCCTGCACGGCCTGCGCCGCGGCAGCAATGCCGTAGTGGATGAAGGTGTCCATCGCGCGCGCGTCCTTGGCGCTGATGTACGACTCCAGGTCAAGACCTTTGACCTCTCCCGCAATCTTGCAGGCGAAGTTCGACGCGTCGAACTTGGTGATGAGGTCAATGCCGGATCGGCCGGCAAGGAGGTTGGCCCAGGAATCGGCCACCGTGTTACCCACGGGGCTGACGCAACCCAGGCCGGTCACGACAACGCGACGACGGCTCATGCGTATAAAACCTTCTGCTGATCGCTTGAGTCAGGCGCAGGGCGCCGCTCAGGCCTTCTGGTGGGTGTTGGCGTAGTCGATGGCGTTTTGCACCGTGGTGATCTTCTCGGCGTCTTCGTCCGGGATCTCGATGCCGAATTCGTCTTCCAGAGCCATCACCAGTTCCACCGTGTCGAGCGAGTCGGCACCGAGGTCTGCCACGAAGGCCTTTTCATTGGTGACTTGGGACTCTTCCACACCGAGTTGTTCGGCAATGATTTTTTTGACGCGTGCTTCGATATCGCTCATGGTTTCCCTCTGGGGGTTGTGAATGAATCCGCGATTCTAGCCGCTTAAGGAGAAGCCCCTAAACGACCCGCCGTCCGGATGAACCGGCGTTAACTTGTCTTAATTACATGTACATGCCGCCATTGACGTGCAACTCCTGCCCCGTCACGTAGCCAGCCTCGCGCGAGGCAAGGTATGCCACCGCGTGTGCGATGTCCGCAGGCTTGCCCATATGACCCAGCGGGATCTGCGCATTGAGCGCTTTTTGCTGTTCTTCGGGCAGCACGGAGGTCATGTCAGTCTCGATGAAACCGGGTGCCACGCAGTTCACGGTGATGTTGCGGCTGCCCAGCTCACGGGCCAGTGCACGCGTCATACCCGCCACACCCGCCTTGGCCGCAGCATAGTTGGCCTGCCCCGGATTGCCCGACGCACCCACCACGCTGGTGATGCTGATGATGCGCCCAAAGCGCTGCTTCATCATCGGGCGAATAGCGGCACGGCTTGTGCGGAATACGGCCTTGAGATTGGTGTCCAGCACCGCATCCCAGTCATCGTCTTTCATGCGCATGGCCAAGGTGTCGCGCGTGATGCCGGCGTTGTTCACCAGGACATGCAGGCCGCCTTGCTGCTTGACGATGGCGTCCATCAAGGCCTCGACTGCAGCCACATCGTTCACGTTCAGGTTGGCACCCCGGCAGCCAGGGTAAGCCGAGAGCGCCTGGCCGATGCGCGCAGCGCCTTCATCCGTGGTGGCCGTGCCCACCACCTGGTAGCCGCGCACCGCCAATTCCAGGGCAATGGCCGCGCCAATGCCGCGCGATGCGCCGGTCACCAGCGCCACTTGCGCCGCTGTCTGGGTCGATTCCGTCATGCCAACAACTCCCGGGTTTCGGCCAGCGTGGCCGAGTCAAACAATGCAGCACCGACCAGTTCGGGGTCGATGCGTTTGGTGAGGCCAGCCAGCACCTTGCCGGGGCCACATTCAATGATGTGCGTCACACCGCGCGCCTTGAGCGCATGCACGCATTCCACCCAGCGCACGGGGCCGAAGGCCTGGCGATAGAGCGCTTCGCGAATGGCATCAGCGTCCTGCTGCACCGCCACGTCCACGTTGTTGACCACCGGAATCTGGGGGGCAGCCAAGGCAACGTCTGCCAGCGCCACACGCAGCTTTTCAGCGGCCGGCTTCATCAGGCTGGAGTGGAAAGGCGCCGACACCGGCAGGGGCAATGCACGCTTGGCGCCCGCCGCCTTAAGCACTTCGCAGGCCTTGTCCACCGCCGCCTTGGTACCAGCGATCACGGTCTGGATCGGGTCGTTGAAATTGACAGCCTCCACCACTTCGGCCGTGCCCGGGCCGAACGAGGCCAATGCCTCGGCGCAACCGGCGATGACCTTGGAAGCCTCCATGCCCAGAATGGCGGCCATGGCTCCGGTCCCGACGGGCACAGCCTCTTGCATGGCCGCTGCGCGCAACCGCACGAGCGGAGCCGCCTGCGCCAGCGTCAGCACACCAGCCGCCACCAGGGCGGAGTATTCACCCAGCGAATGCCCCGCCACAGCCGCTGGGGCTGCGCCACCTTCTGCGCGCCACACCCGCCATGCCGCCACACCCGCGACCAGCATCACCGGCTGGGTGTTGGTGGTGAGAGCCAACGCTTCCTTGGGGCCTTCCTTGATCAGCAGGCCAACATCTTCGCCCAAGGCATCCGAGGCTTCCTTCAGGGTCTGAGCCACCACCGGGTGGTCACCCCAGCCATCCAGCATGCCCACCGATTGCGAGCCTTGCCCAGGAAAGACAAATGCAAAAGACTTCATGAAAAATCCAGAAATATGATGAAACTGGCCGGTAGCGCTAGTACCTATTGCGCTAGCAGCTACAACTTCAGGAGCACGGCGCCCCAGGTGAAGCCGCCGCCCACGCCTTCGAGCAGCAGGGTTTCGCCTTTCTTGACCTGACCGGCACGCACCGCGTGGTCCAGAGCCAGAGGAATGGACGCCGCCGAGGTATTGCCGTGCTGGTCCACCGTGACCACGACTTTGTCCATGGACATCTTCAGTTTGCGGGCAGTGCCCTGCATGATGCGAATGTTGGCCTGGTGCGGAATCAGCCAATCGATATCGGCCTCAGTCAGCCCGGCCTTGGCCAAGGCCGCGTGGGCCGCTTTCTCCAGCACACCGACTGCCAGCTTGAAGACCGCCTGCCCGTCCATCTTGAGGACCGGGTCGCCAAGCACCTTGCCGCCAGACACATTGCCGGGCACACACAAAATATCCACATGCTTGCCGTCGGCGTGCAAGTCGCTCGACAGAATGCCCGGTGTGTCAGAGGCCTCCAGCACCACAGCGCCCGCGCCATCCCCGAACAACACACAGGTAGTGCGGTCGTTGAAGTCCAGAATGCGGCTGAAAACTTCGGCGCCAATCACCAGGGCGCGGTTGGCTGCACCGGTCTGGATCATGGAGTCCGCCACCGACAGGGCATAAACAAACCCGCTGCAGACCGCCTGCACATCGAAAGCAGGGCAACCATTGGCGCCCAGCTTGTTCTGCAAAATACAGGCGACCGACGGGAACACCATGTCTGGCGTGGACGTGGCCACGATGATCAGATCAATGTCAGTGGGCTGCAGATTGGCGGCCTGCAAGGCGTTGCGCGCAGCCTCCAAACCGAGGTCGCTGGCGGTGACATCCGGCGCGGCAAAGTAGCGCGCCCGAATGCCGGTGCGCTCCACAATCCATTCATCCGAGGTTTCGATGCCGCGCTGGCCCAGTTCTGCGACCAGATCGGCGTTGGTCAACCGGCGTGGGGGCAGGTAGCTGCCGGTGCCGGTAATGCGGGAATAACGTCTCATTATTGTGGGGTCGCCGCAACGCCAGGCTGGGGCTGGGCATCTGCAGGCGCCAGCAGGGGCGCCGCATGCGCAATCCGGGTCCGGACACGGTCGAGCAGGTTGTTGCGGGCTGCATCATACGCCCGGTTCAACGCCTGCTCGAAAGCCATGGCGTCTGCCGATCCGTGGCTCTTGAACACCAGCCCGCGCAGGCCCAGCAGCGCCGCACCGTTGTAACGACGATAATCCATGCGCTTCATCAACGCTTTTAGAATCGGATAAGCGACGATGGCAGCCATTTTGGTAAAAATGTGGCGCGAAAACTCGGTTTTGAGCGCCCCGATGATCATCGAGGCTACCCCTTCGCTGGCCTTGAGGGCCACATTGCCCACGAAACCGTCACAGACCACGATATCCACCGTGCCCTTGAAGATATCGTTGCCCTCGACATTGCCATAGAAGTTCAAATCACCGGAATTGGCCGCAGATCGCAGCAATTCACCCGCTTTTTTGATCACTTCACTGCCCTTGATGACTTCTTCACCAATATTCAGCAGGCCCACCGTGGGCTCACCCCCCTCTTGAAGAACCGACACCAGGGCAGAGCCCATCACGGCAAACTGAAGCAGATGTTCGGCCGAGCAATCGACATTAGCGCCCAGATCCAGGACGGTTGTGGCACCGCCGGTGGCGTTGGGCATCTGGGTGGCGATGGCGGGCCGGTCGATGCCGTCCAGCGTCTTGAGAAGGTACCGGGCAATGGCCATCAGGGCCCCGGTATTGCCGGCAGACACCGCCGCCGATGCAGCGCCGTCCTTGACCTGCTGGATGGCAACCCGCATCGAAGAATCCTTCTTCTTGCGCAAAGCCACCTCCACCGGATCGTCCATGGCCACCACTTCGGTAGCTGGCACGATGGTGGCTCGGTCGTGGGAAAACGATTGCAGGCTATCCGCCAGGCCAACTAGCAGCAGGCGGGCATCCGGGTGGTGGTCGAGAAACTGGCGGCACGCCGCGAGCGTGACGCGGGGGCCGTGGTCGCCCCCCATGCAGTCAACAGCCAGTGTGATCATGGGCGACTTGTCCGGTCGGCCCGAAGGGCCGAGAAATGAATACGACGGTCAAAACAAAGGCCCGCGCTACAGGGTGTGTAGCAACGGGCCTTTGGATGGAGTGAAGGTCAGGCTTCAGACTTGTTCTTCAGCACCTGACGGCCACGGTAGAAACCGTTGGGGCTGATGTGGTGACGCAGGTGCGTTTCACCGGTAGTGGGTTCCACAGCAATGCCTGGCACATTCAGGGCATTGTGCGAGCGGTGCATACCGCGCTTGGAAGGGGACTTTTTGTTTTGCTGAACGGCCATGATGGCTCCTGATCTGGAATAGGTTGGTAAAAACGCGATCAGCCCAAAAAGACACGATGGGGTTCGCGTGAAGCCCACGATTATAACCCAAATGCTTTTTGGGCCCGCCAATCAGTCTTTGGCGTCCTTGCGCAAAGCGGCCAAGGCAGCGAACGGGTTGGGTTTTTCGGCATTGGCTTCTTCAAAATCGTCGTCAGAAGACGCCAGAGGCACCGAGGTCGGGCACTCGTCATGTTTGGGCACCACGGGCAAGGCCATCAGCAATTCGTCTTCGATGAGCTCGTGCAAATCAAACTCGCGGCTCAGGGCCAGCAGGTCTTCTTCGCTCTCATCGTCCAGGGCCTCGGCCGTGGCTTCATCGGCCACGAAGCGGAACTCGCGATCCACCTCCAGCGGGACGTCTACCGGCGTCAGGCAGCGCTGGCACTCCATAGGGAAGCTGGCGCGTACCTTGATGTGCAACCAGACCTGCCCCATTCCGCCTAGCGCGGTGCGTATTTCACCGGTCGCCTCCCAGTCCACCAGCAGGTCCGGGTGCAGGCCTTTGGCCTCTTGCGCCAGGCGTTCGTACTTCAACAGCGAGTCGTGGCCCGCCAGCCGACCGCCCGCCTGTGCAAAGGCTTTCACGTCGAGGCGCTGTGCGGAGAATTCCTTGGTCATGGCGGCAGTGTAAGAGAATCGGCGTATGCATCAATCCCCCTCCTCGCAACGCCCTCTGGTATTGGGCTCGACCTCGCGCTACCGGCGCGAATTGCTGGAACGGCTGAACCTGCCTTTCGAAGTGACCGCACCCCATGTCGATGAAACCCCCCTGCCCGGCGAGGCGCCCCGCGCCCTGGCCTTGCGCCTGGCGCTGGCTAAAGCGAAAGCTGTGGCACGGCAGCACCCCGAAGCGGTGGTGATCGGGTCCGACCAGGTGGCCGACCTGGCCGGAGAGCCGCTGGGCAAACCGGGCCAGCACGAGCGCGCCGTGCAGCAGTTGCGCGAGATGCGCGGCCAGACGGTGGTGTTCCAGACCGCGCTGGCCGTGGTGTGCGCCGCCACCGGCTTTGAGCAGGTGGACCTCGCCCCCGTGGAGGTGAAGTTCCGCGACCTGTCGGACGAGGAAATCGAACGTTACCTGCGCGCCGAACAGCCCTACGACTGCGCGGGCAGCGCCAAGAGCGAAGGCCTGGGCATTGCACTGCTGGACGCCATCCACAGCGATGACCCCACGGCGCTCATCGGGCTGCCACTGATCCGCACATGCCGCATGCTGCGCGCAGCAGGGCTGGTGCTGCCATGAGCGTCAAATCCGGCACGCTGTATCTTGTGCCTGCCCCCCTGGACTTTGGCTGCGACACCCAGGCCCCGCTGCAAGATGCATTGCCCTCTGCCACCCTGCAAACAGCCGCCCGCCTGACCCACTGGGTGTGCGAAAACGCCAAAAGCACACGCGCTTACCTGAAGCGGATTGACGCGCTGTACCCCCTGGCCCTGTCCCTGCAGCAACAGCAGATCACCGAGTTGCCACGCGAGGTGCACAAGAAAGGCGACCACGGCGACAAGGGCTCAGCCCCGTTCGACGCCCGCCCGCTGCTGGCTGCTGCGCTGAACGGGCACGATGTCGGACTGGTCAGCGAAGCGGGCATGCCCGCCGTGGCCGACCCCGGCTCGTCGGTGGTGCGGGCTGCGCACGACCTGGGCCTGCGCGTGGTGCCACTGGTCGGGCCGGTGTCTCTGCTGCTGGCGCTGGCGGCCAGCGGCCTCAACGGCCAAAACTTCGCCTTTGTCGGCTACCTGCCGCAAGACGGGCAAGAGCGCACACAGCGCATCAAGGAGCTGGAGGGCCTGGCGCTACGCACGGGCCAGACCCAGCTGTTCATCGAAACCCCGTACCGCAACCCTGCCCTGTGGCAGGCCCTGGTGCAGACGCTGCAGCCGCACACCCGGCTGGCGCTGGCCAGCGGCCTGACCCTGCCCGATGCGCGGGTGCAAAGCCAGCTGGTGCGCCAGTGGAAGCAGCAGCCCGCGCCACCGGACAACCGCACACCCGTGGTGTTTGCACTGGGGCGCTGAGACAGCGACGGGGCGGCACGATACACGCGCGGCGCCTGAAACGCTATAAATTTAAGAGCATTTCAGACATATTTCACTAGCGCATTCGCCCGAAAACACCGCAAAACGCTGCACAACGGCCTCGCACAGGCGCCAGATGCAGCGCACACAGCCAGGACCCACAAAAAAAGCCCCGACAGAAACCTCTGCCGGGGCTTTGGATACACATCTCCAGTCAATTCAAGGGCTTGTGGATGATCAAGTTCCCCGGCTGACTTCCAGGCGAATGTCAGCGCAGCTGCGGCCCCGATACAGCCAGCGATTTGACCGCGCCCATGCCCACGGCAGCGCCAAAGCGCTTGGCCAGGCGCTCGGCCACGTTGTCACGGCGGGTGTAGTCGATGATGTCTTCGGCCTTGACCACTTCGCGCGCCACATAGTCCAGGTTACCCAGCTTGTCGGCCAGCCCCATCTCCACGGCCTGCTGGCCCGTCCAGAACAAGCCGCTGAAGGTGTCGGGCGTGGTCTTGAGGCGATCACCCCGGCCAGCCTTCACCACGGCAATGAATTGCTGGTGGATCTGGTCCAGCATGGTCTGCGCGTAGGCGCGCTGCTTTTCGGTCTGCGGGCTGAAGGGGTCGAGAAAGCCTTTGTTTTCACCGGCGGTGAGCAGGCGGCGTTCCACACCCAGCTTTTCCATGGTGCCAGTGAAGCCGAAGCCATCCATCAGCACGCCGATGCTGCCCACGATGCTGGCCTTGTCCACGTAGATGTCGTCGGCAGCGGCAGCGATGTAGTAGGCGGCCGAGGCGCAGGTTTCTTCCACCACGGCGTAGATCGGTTTCTTGTGCTTGGCCTTCAGGCGCACGATCTCGTCGTTGATGATCCCCGCCTGCACGGGGCTGCCGCCCGGCGAGTTGATCAACAGCACCAAGGCCTGCGAACCCTCGTCTTCCAGCGCGCTGCGCATGGCGGCCACCACAAACTCGGCACTGGCCTCGGCACCGCTGGCGATTTCGCCCTTGATGTCCACCACCGCTGTGTGCGGCGTGCTGGTGCTGGTGCTGGGCGATGCCTGGCGCAAGGCGGCAAACGCAATCGCCGCCAGCAGGGCCAGCCAGGCCAGGCGGAAAAAAATCTTCCAGCGGCGGGCGCTGCGTTGCTCATTGAGAGCAGCAAAGGCCAGCTTTTCCAGCGTGGCACGTTCCCAGCCGGGTTCACGCGATGAGTCGCTCACAGGTGCTCCTGAATTTGTAGCTGCTTGCGCCCACAGATCGGGCGCGGAATTGGTTTTGGGGTCAAAGCCCGACGAACCGGGCTGTTGGGGGTCTGTCATGTCATGCGTCCTGGGAACTGCACCGCTGCAGCCCGCGCGCCGTGCCGGACGGAACCAGGCGACAGCACATCAGGGTAATTCATCTGGATTTTCTAGAACTCTACGGGCTGCAGGTTGTAGGCAGTATGCCAGCGCACCACGCCATCCCTCTCCGACAGGGCAATTTTCACCAGTCCACCCCGGCAGGGTCCGCCCGCGCACTGGCCGGTGTGGGGCAAATAAGCCGCGCCGTGGGTCGCGCACAACAGCCAGTGGCCCGTGTCGTCAAAAAAGCGGTCGGGCTGGTAGTCCATCTCCATCGCCACATGGGTGCAGCGATTGAGGTAGGCGTGTGGCAGGCCCTGGTAGCGGATTGCAAAGGCCCGGCAGGTCTGGCCCGCGTACACGACATCAAACGGCACGGCCCGCCCCCCATCGACGAGGTCGGCGCTGTTGCACAAAGCGAAGGACTGCTCGGGCGACGTGTTCATGGCTTGCTCCGCTTCACGGCCCAGCGTTAGGCGTTGTTCAGCAGCCAGTCGTGCAGTTCGCGCACCGAATGGGCTACCGCCAGCGGCTGGAGTGCGTGGAAGGCGTCAGGCTCATGGGCGCCATAGCTCACCCCCACACTCGCGCAGCCCGCGTTGACGGCCATCTGCAGGTCGTGCGTGGTGTCGCCAATCATCAAAAGGCGCTCCGGCGCCACGTCAAATTCAGCCATCAGCTCCTGCAGCATCAGGGGGTGGGGCTTGCCTGCGGTCTGGTCTGCGGTGCGGGAGCCGTCGAATACGCCCTTGAGTTGAACCGTGTGCAGCGCCTCGTCCAGCCCGCGCCGGCTTTTGCCGGTGGCCACGGCCAGCAGGTGGCCGCGCTCGCGCAGGTCGTTCAGCAGAGGCAGCACGCCTTCAAACAGGCTCAGGTCGTCCTGGTGCTGGATGTAGTGAAAGCGATAGCGGTTGCCCAGCTCGGTGTACTTCTCGGGCGGCACATCGGGCGCCGCATGGGCCAGCGCCTGCATCAGGCCCATGCCGATCACGTAGGCGGCCTCCTTGTCGGTGGGCACGGTGCCGCCCACATCGCGCACCGCCGCCTGGATGCAGCGCACGATGATGGCGGTGGAATCGAACAGCGTGCCATCCCAGTCAAAGGCGATGAGGTCGAAGCGGCGCGGACGGAAGTTTTTGGCGGACATGAGAGCAGGTTTTCTCGCGCAGGATCATCAGGCGGCGGGCACAAAATCGGCCAGCTCGGGGGGCAGCTCGGCGATCAGCTGCACGCGTTCACCCGAGGCGGGGTGGTTGAACTGTAACCGCCAGGCATGCAGAAACATGCGCTTCATCCCCTGCTTCTGCAGGCGTTTGTTGAGGTCGAAATCGCCGTATTTGTCGTCGCCAACGATGGCGTGTCCCTGACTGGCCAGGTGCACGCGGATCTGGTGGGTGCGGCCGGTCTTGATGGTTACCTCCAGCAGCGACATCGCGGGCAGGCCCTGCTCCGGCCGGGCCGCTGCCGTGCTGCGCACCTTGACCAGGGTGATGGAGCGCATGCCGTCCGGGTCGTCGGCGGTGGCCACGCGCACGCGGCGTTCGCCGTCGGCCTGCAGGTATTTGTGCAGCGGCAGGTCGATGACCTTCTTGTTGGCGGGCCAGGTGCCCGTGACCAGCGCCAGATAGGTTTTGCCCGTCTCGCGCTCGCGGAACTGGTCTTGCAGGTGAGTGAGCGCTGACCGCTTCTTGGCCACCAGCAGGATGCCGGAGGTTTCGCGGTCCAGTCGGTGCACCAACTCCAGGAACTTGGAGGCCGGGCGCGCCTGGCGCAGTTGCTCGATCACGCCGAAGCTCACACCACTGCCGCCGTGCACCGCCACGCCAGCGGGTTTGTCGATGGCGATCAGGTGCTCGTCTTCGAGCAGGATGGGAAATTCGCGTGCGGGCGCCGGGCGCTCGGCCTTTTCGGCGACCTTGTCTGAAATCCGGACAGGCGGCAGGCGCACGATGTCGCCCGCCTCGACGCGGGTGTCGGCACTCACGCGGCCTTTGTTGATGCGCACCTCGCCGCTGCGGATGATGCGGTAGACATGCGTTTTTGGCACACCTTTCAGGTGGCGTATCAAAAAGTTATCGAGCCGCTGGCCGGCGGAGTCAGCATCCACTTCCACCAGGCGGGCTGCGGGAAGCCCCGCAGAAGCTGCGGGCGGTTTGGCCCCTATAATGTGTTTCACCTGCGCGTTGTTATGTAAGTGGTTGATTTGTCTGGAGTTTAGTCCACACAGCCCTTGCCCCTCACGCAGGCAGGTCGATGCCAGCGGGCGTCGTGCGCGCAGATTGCAGGCCAGATGCCTGTGGTGGCCCGCATGCCGTGCGGCGGGCTGACAGATTGAAACACTGATACGGAATCCCCCAGCTGGCAGATGCACCCTACCCGGGCGCAGCCTGCCAGCGGATCAAAGCGAGCATGTGGTTGTTGATGAGCTGGATGGTGACCTTGTGGCGGTGGCTGATGCCCCCGGCTGCACGCTCCTATTCGGCTCTAGCGCCCAGCCAGCAAGCGCAACCAGCTACTTTTTTGCTAGCAAAACTGCGCTCCTACCACTCGCCCCCATCCACGCGCCCCTGCCTCACGATGCTGCGCTAGAGCGCGGCAGATCATTGGCATTCCCGGCAATTCCCTTCGTTTCGATGCGTCAGTCCAGGCATTCACAGCTCCTGTAGAGCTTGTTGTTAATGGTTTGGAACTGTGGGCGGCAGCCCGCGCAGCTTTCCCCGCTGAGAGGGACGTCTGCATCGCTGCTGTCCGCAACACACTGAAGGAATCGCATCATGAAGCGGATGCTCATCAACGCCACGCAGCCCGAAGAACGGCGCCTGGCCATCGTCGACGGACAAAAGCTCCTCGACTACGAAATCGAGATTGAAGGGCGCGAGCAGCGCAAGGGCAACATCTACAAGGCCGTCGTCACGCGCGTCGAGCCCTCGCTGGAAGCCTGCTTTGTCGATTACGGCGAAGACCGCCACGGCTTCCTGCCGTTCAAGGAAATCTCGCGCCAGTACTTCGCCCCCGGCGTGTCGCCCAGCCAGGCGCGCATCAACGAAGTCATCAAGGAAGGCCAGGAGCTGCTGGTCCAGGTCGAAAAGGAAGAGCGCGGCAACAAGGGCGCTGCCCTCACCACTTTCATCAGCCTGGCCGGCCGCTATGTGGTTCTGATGCCCAACAACCCCCGGGGTGGCGGCGTGTCGCGCCGCATTGAGGGCGAGGACCGTGCCGAACTCAAGGAGGCGATGGACCAGCTGGAGTACCCCAACGGCATGTCCATCATTGCGCGCACCGCTGGCATCGGCCGCACCGCGCCAGAGCTGCAGTGGGACCTGAACTACCTGCTCAAGCTCTGGAACGCCATCGATGGCGCCGCCAAGGGCGGCAAGGGCGCCTTCCTGATCTACCAGGAATCGTCGCTCGTCATCCGCGCGATCCGCGACTACTTCAACAACGACATCGGTGACATCCTCATCGATACCGACGACATCTACGAACAGGCGCAGCAGTTCATGGCGCACGTCATGCCCGAGCATGCTGCCCGCGTGAAGCGCTACCGCGACGACGCCGCCCTATTCAGCCGCTTCCAGATCGAGCACCAGATCGAGTCGGCCTACGCCCGCACCGTGAGCCTGCCCTCGGGCGGCGCCATCGTGATCGACCACACCGAAGCACTGGTGTCCGTGGACGTGAACTCGGCCCGCGCCATCAAGGGCGGCGACATCGAGGAAACTGCCACCCGCACCAACCTGGAAGCCGCCGATGAAGTGGCCCGCCAGATGCGCCTGCGCGACCTGGGCGGCCTGATCGTGATCGACTTCATCGACATGGAAGAGTCGAAGAACCGCCGTGAGGTCGAGAACCGCCTGCGCGATGCGCTGCGCCAGGACCGCGCCCGCGTGCAGTTCGGCACCATCAGCAAGTTCGGCCTCATGGAAATGAGCCGCCAGCGCCTGAAGCCTGCGCTGTCCGAAGGCTCGTCCATCCCCTGCCCCCGCTGCGGTGGCTCAGGCCATATCCGTGACACCGAATCGTCGGCGCTGCAGATCCTGCGCATCATTCAAGAAGAGTCGATGAAGGACAACACCGCCGCCGTGCACTGCCAGGTGCCGGTGGAAGTGGCCTCGTTCCTGCTGAACGAAAAGCGCACCGAGATCGCCAAGATCGAACTCAAGCAGCGCGTGGCCGTGCTGATGGTTCCCAACAAGACGCTGGAAACCCCCAACTACCGCCTGGAGCGCCTCAAGCACGACGACCCGCGCCTGGACCACATCGAAGCCAGCTACAAACTCGCCGAAGAAGTGGAAGACCCGACGTCTGTCACACGCCGCTCGCAGGAGCCCACCAACAAGCAGACCCCGGTGATCAAGGGCGTGCTGCCTGACGCCCCCGCCCCCGTGGCCGAACCCCGCCCCGAAGGCGCGGCGCGCCCACCCCGTGGCGGCCAGCGCCCCACAGCCCATGCAGCCCCTGCACCAGCCCCCGTGGCCGCTCCGGCGCCTGTCGCCCCCGCGCCGCAGGAGCAAGGCTTCTTCGCCTGGCTCAAGAGCCTGTTCGGCTTTGGCAGCGCCCCTGCCGCACCCGCCCCGGTGGCAACGGCTGCGCCAGCCGCCGCACCGGCCGCAGCCGAAACCACCGGCCGTGGCGAACCCCGCCGCGAAGGCCGCAATGGCGAAAGCCGTGGCCGCCGTGGCGGTCGTGATGGCAACCGCGACGGTCAGCGCGAAGGCGCACCGCGTGACGGTAACCGCGAAGGCAGCACCGGCGAAAGCCGTGGCCGCCGTGGTGAACGTTCGGCCGAAGGCCGCGCACCCCGCGACGCAGAGCGCCGCCCCGAAGGCGAAGGCCGTGACGGTGGCCGCAACGGACGCGGCGAAGGCCGTGAAGGCGGCCGTGGCCGCCGCGACAGCGAGCCGCGCAACCTGAACGCTGGCACGAACGGTGACAACACCAACGCCGCCACCGCTCAGGTGGAAGGCCCCAACGCAGGCAACGCCGGTGGTGCAGAAGGCCAACCCGCCCAGCAACCCCGTGGCGAACGCGGCCCGCGCCGCGAACGCGGTGATCGCGGTGGCAACCGTGGCGAGCGTGGTGAACGCGCTCCCCGTGCGGTTGAGGCCCAGGAGGCAGCAGCCCCAGCCGCTGCTGGCGACTTTGCCGACACCGCGCCACTCGCCTCGCTGCCAGATCTGGACCTGAGTGGCAATGACGCACCCGCGAATGGCAATGGCAATGGCGCCAGCGAAGAGCAACGCCGCGAGCGCCGCTCCCGCGACCGCTACGGCCGTGACCGCCGCGAACGTGGCGAGCGTGGCCCACGCGACGCCAACGGCAACGCCGAAGCCGCAGCCCCCGCCATGCTGGACTTCGACCCCACCCAGGCCGAGCCCGCCGCGGCACAGGACGAAGCGCCACGCCGCAGCTACTTCAGCAACAACACGCCCGCCGCAGAGCCTGTGGCACCGGCGACAGCCCCTGTGGCCGCAGCGCCAGTCGCAGCGGCTACCGAACCTGTAGCTGTTCCAGCGCCTGTTGCTGCCCCCGTGGCCGCACCGGCTCCGGTCGCGGCACCCGCTCCGGCCGCTGCCGCACCGGCGCCTGCAGCACCCGCAGCAGCGCCTGCCAAGGGCCTGCCGCGCGTCCAAGCGTTCACGCTGCCCATCGATGAACTGCAGCAAGTGGCTGCCGCATCGGGTCTGCAGTGGGTGAACTCGGACGCAGACAAGATTGCGGCCGTGCAGGCCGCCATCGCTGCCGAGCCCAAGCCCATCCGCGTGCCCCGCGAGCGCCCCCCAGCGGTGGTGCTGGACGAAGGCCCGCTGGTGCTGGTGGAAACCCGCCGCGACCTGTCGGCCATGGCGCTGCCATTTGAGCAGCCCCCCGCAGCCTGACGCGCTGCAATGGCTGCTGCCCCAGGGCGGTAGCCATCACCCAGAAGGCGGCTCAGGCCGCCTTCTTTTTTTGGGGCCGCCGAGTGTGCGCGGCCCTTCGCGCCAATACCCGCAAGCGGCCGGAGGCAGCCTGTCAGCAGGTACCATTTCGGGTCGCCGGTGCCGCAGTGCAGCCCACTGCCCGCGCCGCCTAGGCCACGCCCCACTCCCGAGATTCACGGACCCCTCACCCCATGCTGTTCCTGCTGTCTCCCGCCAAATCGCTCGACTACGAGACGCCCGTTCCCGAAGGCCTACCCCACACCACGCCGCAGTTTGTGCCGCAGTCCACGGCCCTCATCGAGGTGCTGCGCGAGCAGTCGCCGCAGCAGATTGCGTCGCTGATGGAACTGAGCGACACGCTCGCGGCCCTGAACGTGGCGCGATACCAAGCCTGGCGCCCCCGCTTCACCGCCCACAACTCGCGCCAGGCGGTGCTGGCCTTCAATGGTGACGTGTACGAGGGGCTGCAGGCCCGCAGCCTGAGCGCTGACGACCTGGACTGGGCCCAGAGCCATGTCGCCATCCTGAGCGGCCTGTACGGCGTGCTGCGGCCGCTGGACCGCATGCAGCCCTACCGCCTGGAGATGGGCACGCGCCTGGCCACCGGCGCGGGCAGCAACCTCTACCAGTTCTGGGGCCGCCAGATTGCCGAGCATCTCAACACCCGGCTGCGCGCCGACACCACGCCGGTGGTGGTCAACCTCGCCTCGCAGGAATACTTCAAGGCCGTGGACCGCAAGGTGCTCAAGGCGCGCGTGATCGAATGCGTGTTCGAGGACTGGAAGGGCGGCAACTACAAGATCATTAGCTTCTTTGCCAAGCGCGCACGCGGCCTGATGGCGCGCTATGCCATCACCCACCGCCTTGCCACACCCCACCAGCTCGAAGGCTTCGATCTGGACGGCTATGCCTTTGCCCCGGCCTCCTCCACGCCCGAGCGCCTGGTCTTCCGGCGCAAGGCCCCGCCGGCCTTATAAACACTCCTCCCCTGCTCTTTCTTGTTGAAGGACCGCCATGACATTGCGTTCTGACCAGCACCCGGACGGCACGACCACCAGCACCCAACGCCCCAGCGCAGCGCGGCAGGCCATCACGCCCGAGCTGCGCCGCTGGATCATTGAGCAGGCACAGGCGGGCTACGCCGCACCCGTGGTGCTGCAATCCATGCGCGACGCAGGCTGGGACGAGGACGTGGCCGCCGACGCGCTGGAGATCACGCTGCAGGAGCACCTGAACGACCTGGCCGTGCAGCAGGGCCTGCCCTCGGCAGTGCCGGTGCCCGAGCCCCGGCTGGATGAATCCCCCGCCCAGGTGGACTGCGGAGACCGCACCGTGAATGTGCTGCTGGCCATGGCGCAGCCGCGCATCGTGGTGTTTGGCAACCTGCTGTCGCCGGAGGAGTGTGATGCCCTGATCGCCGCCGCAGAGCCCCGCATGGCACGCTCGCTCACCGTGGCCACAAAGACCGGCGGCGAAGAGATCAACGCCGACCGCACCAGCGACGGCATGTTCTTCCAGCGCGGCCAAAGCCCGTTGATCCAGCGCATCGAAGAGCGCATCGCGCGCCTGCTCCAGTGGCCCATCGAAAACGGCGAAGGCCTGCAGGTGCTGCATTACCGCCCGGGTGCCGAATACAAACCCCACTACGACTACTTCGACCCCGCCGAGCCTGGCACGCCCAGCATCATCAAACGCGGCGGCCAGCGCGTGGGCACGCTGGTGATGTACCTCAACACGCCCGAAAAGGGCGGCGGCACCACCTTCCCCGACGTGCACCTGGAGGTCGCGCCGCAGCGTGGCAACGCGGTGTTCTTCAGCTACGAGCGCCCGCACCCGTCCACCCGCACCCTGCATGGCGGCGCCCCCGTGATCGCAGGGGACAAATGGATCGCCACCAAATGGCTGCGCGAGCGGGAATTTCAGTAAAAACACCGGCATGCGGTAGTCGAATATGCGCCAGCAGCTACAAAAACAGTAGCAAAACACGTCCCCCTTGGAACCCATACACCCGAAAGACCAGGCCATGAACACGCCAGAACAATCCCAGCTTGGCAAGGCCTCGGCCTATATAGACCAGTACGACGCCTCGCTGTTGTTCCCCATCCCGCGCGCGGGCAAGCGGGCCGAGATCGGCATCACCGGCGCGGCCCCCTTCTTCGGGGCCGACCTGTGGACGGCATTCGAGCTGTCATGGCTGAACCAGCGTGGCAAACCGCAGGTGGCGCTGGCGCACATCACGGTGCCGTGCGAGACGCCCAACATCGTTGAAAGCAAGTCGTTCAAGCTGTATCTCAACAGCTTCAACAACACGCGTTTTGCCGATGCGGCCGAGGTGCAGGCCCGCATCCGCACCGACATCAGCGAGGCCGTGTGGCGTGGCGCCGAGCACCCCGCCACCGTGGGCGTGAAGCTCATCGCGCCCGAACTGTTCGACCAGGAGCCCGTGCACGAGCTGGACGGCCTGAGCCTGGACCGGCTGGACGTGGAATGCACGC
This sequence comes from Acidovorax sp. DMC1, assembly GCF_056314325.1. Taxonomy (NCBI): domain Bacteria; kingdom Pseudomonadati; phylum Pseudomonadota; class Betaproteobacteria; order Burkholderiales; family Comamonadaceae; genus Acidovorax; species Acidovorax sp. DMC1. The sequence goes on along the minus strand of NZ_JBQUYO010000003.1, from coordinate 337,580 downwards.
GCTACCAGCCCGCGCCCGACCTGCTGACGGCCACATTCAACGAAGCGCCCGTGACCGAGACCCTCACCAGCAACCTGCTGAAGAGCAACTGCCTGGTGACCGGCCAGCCCGACTGGGGCAGCGTGCAGATCAGCTACAGCGGCCCGCAGATCAACCAGGAAGGCCTGCTGCAGTACCTGGTGAGCTTTCGCAACCACAACGAATTCCACGAGCAGTGCGTGGAGCGCATCTTCATGGACGTGTGGACACGCTGCAAACCCATCAAGCTCACGGTGTACGCGCGCTACACGCGCCGTGGCGGGCTGGACATCAACCCCCTGCGCACCAGCCACCCGCAAGCCCTGCCGCGCAACGTGCGCACGGCGCGCCAGTAGGCCTGACCATCCCCGTCAACCGACCGCGTCCGTCAGTTGCGCGCGTCAATCCAGTCGCACCGCAGGGTGTGGCGCAGGTGCGCGCGGGTGCGCCAGGCAACGTACAGGCTGGGGACAAAAATGCCGATCAGGCAGACCGGCGCGGCGCAAGGCTCGCCAAACGCGCAGATGGGAAACCAGCCCACCCAGCCCAGCATCCAGACCGTCAGCACCAGGTCCCACAGGTGGTATTCGAGCGGGTGGTCGGCCTTGTGTGCCACATGCCACTGCTTGATGCGCTGCAGCTCGTCGAGGGTCATGGTGATCTCCCGGAAAACGGGAAAATCACTGTAAGTTACGAGTAAGAATTCGTCAAGATACGAATGGCTGCGGGCGGCTCGTTGCAGCGCCGCTCACCCCAGCCGGAACACATCCACCGAGCGGCCCAGCGACACCGCGCTCTCCTTGAGGCCCTGGGCGGCGGCAGCCGACTCCTCCACCAGCGCGGCGTTCTGCTGCGTCACGGTGTCAAGCTGGGTCACGGCCTCGTTGACCTGGGCAATGCCCTGCGACTGCTCCTTGGTGGCGCTGCTGATCTGCTGGACCAGCGTGCTCACGCGTTCCACCGCATGGACCACGCCTTCGATGGTGGTACCGGCATGGTCCATCTGCTGCGCGCCGCTGGCAATCTGGTTCACCGTGACGCCGATCAGACCGCTGATCTCCTTGGCCGAGCTGGCACTGCGTTGCGCCAATGCCCGCACCTCGCCCGCCACCACCGCAAAGCCCCGGCCCTGTTCGCCTGCACGGGCCGCCTCCACGGCGGCGTTGAGCGCCAGCAGATTGGTCTGGAAGGCAATGCCCTCGATCACGCCCACGATCTCGCTGATCTTGGTGGACGACAGCTTCATCTGCTGCATGGCCGCCCCCACCTCCTGCACCGCCTGGCCGCCGCGCGTGGCGATGTCGCTGCTCTGTGCGCTCTCGTGCGACACCTTGGCCGCTGTCTCCGACGTCTGCAGCACCGTGCTGGCCAGTTGCTCCATGGCCGCGGCGGTTTCTTCCAGGCTGCTGGCCTGCGACTCGGTACGGGCCGACAGGTCCATGCCGCCGCGTGCGATTTCGTCGGCCGATTCGATGAAATTGCGCACCTCGGTGCGCACGTCGCCCACCACGGCGCGCAGGTTGACCTGGGTCTGTTGCAAGCGCTGCATCAGCGCACCCAGGGGTTGGGGGTAGTCGGTGCCCACCGACGTGGCAAGGTTGCAGGCCGAGATGTCGGATGCGAAGCGGGTGGCGTCGTGCACCCCTTGCAGCACGGTGGCCTGAAAGCGCCACAGCGTCCACCCCGCCCCCAGCACCAGCAGCGCTAGGCGGGCCACCCAGGCGGTAGTGCCCTGCAGGCCCATCACGTCGGGCAACAAGGCCAGCAGCACCATCACCGCCAGCAACAGCGCCATGCGGGGCAGCAAGGCCATCTGCGCCAGGCGCTGCTGCCAGCCGCGAACCCCGCGATAGCGCACGTTGCCCGAGTCCAGGTAAAAGCTGCTCGCGCCCGACGCCGCCTCGCTGCGCATCTGGGCATACAGGGCTTCGGCGGCAGAAATTTCTGCCGCGCTGGGCTTGGTGCGCACCGACATGTAAGCGCGTGGCTTGCCGCCTTCCATGATGGGAGTGACGTTGGCGCGCACCCAGTAGTGGTCGCCGTTCTTGCGCCGGTTTTTCACCAGACCTGTCCAGGGCTCGCCCCGGCCAATGGTGCGCCACATGTCCTTGTAGGCCTCGGGCGGCATGTCCGGGTGGCGAATGATGTTGTGCGGCTGGCCGATGAGTTCGTCGTAGCTGTAGCCACTGACGCGCACAAACGCCGGGTTGCAGTGCGTGATCTCGCCCTTGGTGTTGGTGCTGGACACCAGCAGCTCATCACCGGGGTAGTCAAAATTCTGCTGGGTCACTGGCAGGTTAATGCGCATTCGAGGCTCCTGGAAGGCCTGCGGCAGGGGCAGGCAGCGCGGTGTTTTGTTAGACGTTCGTGTAACCGCTTGATACGAATCAAGTCTAACTGCTCACTCCCCCGATTTGCCCCCAAAAGGTGCCGAATGAGGGATGGCCTGCACAACCCTCCCGAGGCGCAAACACCCCAGCCCTACTCCTGTGGCGTCAAAAGAGCTGCACTGTGTCCCTGTCCACACCTGGCTGCGGTCTGCGTCGCCCGCTCGCAGCAGCCCCACGGGCCTGCGCTTCGGGCACGGGCTCCTCGCCGCGCCGCACCAGCGTGCTGGCACGTACGCCCAGCAGCCGCAGGCGCTTGTCCAGCGGGACGCGCTTGAGGCACTGCCCGGCCAGCTGCCGGATGGTGGCCCCGTCGGCCGTGTAGCTGTGGGCGGTGTGGTCGCGCGTCGCGATCTTGAAGTCGTCGTAGCGCAGCTTGATTCCGATGGTGCGCGCCACATAGCCCTTGCGCTGCAGGTCCTCGGCCACGCGCATGCACAGGTCGGTAAAGATCGCGCCCAGCTCGGCCCGGTCGCGCACCGCGTGCAGGTCGCGGTCAAAGGTGGTCTCGCGGCTCATGCTCACGGGCTCGCTCTCGGTCACCACCGGGCTGTCGTCGCGGCCCCAGGCCACGCGGTGCATCCATGCGCCAGTGGACTTGCCAAAGTGGCCCATCAGCCATTGCTCATCCTGCGCGGCCAGCTGCCCGATGGTCTCGATGCCCAACCCCGCCAGCTTCTCGCCGGCCTTGGGGCCGATGCCGTTGATCTTGCGCACATTCAGGGGCCAGATCTTGCTCTGCAGGTCTTCCTCGTAAACGATGGAGATGCCGTTGGGCTTGTTGAACTCGCTGGCCATCTTGGCCAGCAGCCGGTTGGGCGCCACGCCAATCGAGCAGGTCAGCCCGGTCCTTTCAAAGATACTTTTCTGGATGAGCCGCGCCAGCACCCGCCCGCCTTCGCGCTGGCCTCCCGGCACGTCGGTGAAGTCGATGTAGACCTCGTCCACCCCCCGGTCCTGCATCACCGGTGCGATCTCGGTGATGGTGCTCTTGAACAGGCGAGAAAAGCGTCGCACCTCTTCAAAATCCACCGGCAGCACGATGGCCTGAGGGCACAGCTTGGCGGCCTTCATCATGCCCATGGCCGAGCCCACGCCGAACTGCCGCGCCGGGTAGGTGGCCGTGGTGATCACACCCCGGCCCACATAGTCCTTGAGCAGCGGAAAGTCCTCCACCGGGATGAAGCGCCGCTCGCGCTCTGCGGTGCCGTCCGGGCCGCGCAGCAGCAGCTCGTCCACCTTGCGCCTGCCGCCGCCAATCACCACGGGCAGGCCCTTGAGCTGCGGGTAGCGCAGCAGCTCGACGGACGCAAAAAAAGCGTCCATGTCCAGGTGCGCGATGCGGCGCCGCTTGCCCGAAGAGGCAGCCTGCGCAGGGGTTTGGGTCTCAGAAGAATCGAACTCGGTGGCGGTCACACCCGATATTGTGCGGGGCGGAGCCATCCCTGCGCAGGCGGTGCATTAGCGATTACGCCGCGCGCTACGCTCCCCTGCCGCTATGGCCCCCAGCATCAGCACCACACCGGCCATCTGCCATGCGCCCAAGGTGTGCTGAAAGTACACCCAGTCCACCACAATGGCGACCGTCGGGTAGGCAAACTGCAGCACCGCCACCCGGGCCGTCGCCAGCCGGGCCATGCCTGCGTACATCAAGGTGTATGCCAGGCCCGTGTGGATCAGCCCCAGCCCGGCCAGCCATGCCCATGGGGCGCCCCAGGCGGGCCAGCCTTGTCCCACGGGGGCCACCCACAGCACGGCCGCACCCAGCGCGCATTGCCACCACGCCAGCGCGCCTACCGGCAGCGCCCCCAGGCGCTTGGCAACCACGGTGACGGTGGCTGTGCACAGCGCACCGACCAGGCAGAGGCCTACGCCCACCCAGTAGCCAGACGCATGCCCGGCGCCGGAGGAGGTCAGCCCCCCGGCCACGCCCGTGGCCAGCACCAGCCCCACCATCGCGACCAGCACTGACACCACGCGCTGCCGGGGTACGGCTTCTTTGAGCCACCAGGCCCCCAGCAGCAACACCCACAGGGGCTGCACATGGAACAGCACCACCGCCACCCCGGTAGGCACCTGCTGGATCGCCGTGAAAAACAGCCACCAGCTCGCCAGCATCAGCCCGCTGAGCAGCAACACCCACGGCAAAGCCGCCCAGCCCACCCAGAGCCCCCGCCACAGTCCCGACCATGACCGGTGGCGCCACGCCATCCACAACGTGAGACCCACGAGACCAAAAGCGCAGCGGAACCAGGTCACCGTCAATGGCGCCGCCTGCGCCTCGTGCACGAACACGCCGATGGTGCCCAGCAGCGCGTTGCCCAGCACAAAGGCGATCCAGCCATCCAGCCGGTGGGCAGACGACAGCCCACGCGCGCTGCCCGCAGGGGAAGCGGACGCGGGAACCACGGGGACGGATGTGCCTGAAACGGTAGAGGAAGACTGCTGCATGCTCGCAGTGTGGCTGCCAGCCCCAGCAATCGAAAGCGCATAATTTATGCATCAACCATTCGATCTTCGAATACATCACCACAGGGGCAATCCATGAGCTACCGCGACTTGCAATTCGACTGGCTCCAATGCCTGGTGGCGGTGGTGGATGCAGGCTCGCTCTCTGGCGCGGCGGCCGAGGTGCACCGGTCCCAGTCGGCGGTCAGCATGCAGCTCAAGAAGCTGGAAGACGCCGTAGGCCACCGACTGCTGGAACGCGACGCCCGCAAGCAGCACCTCACACCCGAGGGTGAAACCCTGCTGGGCTACGCCCGCCGCATTCTGGAGCTGCATGCAGAAGCGCACGATGCCCTGAACGGCGACGCCCTCACAGGCCGGGTGCTGCTGGGGGTGCCGGATGACTATGCGGCGCGCTACCTGACGCCCGTGCTCAAACGCTTTGCCCCCCGGCACAGCGCGGTGGAGATTGAACTGGACTGCGAGCAGTCCACCGCCCTCATCCCGCGCGTGGCCAGTGGCGACCTGGACCTGGCCCTGATCTCGCGCGACCACGCACGCCGGGGCACGTTGCTGTTCCATGAGCCCATGGTGTGGGTGGGGTCTGCGCAGTTCGAGTTGTGGAGGCGCGACCCGCTGCCCATTGCGGTGTACGAATCGGCCAGCCTGGCGCGGCGCGGCGCCATCCACGCGCTGGCGCAGCAGGGGCGCCGCTACAAGGTGGTCTATCACAGCTCCAGCCTGGCCGGACAAATTGCAGCGGTGGAAAGCGGCCTGGCCGTGGCCGCCCTCACCCACTGCAGCGTGCCACCGCAGTTGCAGGTACTCGGCACCGAGCACGGCCTGGGGCCGCTGGCCCCCATGGAGGTGGCCGTGTATCGCAGCCGCGCATCGCGCGGCTCCAAGGCGGTGGACAGCCTGCAGAATCTGCTGGTGCAGACCCTGCGGCAATCCGGTGGCGCCCGCGTGACCGGCTGAACGCCTCAGCGCCTGCTTACGAAAAGGGAGCCTACTTTTTGGAGAGCGCCGCGCTGCGAATGCCCTGCAGTGTGCCGGTGGGCGTGATCGCCTCGGGGTCGATCAGGCAGTGCAGCACGCTGGGCAGTCCGCTGGCGCGGGCACGGGCCAGCGCGGGGGCAAAGTCTTCGGTGCGCTCCACCCGCTCGCCATGGCCGCCAAAGGCCTGGGCGTAGGCCTTGAAGTCGGGGTTCTTGAGCTGCGTGGCGCTGATGCGGCCGGGGTACTCGCGCTCCTGGTGCATGCGGATGGTGCCGTACATGGCGTTGTCCAGCAGCACCACGATGATGGGCAGGCCATATTGCACGGCGGTCGCAAACTCTTGCCCGTGCATCAAAAAGTCGCCATCGCCCGCAAAGATCACCACCTCGCGCTGCGGCCACAGGCGCTTGCCGCCCACGCCTGCGGGCAGGCCGTAGCCCATCGATCCGCTGGTGGGCGCAAGCTGACTCGCGTAGGTGGTGAAGGGCCAGAAGCGGTGAATCCAGGTGGCGAAGTTGCCCGCGCCATTGCAGAAGATGGTGTCGGCGGGCAGCACTTCCTTGAGGTGCTGCATCACCTGGCCCATTTGCAGGTTGCCGGGGATGCGGATGGGCGCCGTGTCGCTCCAGGCCAAGTATTCGGCATGGGCGGCTTCTGTGTGGGCCTTCCACGGCACAGTGGCCGTGGGGGGCACCGTATTGAGCGCCGCAGCAAACGCCTGGGGAGTGGCGTGGATGGCCTGTGTGGGGCGGTAGAGCTTGCCCAGCTCATCCGCATCGGCATGCACGTGCACCAGCGGCTGTGCAGGCGTGGGAATGTTGAACAGTTCGTAGCTCTGCGATGGCACCTCTGACAAGCGGCCGCCCACCACCAGCACCAGGTCGGACGCCTTGATGCGTGCCAGCAGCTTGGGGTTGACGCCCAGGCCCAGGTCGCCGCCGTAGCAAGCGTGCGTGGCCGGGAACAGCATCTGGCGGCGGAACGAGCAGTACACAGGGATGGACCACGCTTCGGCAAACGCGGTGAACTCGCGCACCGCTTGCTCAGACCAGCGGCTGCCGCCCAGGATGGCCACGGGGCTTTGGGCGGCTTGCAGACGCTGGGCCAGCTCGGCCATCTGCGCTGCGCCAGGGTGGGTTTCCGTCACCTGGTAGGGCAGTGCATCGGCCACGGTGGCGGCTTCGGTCAGCATGTCTTCGGGCAGCGCCACCACCACGGGGCCGGGGCGGCCCGAGGTGGCGACATGGAAGGCGCGCGAGATCAGCTCGGGCACTCGGGCCGGGTCGTCAATCTGCACCACCCACTTGGCCATAGTGCCAAACACCGCGCTGTAGTCCAGCTCCTGAAATGCCTCACGCCCCATGGCGTTGCGGGCCACCTGGCCCACAAACAGGATCATGGGCGTCGAATCCTGGTGCGCAATATGCACGCCGGCCGAGGCATTGGTAGCACCCGGCCCACGTGTCACAAAACAGATGCCGGGCTGGCCCGTGAGCTTGCCCTGCGCCTCGGCCATCATGGCCGCACCGCCCTCCTGACGGCACACGGTCACGCCGATGTCGGCATCGTGCAGCGCATCGAGCACCGCCAGGTAGCTTTCGCCGGGCACACAAAAAAGCTGCTTCACGCCATGGGTGATGAGCTGCTGCACCAGGATCTGGCCGCCGGTGCGCGGGGTGAGGGAGGTCGTATTCATATCAACGGTATCGGATCAAAAATTCAGAACAGGGCCTGGCAGGCGCGCTGGATGCGCGCGCAGGCTTCTTGCAAATCAGCGGTAGAGGCGGCGTAGGAGATGCGAAAGTATGGCGCCAGCCCCAGCACCCCGCCGGGCACCACCGCGACATGGTGCTCGCGCAGCAGGTAGGCGCAAAAGTCGGCATCGGTGCGCAGCAACATGCCGCCGGGCGTGGTGCGGCCCAGCACGCCTTCGCAACTGGCGAAGGTGTAGAACGCGCCCTCAGGCACGCGGCAGCGCAGGCCGGGGGAGGCGTTGAGTGCAGCCACCACCAGATCGCGCCGGTCCTGGAATGCTTGGCAGCGCTCGCGCACCACGTCTTGCGGTCCCGTCAGCGCCGCCACGGCTGCGGCCTGGCTGATGGACGAGGGGCACGACGTGGCCTGGCTTTGCACCACGGCCATGGCCGCAATCAGCGCCTTGGGACCCGCGCCGTAGCCCAGGCGCCAGCCGGTCATGGCATAGGCCTTGGAGACACCGTTCACCGTCAGCGTGCGATCGCGCAGCGAGGGCAACACGGCGGCGGGCGTGGCAAACGCGCGGCCGTCGTACAGGATATGTTCGTAGATGTCGTCCGCCAGCAGCCACACCTGCGGGTGGCGCTCCACCACCTCCAGCACCGGTCGCAGCTGCTCGGCGCTGTAGGCCGCGCCGCTGGGATTGGAGGGCGAGTTGATGAACACCCAGCGCGTGCGCGGCGTGATGGCCGACTCCAGCTGCTCGGGCGTGATGCGAAAGCCGTTGGCCTCGGTGCAGGGCACGACCACGGGCACACCGCCCGCAATCAGCACCATGTCGGCGTAGGACGTCCAGTACGGCGCGGGCAGGATCACTTCATCGCCCGGATTCACCGACGCCATCAGGGCGTTGTAGAGGATCTGTTTGGCGCCTGCACCGGCGGTGATTTCGTTGAGCGCAAAGTCCAGCCCGTTGTCATGCTTGAACTTGTGCTGGATGGCGGCCTTGAGTTCGGCCGTGCCATCCAGCACCGTATAGTGCGTCTCCCCCCGCGCCATGGCCTGCTGCGCGGCTTCAAGAATGTGGGCGGGCGTATCGAAATCGGGCTCGCCCAGGCCCAGCACGATCACGGGCTGGCCCTGGCGCTTGAGCTGGTTGGCCTCTTGCGTCAGGCGCACGATTTCGGAGACGCCGATGGCGCCCAGGCGGTCGGCCGCGCGGAAGGCCGTGGCGGGGATGGGAGCGTTCATTGCTGGTAGGTCTCCAGGGGCTTGTCGTTGGGGGTCGCAAACAGCTGGCGCAGCGTGGTGCCCAGCGGCAGGTTAAGGCTCATGTTCTTGGGCGGGATGGGGCTCACAAACCACTTGGTGTAGATCTTTTCCATCTCGCCGGACTGCATCAGCTTGGTGAGCACGCCGTCCACCGCAGCCTTGAAGGTCGGGTCGTCCTTGCGGAACAGCAGCGCAATGGGCTCGGCGCCCAGCGGCTCGCCCACGATGCGGTAGGCCGAGGGGTCTTTGGAGTTGGCAATCATCCCGGCCAGCAGGTTGTCGTCGAGCACAAAGGCATCGGCGCGGCCGGTCTCCAGCAGCAGGAAGCTCTCGTGGTGGTCCTTGCCCAGCACGGTCTTGATGGGGGCGCCGCCCAGGGCGCGCTCTTGCTTTCGCAGCAGTTGCACGGCGGTGGTGCCGGTGGATGCGGCAATGGTGCGGCCTGCGAGCTGGCTGATGGACTTCAGGTCCGAATCCTTGCGCACCGCCATGCGCACTTCGCTCACGTAGGTGGTCACCGCAAACGCCACCTGCTGCTGGCGCGCGGTGTTGTTGGTGGTGGGGCCGCAGCCGATATCCAACGTGCCGTTCTGCACCAAGGGCAGTGTGTTTTGCGCCGTCACGGCCATGTATTCGAGCTTGGCGTCGGGTGCGATTTCTTTCAGCACACGCTCGCACAACTCGACGTGGTAGCCCACGTATTTTTCGTTGGCGCCCAGCGCATAGGCCATGGGCGGCGAGGTCTCGCGCACGCCCAGCACGGCCTTGCCGCTGACTTTGATCTTCTCCAACGTGGGCTGGGTGACCGTCTGCGCCTGTGCGGGGGCCGTGGCCATGCATGCCAGGGCCAGACCTGCGGCGAGCGCAGTGAAGGTCTTGCGGGAAATTGCCATGTCATTGTCTCCGTGTGTGTTGTGGTTGGCAGGTGGATGAATTGGTGAGAGAGAAATCGGGCGGCCGGGTGACGCTCAAATCACGTTCTTTTCGAGCAGCGGCGCGTTGCGCGCAATGCGTTCAATGGACAGCGGCGACAGGTCCAGGCTTTGGTAGCTGCCCGTGAGCAACAGCTCGGCCACGCCCCGGCCCACGGCGGGGCACTGCTGCAGGCCATGGCCCGAAAAGCCGTTGGCAAACACCAGGTTGTCGCACGCCGGGTGCAGGCCCACGATGGCGTTGTGATCGAACGTGTTCATCTCGTAGTAGCCCGCCCAGGCGCCCTGCATGCGCAGTGCCTCAAAGCCCGGGATGCGCTCGGCCAGCGTGGGCCAGATGTGGTCCTCGAACGCTGTGTACTCCGGCTCCAGCGGGGCAAAGTCGGCATCGTTGACTGCGTCGGGCGCAAAGCCGCAGATAAAGCCTTTGCCCTCGGGCCGCAGCGAAATGCCGCTGGTGTCGATGAGCAGTGGGCAGCCCGGCAGCGCTGCGGGGCTGGCCAGGTTGAAGACGGTGCGGCGTTTGCCCACAACGGGCAAATCAATGCCCGCCCAGCCCGCAATGGCGGCCGCCCAGGGGCCACCCGCATTCACGGCGTAGCGGCAAGGCAGCACGGTGCCGCTTTGCAGGCGTACTGCGTTCACATGCAGCACGCCATCGTTGGCCGCCGTATCCAGGCCCACCGCCTCGTCGGCCACATAGCGCACGCCCTGGCTCTGCGCCTTTTTACGCAAAGCCGTCTGCAGCAGGTAGCCATCAAACCAGCCCTCGCCCGACAGGCCCAACGAGCCCAGCACCACGTCCTGCAGCGCCAGCCACGGAAAACGCTCGGTCAGTTGCTGCCGGCTCAGCAGCGCCACATCGGCGCCGTGCTGCTTCTGCAGTGCATGGTTCTCGCGCAGCGTGGCCTCGCCCGCCTGGGTGGCCAGGTACAGGTAGCCGCCTTCGTGCAGACCGATGTCAGGCACATCACCATGGCACGCCAACAGTTGGCCCACGTTACGCAAAAAGCCGATGCCAAACGCCGAGATCTGGATGTTGATGTCGGTAGAAAACTGCTGGCGGATGGAGCTCGCCGACAGCGCGGATGACGCCCGCGCGTAGGTCGGATCGCGCTCGACCACCACCACCTCGCAGCCCGGCTGCTCCAACGTGAGGAAGTACGCAATCGCACTGCCGATGACACCACCGCCAATGATGACGATGGGGTGTGAGTCCTTAGCAATCAACATGAACGGGGCAACCAGCGCGTGGCTTACACGTCAAACGTCACGCCCTGTGCCAGCGGCAGCGCGGTGGAGTAGTTGATGGTGTTCGTCGCACGGCGCATGTAGGCCTTCCAGCTGTCCGAGCCCGCTTCACGCCCACCGCCCGTTTCCTTCTCTCCGCCAAAAGCGCCGCCAATCTCGGCGCCGCTGGGGCCGATGTTCACGTTGGCGATGCCGCAGTCCGAGCCCGCTGCGGACATGAACTGCTCGGCCTCGCGCACGTTGAGCGTGAAGATGGACGACGACAGGCCCGCGCCCACGGCGTTGTTCATGGCAATGGCGTCGTCAATGGTGCTGTAGCGCACTACGTACAGGATGGGAGCAAAGGTTTCATGCAGCGCGGGGCCTTCGTGCTTTTGCAGCTCCACCAGCGCAGGGCGCACGTAGTACGCGTCCGCACCGCCCACGCCTTCCACGCGGCCACCACCGTGCACCGTGGCACCCAGCGCACGGCTTAGCTCCAGCGCCTTTTGCATGCCGTCAAAAGCCATGCGGTCGATCAGCGGGCCCACCAGCGTGCCAGCGGTGCGCGGGTCGCCCACCTGCACGTTGGCGTACACCTTGGCAAGCTGGGGCACCAGCTGGTCGTAAATGCTCTCGTGCACAAACAGGCGGCGCAGCGTGGTGCAGCGCTGGCCCGCCGTGCCCATGGCGGCAAACGCAATGCCGCGCAGGGCCAGGTTCAGGTCGGCCGTGGGCGCCACGATGGCCGCGTTGTTGCCGCCCAGCTCCAGAATGCCGCGCGCAAAACGCGCTGCCAGGCGCGGGCCCACGGCGCGGCCCATGGCGGTGGAGCCCGTGGCCGACAGCACGGGCACGCGGGCGTCATCCACCAGTACTTCGCCAATGTCGCGTTGGCCCACGATCAGCTCCAGCAGGCCTTCGGGCGCGTCGCTGCCAAAGCGTGCAATGGCACGCTGTGCAATCGCGTGCGTGGCCAGGGCGGTGAGCGGGGTCTTTTCCGACGGTTTCCACACCACCGAATCACCGCACACCAGTGCCAGCGCGGCGTTCCACGACCACACGGCCACCGGGAAGTTGAAGGCCGAGATCACGCCGCACACGCCCAGCGGGTGCCAGGTTTCCATCATGCGGTGGCCGGGGCGCTCGGTGGCGATGGTCAGGCCGTACAGCTGGCGCGACAGGCCCACGGCAAAGTCGCAGATGTCGATCATTTCCTGCACCTCGCCCAGGCCTTCGGACGGGATCTTGCCCGCCTCGATGGTCACCAGCAGGCCCAGGTCTGCCTTGGCGGCGCGCAGTTCTTCGCCCAGCAGGCGCACCAGCTCGCCCCGGCGTGGTGCGGGCACATTGCGCCACGCGGCGAATGCGGCATGCGCGCGGCCGATGGCGGCCGTGGCATCGGCCGGGCTTTGTTGCGGCACCTGGGCCAGCACCTCGCCCGTGATGGGCGAACGGGCCGCCAGCGTGCCGCCGGTGTAGGCAGCGCGGGGCACGCCCAGGCGTTGCAGCAGTGGATCGACTTCAGACAAGAGCGGTGTGACAACAGGGGTGACGGCAGGGGTGGCAGACATGGCGACTCGCAAAGGTGAGTGGAGGCAGAGAGATGGCAACAGCGTGGAAGAACACACGCAATGAATGCGCCAATATCCGCCAATCACGCCGTGCTGGATAGCAAAAAAATGGAACTACTTGATCACAAATCAGCATGAAGTGCCTGAAAATAGCAGAGCTGCCGACGCTTGATGTACTAGCGCTACGCCCCAAAACCATGCACAACGTGACAGAGCCGCTCATTCCCCCTGCGCATGATTGACCCCATTTGCCACCATGACCCTGCTGCGCCGTGCCTTCCTGCCCTCCACCGCCGACCTGCTGGCCTTTGAGGCGGCAGCCCGCCACCAGAGCGTGTCGCGCGCGGCCGAGGAGCTGCACCTCACCCAAAGCGCCGTGTCGCGCCAGATCCGCCAGCTGGAAGAGCAGATAGGCACCGCCCTCTTCCACCGCGTGCGCCAGCGCGTGGTGCTGACCGACGCGGGCCGCGTCTATGCGGCCGATGTGCAAAACGTGCTGCAGCAGTTGTCGGCCAGCACGCAGAAAGCCATGGCGTTCTCCAGCACCGACGGCCTGCTCAACCTGGCCGTGCTACCCACGCTGGGCACGCGCTGGCTCATCCCGCGCCTGGGCGGCTTCATGGCGCTGCACCCCGAGGCCATGGTCAACTTCTCGGCCCGCACCGAGCCGTTTGACTTTGCGGGCACGCCGTTCGACGCCGCCATCCACTTCGGCACCCCGCACTGGGCGGGCGCCGTGTGCGAATACCTGATGCACGAAGAAACCGTGCCCGTGTGCAGCCCCACCTACCGCGACCGCCACAACATTCACACACCGCAAGACCTCACGCGCGTGGTGCTGCTGCAGCAAAGCACCCGCCCCACCCAATGGGCCGAATGGTTCGAGCTGGTGGGCGCCCCCACAGCCCTGGCCCTGCGCGGCCCCCAGTCTGAACACTTCGCCATGATTGCGCAGGCTGCCGTGTCGCACCTGGGGGCGGCGCTGCTGCCGCGCTTCTTGATCGAGCAGGAGCTGGCGGCAGGGAGCCTGGTGGAGCTGTCAGACCAAGTGCTGACGAGTACCGATGCGTACTACCTCGTGTACCCGGAGGCGCGGGCGCAGACGCCGCTAGTGAAGGCGTTCAGGGATTGGGTGGTGGGGGAATGCGCGGGGCAGAGGCAGGGGTGAAACGCTCACCGCTGAAGCAGAAGGGCACCTGTGCTCAAGCGCTTGAGGAGGTGCGCAGGGAGCATGTGCTGCCTAGGGATGACCCAAGTGCCTGACGATGCCTGACGATGCCTGACGATGCCTGACGATGCCTGACGATGCCTGACGATGCCTGACGATGCTTGAAGGCTAGTAAAAAAACTGCACCAGGTCAAAATTGTCAATAGACTTCGCAAGCTCCAAAGGAGAGATACCGTAGTTGTTCTCTTTGTTTCTGTCAGCCCCAGAGCGAAGCAACAACTTGATCAAATCGCCGCTGCCGTCCGAATGGAACACAGCATCTGAAAGCGGTGTATTTCCATTGGCATCAACAGAGTCCACGCTCGCTCCCGCCAATATCAGCGCCTCACTGACGGCGTAGCTGTTGGACTGTGCAGCGAAGTGCAGTGGGGTCAAGCCATTGTCATCCGACGCATTGGGGTCCGCACTGGCCAACAGAAGTTCTTTCACCTTCGACAAGTCAGCCTCCAGAGCCGCGTAGTGAAGTTCTGTTCGCCCCATGCGATCCACGCCAGAGCGTTCGTTCTTCTTCGGACTTTTGCGCGTCATTGCCTCTCCGTCACTTGCATTGCAGAACCATCGAGGATGGAAGGGGCCGTTCTGAAGACGCTGGACATCGATACCTCCTGGAAATGACTGACGACCCGGGTTTGCAGATGTGAAGCGTTGCGCGCATGGCGAAGGCCAAGATCCCATGGCACCCCGGAATTTCAACCCAGCGAACTATAGCGTTCGAAGAAGCAGCTACGTGGCCCGTATCTGCTTTGGAAATTGATGCGCTCCAAAGCGCCCAACCACGCGGCAAAACTCTGTTCCATGTCGAATTCGTTCAAGACGCTGCCCCCAGCGCCAGGGCATCCTCCGGCGCCATGCAACTTGAATCCCTCGCCACCCATCTCTGGCACGCCACCCACGCTTTCAAGGCCAACGGACTTCCCATCACCACGCGCATGACGGTGGTGCGACTGCCAGGAGAGCAGCTTCTGGTCCACTCACCGATTCCAATGCCCCCAGGGAGTGCCCTGCTGGAGCAGCTGCAGGCACTTGGCACGGTGGCTTTCATCGTGGCGCCGAACAAGATGCACCACCTGTTTCTGGCGCCTTGCGCCCAGACCTTCCCGAACGCCAGGGTGTATGGCCCCAAGGGCCTGGCTCAGAAGCGGCCAGACCTGGCAGCCAGGCTGCACGATCTGCCCTCAGGCGATGTGCCCGAATGGCTGCCAGACCTGGAGCATTTGGCTTTTGAGGGCATTCCTGCAGGCAATGAGTCGGTATGGTTCCACCGCCCTTCGGCCACGCTCATCGTGACAGACCTTCTGCAGTGGATGGCGGGGGACCTGCCTTGGTCCACGCGTGCCTATGCCACGCTGACCGGGGTGCGGCGCCAACTGGCGGTTCCGCTCACGGTGCGCGCGCTGGTGCGTGACCGTCGTGCCGCAGCCCGCAGCGCAGAGCGCGTGCTGCGCTGGCCCTTTGAGCGGGTCGTGACGGCCCACAACCAGGTGCTGGACGACCATGCCCACGCACAGGTCAAAAAAGCATTCGCCGTGCGCTGCTGACCGGACCGCCAGCCGCCTATTTCTGTTCCTGTCCCGCAGGCTGAATGGCCTGATCGGGGCGAACGCTCGACAGGCTTTGTGCTGGCCGCCGCAGCGTCACATCAAACGGATTGATCTTGGGCCCCACCGCCAGAGCTTCGCGCTTGAGCAGCTCCACCACCGTGGGCAGCCGGTCGTCATTGAGCCGCGCAGAAATGGTGCCCACGCTCAGCGCTGCCACTGCGCGCCCTTCGCGGTCGAGGATGGGCACGGCCACGCCAGCCATGCCTTCCAGCAACCCGGTATTGCGGCCCGCATAGCCCAACTGGCGCACGCGCTCGATTTCGGTGCGCAGGTAGACCTCGTCAAACACGCCGTACTCCCGCACGCGCGACAGGTTGAAGCGGATGACCTCTTCGCGCTCTGCCTCGGGCAAAAAGGCCAGGATGGCCAGCGCGCCCTGCCCCACACCCAGGGCCACGCGACCGCCGATGTCGCCGGTGAACGAGCGGATGGGGAACGGGCCCTCGCTGCGGTCCAGGCACACGGCGTCAAACCCACTGCGCACCAATAAAAAGATGCTGTCACCCAGGCTGGCGCACAGGCGCAGCAGCGCGGGGCGGCACAGGCTGCGCAGGTCGCCGGGGTTGCCAGCCTTCGCCGCCAAGGCGAAGAAATCCATGCTCAGGCGGTAGAGCTTGCTGCGCTCATCCTGCTCGACCATGCCTTCTGCCACCAGCGATTGCAGCAAACGGTGCGTGGTGGCCTGTGTGAGGCCCACGGCACGCGCCAATTGGGTGACTCGCCCGCCCTCGGCCTGCACGGCCGACAGGGCCCGGATGACGGCAAACACCCGGGGTACGCCGCCGGTGGCGGTGGATGCGGCTTCCATACCTCGCTCCTGTGGAATTCGTTGAACAAACTGAAGGCATCATATTTCATTCAACGGAATAAATTCAATAAAAATTCTGATTAATGGAATACCCGAAGCATTCTGGTTTGTTTATTGCAATAGATTCCACCGAATCAAGCGGCTGTTCCATTCTTTGTGTGGCGCTTGCACCACCCCGGTGCAAACACCTCAAAGGTCCGCAGCCCATCCCTGCAACTCCACAGCAGGTGGCACGCACCGCCCCCAGGTAACCCGTGCGGCGCCACCACCGGAAAGGCTTTCGCCATGTCGTTTCTCAAGCTCACGGATGTGACCAAGTTCTATGGCAGCACCTGCGCGGTGCAGGCCATGAACCTCACGGTGCAAAAGGGTGAATTTGTGTCGCTGTTGGGCCCCTCGGGCTGCGGCAAGACGACCACGCTGCAGATGGTGGCGGGGTTTGAGGCCGTGACCAGCGGGCGCATCGAGCTGGACGGCAAGGACATCACCCACGCCAAGGCCAACACGCGCGGCCTGGGCATCGTGTTCCAGAGCTATGCCCTCTTCCCGCACATGACGGTGGCGGCCAACGTGAGCTTTGGGCTGGAAATGCGCAAGGTGCCCAAGGCCGAGCGCGCCGAGCGCGTGTCCCAGGCCCTGGCCCTGGTGCACCTGGAAAAGCACGCCACGCGCTACCCTCGGGAGCTGTCGGGCGGCCAGCGCCAGCGGGTGGCCCTGGCCCGCGCGCTGGTGATCGAGCCGCCCGTGCTGCTGCTGGACGAGCCTCTGTCCAACCTTGACGCCAAGCTGCGCGAGGAGATGCAGTTTGAACTGCGGCAAATTCAGCGCAAGGTGGGCACCACCACCATCATGGTCACGCACGACCAGAGCGAGGCCATGTCCATCAGCGACCGCGTGGTGGTGATGGAGGCCGGCCGCGCCACACAAATCGACCACCCGCACCGCGTGTACGAGCACCCGCGTACGCGCTTCATCTCCACCTTTGTGGGCAAGGCGAACCTGCTGCCGGGCCAGGTCGCCTACGCGAGCGGCACGCACACGCAGGTGAAGGTGGGGGCCCTGACGATGGAGGTGGGCGGCGCCCGCTACCGCCCCGGCGCCGCCGTGCTGCTGAGCGTGCGGCCTGAAAAGGTGCAACTGGTGCCCGCCGTGCAAGGCCGGATGGACGGCCAGGTGTGCGAGCGCTTCTTTTTGGGCAGCCAGTGGCTGTACCGCGTGGGCACCCCCGTGGGCGACCTGATGGTGCTGGTGCCCAATGACGGCCGCGCCGCGCTGGCCGAAGGCGAGCGCACGGGCGTGGACTGGCCCGACCACTGCATGCGCCTGCTGCCCGCCGATGAAACCGCACTGGCCGAGCTGGAAGCCGAAGACGCTGCCGCCGAGGTGGCGCCATGAGCCTGGCCACCACCTTGCTGCACAAAAAGGCCGCGCCCTGGTGGCTGTCCGGCCCGGCGCTGCTGTTGTTCACGGTGTTGTTGCTGGTGCCGTTGGCACTCACCGCCGTGCTGTCGTTCAACGCGTTCGACCCGACCACGGGGGTGAAGGCGGGCGAGTTCACGCTGGAGCACTACGCCCATGTGTTCACCGATTCGTACTACTACTCCATTTTTTGGCGCACGTTCTGGATCGCGGGCCTGGTCACGCTGATCTGCGTGGTCGTTGGAGCGCCCGAGGCCTACATCCTGAGCCGCATGGGCAACCCGTGGCGCTCCATCTTGCTGCTGATGGTGCTGGCGCCGCTGCTGGTGTCGGTGGTGGTGCGCGCCTTTGGCTGGAGCATGCTGCTGGGGCCGGAGGGTTTGGTGAATGGGCTGTTCGGGCTGCTGGGTTTTGGACCCGTGAAGATGCTCTACACCGAGATCGCGGTGGTCATTGCCCTGGTGCATGTGATGCTGCCCTTCATGGTGATCCCCGTGTGGACCTCGCTGCAAAAGCTCGACCCGGGCGTTGAAAACGCGGCCCTGTCGCTGCAGGCAAGCCCCTTCACCACGCTGCGGCGCATTGTGTTGCCGCAGGTGCTGCCAGGCATTTTGTCGGGCAGCCTGATCGTGTTTGGCCTGGCGGCCAGCTCGTTCGCCATTCCCGGCCTGTTGGGCGGGCGGCGGCTGAAGATGGTGGCCACGGTGGTGTACGACGAGTACCTGCACGAGCTGAACTGGCCCCTGGGCGCGGCGATTGCGCTGACGCTGCTGGTGGCCAACCTGGTGGTCATGCTGAGCTACAACCGATTGGTTGAAGGCCGCTACAAGAAATCTCTCGGGTGAGCACGATGCAAAAGAACGGCCCTCTCGCCCTCGCGTTCAACGCGCTGGTCATCACCTTCATGCTCGCCCCCTTGCTGGTGGTGTGCATCGTGGCGTTCACGCCGCACAACACGCTGACGCTGCCCACCACCGAGCTTTCGCTGCGCTGGTTCAAAGCGGTGTTCGAGCACCCGGACTTTGTGCAGTCGTTCTGGAACAGCCTGTGGCTGGCGCTGGCCTCTGCCACGCTGGCCACGGTGCTGGCCGTGCCTGCGGGCATTGCCATCACGCGCTACGAATTTGCGGGGCGCGGCTTTTTGAATGGCTTGTTCCTCTCGCCACTGATCATTCCGCACCTGGTGCTGGGCGTGGCCCTGCTGCGCCTGTTTGCGCTGCTGGGCGGCACAGGCAGCTTTGGCTGGCTGGTGTTTGCGCATGCGCTCATCGTTACGCCCTACACGCTGCGGCTGGTGGTGGCCGCGCTGGTGGGGTTTGACCGCAGTGCCGAGCATGCCGCCCTGTCGCTGGGCGCCAGCCAGGCCACCGTATTCACGCGCATCACGCTGCCGATGATCCTGCCGGGCGTCACAGGTGGCTGGATGCTGGCCTTCATCAACAGCTTTGACGAAGTGACCATGTCCATCTTTGTCACCTCGCCCAGCACGGTGACCCTACCGGTGCGCATGTACATGTACGCCACCGAATCGATTGACCCGCTGATGGCGGCGGTGTCGGCGCTGATGGTGGGTCTGACGGCTTGCGCGATGGTGATTCTTGACCGCGTGTACGGCCTGGACCGTGTGCTCGTAGGCAAGAAATAAATGGGCACGAATTCCATGACTGTGAACACAGCCCTGCTCCACCGCGTGGCCGAAAAAGACCGCGCGCCTGTGCCCTTCCTGCTCGATGGCGAGCCTGCCACTGCGCTTGAAGGCGACACGGTGCTGACGGCCATCCTCACCCACCGGGCCCAGTTGCGACGCAACGAGTTCGGCCACGAACCCCGCGCAGGCTTTTGCCTGATGGGTGCGTGCCAGGACTGCTGGGTGCAAACCGCCACGGGCGAACGGCTGCGGTCTTGCGCCACCTTCATCCAGGCAGGCATGCAGCTGACCACCGGAGCTCCCGCATGACCGCACCCACCTTGCAACCCGTGATCGTGGGCGCAGGCCCTGCGGGCATCCGCGCCGCGCACACCCTGGTGGCGCATGGCGTGCGGCCCGTGGTGATCGACGAGGCCGCGCGCAGCGGCGGACAAATCTACCGCCGACCACCCGCCCAATTTGCCCGCAGCGCACAAACACTATACGGAACCGAAGCAGCACGCGCTAACGCGCTGCACAGCACCTTTGACAGCTTGAGTGCGCACATCGACTACCAACCCAACAGCCTGGTGTGGAACGCCCAGGGTGGCCTCCTGGACGTGCTGCATGGCCCCACGCAGACCACGCGCACGGTGCCCTACGGCCAGCTCATCGTGGCCAGCGGTGCTACCGACCGGGTACTGCCCGTGCCCGGCTGGACGCTGCCCGGCGTGTACACGCTGGGCGGCGCCCAGGTGGCGCTCAAGTTCCAGGGCTGCACCATTGGCCGCAACGTAGTGCTGATGGGCACTGGGCCGCTGCTGTATTTGGTGGCCTACCAATATGCCAAGGCGGGCACCAAGGTAGCCGCAGTGCTGGACACCGCCCGCTTTGCCGACCAGTTGGCCGCACTGCCCGGCATGCTCACCCAGCCCGCCGTGCTGGGCAAGGGCCTGTACTACGTGGCTTGGCTGCGTACGCAGGGCGTGGCCGTGCACACCGGCGTGCGGCCGGTGCGCGTGGAAGGCAGCATAGAGGGCGATATGCGGGTGAACGCCGTGGTGTGGAGCGATGGGAAAACCGAGCACACCGTGCCCTGCGATGCCGTGGGCTTTGGCTACGCCCTGCGGTCCGAAACCCAGCTGGCCGACCTGCTGGGCTGCCGCTTTGCCTGGGCACCCATGCACCGCGCGCACCTGCCTGAGCGCGACAGCGCAGGCCGCACCAGCATGGCCGGTGTGTACCTGGCGGGCGATGGCGCGGGCATCATGGGTGCCGATGCAGCCGAGTGGGCGGGCGAGCGCGCCGCACTGGCGCTGCTGGCCGACCATGGCGTGAAGGTGGATGCAGCACGCGCCGCGGAGCTGGAACGCAAGCTGACAAATCTGATGCCGTTCCGCCAAGGGCTGGAGCGCGCCTTCCCCTTCCCCACAGATTGGGCAACGCAAGCCCCCGATGCGCTGGTGGTGTGCCGCTGCGAGAACATCACGGCAGGCGAGCTGCGCGCCTGCGCCCACGATGCTGGGGCCGACGAACTGAACCGCCTGAAGGCCCTGACCCGCGTGGGCATGGGCCGCTGCCAAGGCCGCATGTGCGGTGTGGCCGCGGCAGAAATCCTGGCCCACGCCACAGGCAAGCCGATTGACACGGTAGGACGGCTGCGCGGACAGGCGCCGATCAAGCCCATCCCCATCCACCTGCAAGCCCAGGCGGAGGCTGCCGAATGACCACGACTACCCGAACCATTGACACCGACGTTGCCATTGTGGGCGGCGGCATCATGGGTGCGTCCGCCGCGCTGGCCCTGCGCCGCAAGGGCGTGAGCGTGGTGCTGCTGGAGCGCGATCTGTGCGGCTCCCGCTCCAGCGGCGTGAACTACGGCGGCGTGCGCCGCCAGGGCCGGCCTGTGAGCCAATTGCCCCTGGCGCAGCGCGCCCACCAGGTGTGGGCCAACCTGCCCGCGCTGATTGACACCGATGGCGAATACCAGCGCAGCGGGCACTTCAAGATCGGACGCAGTGAGGCGGACATGGCTTCGCTGGAAGCCTATGCCAACCTGAGCCGAGACTTCGACCTGGGCATCCAGCTCATCTCGGGCGCCACGCTGCGCGAGCGCTGCCCTTGGCTGGGCGGGCGCGCCGTGGGTGGCTCGCTGTGCCCCGATGACGGGCAAGCCAACCCGCGCTTGGTGTCACCCGCCTTTGCCCTGGCTGCGCGGCGTGCGGGTGCGCAGATTCTGGAGCGCACACCAATGACCTCGGTGGAGCACGACGGGCAGCTGTTTACCGTGCGCTCCGGCACCACCGTGGCGGTGCGTGCGCCCGTGCTCATCAACTGCGCTGGTGCCTGGGCCGGTGCGCTGGCCGCGCAGTTTGGCGAGGCCGTGCCCATTCACTCCGGCCACCCCGCCATGGCGGTGACCGAGCCCCTGCCCTTCTTCATGCACTGGAGCCTGGGTGTGGAAGGCGGCGGCATCTACTGCCGACAGGTGGCGCGCGGCAATCTGGTGCTGGGCGGCGGCGCAGGTGTGGCGCTGGATGCCGACCGCGCCCGCTCCGAGCGCAGCGCCATCGCTACCCTGGCAGTGCAGGCGGTGGAGCTGCTGCCCGCCCTCAAGAATGCGCACTTCATTCGCACCTGGAGCGGCACCGAAGGCTATCTGCCTGACCGCCAGCCGGTGCTGGGCAAGAGCCACACCACGCCCGGCCTGATCCATGGCTTTGGCTTTGCCGGTGCAGGCTTTCAGATTGGCCCCGGTGTGGGCGAGGTGCTGGCCGAGCTGGCACGCGATGGCCGCAGCACCACGCCGATTGATGCGTTTGCAATTGAGCGATTTGTTCCCAAAGCAGTGGCTGAAGTGGCCAGCACTGCGACTGCCCAGTGACCCGTTTGCCACCGACCCGTCCCCACTCTCCCACCAGAAAGGAAACCACCATGACCTTCTCCCCCCGCTTTGCCAGCCGCACCCGCCGCGCCCTTGTGGCGGCCGCCGCACTGGCCACCATGGCCGCCGCAGGCACCGCCACCGCGCAGACCAAGACGCTGTACATCGGCATGAACGGCGGCACCATGGAGAAGGCGTACACGCAGTACGTGTTCCCGGCGTTTGAAAAGCTGCATGGCGTGAAGGTGGTGGTGGTGCCCGGCACGTCCTCGGACATCCTGGCCAAGGCGCAGGCCAACAAGGACAAGCCGCAGATGCATGTGATGTTTCTGGACGACGGCATCATGGTGCGCGCCATGGGCATGGGCCTGTGCGAGAAGCAAAAGCCCAACCAGAACCTGAACGACCTGTACCCCGCCGCCCGCTTCAAGGACGACCTGGCCAGCGGCGTGAGCCTGGGCATGACTGGCATTGCCTACAACACCAAGATGTTTGCCGAAAAGGGCTGGGCCGCGCCCACGTCGTGGATGGACTTTGCCGACCCCAAGTACAAGGGAAAGGTGGTGTTCCAGTCCATGCCGTCGTCGTCGTTCGGGCTGCACGGCTTCTTGATGTTCAACCGCATCCAGGGCGGTAACGACAAGAACGTGGAGCCAGGCTTTACCAACTGGGCTAAGACGATTGGCCCGAACGTGCTGGAGTACATCCCCAGCTCGGCCAAGATTTCAGAGATGGTGCAGACGGGTGAAGCCGCGATCTTCCCGCTCACGCCGACCAGTGTTGCGGCCCTCAAGGCCAAGGGCATTCCGGTGGAATACGCGCAGCCCAAGGAGGGCTCAGTGGTGCTGATGACTGGCCAGTGCGTGATCGCCAAGAACAGCGAGCCCGAGCTGGCCCAAAAGCTGGCCGAGTTTCTGCTGAGCCCGCTGGCCCAAGCCAACGTGCTGCAGTTTGGCGCGCAGATCCCTACCAACCCCAAGGCCCCGGCCGTGGGTGAAGGTGCCGCCCAGGTCGCACAGATCAGCCAGTGGATGAAAAACGCCGTGACCCTGGACTGGGACAGCGTGAACGCGAACCGCCCCGCCTGGAATGCACGCTGGAACAAAACCATCGAGCGCTGACAGGACGTTGAAAGAGCGTTGAGAGAACGTGGCGAGCGTGTGAGCGGGCTACACCTGCTCACACCGGCGGGCCGTTTGTGACAAATGTCACCGGCCCCGCTGTCCCCTGCGGTGGTGGGGTGTCACAAACCCCTGCTTCGACTTCAGAATCCGGCGCCTGGACACGCTGATCCTTTCAGCCAGTCCGCCCACATTCGAAGAAGAGGGATACCACCATGAAACGCTGGATCAAATGGACCGCTGGCAGCGCGCTGCTGCTGGGCGTGATCGTTGTCGCCACCGCCGCCAGCGGTCTGTACCTGGCCGAGCAAAAACGCAACCGCTACATCGACATCAAACCCCGCCCCGTGGCCTATACCACCGATGCGCAGACCATCGAACGTGGGCGCTATCTGTATGCATCGCGCGGCTGCACCGACTGCCATGGCGCACAAGGCACGGGCCGTGAGTTCGTCAACGATGGCAAGGGCACGCGCATCGTGGGGCCCAACATCACGCCGGCTGGCGTGGTGGCGCGCTACCAGCCCGAGGACTGGAACAGCGTGATCCGCCATGGCGTCAAGCCCAACGGCCGCCCGGTGCTGATCATGCCCAGCGAGGACTACAACCGCTTCACCAACGAAGACCTGAACGCCCTGGTGTCGTATGTGCGCCAGTTCCCCCCCAAGGAGGGCACGCAGGCCGTGGTCGATCTGCCGCACCCTGCCTGGGTGCTGTATGGGCTGGGTGCGATTCCCGACGCGGCCTCGCGCATTGACCACCAGCTGGCCCCCTCGCGGCCGACGGCTGCCGGAGTGACGCTGGCCAATGGTCAGTATGTGGCCAACATGTGCATCGGCTGCCATGGTGCCGACCTGTCGGGCGGCAAAATCCCCGGCGGCCCGCCTGACTGGCCTGCGGCAGCAGACATCCGCCCTGGCACACACAGTGCCGACAGCGCCCTGGCGCGCTACCCCAACGCCGCAAGCTTTGTGGCCATGCTGCGCACAGGCAAGCGGCCTGACGGCACACCCATCCAGGTGATGCCCTTTGAGTCGCTCGGGCAACTCAGCGACGTGGATGCACAAGCGCTGTACCTGTACCTGAACGCGCCCCCTGGCAGCGTGAAGCAAGACGTGGGCAGTGCAACGGCCGGCAGCCAAAAGAGCAGTGCCAACACCGTGCCCTCCGGACCGGGCGGGCTCAAGCTGCCAGGTTGACCTGAGAGCCTGTGGACGGCCCCGCAGGGGGACGCCCGCAGACACTCGGACGAAAGGCGGGCGAAGGACCGCGCCCCCAAAAATCGCTGCCCTGCTGACCCGCCCCCTTTGGACCACCCGCTGTGGTGGCGTGTCAGCTGCCCGGGTGCTGATGTGCCTGGGGAGGCGAGACGGGCGCCTGGCTGTACGACCCCATGGGCCCACCGGGGCTGTTGGTAGGGCCGGCGGGCGCAGCCGGTGGTGCGCGGCGCACCCGTGGCACCACGCTGAGCTGCACGGTATCCAGCACCGGGCCGGGCACCACATTCAGCGCCTTGCGCGGCAGGTCCACCAGTTGCTCGGCGTGCCACACGCGCACCTGTGCGGCGCCATCCGGCACGCTGGCAAATCGGGCAATGCCATCGTTGTCGGTCTTGAGTGTCCAGGCCGAATCGGTCACAAACACATGGCCGCGCATGGAGCCGTGCAGGTGGCAGCCCAGCAGCACCACGCCGGGCGTATCCAGCTTCACGTCGGCAAAGTTGGCAGGCTTGCCATCGGCCTTGCCCGCCAGGCGCAGCTCGAAGTTGGAACTGGCCGCAGCCGGTGCTGCCGTAGCGGCCGCCCCCGTGGGGTTGCCGCGTACATGGTGGTCCCAGCGGTCCTGGTTGGTAAAGCGCACCGTGGAACCCGGCATGACCACCGTGACGGCAGGCACAAACCGCATGCGCTCCTGCTCGATGGTGGGACTGGGCTGCAGCAGGCTGGGGGCCGCAGCGGTGGTGGCGCTGGGGTACACCACCACCACGGCGTCAGGCACGGGCTTGCCGTCGCGGTCCAGCACCTGGATTTGGACATTTCCGGCCCAAGCGCTAGTGAATATTGCGCTAGCAGCTATGAAAAAAATAGCATTTTTCATCGTCTTAGTGTTTGGTGATCACATCACGGTGCATGGGCGCCAACAAGGCCAGCAGGCGGTTCTGTTGAGCGAACGGTATGCCCTGGGCGTCCATGGCGCTTTGCAGCACCTCCACCAGGGCGTTGAAGTGGCCCTTGTTGATGTCCATGTCGGCATGGGCCGATTTCATGTCAGCGCCCTCATATTTGCAAGGGCCACCGCTCAGCTGGCAGAACTGGTCGGTCAGGCTCTCCTTGAGGGCGGCTGGTTTGGTGTCCTTGAAGTGGCCGCCAATGCGCGGGTCCTTGACCACGCGGTTCACAAAATCGTCCACCAGGCGGGTGATGCCCGGCTTTTCGCCCAGGGCCTGGTACAGGCCTGCAGGGGCTGCTGGGGCGGCAGTGGTCGCTAGCGGAGCCGCAGCGGTCTGCGCAAAGGCCGGGGCAGCAAGCAAGTTGCCGAGGGAGATGGCCAGGGCGATGAGGGTTTTGGAGTGCGTCATGACAATGTCCTCAAAAGGCGACTTGGGCCGACAGGTAGTAGCCGGTCTGGCGGCGGTTGTTGGTGATGCCAGGGACGATGCGGCCCAGGTCCACATAGGCGAGCGTGAGCGACACATTCTTGCTGGGCGCCCAGGCCACAAAGATGTCCTTCCAGTCGTCCTCGCGCAAGGCGGCGCCCAGGCCTGCCGCCGCGCCCAAGGCCTGCAAGTTGTTGGGCTTGAATCGGTATTCGGCACCCACTGCCAGGTTCTTGTTGATCAGGTATGCCACCGAGAACTCGGGCTGCAGGCTGCGGCTGTTCTTGCCGGGCGCAGCCGAGCCAAAGCCCAGCAGGCCGTTCTGGTTGGCGTTGGTGTAGCGCAGCGTGCCGTTGACCAGCACGCTTTGCGCCAGCAGCAGCTTGGTGGCGCTCACGTACACATCGGTGCCGCTGGTTTTGGTGCCCAGAAAGTCCAGCACCGACCCGATGGAGCCCGGATGCACCTGCTTGTGTTCCAGCCCCACCGCAATCTGCGGCATCCAGCTGTCGCTGTTGAGCACAGCATCGCCCGCCACCTTGAGTTTGATGCCCAGCACGTCCATCTTGATGTGCTGGCCCGGCGTCACGCCAAACGGCGCAATGCCGTTGAGCGCGATGGCGGGCGACGCATCAAAGTCCTGCCGCGCCAGCGACAGCTCCAGGCGGTCGTGCAGACCCAGGGCCACGCCATAGCCGTTCAGGCTGTAGTCCTGTGTGGCTGCGCGGGTGGCATAGGCGCTGACGCCCACCTCGCCCTCGGTGGCGTTACTGCCAATCACCGCCCAGGGGGTCAGCCCGCCACCAGCCGACCCGGCGATGGTGCTGACGCCGCCCGTGAGCAGCAGCTTGCCGGTATCGGCCTGGGCCGCACTGCAGGCCAGTGCAACGCCAGCCAGCACGGCGATGGAAAGGGGACTCTTCATGGGGCGCTCCTCGTGTTTGTAAATAATTGCTACGACAGCGTCATTACGCACACGGGCGGCGTCCAGATGTGAATCCAGAGTACCGCAAAGGGTCTTTAGCGCCTGATCAGGGTCTGGCCCTCCACGACGGACTGGCCACCGTTCTCGTCAGCCAGCGAAGGCAAGGCGCTGCACGGTCCAGTACAGCGACAGCACCAGCAACGCGACGGAGCCCCCACGCACCACCACCGAGCGGTACCACGCCCTGCGCGCCAGTGCCACCGAAACCGCGCACCACAGGGCGACCACCATCAGCTGGCCCACTTCGACCCCCAGGTTGAACCCCGCCAGGGCCCACAACAGCGAAGCCCCCGCCACGCCAGCTTCAACCAGCACCCCGGAAAAACCCAGCCCGTGCACCAGACCAAAGCACAGAGCAAGCCAGCTACTGCGCAGGCCTTGGACGGGAAACAGGTTCAGCAACGCCGAGATGCCGATGCTGATGGCAATGGCGGGCTCCACCCAGTTGCCCGACACGGTGACCCAGCCCAGGCCTGCCAGTGCCAAGGTGATGGAATGGCCCACGGTGAAACAGGTCACCGTGAGCAGGAGCGCCTTGATCCCGGCGAAGCGGTCCCTGGCGCCGGAGGCCGGGGTTTCAGCGATCGGCGTTGTGCCGGACTCCGTGTGCAATGGCAGATCGCGGTGGCGGGGCTGCGGCCGCGCCAGGGAGATGGGCAGCAACAGTGCCAGCAAAAAGGCCAGGTGGTCGTAGCCAGACAGGATGTGGTGCACCCCCTCGGTCACAAAGTGCAGCAGCGTGGCCAACCCGCCGCGTGGGGCGCCGGGCTCTGATGCGTCCGCACCTTGAGCCCCTTCCGCACCGTCTGCCCCCGCTTGTCCTGCGCGGCTGCCCGCAGAGCGCAGGTCGGTGCCCGAGCGCCCGTCAGGGGCCAGCACGGCCGCCAGCGTCTGGCCGCTGAACGCGCCGCCCACCAGCAGGCGGTGTGTGGGGTCGATGCCCTGCATCAGGCCGTAGCGCAGAGTGACCGCCTGGGCTGGCGCACAGGGCAGCGTGGCAGCCAGCCGCGCGTAACGCCCATCGGTGCGCTGCTCCAACGCTTCAAAGCGCCAGGCAGGCACCGTCGCCGTTCCGTCGCACTGCCACAACATGCCCTGGCCCACCCACTGGACGATGGCGGGCATGGACTGCCGCACCTCGCCCCATGTGAGCTGGCGGTCGCCATCGGCATCGAGTTGCTCCAGCGCGGCATCCACATCCTTCAAGGCCACCGACAGCACAAGGCCTATCGATGCGCCCGCCCCTGCAGTGCCCAGGGGTGCCGGCGCATCCGCCACCCGCAGATAGGCGTCGCTGGCCTTGTGGGCCCAGGCGCTGGGCGCCAGTGCTGCGGCAGTCAACGCGACAGCCACCATGGCCCGCAGGGAACGCCCGTGTGGGCGCAGGAGGCCCGTTAACCAGTGCATGCAGCGCATCATTGGGCTCCCCAGGTCTGCCAGCGCGCCAGGCGCAGGTCTTGCAGTCCTGCTTGCTGCAGGGCCTGCCGCACGGCCTGGTGGGCAGCAGCATCGCCCGACTGCTCAGAGGTCTGCAGTGCAAGCCACCAGTCGAGTGGCTCTTTTTGCAGGGCAAGGTTGGTGCGGGCCGCCTTCCATGCGGCGGCGGGTTGCCCCTGCAACCACAGCGCCAGCAAGGCACGCTCCCGGGCGTGGGCGTCCAGTCCCTCTCCGCGCGCCGCGATGGCGGCAAAACGCGCTTCCAGGTCGCGCACCAGGGGCTGCCACGCGGCGTCCCCCATCAGCCGCAAGGCCTGCGCGCGCCGCAGCAGCACGGAGTCGCTGTCGGGCTGGTGCCGGAGCACCTCCAGCGCGGCGCTCGCACGATTGCGGCGCAACAGCTGGTCGGCATAGGCCAGCGCGGTGTAGCCGTCGGGGGCATCGGCCAGGCTGCGGCGGTAGGCCGCGTCGGCAGCGTCATCGCGACCTGCGCGCTCTTCGCTCTCGGCCAGCAGCGAACCGATCCAGGCCCGCTGGGCAGCATCCCCTGCCACCTGTTGCCGCAGCGCGGTGAAGCCATTGCGTGCGGCATCGTGCTGGCCTTGCAGTGAACGGGTTTCGAGCAGGCAGGCGGTGGCATACAGCGCAGCACCGTGGCGGGCTACGTTGCGGCAGGCGGCCTCGGCGGCCTCATAGCGCGCGGCCACACGCTCCAGCGTGGCCAGCGTGAGCCAGCCCTGCACCTGTGCGGGGTTGGTTTGCAAGGCGCGCTCCAGCGTGGCGCGCGCTGCTGAAAATTCATGGCGCCCTTGCTCTACGGTGGCCTGCAACACCAGCAGATCGGCCGGGGCGTCCGCCTGGCCCCACCAGCGAGCCAGGGCCGCCTGTGCCCGGCCCAGGTAACGCGGGTCCGCCGTCTCGCGTGACAGCGTGATCCAGCGCCGGGCCGTGGCGGCAGCGGCCTGGGGCGTGGCGGGGGCTGCGCTCACACGCTCGGGCAGACGTTCGGGCAGACGCTCGACCACATCGGCATCGAGGCCGGGTGGCAAGTCCTGCGGCAAGGCCGCCAGGGCCGTGCCCGCCCATAGCACCAGGCACAAGGCCACGCACAAACAGTGATGAGGTTTCTTCATGGGCTCGTGACAACAGCGGATATCGAAAGAGACACAATCACCCACGCACGCCCTGGCCACACCCCTTCAGGGCGCAGCCAGGACATCGCGCGAGGGTCAGAGCCGCGAATCGGGCTCTTCTGCCTCGGTGCTGGACAGCACCAGCTGGTCCACCGCCTGAGGCTCGGCGGTGTCCGACGCGCCGCTGGCCACAATGGGCTGCACATACGCGAACGCGTTCACCATCACCGGGCCCCCATTGCCAGGGTCTGCCGTGTTGTCGCCGCTACCGCCACCGCCGCAACCGGTGATGGCCAATGCCGCCACCGAAGTAAGGGCCAGGTGCTGAATCCGAAGGTTCTTTTGCATGGTGTGGCTCCTTCGGATCAGAAGTTCTTGGCACCGGGCAGCGGTGGGTTCACATACGGAAACGCCGTACGGTAGTCCGTCGCCTTGGTGCGCGAGCCGTCAACAAACGCTACCCCTCCTGCCGGGGCATCACCCGGCTTGCAGCCCACCTTGAGCGTGTCCGTGGCACCCGTCACCGTGCACAGCGCCCCCATGGCCACGCGCAGCGATACGTCCACCACGTCGTCGCCCAAGCGGCGGCCGTTCGGGAAGCCGGCCGCGTCCCCTGCCACCACCCCCAGCGAGTTCTGCGCAGCCGCAGCCGTGGCGGCAATGCCCGTGTTCAAGCGCAGCATTTCGGCCAGGGGGCCGCCAGCACCCAGGCCGGTGATGTTGCCGGGGCGATTGACGGTGGGCAGCCCCGTGAGGAAGGCCGTCATCAAGTCGGTGCGCGGGAAGTTCGTGGGGGCCTTGGCGCCAAACAGCGTCTCGACCAGCGCGGGCAACGTGGGGTGCGTCACGTAGTCCGCAAAGTTGGCGGCATCATCCTTGGGCTTGGACGCATTGAACTTGTCCTTGTCCTTGAGGCCAATCACCACCTCGTTGACCAGCGGCATGCCCAGGCGCGAGACCTGCGTCCATGCGCCACCGGCCTTCTCGCTGGCCTGCAGGCCCGAGTCTGGCTTGCCATTGAGCAAGCGGGCCTGGCGCAGGCTGGCAGTGGTCCAGCCGCCGATGACCTTCTCGCCCGATGCCGCCGTGAGGCAGTTGGTGGGCACTTCAACCGCGAGCGACGTCACGTTCTTGTTCGCAATCTGGCCCGCGCCGAAGGCCGCAGCATTCGACTCGCTGGTGATGACGGCGGCAGGTGCATTCACCAGATCAAAGATGGTGCCCAACGACACCGGGAACGGGTCCTGCCGCTGGCCCACAAACACCTTGCCGGGGGTGGAGCAGCCGGGGATGTTGATGCCATACACATACTTGCCGGCATAGGCGTCGTAGGCGGCCGCATTGCCCAGCGATTTTTCACCGATGTAGTCGATGGGCTTGGTGAAGGTGGTACCCCCACCGGCCATGGTGATCTGCTCGCGCTTGCCGGTACGGCGGTCACCGCGCACGATGAACATCTCGTACTCTTCGCGGTAGGCCAGCGGGTCGCCCGCTGCGCCGCTGATGCCACCGGCGTTGCGCAGCGGAATGGCCACCTTCTTGCGGGCACCATCAGGACCGATATCGAGCGTGATGCCGTTGCCACCATTGTTCAGCGTGTTCTTGAAGCGGAACTGAAAGGTGATGTCCTCCGCTGCATCGCCGTTGTTGTCGATGTGGATCTCGTACAGCGCATTCGAGTCCAGGCTGAAGTAGTTGGGGCCGCCATAGGCATCCTGCAGCGGCAGGTAGTTGGCGATCATGGTGACAAAACCCGCTCGACCCGGTTCGTAGCTGTTGAACAGGTAGAAGTCACTGCCGTCAACCTTGGGCTGGGTCGTGATGAACGGCGCCTCGCGGTGGCTGGACGCCAGACTGACGCCCGCTGCGCAGGCAGCCAGAACAGCCAGCACGGCCAGACTGATTTTTTTCAATGGCATGGGGATCTCCTCGTAAGTGGATGGAGGGGTGCCAAGCACCCCACCTTGAATACGACGAAGAGAAACCCGTGGATTCAACGGTGGCGACTATTCTTTTCTTTTGCCACCGGTTCTTCCAGACCTGTACGCAACTGCCTGAAACCCGGGTGTCAGGTGGCCTTGCGGATCAGAGCGCCCTTGAACAGCACCGGCCCTGTGGGGCCCGTGGCGCTGGGCACACCACCCTTTGGCTCCAGACTGATGGCCAGCGTGGGGACTTCTTTCACATCGCCCTCCTGGGCCACCAGCTTGAGCAGCTTGTCCTGCCCCAGCACGCCCAATGAGCGCGGGCCGCCAGCGGGCGGCAGCGCCCACAGTTGCAAGGACTTGTCCGCGCCCTCCTGGAAACCGCCCACGCGCTGCAACACGAGCTGGTTGTTCTTGGGGTCGAACGTCACCAGCATCGACGCGTCGGCCTTGTCATCGGCCAGCACCGCCACGTACTGGATCTGGGGCGTGGCTTGCAGTTGTTGCTGCAGTGCGGCGATCTGCGCGCCCGTGGTGGCACGCAGGCCTCCATTGACCTGCACGCCCACCACCACAGCCGCCAGCGTGGCGATGGCGCCCGCAGCTGCCGCACCGCGCCACACCAGCAGGTTGCGCCACCAGCCGCCTGGGGCCGCTGCGGCCTGGTGCACACGGGCCGCCTGCATGGCTGCCGCAGCCCGGTCGGCCTGCACCAGGTTGTCGATGCGCGTCCACACGGCGGGCGCGGGGTGGATGGCGGGCTGCAACTCGGTCAGGCCGGACCAGCGGGTCTGCCAGACCAGCGCGGCAGCGCGCACGGTGGCGTGTTCGCGGGCCAGGCTTTCAAATCGGCGGCGGGCGCCGCCACGCAGTGTGCCCAGGGCGTAGCTGGCAGCCAGGCGGTCGAGCAGTTCGGGGTGTTGGGTAATGTTCATGGCAACCTCACGCAAAACGCGCCATGCAGGTGCGCAGCTGTTCCAGGCCCCGACGGATCCAGGTCTTGACGGTACCCAGCGGCAGCTTGAGTTGCTCGGCCAGCTCGCCGTGGCTCTGATCGCGCAGGTAGGCCAGGCTCACTACCTCGCGCTGCTTGTGATCGAGCTTTCCCAGGCAGTGGTGCAGCGCAAAGGCCTGCTCGCTGGCATCGGCGGCGTCCATGGGGTTGGGCGTATCGCCCTCCAGCGTCTGCGCCATCTCGTCATCCAGCTCGTTCATCAGATCGGACCGGTCGGTGGTGCGCTTGCGCAGGGCATCCAGCGCCCGGCTGCGCACGATCAAACCCATCCAGGCCATGGGCGGACTCAGCGATGCGCGGTAGTTGCCCGCGCCGCGCCAGATGGTCAAAAACGCCTCCTGCAGCACATCCTCCGCCGCATCGCGGTTGCGGACGATGCGCAGGGCCAGGCCAAAAAGCTGCGACGAGGTGCGCTCGTACAGCTTTTTCAGCGCGGAGTCGTCCTGCGCGGCAATGCGGTCTAGGAGGTCCATCAGTTCACTGTCTGGGTGGAGGGTGCTCATGCGCCCATTGTCTTGGATTGATCGGGTTGGCAGGCCTTGCGGGGCTTTGCTGTAGGTGAATACGCCACAGCAGGCACTTTGGATGTCGCCGGACACAAAAACAGTGCCCTGGCTCCGTGAATTGGTGTAGTCGAGTACCGGGCACCCCAACCGCGACGGGCATGAATCCAGGCGGCGGGATCGTCCGTACTGCAAGAGTCACCTCTGCCCACAACGCTCGCGCTTTCCACCCCATGCTGCCCGCCATGCCTCTGCCTCGCCCACTGTTCCCTGTTCATTGGGTTGCCGTTGCGGCCACCTTGCTGTGGGGGGCCCACAGCCCCGCTGCGGCCCAGTCGGTGGAGCGTGGCGCTGCGCTGTACGCGGCGCATTGCAGCAGCTGCCACAGCCCGGACCAGCATGGCGACGGCCCGGCGCACCGGGGCGTGGTGGGGCGCCGCGCGGGCGCGCTGAAGGATTTTGACTACTCGCCCGCGCTGCGCGCAAGCAAGCT
This sequence comes from Acidovorax sp. DMC1, assembly GCF_056314325.1. Classification (NCBI taxonomy): domain Bacteria; kingdom Pseudomonadati; phylum Pseudomonadota; class Betaproteobacteria; order Burkholderiales; family Comamonadaceae; genus Acidovorax; species Acidovorax sp. DMC1. Next base: position 304,250 of record NZ_JBQUYO010000003.1, on the reverse strand, counting down.
GCTGTGGACGCGTGCCACGCTCAAGGCCTGGCTGACCGACCCCGAGGCGCTGATCCCCGGCCAGGGCATGGACTACCAGCTCGACGATGCGCAGGGCCGCGAGGACGTGGTGGCCTACCTGGCCACGCTCAAGCGCCTGCCGGCGCCGACGACGGCCGCGCGGTAGAGGGCTTTCAGCCGCTCAGGCCGTGGGAAAGGTACCGGGCAGCAGGATCGACGAATCGACGTTGTTGATGTTGGTATGGCCACAGAACGCCATGGTGATGTCCAGCTCTTTCTGGATGATCTGCAGCGCACGCGTCACGCCCGCCTCGCCGTAGGCCCCCAGGCCGTACAAGAAGCTGCGGCCGATCAGCGTGCCCTGCGCGCCCAAAGCGCGGGCTTTGAGCACGTCCTGCCCGCTGCGGATGCCGCCGTCCATCCACACCTCGATGTCCTTGCCGGCTGCTGCGGCAATGCCGGGCAGTGCGGCAATGGAGGATGGCGCGCCATCGAGCTGGCGCCCGCCGTGGTTGCTGACGATCAGTGCGTCGGCACCGCTGTTGACGGCCAGGCGCGCATCTTCGGCGTCCATGATGCCTTTGAGGATCAGCTTGCCGCCCCAGCGCTTTTTGATCCATTCCACATCGCCCCAGTTGAGCTGCGGGTCGAACTGTTCAGCAGTCCACGACGACAGTGACGACAAGTCGCCCACACCCTTGGCGTGGCCCACGATGTTGCCGAAGCTGCGGCGTTTTGTGCCCAGCATGCCCATACACCAGCGCGGCTTGGTGGCCAGGTTGATGAGGTTGGCGAGGGTGGGCTTGGGCGGGGCCGAGAGGCCGTTCTTGATGTCCTTGTGGCGCTGGCCCAGGATCTGCAGGTCCAGCGTGAGTTGCAGCGCCGAGCAGTTGGCCGCCTTGGCGCGGTCGATCAGGCGGTTGATGAAGTCGCGGTCGCGCATCACATAGACCTGGAACCAGAACGGGTGGCGGCCCGTGTGTTCGGCAATGTCCTCGATGGAGCAGATGCTCATGGTCGAGAGCGTGAACGGAATGCCAAACGCCTTGGCCGCCTTGGCGCCCAGAATCTCGCCGTCGGCATGCTGCATGCCGGTGAGCCCGGTGGGCGCAATGGCCACCGGCATGGCCACGTCCTGGCCCACCATGGTGGTGCGGGTGGTGCGGCCTTCCATGTTCACGGCCACGCGCTGGCGCAGCTTGATGCGCTGGAAGTCGCTTTCGTTGGCGCGGTAGGTGCCCTCAGTGTACGAGCCCGAATCGGCGTAGTCATAGAACATGCGCGGCACGCGGCGCTGGGCAATGACACGCAGGTCTTCGATGCAGGTGATTTTGGACAGGTTGGGCACGCAGGCTCTCCGGTATGGGAAATGCGCCAGATGGTAGGCGGTGGCGCAGGGCGCAGCCATCAAAATTTTTTCGACGGCTTGCAACAAATTTCCAGCTGGGGGGTCAGGTCGCCCCGCCTTGCGCGCCAGCTACTGGGCCGTGGCCGCCAGGTCCGGCTCTGGCAACACCGCCTCGGGCTCGGCGTCGGGCCCCCGGTACAGCATGAAGCGCATGCGGCCACCACGCTTGGCCGCGTACATGGCTCCGTCGGCATGGCGCGACAACTCGTCAAAGGTACTGCCATGCTGCGGGAACAGTGCAATGCCGCCGCTGACCCCCACCCGCACCGGCTGCCCGGCCAGCTCAAAAGCAGCATCGCAGGCCGCCAGGATCTTGCGCGCCACCAGGCAGGCGGGCTCCACCCCGTCCAGCCCCGGCAACAACACCACAAACTCGTCGCCCCCTTGCCGGCACACGGTGTCGGACGCGCGCACCGCCGCCCGCAGGCGCTGGGCAAACTGCACCAGCAGGATGTCGCCCGCGTCATGGCCCAGGCGGTCGTTGACCTCTTTGAAACCGTCAAGGTCCAGGTACATCACCGCCAGCGACTTGCCTTCGCGCCGCGCAAGCGCCATCGCCAGCTGGGCGCGGTCCTGCAGTAGCACGCGGTTGGGCAGGTCGGTGAGTGCGTCGTACTGGGCCAGGTGGGCCATGCGCTCGGCCATGGCCACGGCCTCGGTCACATCGCGCAGCACGGCCACCGCACCGGTCACCGCACCATGGCGGTCCGTGATGGCGCTGGCCGTCTCCTCCACCTGGAAGCGCTGGCCGCTGGTGCGGTGCACCAGAACACCCCGCACGGGGTCCGTGGCGGCGCCTTGCTGTATCGCGGTGCGCAGCGTGTTGGGCAAGGGCTCGTCGTTGTCGGGGCTGCGCAGGCTCACCACCTCGTCCACGTTGTGCCCGGCCGCATCAAACGCCTGCCAGCCCGTGAGGCGTTCGGCCACAGGGTTGAGGTAGGTCACCATGCCTTTGGCGTCCGAGCAGACCACGGCATCACCGATGGATTGCAGCGTGAGGCGTACGCGCTCTTTCTCGTCGAACAGCTCGTTCTCCATGCGCTTGCGCTCGGTGATGTCCGTCACTTGCACAAAGAGCCCGGTGACCACGCCGCGCGCGTCGGTGTCCGGCAGGTAAGACACGATGCTGTGGCGCGGCAGGCCCTGGGGGCCCTCGTCCGTGCGTTCAAACCTTTGCGGCGCACCCGACAGCGCCAGGTCGTAGTAGGGCTTGCTGGCCGCGTAGCGGGCCTCGCTCAGCAGCTCGCTGATGTGGCGGCCCCGCACCGGTGCCGGGTAGGTGCCAAACTCCTCCAGCGCTGCGCGGTTGGCAAAGCGGTTGTGCATACCGGCATCCCAGTAGGCAATCATGGAGGGCACGTTGTCGAGGGTGGTACGCAGGTCGTGCTCGGCCTCGGTCAGGCGTACCGATACCTGCTGGCGCAACACCAGCTCCCGCACAAAAAGCAGGGCCAGCCCCAGGCAGCCCAGCATCAGCAGCACGGCAAAGCCGCCGAGCACCCAGGCGCTGCTTCGCCACTTGGCCAGGATGGTGTCGGTGGACTGGGCGACGTTCAGGATCAGCGGATAGTTGCCCACGGGCCTGAAGGAATACAGCCGCTCCACGCCATCAAGCGCGGCCGTGCCCACAAACGACCCCGAGCCCTCCGCCTGAAAGCGCAGCAGGTTGGGGGTGCCCGCAATGGTCTTGCCGACGTCAGCATCGCCATAGGGGAAACGGGAGATTACTACCCCGTCCTGCCGGAAAAGGTTGATACCGCTGTTGGCGCCCAGATTCAGCGAACCAAACAGTTCATTGAAATAGCTCAGGCGGATAGCGCCGACCACCACACCAGCAAAACTGCCGTCTGCGTTGTAGTAGCCGCGCGAGATGGGCAGGATGTTGAGGCCCGTCACCCGCGAAGGCACGGGCTTGCCGAAGAACAGCCCCTGCTGGCCTTGCTCGCGGAACGCCAGAAAGTAGTCACGGTCGGCAAAATGGGCCTTGCGGGGCACCAGGGAGCCCGAGTCCAGGATGACGTTGCCCTGCGCGTCCAGCACCAGCACATCGCCCGCGCCACGCGCGCGCAGCGAGTTGTCGAACACCACCCGCGCGCGCAGGTCGGGAGGCAAGGCCCAGACCTCGGGGCGTGCCACCTCGCGGGCCACGCCTTCCAGAGATTTGTCAAACGAGTCCAGCGACCATGCCAGGCCCTGCTCCAGGGTGCGGGCCAGGTTGGCATTGGTTTGCTCTGCGTAGCTCCACTCGTCGTTGCGAATGGTCCAGATGGTGCGCGCAAACAACGCACCAATGCCCAGAGCCACCAGCAAGGCCAGCCAGATCAGGCGGTGAGAGAAAAACTGGCGGAGCGATGGCATAGGGATAGTTTGTAACTATTTTAAACAGCCGCCTTAGCTGAGACTTAGCACCAAGGCACACCGTATTCCTCGGGATTGGCGGCGTCAATGCGCACCTGCCTGGGTGGGTGCGGCCACCACACCGGCACCGCGCACTTCCAGCCGCACCTCGTCCAGTACCGTGCCTTGGGCGTCGGTGATCTGCACCACATGCCGGCCCGGCCAGGGCAGCCAGGGCACCCGGGCCCCACGGCCCAGCGGTTTGCCGTCCAGCCGCCACTGCACCGCATCGCGCGTGGCGGTGAACTGCAGGCGCTGACGCGCGGGCGGAATGTCCGGGTCCAGCGCAATCACCGTGCCGGATGCCGGGGCAGTGATGCGCGCCGGGGCGGCTACCGAAGCCGATGCGGGCGCTGCAGGGGCTCGGGCGGCGGTTTTGGAGGTTTTTTGGCCAGATGCGCTACTGCTATATGCCTCACCAGCTATTGAATCCATAGCAAATAACGGCTGCTGCGTGCCGGGAACAAACCACTCGTCGCGCGCGGCCTCCAGCGGCTGGGGCGGCCCCGCGCCCGAAGACGGCCCCGGGCCGAACCGCACAGCCGCCCGCACCAGCCCCTGAGGGGCCTTGGGCGCGCGACTGGGCTCGCGGGCGTGCAGAAAGCCCATCACCGCCGCCCAGATGGGTGCTGCGCCGCTGGTGCCGCTAACCTCGTGCATGGCTGCGCCGCTGGCGTTGCCCACCCACACGCCCACGGTGTAACGCTCCGACCACCCCACGGCCCAGTTGTCGCGCATGTCCTTGCTGGTGCCGGTTTTCACGGCCGCCCAGAAGCGGGTGGCCAGCACGCTGTCGGTGCCAAAGGTGCGTGCGCGTGCATTGCCGTCGGACAGGATGTCGCCCACGATGAAGGCGGCGCGTGGGTCGATGGCGGACGTGAAGCGGGGCTTGGCATCGGCCGAGGCTACGGTGACCTGCCGCCCGCCGTTGGCGAGCGTGCCTGCAACAGGACTCGCCCGCCCGCCGTTGGCGAGTGTGCGGAAGGCATTGGTCAGGTGCAGCAACGGCACCTCGGGGCTGCCCAGTGCCAGGCTGTAGCCAAAGTAGTCGCCACTTTCGCGCAGCGGCATTCCGACAGCGCCGAGCTGGCGATGGAAGGCATCGGGCGTGACCATGACCAAGGTGCGCACCGCCGGCACGTTGAGCGACGCCGCCAGCGCCGTGCGCACCGACACCCAGCCCTTGAACTGGCGGTCATAGTTCTGCGGGATGTAGAGCCCCCCCGCCGTGGTGATCTGCGCGGGAGAATCCTCTACCAGCGACGCCGCTGTGAGTCGCCGCTCTGCAATCGCCTGGGCATACAAAAAAGGCTTGAGCGTGGAGCCCGGCTGGCGCAGCGCCAGCACGCCATCGACCTCGCTGGCCTGGCTGAGCTGGCCGGACGACCCCACCCAGGCCAGCACGGCGCCCGTGGCGTTGTCCAGCACCAGCACCGCGCCGTCTTCCACATGGCGCCCGCGCAGTTCGCGCAGGTGCTGCTGCAGGCTCTGCATGGCAAAACGCTGCAACGGTGCGCGCAGGGTGCTGGTCACCCGCTCGGGCACGGCGCTGTCCTTGTCCCGCTGGCGCAGCAGGTAGCGCGCAAAGTGTGGCGCCACACCCTCGCTCGCATCGAACGCGCGGCGTTGCAATGCGGCCGTAGTGAACAGGTCCAGCGCATCGCAGTCCACGCGCGCCGCCGGTGCAGCGGGCGAGACAGGGGTGGAGGGGCGCTGCTGCATGTCGCGCAGTACCCCGCAGGCACGCTGTGCCACCAGCGCAGGCCGTGCGTTGGGCGCGCGCACCAGCGCCGCTGCCACCGCAGCTTCGCGGTCGTCCAGCCCGTGGGCCGCCTTGTCAAACAGGGTGCGGCTCAGGGCGTCGATGCCCACCAGCTCGCTGCGAAACGGCACGAGGTTGAGGTACGCCTCCAGGATCTGGTCCTTGCGCCAGCGCCGGTCCAGCACCTGGGCGGCCACCGTCTGGCCCAGCTTTTGCGCCACCGTGCGTCCGCCGGGGCCCTGGCGCCAATCGCCATCCAACAGGCCGGCGAGTTGCATGGTGATGGTGCTGGCACCGCGCGTGCGCTGGTTCCACAGGTTGCCCCAGGCGGCGGCCGAGGCCGCACGCCAGTCCACGCCGCTGTGTTCAAAAAACCGCTTGTCCTCGCTCAGCACCAGCGCCTGGCGCAGCGCGGGCGACACATCGGCCAGCGGCACCCACTGGCCGCGTCGCACGGTGGCATCGGTGCGCAGGCGCTGTAGCACCTCGCCTTCGCGCGAGAGGATCAGGGTGTCCGAGGGCTTGAAGTCCGCGCGCACCTCGTCAAACGTGGGGATGGCCCAGGCGCCCGAGGCGCAGGCCGCCAGCACCAGCGCAGCGGCCTGCGTTCGCAGGCGCAAGGTGAAGAAGAAATCGAAAGGAAGGAACACAAACGCGCAGAGATAAAAAAAGCGCCCTCAGCGCGCCGCGCGCAGGCGTACGGCGTCGCACCAGCGCTGCGCCACGCTTGGCACGGTGACACACACCGCGTCGTGCGTGGCGGTGGTCACGGCGCGCTCCAGCAGCTGGATGTCGGCCTCGTGCTGGCGCGCCACATGCGGATCCTCACAAAAAACGGCGCGGTGGCAACGGCGCTCCAGCACCAGGTCGGCAATCTGCGCGTCGCCACCCAGCGGCCCGCTGTTAAAGCGCTGCACCCAGGGCTGCCCCTCGGGCCAGCCCTTGCTCCACGCCAGGGCGTTCAGTCGCTGGCCCGTGGTGCCGGTGGCCACCCGGTGGCGAAACTGCGACAGCACATCAAAGTTGCGATCGGCAAAGTCGAGCATGGCCTGTTTGCACGCGTCGTGCGCAATCAGCGCCAGCGTCTGGTTGCCATGGTCATGAAACCGGTCGGCCTGTGGGTCGGGCGCCAGCCCGGCGTGGATGCGCTCCATCTCGATCCAGTCACGTGCGCTGGCCACGGTGGAGAGAAACGGCTTGCCATGGATCACGCACTGCCGCTTGAGGGCCAGCGCCTCGGGGAAGATGGAAGAAGGGTCCACTGGGTCGGTGAGGTAAATCGCGCCATCGAGCGTGCGCCCTTCCCCCATGCCCACCACCTCTGCCACCACTTTCATCAGCCCACCGTCGCGCCCGTACGGATAGCGCACCAGCGGGCGGTACCCCTGCAGCATGCCCGCAGCGACGATGGCATCGTGCGTGCGGCCCACGGCGTGCAACCCCAGCTGCAGTTCCCGGATGCCCGCCTCGCAGGCGCGCAACCAGGCAAAGAGCGCCGCGTCTTCGGTGTGGTGGTGCAGGCGGTTGGCAGCGAGACCCAGGATCATGGCAGGTTGACTTTCTGAAAACGAAGGGATCGGAGCATCGTAAGCCCCTCACGGCTCAGCGATCGGAGTGCTCACGGTCAAACCGCCCCTCGGCCTCGGTCAGGTGGCGCAGCAGCACGTGCGAGATCAGATTGACGCCGATGCCGCCGAACACCACCGGCAGCAGGTAGAGCGCAATCGTCAGCTCGGAACTGAACCACGCATCGTCGGCCAGCGACGGCGTGCTCTTGGCCTGCGCGGCGATGGACTGCAACAGGTACACATCCACGCCCGCAATGAGCACCAGCGCCACCCCAAACCCCAGCACCGCCCAGCGCGAGATCGACCGTGTGACCAACAGCAGCGCATAGATGCCCACCGGCAGCACCAGCGAGAACCCCACCAGCAGCCAGAACCGCAGCTCCAGAAAGACGCTGAGGCTCATGGCATGAAGGCCTGGGGAGGACGATGGGCAAGGCGGTGCATGGCGGCGTTATGACAGAGTGGCGTTGGGGCGTCGCAGCTTATTTGGCCACCTGCACCTTCACCCGTGCGTTGGGCGACTCACCAAACATCTCGGGCGCATACATGGCCTCCACACGGCTCGGCGGCAGCGCAAAGTCGCCCGCGTTGTTCAGGCGCACGGTGTACTCCATCTTGACGGTGCCCTTGGGCAGGTACTCGTAGTAGCTGCGGAAGGACTCGAAGCTGCGCTCCTCGAACGCGGGCCAGCCCGCGCCGGTCTTCTTTTCGCCCTGCGTGGCGATCTCGGAGTCGCGACCCAGGCCGCTGCCCAAAATGGTGGCGCCGCCGGGGATGGGGTCGGTGATGGCCACCCAGGTCATGTCGGCTGTGGCGTTGACCTCCAGCGTCACGCGCAGCACGTCGCCGCGTGTGTACTGGCCGGCGGGCAGCGACTTGTTGGCCTGCTCCACCGGGGTGATGGTCTTCTTGATCGCATAGCCTGCCGCGAACGGCGCCTTGAGATCGATGGCCGCCACCGACTGCAGCGTGAGCCACGGCTTGCCCGGGCCCTGGTGCGTGACGGCCAGCTGCTCCTTGCCGCCCGTCTTGCCTGCAGTACTAGACCATGGCAGGAACATGCCGTTGTTCTTCAGGTTGCCGGGCGATGCGGGCGCGCCAAACCAGGTGATCTGGTTGGGAGCGCCGGTGGCGTCCGATGCCTTCACGCGGTCCACCTTGCTCCAGTCCACGCTGGCGGTGTTGCCGCTCATGCTGGCCTTGGTGGTGCCCGACACGGGTGTGGCCTCGAACTTGGCGCTGAATTTTTCCAGCGCCAAGCCGCCCCACAGGTTGGCCGTGGTGGTGTGCCAGGCGCCCGCCTGCTGGCGGCTGATGAAGCCGTTGGCCAGGCGGCCCATGTCGTCCTTCCAGGCCGGGTCGTCCATCACGGCCAGCATCAGGCGGGCGGTGTTCACGTCGCCGTTCTGCATCAGCCACCACCAGTAGTCGTCCTGCTCGGTGCTGAAGATGAGTTTGGTGCCCTGGTACGACAGGCGGCCGCGCAGGATCTGCATCGCCTCGGCCAGGCGCTTGTCGCGCTCGGGCACATCGGCCACACGCCTCAATACATTCACCCAGTCGATCACCGTGTGGGTGGGCCACTGGTTGGGCGCGATGGTGATGCTGCTCACCATGCGGCCCTGGGCCTTGCCGTAGCGCGACAGCGCTTCGAGCGCGGCCACCTTGCGCATGTCCAGGTCCTTGCGCGGGCTCCAGAAGTTGCGCTGGATGCGGCCTTCCACAAACGCGATCAGGCCACGCTCCATGGGCGCGCGGGCCTCGTCGGGCAAGGCAAACGCGGGGTTGATGCTGGCGGCCTCGTGCGTGGCGGCCAGCACATAGGCCGTGAGGGTGTCGCTGCCCCGGTTGGCGTCGCCGTCGCGCGGCGGGAAGTAATTGGCCAGGCCATCGCTGTCGAGGTAGGTGGGCAACTGCGCCACCACGGTCTGCCACAGCGCGCCGTCGCGCAGACCCACGGCCTTGCTGGTCTTTTGCTCCAGGCAGGCAAACGGGTAGCGGGCCCACCAGTCGCGCACGCCGGGCAGGCCTTCGGCCAGCTTGGGCTGCAGCGACATCTTGAGGCCGCCCCGGCCGGGCAATGCGTCAGCGGGTGGGTTCACGTCGAGGTTGTAGCTACCGTCCACCTGCACCAGTGTGGCCTGCTGCACCGTGAGCGGCACCGCCTGCACGATGCGCTGGCGGGCCTTCAGCGCGTCGCGGGCGCCGCTGACCTGGTCCTTGGCTTCGATCTCCCACAGGATGGCCTCGGCGCGCGTTTGCGCCAGCTGCGCGGGGGCGGTCACGTCCCAGGCCACCTCGCGCGCCTCTCCGGCCGGGATGTCGATGGTCTGCGGCTTCAGGTCCAGCAGCGTGGCGCGCGGCGCCACCTCCACCTTCATCGCGGCCTTGGTGGTGTTGCGCAGCGTGATCTGCGCGCGGAACTGGTCGTCCTCGCGCACCAGCGGTGGCAGGCCGCTGATGATCTGCAGGTCTTGCGTGGCACGGATGCTGGTGCTGCCGGTACCGAACAGGCCGGTGGACGCATCGGCCACCGCCACGATCTTGAAGGTGGTCAATGCGTCGTTGAGCGGCACGGTCACCTTGGCCTGGCCGTTGGCGTCGAGTTTGAGCGCGGGCTCCCACAGCAGCAGGGTGTCCAGCAGCTCGCGCGTGGGCGACTTGCCCCCACCGCCGCCAGCGGGCACAGCCTTCTTGCCGTAGTGGCGCCGGCCGATGATTTCCATCTGCGCGGTCGATGTCTCCACGCCCCAGCTGCGGCGCTGCAGCATGGCTTCGAGCAGGTTCCAGCTGTTGTTGGGCATCAGCTCCAGCAGGGCCTGGTCCACAGCGGCCAGGGCCACTTCGGCATTGGCGGCGGGCTTGCCGCCCGGCAGCGTGGCGGTGATGGTGACCTGGGCCTTGCCGCGCACGGCATAGCTCTCCTTGTCGGCCTGCACCTTCACATCGATCTGGTGGGCCTGCGTACCCACGCGGATTTCAGCCACGCCCAAGCGGTATGCGGGCTTGGACAGATCCACCAGCGCCGTGGGCGCCTGGTATTCCTTGCCTTCGTACCAGAACGAGTTCCACCACTCGCGCGGCGCCTTGAAGCCCCAGGTGAAGAAGCTGTACCACGGCACCTCGCGCAGGCGGCCGCGCAGGGCCAGCACGCTCACGTACACATTGGGTCCCCAGTCGGGCTGCACCTTCAGGCTCACCGTGGGGTCCTGGCCGTTGAGCTGCACCACCTGCGTGTCGATGATGCCCTCGCGCTCCACCGCCACCAGGGCCGTGGCAAAGCGGAACGGCATGCGCACCTGGAACTTGGCGGTCTCGCCGGGCTGGTAGCTCTTCTTTTCGGCCAGCAGGTCGATGCGGTCGTGGTCTTCGCCGCCAAACCACAGCTCGCCCTGGCGCGTCACCCACACCGACGACGCGGCCACGCTGGTGTTGCCGTCTTTGTCGGTGGCCGTGGCCACCAGCTCCACCTCGCCCGCCTCGTCGAGCTTGGCCTCGCACAGCAGCAGGCCGCGCGCGTCGCTTTTGCCGGTGCACAGCGTGCCCAGGTCTTTGGTTTCGGTCTGGTTGTCGTAGCTGTAGAAGCCGCCCACCATGCGTTTGCGCGTGGTGGTGGTGATGCGTGCCACCGCCTGCACCTGCAGCGAGGTGTCGGCCGCCGGCTTGCCGTTGTGCTGCAGCGCCAGCGCCTGGAAGCGAATCTTCTGGCGCGCAGACACCCAGCCTTCGGTCTTGATGCCCGCGACCACACCGGCAGGCCACAGCGTCTGCGTGCTGCGCAGGGTCTGCACCTCGCCATTGGGGTCGGCATAGGTGGCCTCCAGCAGCAGCTCCTGCGGCTGGCGGGCCTGGGGCACGTTGTCGATGGTGACCTTGCCCGCACCGTTCTTGTCCAGCGTGAGCGGCAGCTTGTCGGCAATCACGCGCGCGTCCTGGCTGGCGGTGGCTTCTTCGTCGTCGCTGTTGGCGTTGCTCTGCTCGCGCTTGCGGGGCGGGTTGAAGCGGAAGGTGTCGTAGTCGCTGAACTCCAGGGACTTGCCGCGCACCAGGGCCGACACGCGCACCGGCAGGTTGGCAGCGCCGCCACCGGCCACGTAGTTGATCTGCACGTCGGTGGGCACCGAGCGCACGCGCACCAGCGCCTTTTTCTCGACCGGGGCGATGCGGCCTTCCAGCACGGGCAGGCGGAACTCCTCCACGCGGAACGAGCCCGACGCCAGGCTGCCATTCACCGTGCCGTTGCCCCCCAGCTCGACCTGGTACACGCCCAGCTTGGCCGCGGGCGGAATCGCAAAAGTGCTTTGCGCACTGAGCCCGCCGGTGGCCGTGCCGCGCCACACCAGGGGCTGGGTGAACTGCTGGCCACTGCCCAGGTGGGTGATGACGAGGGTGTCGGGACGCGACCCCGGCAGGGCAAAGCCCTGGCGCGTTTCGGCGCGCAGCAGATGCTTCATGGACACGGTTTCGCCCGCACGGAACAGCGTGCGGTCAAAGATCGTGTGGGCGCGCTCGTCCGGCGATGGAGACCGGCTGGTGGGCACATTGAAGCGCCAGGGCTCGATGCCGCGCTGCCAGTCGCTCCAGGTGAAGGCCATGTCCTCGACGCCATCGCCCCCCTTGTGGCGGGCGCTCACAAAGTACGACTGGCCGACCTCGTCCTCAGAATTGGAATTGCAGCCCGGCGGCTCGGGCGAGAGCCCTTCGATGCGGGCTATGCCCTGGGCATCGGTGGTGGCGTTGGCCAGTTCGTTGCCCCGGCAGTCCGACACGCGCACTGTGGCGCCCTGCACGGGCTGGCCCTTGTCCAGCGTGGTGACCCAGGCCATGGCGTTTTCGCGGCCGAGCTTGAAATGCACCTCCAGGTTGGTCACCAGCGCCGAGGTGCGCACATACATCGTGCGGCCTTCGCCATGGCGGTCGTCCAGCAGCGAGGCGCCGAGCTTTTGCGACGCGATCTCCACCACATGGAAGCCGGGCGTGAGCGGAATGCCCACCACCTCGAACGGACGCGGGTCGTTGCTCGCGGGCTTGGGCAGGTCCAGCGTCTTGACGCCGCCCTTGCCCGCCAGCAGCGACAGCATGCGCGACTGCACGTACTCCTTGTCGTCATCCAGCACCTTGGGCAGGGGGCCGGTCACGTCTTGGCGCGCCTGCTTGCGGTTCACCACATAGTTGTCGTAGCGCTGCACCTTGCGGAACCAGGCAATGATGTCCGCGTCGGTGCGGGGCTTGAGCGTGCTCACCTTGCCCGCTGGCGCGCTGGCTGTGGCGGTGCCCGCCTGCAGGCCCTGCACACGCAGGGCAGCCTCCACGTTGCGCAGCGTCACGGGCAGCAGCGCAGGCGGGTTGTCCGATGCGGGGCCTTCGGCAAAACGCTCCACGATGCCAAACGGCGCTGCCGCAAACTTGGCCAGCGGCGGCATGCCGCCGGTGGACACCTTGAGCGGGAAGTTGTCCGCATTGCGCAGCGGGCGGCCCGAGGCGTCCTTGAAGTCCTTGGGCAGCTCGATGGTGAAGGCCGTGTTCTCGGCCAGCGGCGCATTGAACTGCAGGCTGTTGACCAGGGCATCGGCCTGGGCGCCTTCTGCGCCGCCGTCGATCTGGGGCTTGAGGGTTTCCTTGGCGGACTTGAGGCGAATGGCCGCGGCCAGCTTGCGCGGCACGGGCGCATTGAACGACAGCATCATCGGCCGGATGGGCAGGCAGGCCGCCTGGGCGTTTTCACGCTCGCAGTTGAACTCGGCCGAGAACGGCTCGCGCACCTTGAAGTCGAAGCGCTTTTCCACCGTGTTGGCCACGCCGCTGGGCGTTGCCACGCCCTTGCCGAACACGATCTGCATGCGCGAGCCGGAGGTGAACCGGCGGTTGCAGGCCAACGTGGCAAACGACAAGGGGTCGCGTGCGGCGTCTTTCTCCAGACCCAGGCCCTTGAGGATCTCGGCGCGCTGGGCTCCTTCGATCAGGCGCACGGGGATGCGCTCGCCCACGCCTTCGGCCGTGCACCACACGTTGGCCTGCACGCTGGCCGTGGTGGCGGCGCCGTTGAGGAACAGCACAAAGAACTGCTCCTCGTCGATCTGCTCGTAGGTGCTGGGGCGGAGGTTCTGCACAAACGGCCCGCCGCTATTGAACTGATAGCTCTTGGCGCCCGTCAGCTCTGCGCCAGCGGCCGATTTGAAGCCTGGCTTGACGCTGGCGGTGCATCGCACGCCCGGCGGCAGGTCGCGCTCGAAGTCAAACACCCACTCGCGCTCGCCGGTCCAGCGGCCCGTGCCCTTGGTGACGCTGGCGTCGCTGCAGCTCAGGCTCAGCGGCGCGGGCGCCTTAGGGTCGCCGAAATTGACCGCAGCACTATCGAACTTGGCCACCACCTGGCGCACGCGCGCCACCTCGCCCTGGGGCGAGAAGCTGGTGATCTGCAGGGCCTGCGCCCCCCAGGCCACCAGAGACAGGCTGGCGGCCAACATCCATTTTTTTGCGTTCACGCTATCCCCTCCGAAGGAACCGGCAAGCGTAACAAAGTGCCATGTCGCGCGGGTGTGTGTTGCAAGCACTTACGTATCGAGCGGGCCGGTGGGCATCTCCTGTGCATGACGACGTGCCGATGGGGCCGTGTCCTACCCGCTGCCCTGGCTCAGCGCCCAAAGATGACGGCTTCGTTTTACCCCACGCACCCTCAGGAGCGCCCATGGCACGACCCCCTACCTCGCGCAGCGCGGCCCACAAATCGCCGTCTGCCCTGCCCTCTTCCACCCAGTCCGACAACTTTCGCGGCAACGCGGGCGAACTGCAGCAACAGGCCGGCGGCAAGCACCCGGTGCTGACCACGCAGCAGGGCATTCCGGTCGCCGACAACCAGAACTCGCTGCGCGCAGGGCCGCGCGGCCCGGCGCTGCTGGAAGACTTCATCCTGCGCGAGAAGATCACCCACTTTGACCATGAACGCATTCCCGAGCGCATCGTGCATGCACGGGGCACGGCGGCCCATGGCTTCTTTGAACTCACGCACTCGCTCAAGAAATACACCACTGCCAAGGTGCTGACCGAGACAGGCGTGCACACACCGGTGTTCACGCGCTTTTCTACCGTGGCTGGCGGCGCGGGCTCGGTGGACACGCCGCGTGATGTGCGCGGCTTTGCTGTCAAGTTCTACACGCCCGAAGGCAACTGGGACCTGGTGGGCAACAACATCCCCGTGTTTTTCATTCAGGACGCGATGAAGTTCCCGGACCTGGTGCACGCCGTAAAGATGGAGCCCGACCGGGGCTTTCCGCAAGCAGGTAGCGCGCACGACACCTTTTGGGACTTTGTCTCGCTGATGCCCGAAACCATGCACATGATCATGTGGGCCATGAGCGACCGCACCATCCCGCGCAGCCTGCGCACGATGGAGGGGTTTGGCGTGCACAGCTTTCGCCTGCTCAACGCAGCGGGCGAGAGCACGTTTGTGAAGTTCCACTGGCGCCCCAAGCTGGGCATCCAGTCCACCGTGTGGGACGAGGCCGTCAAGCTGCAATCGGCCGATAACGACTACCACCGCCGCGACCTGTTCGAGGCGATTGAGAGGGGCGACTTCCCCGAATGGGAGCTGTCGGTGCAGCTGTTCACCGAGCAGGATACCGAGCGTTTTCAGTTTGATCACTTGGACCCTACCAAGCTCATCCCTGAGGAATTGATCCCGCTGCAGCCCATCGGCCGCTTGGTGCTCAACCGCTGGCCCGACAACTTTTTTGCCGAAACCGAGCAGGTGGCCTTCTGCCCCGCCAACGTGCCGCCCGGCATCGACTTCAGCAACGACCCGTTGCTGCAGGGACGCCTTTTCTCGTACCTGGACACGCAGCTGTCGCGCCTGGGCGGGCCCAACTTTGCGCAGATCCCCATCAACGCGCCCAAGTGCCCGTTCCACAACCTGCAGCGCGACGGCCACATGCAGATGCAGGTGCCCAAGGGCCGCGTCAATTACGAGCCCAGCAGCCTGCAGGGCGACACGCCCCGTGCCTCGCTGGCGCAAGGCTTTCGCCACGTTGCCCAGGCAGACGACGGCGTGAAGGGCCGCGTGCGCCCCGAGAGCTTTGCCGACCACTACAGCCAGGCGCGCATGTTCTACCGCAGCCAGAGCCCGCTGGAGCAGGCGCACATGGCGTCAGCGCTGGTGTTCGAGCTGTCCAAGGTGGGCACACCCCATGTGCGCGAAGCCGTGGTGGGCCATCTGCAGCATGTGGATGCTGACCTGGCCCAGCGCGTGGCCGACGGCCTGGGCCTGCAAGCCCTGCCGCCTGCCCCCGCCACCACCGAGCCGGTGCAGGACCTGCCCCTGTCGCCCGCGCTGCGCATCATCGACCGCATGAAGCCCACGCTGCAGGGCCGGTGTATCGGCATCCTGGTGGCCGACGGCTCCAACGGCACCTCGGTGTCCAACCTGCGCAAGGCGCTGGAGAAGGTGGGCGCCACCGTGAAGATCGTCGCGCCCAAGGTGGGCGGCGCTGTGCTGAAAGACGGCACGCTGCTGCCCGCCGACGGCCAGCTGGCGGGCACCCCGTCGGCGGTGTTTGACGCCGTGGCCTCCATCCTGTCGCCCGACATGGGCGCACAGCTGGCTAAGGAGGCGGCGGCCGTGGATTGGTTCCGCGACGCGTTTGGCCACCTCAAGGCCATTGCCGCCTGCAAGGGCACGCGGGCCATCCTGCAGGCTGGTGGCATCGAGCCCGATGCGGGCGTGGTGGACCCGGCCGATGCGCAGGGCTTCATCGCCGCCGCCCAGACCCGCCAGTGGGACCGCGAGCCCCAAGTCCGCACGCTGGCCTGAACGCATCGCCCCCCTTTTTTGTTCACCCACCACCCAAGGAGTCACCATGCCCAAAAGCCACTACGACAGCCATCAACTCGACGACCTCGTCCTGCAGATGATGGAGACCGAACTCGGCGGCGAACAGGTGTACCGCACCGCCCTCACCTGCGCCATCAACCCCGACCTGAAGAAGGAATGGGAAGGCTATCTGGAAGAAACGCTGGCGCACCAGAACGTGGTGCGCGGCATCTGCGATGCGCTGGGCCTGGACCCCGATGCGCAGTCGCCCACGCGGGCCGTGGTCAAGCACATTGGCACCTCCCTGGTCCAGGCGATGCAGCTGGCCAAAAAGTCGGGCACGCCAGAGGCCGCACAGCTGGTGGCCTGCGAATGTGTGGTGCATGCCGAAACCAAGGACCACGCCAACTGGGAGCTGCTGGGCCAGGTGGCCAAGGTGGCGACGGGCGATGTGGGCCACACCCTCAAGGAGGCCCACAAGGCGGTGGAAAAAGACGAGGACCACCACCTGTACCACACCAAGGGCTGGTGCCGCGAACTGGCTATTCAGGCCCTGGGCATGCCCGCCGTGCTGCCCCCGCCCGAAGAGGTCAAGAACGTGGAGACCGCCATCGGCGCATCGCGCGCCGAGCAGCAGCGCACGGCCATGCTGTAACCGGGTTGCGGGCTGAGCGGCAGCCTCGCGACAGGATTCGCTCCTAAAAATATAGCTGCAAGCGCTTGATGCACTAGCGCTTGCAGCTATTTTTGTTGGATATCGGCAAAACTCGCCTCTCACGCCGATGGCGTTGAGATCTCCTGCGGCTCTGCAGCTCCGGGGGCTTCGGCCAGTATCGCCAGCCCTTTGCCGCTGCGCTTGCTGGTGTACAGCGCCCGGTCCGCCCGGTCCATGAGCGCCGGCATGGACTCCACCGCAGGGCCCTGGAACAAGGCCACCCCGATGCTCGCACCGGTCAGCACGTGTTGGCCACTGTCCAGCCCGATGGGTGCCACCAGCGCTGCCAATACCTTCTGGGCCATTTCCATGGCGGCCTCGGGGGACGCCACGGCGTTCAGCACCAGGGCAAATTCGTCGCCACCCAGGCGGGCGGCGGTGTCGTTGGCACGCGCCAGTCCGGCCAGACGCTGCCCCACACGCACCAGCACCTGGTCGCCACTGCCGTGCCCCAGACTGTCGTTCACGGCCTTGAAGCCATCCAGATCCACCAGCAGCAAGGCGCCAGCACGGTGGTCGCGGTAGGCCGTCAGCACCGCCTGCGACAAGCGGTCTTCAAACAGGCGCCGGTTGGGCAAGCCTGTCAGGCGGTCATGGCTGGCCAGGGCCAATACCTGCTGGTGGGCGCGCACCAGCCGCGCGCTCAACAGCCCCAGCACCAGCGCAAACGCATAGGCCAGCATCACCACCAGCACGGGTGCGCGGCCTGCAGCCCCCCAGCCACCGGTGGGCACGGCGCCCAGAATCCAGCTGCCGCCACCCGGCAAAGGCACATCGAGCGTGGCGGGCTCCTCGTCGAACAACTGGGATCGGCCAATGAACACCGCGCCCTGCGCGCCCATGGCATCCAGGCCGCGCGCCGCCACCTGAAAGCCCATCTGGTCGGAGTTCAGGCCCACATCGGCGAACAGGGTGTCGGCATTGACGGTGAGCGACACGATGCCCCAGTAACGGGGCCCGCCCACCGGTGCGCGCCCCGGCGGATGCGCCAGAAACACCGGCGTGCGGCTGATGATGCCCAGCCCCCCTTGCACCAGAGGAATGGGGCCCGCAACGACCGTGCGGCGGGTCTGGATGGCCCGCTCCACCGCGCCACGCTGCTGCGGGTTGTCCAGGTACCGCAGGCCAATCGCCCGCTCATTGCCCACGCGCGGGTACACGTCGCTGATGACGTTGTCAGGCGCCAGGGCCAGGTTGCGGATATTGCGCTGGTGCTCCAGCAGACGGCCCACCACGGTGGCAAAGATGTCGGGCGACATGCTGCCTTGCGCCGCAATGAAGGCGGACACCGTTTCCGGCACCGACAGCGTGCTCTGCAATTGCCGGTCCAGACGGTCGCGGATCTGCAGCAGGTGGCTTTGCGCCTGCGCAGCAATCTCGGCACGTGCCTTGGTGTGCGAGATATCGATGACCACCCAGGCCAGCAAGGCGGCCAGTGTGCTGCTGCACACGCCCACCGCAAGGGGCAGGTACCGGTGATGGATCCAGTTCGAAGGAAGGCGGCTGGTGGGCATGAAGAAGGTCCGGGGAGGGTGCCGGATGGTGCCATGGTCTGCGCAGCCCAGCCAGCACCGAATGCGCAGACGCTGAACGCGCGGATGGCATCCAGGCCGGTCGGGGCAAGGGTCTCACGTCGGCCCCTCAGGAGGCGCACCGCCGGCGCTGCGAATCCGGACGGGGTCAGGTGTATGACCCGCCGCCCGTTTGACAGCCCTTATTGCGCCACAAACCCGCTGGTCTTGATGATGCGCGTCCAGGCTTCGGTGTAGGCCTTTTCGCGCGTGGCCAGCTGCTGGGGCGACATGTAGCCCACCGTGAGGCCCATGGCAGTCAGATGTTCACGCACGTCGGGCTGGGCCACCACCTTGGCCAGCGCGTTCGAGAAGTCGGTGATGAACTTTTGCGGCGTGCCGGTGGGGGCGTAGATGCCGTAGTACGGCAGGTCTTCAAAGCCTTTGAGACCCATCTCGTCGAACGTGGGCACGTCGGGCATGGAGGCCTGGCGCTTGGTGCCCAGCACGCCCACCACACGCACCTTGCCAGCCTTGTGGTTTTCCATGAAGTCCTGCACCGAGGCCACGCCCGCGCTGATCTGGTTGCCCAGCATGTCGGCCATCATGGGGGCGCTGCCCCGGTAGGGTGCGGACACCAGGTCCAGCTGGTACTTCTGCCCGATCAGCTTGACCAGGAACTCTGGCGTGGACGCCGGGGCCGGAATGCCCACGGCCCCCTTGCCGCCGCCCGAGGCCTTGACCCAGCCCACGTACTCGGTGAAGGACGTGGCCGGCGTGCCGCCTGACACCGCAAACGCGTTCACAAACGTGGCAAAACCGCCCACCGCCACAAAGTCGCGCGCGGGTTCGTAGCCGGGGTTCTTCACCACCTGGGGCAGGATGGAAATGGTGTGGTCATGCGTTAGGAACAGCGTGGTGCCATCGGGCGCCGAGGCCTTGAGGGTCTGCGCGGCAATCTGGCCGCCCGCGCCGGGGCGGTTTTCCACCACCACGGGCTGGCCCAGCTCGTCCTTGAGCTTCTCGGACAAGGTGCGCGCAATGGCGTCCGTGCCGCCGCCGGGCGGAAAGCCCACGAGCAGGCGAATGGGCTTGGCCTGCTGGGCAGACGCCAGGCCCACGGCCAGTGCGGCCCCCACAAAAGCACCAGTGCGCACAAGGCGGGACAGCAGGCTGCGGCGAGAAGTTGTCATGAAAAAGCTCCAGGGTAGAAGGTCAAGCGGCGGTGCAAGGATCAGGCCAGGCGGGCGCGGTGGCGGGCCAGCTGGGCACGCACTTGCGCTGGGGCGGTACCGCCCAGCGTGTTACGGGCGTTGAGCGAGCCGCGCAGGCTCAGGCAATCGTACACATCCTTCTCGATGGCGGGGTGGAAGCCCTGCAGCACGTTCAGGGGCAGCTCCGACAGATCGCAGTTGTGCGAGGTTGCGGCCTTGACGGCGTGGGCCACGGTTTCGTGCGCGTCGCGGAAGGGCAGGCCCTTCTTGACCAGGTAGTCGGCCAGGTCGGTGGCGGTGGCGTAGCCCTTGAGCGCGGCCTGCTCCATGGCCTGGGCGTTGACGGTGATGCCGCCCTCTTTCTTGCCCGTGGCGGGGTTCAACTGGCCGCCGACCATCTCGGCGAAGATACGCAGCGTGTCCTTGAGCGTGTCCACGGTGTCGAACAGCGGTTCTTTGTCTTCCTGGTTGTCCTTGTTGTAGGCCAGGGGCTGGCCCTTCATCAGGGTGATCAAGCCCATGAGGTGGCCCACCACGCGGCCAGTCTTGCCGCGTGCGAGTTCAGGCACGTCGGGGTTTTTCTTCTGCGGCATGATGGACGAGCCAGTCGTAAAACGATCGGCGATCTTGATGAAGCCGAAGTTCTGGCTCATCCAGATGATGAGCTCTTCGGACAGGCGGCTTACGTGCACCATGCACAGGCTGGCGGCGGCGGTGAATTCGATGGCGAAGTCGCGGTCGCTCACGGCGTCCAGGCTGTTCTGGCAGACGCCCTCCATGCCCAGCGTGCGCGCCACGCGTTCGCGGTCCAGCGGGTAGGTGGTGCCGGCCAGGGCCGCGCTGCCCAGCGGCAGCACGTTGGTGCGGCGGCGCACGTCGGCCATGCGCTCGGCGTCGCGCTTGAACATTTCCACATAGGCCAGCATGTGGTGGCCAAAGCTCACAGGCTGCGCTACCTGCAGGTGGGTAAAGCCGGGCAGGATGACTTCCACGTTCTGTTCGGCCACGTCGACCAGCGATACCTGCAGCTCTTTTAGCAAGTCGCCGATCAGGTCAATCTCGCCGCGCAGCCACAGGCGCACGTCGGTGGCCACCTGGTCGTTGCGGCTGCGGCCGGTGTGCAGGCGCTTGCCCGCGTCGCCCACCAGCTGGGTGAGGCGGGCTTCAATGTTCAGGTGCACGTCTTCCAGGTCCAGCTTCCACTCAAAGGCGCCGGACTCGATCTCCTCTTTGATCTGCGCCATGCCACGCTGGATGGAGGCATGGTCTTCGGGGCTGATGATGCCTTGCGCGGCCAGCATTTCGGCGTGCGCCAGGCTGCCTGCAATGTCGGCCTGCCACAGGCGCTTGTCGAAGAACACGCTGGAGGTGTAGCGCTTGACCAGGTCGCTCATGGGCTCGGAAAACAGCGCCGACCAGGCCTGTGCCTTGGTGTCGAGCTGGTTGTGGGACGGCGCAGAGTCGGCGCTGGTGGCTTGGGCTTTGGACATAAGGAGGGCAATAATCCGATGGTTCAGACACCCGGACTGCCCGGATGCCGCAATGCAAAACACCCAAATTTTATCGACCCAGCCCCCGCCGCCGGATTCCGCCCTGCCACACAGGCCCGTGCGCAGCGTGCGGGCGGCTGCAGGCGCCGGCCCGGGCGGGCAGCCGCCACGCGGGCGGGCCCTGGTGTTCGATGCCTGCCAGGTCGGTGTGGTGCTGCGGGCCGTGCTGTTTGTGGAGGTGGTGGTGGGCGTGGGCGCCATGTACGGCGCCAGCAGCCCGTCCGCATGGCTGGCCAGCCTGGCGCTGCTGACCGGCGGCGCGCTGCCGGCCACGCTGGTGTGGCTGGTCACGGCGTGCAGCCTCAAGACGGTGCTGCAGCGGCTGTCCACCGCGCAGCAATATGCCGCCGGGGTGCTGCTGGGCGCCGTGGCGGGTGCCTGTGCCTGCGCCATGCTGGCGCTGGTGGGCCTGTCGGCATCGCCCCCCTGGCTGGCCAGCGCTGCCACCGGCGCATTGCTGGCAGCCATGCTGGTGGCCGCGCTGGTGCTGCGCGCCCGGGGCCGCACCCCGGCTGCCACCACGGCGCGCCTGACGGAGCTGCAGTCGCGCATCCGCCCGCATTTTTTGTTCAACACGCTCAACAGTGCCATTGCGCTGGTGCGTGAGGAGCCGGCCAAGGCCGAGTCGCTGCTCGAAGACCTGTCGGACCTGTTCCGCGTGGCCCTCATCGAGCAAGGCGAATCCACCACGCTGGCCGAGGAGATCACCCTGGCGCGGCGCTACCTGGGCATTGAGCAGGTGCGTTTTGGCAACCGCCTGCAGGTGCAGTGGAACCTGGACCCGCGCACCGACAGCGCGCGCCTGCCCCCGCTGCTGCTGCAGCCGCTGGTGGAAAACGCCGTCAAGCACGGCGTGGAGCCCAGCGCCCGGGGCGGCAAGCTGCGCGTGCTGACCGAGCTGCGCGGCAACCGCGTGGTGGTGCGCATCACCAACACCCTGCCCCCCAAGGAGGGCAAACCCGGCAGGCACGACGAGCCCAGCACACGGGGGCACGGCATCGCACTGGCCAACGTGCGCGCGCGGCTGGCCTTGCTGCACGACGTGCAGGGCGAGTTCACCGCCGGTGTGCAGGACGGGCTGTACCAGGTACGCATCACCCTGCCCGCTGCCGACCCCACGTCCCAGCCCACCTCCCGCCAGCGCAAGGCCCCACGCGGGCGTGGCGACCCACGCGGCAGCTCCCGCCGTGGCGTGGTCGCGCCCACCGAACCTACCCCCTCCAAACCCCATGAACATCCTGATCGTTGACGACGAAGCCCTGGCGCGCAGCCGCTTGCGCACCCTGCTGTCCGACTGCTCGGATATCCAGCGCTGCACGGTGGCCGAGGCCTCCAACGCCGCCGAGACCATGGCGCTGCTGGGCCCCACCGGGGGGCGTGCGTACGACCTCGTGCTGCTGGACATCCACATGCCGGGGCAGGACGGCCTGGCGCTGGCGCATGCGCTGCAGGCCCTGCCCCAGCCGCCGGCTGTGGTGTTTGTGACGGCCCATGCGGACCACGCGGTGAGCGCGTTCGAGCTGGACGCCGTGGACTACCTCACCAAACCCGTGCGCCGCGAGCGGCTGCAGCAGGCCCTGGCGAAGGTGCAACGCACCAGTCGCCCGGCAGGGCCCAGCGCCGTGCCCAGCCTGCCCGAGGGCGAAACCTTGCTGATCCAGGACCGGGGCCGCACCGAACGCCTGCCCCTGGCCGAGGTGCTGTACTTCAAGGCCGAGCAGAAGTACGTGACCGTGCGCACCACCACCCGCAGCTACATCATGGACGGCTCGCTGAGCGAGCTGGAAACCAAGTTTGCGCCGCGCTTTCTGCGCATCCACCGCAACGCACTCGTCGCACGCCGTGCCGTGCGCGCGCTGGAAAAGCACTACGACCCCGAAGAGGGCGAAGGCTGGGCCGTGCGGCTGCAGGGATCAACCGAACTGCTGGCGGTGTCGCGGCGGCAGGTGGCGGCCGTGCGCGAGGAACTGGCGCGCTAGCCGCGGGGCTGCACAGGCCTGTGGGGGCCTTGGAACACCCCTACGGATATTGTTGAGCCATTTTGGCCGCTAGCGCTAGTTCCATATACCCAAGCAGCTATCAATGAGATAGCAAATTCCCTGCAACGGCAGAAGGCGCAGCCACCAGCCGCCCTAACGCATCCACCCCCACCGGCGGGGTCGCCAGCCAGGGCAGCACGTAGGTACGCTGCGCCAGGCCGCTGGCAATGCGCGCGGCCTGCTGCTGCTCGCCCGCCAGCCGGGCCTGCAGCAGCGGGTCGCTGGTGCCCGTGGCCGCCACGCTTTTGTTGATGACCCAGGCCCAGGGCTCGATGCGGGCGCGGCGCAGGTCGTCTTGCAGCGCAGCGGCCTGGCTCACGGGGGTGACCTCGGGCAGCGTGACGATGACCACGTGGGTCATGTCGGCGTCCTGCAGGCGCATCAGCGGCGTGATGATGTGTTTGGCGTTCGCACTGCCTTCGTACTGCTGCGTCATCTGCCGGTGGTAGGCGCCGGTGGCGTCCATCAGCAGCAGGCTGTGGCCAGTGGGAGCCGTGTCCAGCACCACAAAAGCGCTGCGGGCCTCGTTCACCACGCGGCTGAAGGCGTGGAACACGGCCACCTCTTCGGTGCAGGGTGACTGCAGGTCTTCCAGCAGCAGGGCGCGGCCCGCGTCGTCCAGCGCCTTGCCCCGCGTGGCCATGATCTTGTCGATGTAGGCCTGGGTTTCAGCATGGGGGTCGATGCGCCCCACCTTCAGCCCCGGCAGGCTGCCATCGAGCTGACTTTGCACATGGGCGGCCGGGTCGGTAGTGGTGAGGTGCACGCTGTGCCCACGCTGCACCAGCCCCACGGCCAGTGCGGCAGCAATGGTGGTTTTGCCCACGCCGCCCTTGCCCATCACCATGATCAGGCCGTGGCCTTTGGCGGCCAGCGCGTCGGCCAGGGCTGCGAGCGGTTCGGCCTGCAAGGGCGTTGCGGCTGTGGCGCTGAGCGCACTGGAAGGCACGTCGCCGCCGCTCAGCAATGCCCGCAGCGCAGGCAGGCCCACCGTGTCAAAGGCGCGCAGCGGCACCTCGTCGCGCGGCAGTTGCGCCAGCGCATCTGGCATCTGGTCCAGGGCCTGACGACCCAGGGCCTCGATGGCATCGGCCACCGCGTCCTGCCCCGGCTGGCTGGCACGGAACACACCGTTGATGGCCAGGCGCTGGTGGGCCAAGCCCAGGGCGCGCAGCTCCACTGCCGTGCGTGCGGCCTCCTGCATGGGGCGGGGGTCGGGGCGGGTGACCAGCACCACGGTGGTCAGCGCCGGGTCGCTCAGCGCGGCCAGAGCGGCGTTGAAGCGCGCCTCCTGCATCTTGAGGCCTGAGTGCGGGCCCAGGCACGAGGCGCCGCGATCATTGCCCGCCAAGAATCCGGTCCAGGCCTTGGGCAGACTCAGCAGGCGCAGCGTGTGGCCGGTGGGTGCGGTGTCAAACACCACATGGTCGAACTGGTGGCCCACCGCATCGCCTTCGCTGGCCAGCAAGGCCGCAAATTCGTCGAACGCCGCGATCTCGGTCGTGCAGGCGCCCGAGAGCTGCTCCCTCACGGTGGAGCGCTCGTCACTGGTGGCCGTGGCCTCCAGCTGCGCCAGCACACGCTGTCGATAGGCTTCGGCCGCCGTGTCGGGGTCGATGTTGAGCATGTGCAACCCCGGCACGCCGGGCACAGCCACAGGCTGGTTGGACAGCGGCACGCCCAGCATTTCATCGAGATTGGAGGCTGCATCGGTGCTGACCAGCAGCACCTGCCGCCCGGCATCCGCCAGGGCAATGGCCGTGGCGGTGGACAGCGAGGTTTTGCCCACCCCGCCCTTGCCGGTGAAGAACAGAAAACGCGTGGGCTGGTCGAGCAGGCCCAGCGAGACGGTGCTGGCGTGTGGAGCGGTCATGCGTCCAGCATGGCACAACCGCCTGGTGCCGCCTTGAGCAAAGTCAAGCCCCCCCCCCGCGCGTCAATGCGCGTGTGCCGCCCCGCTTACCAGCGTCACGATCACCATGCCCGCGATCAGCCAGGCGATCTGCGCAATGGTTTCCCTGGCCGTGAGGCGCTTTTGTAGTTGGGGGATCAAATCGGCCAGCGCCACGTACACAAAGCTGCTGGAGGCCACCGCCAAAAAGTACGGCAGGAAGTCCTGCAACTGGCCCACCAGAAAGTAGCCCACCACGCCGCCCAGCGCCGTCACCGCGCCTGCCAGCGACACCTTCACCAGCGCCATGCGGCGGTTGGGACTGGTCTGGCGCAGCACCACCAGGTCGCCCATGTGGTGCGGCACCTCGTGCGCCAGCACCGACACAGCGGCGATCACGCCCAGGCGGATGTCAGCCATGAAGGCGGACGCGATCAGGATGCCGTCGCCAAAACAATGCACGCTGTCGCCCGTCAGCACCGCCCAGCCGCCCGAACGGGGGCCGTGGTGATGGTGGTAGGCATGGCCATGGCTGTGGTCATGCGCGTGGCCGTGGCCGTGGTCGTGCGGGGCGTGGCTGTGTGCGGCGGTCTCCGCGTGGCTGTGCTCGTGCCCGTGGTGCCACAGCTCGGCCTTGTCGAGCAGGAAGAAGAAAACCACACCCACCAGCAGGGTGGCAAACAGGTCGTGCGCACCCGCCTGACTCTCGAACGCCTCGGGCAGCAGGTGCATGAAGGCCGTGGCCAGCAGGGCGCCCGCGGCCAGGCTCAGCAGGTGCTGGGGGCCCACGCTGTCGGTGCGCCCGCCCAGGCCCAGCCGCATGAGCAAGGCGGCCAGCCACACGCTGCCGATACCAGCGGCCAGGGTGGCCAGAATGATTGCTACCAAAGTCATAGCTTGTTGCGCTTTATCTGTATGCCTTAAAACCTGTTCAAACTCTGCACGCCCGATGCAAGATGAAAAAAGCCGCCCCGGGTGTGGGGCGGCTGTGGGTGGCCTGCTGGGCCGGGGGTTTGTGCATCAAACCACACCGTGCGTCTTGAACCAGGCCAGCGCACGCTTCCAGCCGTCTTCGGCCGCTTCCTTGCGGTAGCTGGCGCGGTAGTCGGCATGGAAGGCGTGCGGTGCATCGGGGTACACCACAAATTCCGACGCCTTGGCCTGCGGCGAGCCGCTGGACAAGGCCGCTTTCATCTTATCAACCGTGTCAAGGGGGATGCCGGTGTCTTTTTCTCCATACAGGCCGAGCACCGGCGCCTTGAGAATAGGCGCCAGGTCCACGGGGTGCTTGGGGGTGAGTTCGCTGGCCTGGCCTACCAGTCGTCCGTACCACGCCACGCCAGCCTTGACGGGGCCATGGGCGGCATACAGCCAGGTGATGCGGCCGCCCCAGCAAAAGCCGGTGATACCCACCCGGGCGCCATCGCCCCCGTTGGCGGTGGCCCAGGCCACGGCGCCATCCAGGTCGGCCATCACCTGGGCATCTGGCACCTTGGACACCACTTCGGCCATCAGCTTGGCGATGTCGGTGTAGGCAGAGGCGTCGCCCTGGCGCGCGTACAGCTGGGGCGCAATAGCCAGGTAACCCGCCTTGGCAAAACGGCGGCAGGTGTCGGCGATGTACTCGTGCACACCAAAAATCTCCTGGATCACCAGCACCACGGGCAGGCCGGTCTTGCCTGCGGGCGCCGCGCGGTAGGCGGGCACCTTGAAACCGTTGACCGTGAAGCTCACCTCCCCCACCGTCAGGCCGTCTGCCGGCGTTGCAATGGCCGTCTGCGCCATGATGGGTGCGGCTGCGGCCGCATAACCCAGGCCCAGCGCTGCCTGCAGCGCAGTGCGGCGCGTGGCGCCCGCTTCGGTGGTGCGGCCGGGCAACAGCGCCTGGGCGTCGGCATGGAGGTCGTCATTGAACATCGGTTTTCTCCAAAAGAAGGGATGGGCAAGGGGTGAAAAGTGCCAGCCCCGGAGTCTATGGGGTTTGCATCGCCTCCGCATTTTCGGATACCGGAAAACGGGGAGCGCTGCTAGACTTTCTGCGAGCACCGTCGTCAGGGGCCTGTGTCCACGGACCGCCGCCACTCAGACGTCTGCTCGCCCGCCCCTTTGTTGTAGATTTTTTTCTCACCCCCACCCGCCCGACCACTTTCCGCAGACCCTCGCAACGGCCCCAGCGCATGCCCCCTCACCCCACGCCCCTCCCCCTGCGCGGACAGCTGCTGGTCCGGCTGGTGGCCGGGATTTGTGGAGCCGGGGGCCTGGGGCTGCTGACCTGGGCCCTGGCCCGCCAGAGCATGGACCCCGCCATGCGCCTGGCCAGCGTGGGCGCCGGGCTGGGGCTGGTGGCCAGCGCCGTGCTGTGCTGGTGGCTCAGCCTGCGGCTGGTGGCGATGCATGCCACCGCCAGGGCCGCCCAGGACGCCGCGCAGCGGGCCACCAACCAGCTCTGCGCCACGCTCGACATCCTGCCCGACGGCCTGGCCATCTACGACGCCGACGACCGCCTGGTGCTGTGCAATCCCCGTTACCGGGAAGTCAGCCCCGGCACCACCATGGCCGTCGAGTACGGCACCCGCTTTGAAGATGTGCTGCGCCGGGCAGCCGAGTCCGGCCACATCGTGGCCGCACGGCAAGACACCAACGCCTGGCTGGCCGACCGCATGGCCCGCCACCGCGCCCCCGGCCAGCCCGAGGTGCAGGAGGTCGAGGGCGACCGCTGGATGCTCATCACCGAGCGCCTGCAAGAGGGCGGCGGCATGGTGGTGCTGCGCGCCGACATCACGGACGCGGTGCACAAGGAGCGTGCGCTCAAGCAGGCCCTGCATGATGCCGAACGTGCCGAACGCAGCCTGCGCGAAGCCGTCAACGCCATGCCCGCCGGGCTGGACATCTACGACGAACAAGACCGGCTGGTGCTGTGCAATGACCAGATGGCGCGCCTGCGTCCGCACCTGCCCGTGGCGGAGTCCCTGGGCAAGACCTACGAAGAACTGCTGCGCGAAGGTCTGCGCTACGGCATCCCCGAGGAAGCCAAGGGCCAGGAAGAACTGTGGCTGGCCCACGAGCTGGCCATCCGAGGCCACCGGCCTGGCCCCGAGGTGCGCCACTACCCCAACGGCACGTGGATGCACATGCACGAATGCCGCACCCCGTCCGGCATGACGGTGTGCGTGCGCCTGGACATCAGCGACCTGATCGAACAGCGCCAGAAGGTCGAGGCCGCCCGCCAGGAAAGCCAGCGCATGCGCCAGCTGCTGGAGCGCGCGGTGGAGGCAC
Source organism: Acidovorax sp. DMC1 (assembly GCF_056314325.1). Classification (NCBI taxonomy): domain Bacteria; kingdom Pseudomonadati; phylum Pseudomonadota; class Betaproteobacteria; order Burkholderiales; family Comamonadaceae; genus Acidovorax; species Acidovorax sp. DMC1. The sequence continues at coordinate 276,113 of NZ_JBQUYO010000003.1, read as the reverse complement.
TGCCCGTGGGCATCGAGATCTTCGACGAGCAGGACCGGCTGGTGCTCTACAACCAGCAGCTGTCCCGCATGTACCCCTACATCGACTATGCCGAGCACCTGGGCAAGGGGTTTGTGGACATCCTGCGCTATTCGGTCTCGCGCGGCCTGATCCCTTCGGCCAAGGGACGCGAAGAGGCCTGGATCGCAGAGCGCCTGTCGGAGCATGGCAGCAGCACCTCCACCCTGGTGCAGCGCCTGAGCGACGGCCGCTGGATCAACATCTACGAAACCCGCACCCCCGAGAACTACGTGGTGGCCGTGCGGCTGGACATCACCAACCTCATCGAGCAACGCCAGGCCCTGGAGGCCGCCCAACAGGCCGCGCAACAGGCGCGCCAGCTGCTGCAGGACGCCGTGGAGTCGCTGCCCGAGGGGTTTGCCCTGTTCGATGCAGAAGACAAGCTCGTGGTGTGCAACGCCCAGTACCGGCGCCTGTACCCCATCTCGGCCCCCATGATCGTGCCCGGCAGCACGTTTGAGCAGATCGCGCGCTACGGCGCGGAGCGCGGCCAGTACCCCGACGCCGTTGGCAACGAAGAAGCCTGGCTCGCCCAGCGCATGGCCGACCACCGTGCGGCCAACCACGCCGTGCTGCAGCGTCTGCCCGAGGGCCGCTGGCTGCAGGCCGACGAGCGGCGCACCCCCCAGGGCGGCATCGCCGGTGTGCGCACCGACGTCACCCAGCTGGTGCGCAAGGAACAGGAACTGGCCGCCGCCAACGCCAAGCTGGCCCTGCTGTCCACCACCGACGGCGTGACGGGCATTGGCAACCGCCGGCGCTTTGACGAGCGGCTGGCCACCGAATGGATGCGCTGCGGGCGGCACCAGCTGCCGCTGGCCGTGATCCTGATCGACATCGACCACTTCAAGCTCTACAACGACCACTACGGCCATCTGGCCGGTGACGAATGCCTGCGCCGCGTGGCGCAGCTGCTGCAGGGCACCATCCGCCGGGCCGACGAGGTGGCTGCGCGCTACGGCGGCGAGGAGTTTGTGTTGTTGCTGCCCGATGTGCCCCTGCCCGAGGCCGTAACGGTGGCAGAGCGCTGCATGGCCAGCCTGCGCGAGGCGGCCCTGGCCCACCCCCGCTCTCCCACGGCGCCCTACATCACGGCGAGCATGGGCATTGCCAGCCTGGTGCCACGCCCCGGCACCAGTTCTGACACACTCGTGCACGCGGCCGATGCGGCCCTGTACCGCGCCAAGTACGGGGGGCGCAACCGCTTCGAGGTCTTTACGCCTCCGCAGTGACCGTGTTGCCTGCGGGGTAGCGACGGACTGAGGAGGTTTGCCCCGGGCCCTCGGTTTCTTGCACGCTTCACCTTCTTCGCAGGACAACGCTGATGAACATTTTGCTCACCGGCTCCACGGGTTTTGTGGGCCACACTGTGGCTGCCGCACTCACCCGGGCAGGACACCAGGTGCACGGCGGCGTATCGCCCCGCCATCGGTCACCCGGCGCCTTGCAGGTGCCCATGGACTTTGCGCGGGACACCTCGGCCCAGGCCTGGCTGCCGCGCCTGGCGGGTATCGATGCGGTGGTCAACGCCGTGGGGGTACTGCGCAACAGCCGTGCGCGCCCGATTGATGCCGTGCACCAGCACACGCCCGTCGCGCTGTTTGACGCCTGCGCCCAGGCGGGCGTGCGGCGCGTGGTGCATATCTCGGCCTTGGGCATTGAAGGCAGCGCCACCCGCTACGCCACCACCAAACGCGCGGCAGACACGCACCTGCTGGCGCTGTCCCAACAAGGGGCATTGCACCCGGCCATCCTGCGCCCCAGTGTGGTGTTTGGCAAAGGCGGTGACAGCAGCGCGCTGTTCATGAACCTGGCGCGCCTGCCGGTGGCACTGTTCCCCGGCCCCATGCTCACGGCGCGGGTGCAGCCCGTGTCGGTGCACGACCTGGCCGCCGCCATCGTTGCCCTGCTGGGCCCTGCCATCGCCACGCAGGGCATTGTCGAGTGCGCAGGCCCCGAGGCCCTGACCATGGGCGACTTCATTGCGAGCCTGCGCCTGCAACTGGGCCATGGCAAGGCGCATGTACTGCGTCTGCCCGACCCGCTCACCCAGCTGAGCGCTCGCCTGGGCGACGCCGTGCCCAGCGTGCCCTGGTGCACCGAAACCCTGACCATGCTGGGCAGCGACAACGTCGGCAACCCCGCCGTGTTCGAACAGCTGCTGGGCCGCAAGGCAGTGCACTACAGCCAGCTGGTGGCAACTGCCTGGCGGTGATGCGCACAGGCTGGGCCCTTGTCACTGGGGCACGTAGTCCGACGGATACCGCAGCGAATCCACCAGCAGGTGCGACATACGCATGCCCAGGTTGATGCCGTGGGGTGGAATGGGCTGGGTGAACCACTTGTCGTACAGGCGATGCAGCTCCCGCGTCTGGATGAGCCGCCGCAGCTCGGCGTCGACCACGGCCTTGAGTGCCGGGTCGCTGCGGTCAAACGCCACGGCATAGGGCTCGATGGTCATGGGCTTGCCAATCACCTTCAGGTCTTGTGGACGCGCATGGCTGGCACGCAGGCCATAGAGCAGCACATCGTCCATCGCAAAGCCGTCCACCTTGCCATCCACCACCCAGCCGAAGCCCTCGGCATGGTCCCGGGCGGGCTCGATGCGCAGGCGCACCGATTTGTTGGCGGCCTCGCGCGCCAGCGACTCGATGTTGGTGGTGCCCACCGTCGAGGCAACGGTCTTGCCGTCCAGGTCTTCAATGCGCTCGTAGGGGCGCTGGCTCTGCACCACGATGCGCGACGACGCAATGAAGTGCGCAATGGTGAAGGCCACCCGCTGCCTGCGCGCGGCCGTGTTGGTGGTGGAGCCGCATTCCAGGTCCACCTCGCCGCGCTCGATGGCCTCAAAGCGGTTGCCCGACGTGACCTGCCGGAAGTCCACCCGCAAATCCCGCCGCTGCAGATGGCGCCCGATGGCCTGCGCAATCTGCAGGCACACATCCACGCTGTAGCCCATGGGCACCCCATTGGCCACGTAAGACATGGGCATAGAAGACTCACGGTGGCCGATGACCACCACCCCGGAGGCCTGGATGCGCTGCAGCGTCCTGCCCGGCGGCTGGGCAGAGAGCGCAGCGACGGTGGCAGACGCGCCTGCCTTGGGCAGTAACGATGGGCTAGCTGCCGCACCACTGCTCTGCGCCATGGCGCCCGCCATGGGCCCCATGGCACAGGCGATCAGGGCACACACCAGTCCCCGTCTCGGTAGGGTTGCTCCAAAGCCCATGGCTTACCTCTCATCAATCTGGATAACTGCCGCCGTCGAAGTGGCCTTTGTTTGCCCTTTGCATCAGACCCGGCAGGCGCGGCGGCGCTACCGATCTGCAGCGCAACGGCGCGAGGCCGCTACACCAACGCCCGTGGGGTGGAGGACGCAGCGGTGAGTGACACTCCCGCGCCCATGGACCCGTACGCATGCCGCGCCAAGGCGGCCGCCAGCACCAGAGACGGGTTGACCAGCGTCAGCCCCTCCAGCCGGGAATGCTCCGACAGTGCCAGCGGAATCTCGGTGCAACCCATGATGAGCGTGGAGATCCCATAGCGCTGTTGCAGCACCAGCGACACCGCCTCAAACCGCTGTCGGGCCAGTGCGTAGTTGCCGGCCTTCACGCCGTCATAGATGCCCTGCATCAGCTGGTCACGTTCGCGTGGTTCGGGCACAAAGCAGTCGATGTCGCGGTGCTCCAGTTCGCGCTGGTACAAGCCCGCCTCGTACGCGCCTTGCGTGGCGAGCAGGCCCACGCCGTGCACCTTGCGCAGCGCCAGGTCGGCCGCTACTTCCTGCACCCCATGCAGCACCACCAACTGCGGGAAGCGCTGCTGCAGCAAACCATGCCAGGCATGGGCCGTGTTGCAGGCAATGGCCACCACGCGCGCGCCCAGCGCCGCCAGGCGACCCGTGGCCTGCAGCATGGGGTCCGCAGGCTGGTGGGCACCGGGCCGCGTGTCGTGCAGAGCGGCAGTGCGGTCGGGGATGGGTACCTGCGCCAGCCAGTGCTCAGGGTAAGCCTGGTCATGCACGGGGATGCCCAGGGCCGCCATGCGGTCAGTGCAGGCCTGCACGAACAGGCGCACAAAGTCAGCACCTGCAGCAGGCCCCATGCCGCCCAAAATGCCCACCACCTGCGGGGCCTGGGGGTGCGGGGGGGACGGCAACATGCTCACGCTCATCACAGCGCAGGCTTGTCGCTCTGGGCCACCAGGTTGTCGCGCAGCTCCTTGCTCATGGGCAGGTTGAGATTCTGGCCGCGCGGGGGCACGGGCGACATGAACCACTTGGTGTAGAGCTTCTCGAACTCGCCCGACTTCATCATCCCACCGATCACGCCGTTGACCAGCGCCTGGAATTGCGGGTCGTCCTTGCGCAGCATGCACGCATAGGGTTCCACCTGCAGCGAGTCGCCCACCACCACCCAGTCGGCCGGGTTGCGCGTGTTGCCCATCAGTCCAAACAGCAGGATGTCGTCCATGGCGAAGGCCTCGGCACGGCCGGTGTCCACCAGCAGCAGCGAGTCCTCGTGGTCCTTGCCCAGCACGATGTCCATGTCCAGGTTGTTGTCGCGGTTGTACTTGCGGATCACCTGCGCGTTGGTGGTGCCCGAGGTGCTGGCCACTTTTTTCTTGGCGAGGTCGGCGTAGTTCTTGACGCCCGAGGCCTTCTTGGTCAGCAGCCGGGTGCCGGTGTAGAAATAGTTGATCGCAAATTGCACATCCTTGCCGCGGGCTGTGTTGTTGGTGGTCGATCCGCACTCCAGGTCCACGGTGCCGTTGGTCAGCAGCGGAATGCGGTTTTGCGAAGTCACGGCCTGCAGCTCCACCTTGATGGCGGGGTTGTTCAACCGCTTCTTCACCGCATCGACGACAGCGTTGGAGATGTCCACCGACATGCCCACCGGGTTGCCCGGGCCCGCCAGGTAGCTGAAGGGCACGGACGACTCGCGGTAGGCCAGTGTGATCTTGCCGGTGTCGGCAATCTTCTTGAGGGTGTCGGCACTGGCCACGGTACTGGCCAGCACACCGGCGACCACGAGGACAGCAGCGGTGACAGCGGAGAGCTTCATGGGAATCCCTTTGCAAAAAATCAGGTGAACAGACAGTCGGACAGACGAGAAAACAGGACGCAGGGGCACTGTAAAAATTTGCGGCGGTCTTGAACAATTCATTTGCACGGGTCCACCATGATGAAAAGTTATGGCTCTGTTTCGGTGCACATCCATGCACCATCGTGGACCGCCGCGCCCTCATTTTTGAACCATGGCGTCGGCAGCCCCCACTCCACCTCCACATGCTTGGCTGGACGCGTCAGGCGCCGACATGCGCATAACTTCCCGGCATGGCAAGGCACTGCTTTGGCATTGTTCAGCAGGTGCATCGCCCCCTACATTCGTTGGCATCTCCTCCAACCGTTTCACTCTCTCCGATGCAGGTATGTGTATTGGGCGCAGGCATCGTCGGCCTGGCCACGGCGTATGAACTTCAACAGCGCGGCCTGCAGGTCACCGTCATCGACCAGGCGCAGCCCGGCACGGGCGCCAGCGGTGGCAATGGCGCGCAGCTGAGCTACAGCTATGTGCAGCCCCTGGCAGACGCCAGCATCTGGCGGCAGCTGCCCCGGCTGCTGCTGTCGCCCAGCTCACCGCTCAAGCTGCGCCTGCAGTGGGACACCCACCAGTGGCGCTGGGGGCTGGAGTTTCTGCGCGCCTGCAACCGGCGAACCTCTGAACGCAGCACCGCGCAGCTGCTGGCGCTGGCCGCCCTGAGCCGCCACCACTTCGAGGCCATGCTGCGGGCAGAAGCTCTGGACTGCGACTTCTCCCGCACCGGTAAGCTGGTGCTGTATGACACCGCCACCGGCCTGGCCGCTGCGCAACGCCAGATGGACCTGCAGCGCCAGTGGGGCTGCGAACAACAGGCGGTGTCAGCCCAGCGCTGCACAGAGATCGAGCCCGCGCTGCAGCACTACCAGCCGCGCATTGCCGGAGCCATCTACACCCCCAGCGAATGCGCGGCCGACTGCCTCCAGGTCTGCCAAGGCTTGCAGGCCGTGCTGGCCGCACGGGGGGTGCGCTTTGTACTGGGTGCCACGGTCCAGGGCTTTGTGCGCCAGGGCATCCGCATTGCTGCGGTGCAGACCAGTGCAGGCGCCATCGAGGCGCAGCAGTTTGTGCTGGCCCTGGGCAGCCGTAGCCACCAGGTGGCGCAGACGCTAGGCTTTCGCCTGCCCGTGTACCCCCTCAAGGGCTACAGCATCACACTCGATACCAGTCCGGCGCCATCGGCTGCGCCTCGCGTCAATGTGACCGACGCAGCACGCAAGGTGGTATTTGCGCGCATCGGCCAGCGCCTGCGGGTGGCGGGCATGGCAGAACTCGTGGGGCACGATGCTCACATACCTGCCGCGCGCATCCAGAGCCTGCGCGACGCCACACGCGCCGTCTTCCCCCACTGCCATCAAGGCGGGGAGCTGCATGCCTGGACCGGCATGCGCCCCGCCACGCCCATCGGGCTCCCGGTGGTGGGCCGGAGGGCGGACGCGCCCGACAACCTATTGCTGAACACAGGCCATGGGTCTTTGGGGTTCACACTGGCGTTTGGCACGGCCGCACAGGTGGCCGAGCTGCTGGCACCCGCCTGATCCCATCGCACTCACAACCGCGCTCCAGCACTCTATTGCAACCTAAGGTGCCGCCCGCCCCGGCGGGGGAGCGTTCATTCCACCTCAAGCTGCAGGCCCACCGCTTCCAGCGTCTCTGCCACCGCCTGGCGCATGCATTGCGTCATGGAACTGGCCAGCAGTGAGCTGGGCCGGTTCACGGTGCGCAGCGACTTGATGGGAACGGCAATGTGCGGCGCTAGCGCCAGCACATCCACCTTGCTGCGGTCGGCCGATGCCGCCGTGCAGGCATCCACCAGCGCCACCGCGTGACCATGGTGTGCCAGTGCCAGCGCCGCATGGTAGGTCTGCACCGTGAACGCTGTCTGCAGGCCCACACCCGCCTCGCGGCACGCGTGGTTGACCACCGTGCCGATGGGGTCGCGCACATCCAGCCGCACCACAGGCGTGTCTGCCAGGTCGGCCAGATGCACCACCCCGGCCATCACCAGCTCAGCACCCAGCATGCCCTTGGGCGCCACACACACCATGCGCCCATCGGCCAGATGCTCTTGCGTCAACGCGGGGTGTGCGATGGCGCTGAACACAAAACCCACATCCGCCTCCTGCAACACAAGGGCCGAGACAATCTGGGGCGAGTGCAGCGCGTCGATGGTGACCTGCACATCCGGGTGCTTTTGCCTAAAGAACCGCAATGCGCGCGGCAGCACCTCGTAGCTCAGCGCCAGCACGCTCAGGATGTGTAGCTCCCCTTCGCGCCGGTCGCTCTTGAGGCTGTTGGCCAGGCGCTGCACATCATCCAACTGGGTGAACAAGCGCTCGATGTGCGGGTACAGCGTCTGCGCCTCGGTGGTGGGCACCAGCTTGCCCTTGAGGCGATGGAACAGCGGAAAGCCCAGCTGCAGCTCGGCATGCGCCAGGATGCGGCTGACCGCTGGCTGGGTAACGTTGATGAGGCGGGCCGCCGCACTCACGCTGCCGGTGAGCATGACGGCGTTGAAAACTTCTATGTGGCGAAGGCGCATGGGCTAACAATGCAAGGAACAGGCCCGATGCGCAATCCTTGCATCCACCCATTGCGACTAAAAACGGGGACTGGAGCAGCGCGATAGCTAGAGCGACACAGACGGCCGCGCCGCCAAGGCCGCGCGCCAGCGCAGCAAGTGCGGGTGCTGCTCGCCGGGCTTGTGCTTGACCACACGCGCAAAGTCCACCGCCACGACCGCCGTGATGTCGGCCACGCTGAAGCGGTCGGTGGCAATGAAGTCGCGGTCCGCCAAGCGCTCGTTGAGCAACTGAAAGAATTGCCCCACGCGCACCAGCCCCCGCTCGGCCAGCGCCGGGATCTGTGGGTAGTCCACTGCGCCGGGCAGCGCCCGGTTGGCCATGGCGGGCGCGCTGTTGCGCAGCGCCTCGGCAATGGCCAACAGGCCCTCGAACTCCATGCGCCAGTTCCAGCTGGCGATCTCGGCCTTCTCTGCAGGCGTTTCGCCCAGCAACGCAGGTTGCGGGTAGCGCGCCTCGACATACGCGGTGATGGCCGCGTTGTCGGTCAGCAGCAAACCCTCTTCGGTGCGCAGCGCGGGCACCGTGCACTGCGGGTTGATCTGGCGGTAGGCCTCGCCCAGTTGCTCGCCATTGCGCAGGTCCACCTGCACGGTGTCGTGGGCCACATCCTTTTCTGCCAGCAGAATGCGCGCGCGGCGCGGGCTGGGCGCGGTGGCGCAGTCGTACAAAGTGATCATGGTGACGCCTTGCAAAAACACTCAGCGTGCGGGTGAAGAAGCTGCTGCCGCCGCTTCGATCTTGTCCTGCGTCTTGGTGTCAAAGTCGCTGGCCTCATGCCGCTCGCGCAACTGGCTGGCCAGGTCGCCCTGAACACGGTTCACCTTGCGCCCCCGCTGCACCGCCGGGCGCTTGGCCACCTGCTCGGCCCAGCGCACCACATGCGTGTATTCGTGCACCTGCAAAAACTCGCCTGCGTTGTAGGCCTGGCCTTTCACCAGCAGACCATACCAGGGCCAGATCGCGATATCGGCCACCGTGTACTCATCGCCCGCCACGTACTCATTGACCGCCAGACGCTGGTTCAGCACATCGAGCTGGCGCTTGGCCTCCATCGCATAACGGTCAATCGCGTACTCGATCTTGACCGGCGCATAGGCATAAAAATGCCCAAACCCGCCGCCCACGAAAGGTGCACTGCCCATCTGCCAGAACAGCCACGACAGGCACTCGGCACGCGCAGCGCCGTCTTTGGGCAAAAAGGCACTACCGAACCTTTCAGCCAGGTACATCAGGATGGCGCCGGACTCGAACACTCGCACCGGGTTGGCGGGGTCGGTGCGGTCCAGCAGGGCCGGGATCTTGGAGTTGGGGTTCACCGACACGAACCCGCTGCCAAACTGCTCGCCCTCGTTGATGCGGATCAGCCACGCGTCGTACTCCGCACCGCTGTGGCCCAGCGCCAGAAGCTCTTCCAGCATCACGGTCACCTTCACGCCATTGGGTGTGCCCAGCGAGTAAAGCTGCAGCGGGTGGCGCCCCACGGGCAATTCCTTGTCATGCGTCGCCCCGGCGATGGGTCGGTTGATGCTGGCGAACTGGCCGCCGTTTTCTTTGTTCCATTGCCAGATTGCGGGGGGGGTGTAGGGGGTGGACATGAGGGCTCCAGACAAGACAGTCAAAACTGGCGGGTTTGCCAGCTGGTGTTAAAGCAGTTTAAAGATCGGACTGATTCGTTGCAGGTTGGGGTTGGGGGCGAATGCTCTCTGCAGAGGCCATTTGAGACGTTTTTCTCACCGACCCATCCGTGCTCGTTTTTTAAGGCTCTGCGTAAAAGAAGCTCCGACGAGTGGCCGGCTCATGCAAGTCGAACTTGGCTATGTGATGAGATTTTGGACTCTGCTTCTCTGAATACAAATGCATGCGATGGTCTTCAACGCTTGCCTCGACAACCAAACCCGCAAAGTCGAAGTCATAGAGTTTTTCCAGAATCTTCTGTCGCTTATGAGGGAAGCCTGTCTTGTACTGCTTGTTGTACTTAGGTTCGAAATGTCGGATTAGTGCGGCTTCGGCAAGGGAAACCCTCATTGACCGCTTGAACTGCGACTGAAGTACTTTTTGGTAATGCTGCTTATCAGCATCCCCGTCAATCAAGGCGGGGTTTATGCCATCGATACTCATAATAAATCGATGGAAGCCGAAACTGTAGAGCGCAAGCAAAACCTCCATGTGGGGCTCATTTGCTGAAATATCGGCAAGGATTTTTTGCAGAGTTGAATGAGAGGACAGGCGTTCGATTGCACATCTTTCACCAGCCGTTCCAAATGCTTGACCTACATACACGACTTCTTGACTGTCTAGGCCGTTTAGTTGTGCCTCGCAATGCTTGAGAAGGTATGCGACAGGCACAGTCATCAGCGTGTCACCACCTGACGACAAAAAAGAGAGTTTCGTGTATGGGTACTTGAGAGCAGCCACCGATGAGACTTCGGCAGGAAGCTCCCCGCAGAGGCGGAAAGGAAAGGTAGGGGCTTTGTCTTCGAGTTGAACGGACAACTCGCCGACTACTTCCCGATCTCGGATCGAAATGCTACCGGGGACAAAGGCAATTCGTGGTCGCTTGAGAATCAAGTAGATATTTGAGTTTCGTATCTGCTCCCGTGCTTCATCGCTCTCATACACGAGGTCATCAAGATGCGCGGGCGAGATCATGGCCGGATCCGTCGAATAGATATTCAGCACAAATTCGGTTGAGTACTTACGCGGCGCTTTGGACATAGTGAATTAATGAATCTGAGAATCTGATAGCCCGCGCCGCCTCAATGCGCCTTATCCCAATTAGCCCCCACCCCCACCTCAGCCAGCAACGGCACCTTCAGCGCCGCCACTTCCGCCATCAGGCGCGGGATGTGGGTCTTAAGCCAGTCCACCTCGCCCTCGGGCAGCTCAAACACCAGTTCGTCGTGCACCTGCATGATCATCTGGATGTCCGGCTTGTGGGCGTCCAGCTCTTTTTGCACAGCCACCATGGCGAGCTTGATGAGGTCAGCCGCGGTGCCCTGCATGGGGGCGTTGATGGCAGCACGCTCGGCCCCGGCACGGCGGGGGCCATTGGGGGAATTGATCTCGGGCAGGTACAGGCGGCGGCCAAACACGGTTTCGACATAGCCCATGGATTTGGCGGCGGCCTTGGTGTCGTCCATGTACTGCTTCACGCCGGGGTAGCGCTGGAAGTATTTGTCGATGTAGGCGGCGGCGGCCTTGGTCTCGATGCCTAAATTCTTGGCCAGGCCAAAGCTGCTCATGCCGTAGATGAGACCAAAGTTGATGACCTTGGCGTAGCGGCGTTGCTCGCTGGACACCTGATCGACCTCCACCCCAAACACTTCAGCGGCGGTGGCACGGTGCACGTCCAGCCCGGCGTGGAAGGCGTGCAGCAGCGAGTGGTCGCCGCTCAGGTGGGCCATGATGCGCAGCTCGATCTGCGAGTAGTCGGCGCTGGCAATCACGCGGCCTGCGGGCGCTACGAAGGCCTCGCGCACGCGGCGGCCTTCGGGCGTGCGGATGGGGATGTTCTGCAGGTTGGGGTCGTTGCTGGACAAGCGCCCAGTCACCGCCACAGCCTGCGCGTAGTGGGTGTGCACGCGGCCGGTGCGTGGCAGGGCCAGTTGCGCCAGCTTGTCGGTATAGGTGCCTTTGAGCTTGCTCAACGACCGGTGCTCCAGCAGCTTGGCGGGCAGGGGGTAGTCCTCGGCCAGCTTTTCCAGCACTTCTTCGTCGGTGCTGCGGGCGCCGGTGGCGGTCTTCTTCACCACGGGCATGCCCAGCTTGTCGAAGAAGATTTCGCCGAGCTGCTTGGGACTGCTCAGGTTGAAGGGCTGGCCTGCAATCTCGTACGCCTCGGTTTCAAGCTGCAGGATGCGCTGGCCCAGCTCGTGGCTTTGGGCGGCCAGCGTGGGCGCGTCGATCAGCACGCCGTTGCGTTCAATGCGGTACAGGGCTTCGCTGCTGGCAATCTCCAGTTCGTAGATGAAGCGCAGTTTGTCGTCGGCCTGCAGCAGGGGCCACAGGGCGTTGTGCACGTCCAGGGTCTGGTCGGAGTCTTCGCACGAGTAGGCGGCGGCCTTGTCCACCGGCACTTGGGCAAACGGGATCTGGTGCGCTCCTTTTCCGCACAGGTCTTCGTAGGTGATGCCTTTGCGGCCGGTGTGGCGCTCGGCCAGGCTGGTCAGGTTGTGCGGCTTGTGCACTTCCAGCACGTAGCTTTGCAGCATGGTGTCGTGCGCGTAGCCCTGCACTTCAATGCCGTGGTTGGCGAACACATGGCGGTCGTATTTGATGTGCTGGCCCAGCTTGTGGTGCTTGGGGTCTTGCAGCCAGGGCTTGAGGCGGGCGAGGACTTCATCCAGCGGCAGTTGCGCGGGCGCATCGGGGCCTTCGTGGCGCAGAGGGATGTAGGCGGCTTCGCCGGGCTGCACGCTGAAACTGATGCCGACGATTTGCGCGCGCATTTCGTCGAGGGAGTCTGTCTCGGTGTCGATGGCCGTGAGCGGGGCCTTGTGCAGGCGCTCCAGCCACTGGTCAAAGTCGGCCCAGTTGAGGATGGTGTCGTACACCACCGTGCGGTGCTGGGCTTCTTCGGCCACGGTGCTGGCGGAATGGTCGGCAAACAGGTCGCCGCTTTGGCCGGGCATGGCAACGGTGGGGGCTGTGGTGGCAGAAGCAGTAGCGCCCTTGATGGCAGCAGCCAGGCCCTTGAAGCCGTACTTTTCGTAAAACGGCAGCAGGCCCTCGTTGTCCGGCGCGTCCAGCGTGATGTCGTCAAACGCGGGCAGGCCGGGGATGTGGTCGGCCAGCGCGCAGTCTGTCTTCATGGTGACGAGCTGGCGGCTCAAGGCCAGCTGGCCGCTGGCGATGGCCTCGCGCAGGTTGTTGCCCGCCACGCCCTTGATGGCGTCGGCGTTGGCAATCAGGTTGTCGAGCGAGCCATATTCTTCCAGCCACTTGGCGGCGGTCTTGGGGCCCACCTTGGTCACGCCGGGCACGTTGTCCACGGTGTCGCCCACCAGCGCCTGGTAGTCCACCATCAGCGCGGGCGGCACGCCAAACTCTGCCGTCACGCCCGCCACATCGCGGCGCTTGCCGCTCATGGTGTCGATGATGGTGATGTGCTCGTTGACCAGCTGGCTCAGGTCTTTGTCGCCGCTGGACACGATGACTTCAATGCCCTGCGCTGCGGCCGTGTGGGCCAGGGTGGCGATCACGTCGTCGGCCTCCACGCCGGGCACGGCCACCACCTTCCAGCCCAGCAGGTCCACCACCTGGTGGATGGGCTCGATCTGGCTGCGCAGGTCGTCGGGCATGGGCGAGCGCGTGGCCTTGTATTCGGTGTACAGCGCGTCGCGGAAGGTGGGGCCCGAGGCGTCGAACACGCACACGGCGTAGTCGGCCGTCACCTCTTTGCGCAGGGCCTGCATCATGTTGATCATGCCGCGAATGGCACCGGTGGCAGGGCTTGTAGGGTCGCCCGGCACGGCCCGCAGGTCGGGCATGGCGTGGAAGGCGCGGTAGAGGTAGCTGGAGCCGTCCACCAGCACCAGGGTCTTTTTGTTGCTCATCCGGCAATTGTGCACGGGCAGCGCCCGCCGGGCGGCGCTCTACAATCGCCCGATGCGCGCTGTTCACCTTCTCCTGCTGCTGGGCATGGCCTGCGGCAATGCCCTGGCCCAAACCCCGTCCCCATCCCCCGCTGCCACCACCGCAGGCGCTGGTAACCAGCGCGATGCGCTGCCCGATCCCGAGCCCCTGTCTGGTCGCACCAACCAGCGCACGGAGCGCATCCAGATCGAAGACGCAGGCAGCCGTGTGGACGAGCTGCGGGTCGGCGGGCAAACCCAGAACATCTCGGTGCAGCCCAAGACCGGCAACCTGCCCGCCTACGAAGTGCAGTCGCCTGATGGCGCGCGCAGCCGCGCCGGTGGCAACAATGGCGCTGAAACCACCACGGCGCCCCGCGTCTGGAACGTGTTCAAGTTCTGATGGGTGGCAGGGTGGCGCGCACGCACTGCGTTGCCACCGGTTGAGCCCCGCCCGTTGTCCCGCCCCTTCCCCTTCTCTCTTTTCTTCGACCCCCTGAGCGATGGCCGTTTTTACCGAAGTCTCCAATCCCGAGGCGCGCGAGTTGCTGCGCCGTTTGCAACTGGGCGAGCTGGTGGAGCTGCGCGGCATTGAGGGCGGCATCGAGAACACCAACTACTTTCTGACCAGCGACCAGGGCGAGTTCGTGCTGACACTGTTCGAGCGCCTCACGGCCGAGCAGCTGCCTTTCTACCTGTACCTGATGAAGCACCTGGCGCACGGCGGCGTGCCCGTGCCCGACCCGCGTGCCGACAAGAACGGCGACATCCTGCACACCGTGTGTGGCAAACCCGCCGCCGTGGTCAACAAGCTGCGCGGCAAGAGCCAGCTGGCCCCGCAGGGCGTGCACTGCGCGGCCGTGGGCACCATGCTGGCCCGCATGCACCTGGCGGGCCGCGACTTTGACCGCCACCAGCCCAACCTGCGCGGGCTGCCCTGGTGGAACGAGACGGTGCCGGTGGTGCTGCCCCACATTGACGACGCACAGGCCGCATTGCTGCGGTCCGAGCTGGCCTACCAGAACCATGTGGCCGCCAGCTCCGCCTATGCCGCCCTGCCGCGCGGGCCCGTGCATGCCGACCTGTTCCGCGACAACGTGATGTTCGAGGGGGAAGAGCTGACGGGCTTCTTCGACTTCTACTTTGCAGGTGTGGACACCTGGCTGTTTGACCTGGCCGTGTGCCTGAACGACTGGTGCATCGACCTGCCCACCGGCGCCCACGATGCCGAGCGCGCCACGCGCATGCTGGACGCTTACCAGGCCGTGCGTCCGCTGACGGCCGCCGAGCGCGAGTTGCTGCCCGCCATGCTGCGCGCAGGGGCGCTGCGGTTCTGGATTTCGCGCCTGTGGGACTTCTACCTGCCGCGCGAGGCCTCCATGCTCAAACCCCACGACCCCACGCACTTCGAGCGCGTGCTGCGCGGGCGCCTGGCCCTGCCCGTACGCGCGGGCTGATCCCACCACAGGCGGGCAGCCTCTAACCCCTGACCCCGCCACCGGTTTGGGGCAGTGGGGTAAATTCGACCTTATTCGCCCACTCGACATCAGATGCCGCTAGGTGCCCCCCATGGGCGCTGGGGCGCAGTCGGCGGTGCAGGCCCCTCTTCCTTTCCAACGTATTCATGAAACTCCATATCGTCCCCGCGCGCACCGGCATGGCCTGGGTCAAGCTCGGCGTTCGGGCGTTCTGGCGGCAGCCCATGGCGCTGGCTGCGCTGTTCTTCATGACCATGGCGGCCATGTCGCTGGCCACCATGATCCCGCTGGTGGGTCCGGCCATTGCACTGGCACTGCTGCCGTCTGCCACGCTGGCCATGATGGTGGCGGCAGCGCAGGCATCGCAAGGGCGGTTTCCGATGCCCACGGTGCTGCTGGTGGCCTTTCGCACCGGGCGCGAGCGGCTGCGCGACATGCTCACACTGGGTGTGCTGTATGCGGTGGCTTTTCTCGGCATCATGGGCTTGTCGGCCCTGCTGGACGGCGGCCAGTTTGCGCAGGTTTACCTGGGTGGCGCGCCCATGACCCGAGAGATTGCCGAGAACCCGGACTTCCAGCGCGCCATGTGGCTGTCTATGCTGCTGTACCTGCCCCTGTCGCTGCTGTTCTGGCATGCACCGGGCCTCGTGCACTGGCATGGCGTGCCGCCGGTCAAGGCGCTGTTCTTCTCCATCGTGGCCTGCGTGCGCAACTTTGGCGCGTTCCTCGTCTACGGCCTGGGCTGGCTGGGGGTGTTTTTGCTGGGCGGGCTGGTGGTCAGCATCGTGTCGGCCCTGCTGGCTGTGGCGGGGCTTGCGGGATCGATGGCCGGTGGCATCATGGTGGGCGCTGCCATGATGTTGGCGGCCATGTTCTTCACCTCGGTGGTCTTCACCTTCCGCGACTGCTTCGAGCCCCCCTACACCCCGCAGCAAGAAGAGGCGCCCCATGACAACCCGCCCCCCAGCCCCCCTGACGCACCACCTGCAGGGCCGCTCTGACGAAGAGCTGGTCTGGTTCCAGCGCCGCAGCGTGGTGCAGGCCGCCGCGCTGTGGGTAGCGGGCGGTGGCTGGGCTGCCGCCCATGCGCAGGCGCGCAGCAATATCGTGGAAGTGCGCGGCGATGTGCTGCGCAATGGCGAGCCCCTAACGGCGCAGCACACCATCACCGCCAACGACCGCATTGAGACCGGGCCGGGCGCCAGCCTGGTGTTCTCAGTGGGAGACAGCGCCTTCATGGTGCGGCAGAACTCGCGCATGGCGATGGAGAGCGACACCCCCACCGCCGTCAAGCTGCTGCGCCTGCTCAGCGGTGCGGTGGCCACCGTGTGGGGGCGTGGCCCCGACCGGCAGATTGCGCTGCCCACGGCCACCGCAGGCATCCGCGGCACCGGCGTGTACGCCGAGGTGTTTGCCGACCAGGACCAGCGCGGCTACCTTTGCAACTGTTATGGCACGGTGGAGCTGACGGCAGGCGGCGAGCGCCTGTTGAGCCAGTCCAGCTACCACCAGTCGTTCTGGGCCGAGCCCGCACCCCGCAATGGCCGGCTGCTGACTCCGGCCGGTGCCATCAATCACACGGACGAAGAGATGGAGTTCTTGGCGGGGCTGGTCAACCAGCGCACCGCGTGGCAGGTGTCAGGCCGCAAGGGCATCAAGGATGGCAGCGGTGGCGCGGCCGCACCGGCCAACAACTACGGAACTGGCAACTCCTACGGCCCGCCCGGCTCCCGGGACTGAACGCTGCTCAGCGGTACTCTGCCGCGCTGAGCCGCAGCGCTCGCCGCGATGGCTGTGCGGCGCGCCTGGGGGTGCAGTTACGCAGTGCGCCATGCACTGCGTCAAACCGTCACACAAACGTCAAACCACTGTCACGGGGCGTTCCTAGGATCGCGGCCTGGATTCCATGCCACCCGTTCCACACGCCTTTCCAACAAGGCTCCTGGTCGGATCAGGGCGTGGCATGCCCGTTCGCATACCCACTTGGAAACACCCCGAAAATGACCCAACCGACGATGCCCACCCGCCGCAAGGCCCTGCAACTGCTGGCCGGCGTTCCCATGCTGCCGCTCAGCGCCAGCGCCTCGGCCGCCCTGCTGACCGCCTGCGGTGGCAGCGACTCCGCCGCGCCCAGCTTTGTGTCGGCCAGCTTCACGTCGATGGCAGCCCCCACCCTGGCCAACGCCGCTGCCATGGCCACCACCACCGTGGGCTCCACGCTCAACATCAAGCTCAGCGACGATTCGGTGCGCTCGTACCAGCTGGCTTACCAGCCGTTCTTCGTGACGGGCGACATGGTGTCCGACGGCAAGGGCGGCACCATCCTGTCGGGTGGCTACTACGACATCAACAACAAGCCCATCATCGACGCCACGGTGGCTGGCAAGGAGCGCCAATACTTCTCGGACTCGCCCGACGGCACCTCGCTGCTGACTGTGGCCAACCCCACCGTGACCGGCCTCAAGGGCAAGGCCGTGTTTGCCGTGGTGCAGTTTGAATACACCACCTGGGCGCAAGACGGCAAGACCGACATGTACGGTAAGCTGCCCTCGCCCATCGCCGTGCTGACGCTGGACCAGGACCAGACCACCGGCAAGCTGAGCCTGGTGAAGTACCACAACGTGGACACCTCCAAGGTGCACGGCCTGTGGATCACCTGCGGCGCCAGCCTGTCGCCCTGGGGCACCCACCTGTCGAGCGAAGAGTACGAACCCGATGCGTTCAGCATTGCCAGCAACGCCATGTTCAAGGCCTACAGCAAGAACCTGTATGGCGACGAAACCAAGGCCAACCCCTACCACTACGGCCACATGCCCGAAGTGACGGTGAACCCCGACGGCACCGCCAGCATCAAGAAGCATTTCTGCATGGGCCGCATCTCGCACGAGCTGGTGCAGGTGATGCCTGACAACCGCACGGCGCTGATGGGCGACGACGCCACCAATAGCGGCTACTTCGTGTTCGTGGCCGACAAGGAAAAAGACCTTTCGTCCGGCACGCTGTACGTGGCCAAGGTGGGCAGCGGCTTCTCCATCGACCCCAAGGTCGGCACGGCAGCGCCCCTCACCTGGATCAAGATGGGCTCGGCCACCAGCGCCGAGATCGAGAACCTGGCCAACACGCTCAAGCCCACGGACATCATGACCGTGAAGACCACCGACCCGGCCGATGCCAGCTACACCAAGATCGTGGCCAACGGCAAGACCGAGTGGATCAAGCTGAACCCCGGCATGGAAAAGGCTGCCGCCTTCCTGGAAACCCACCGCTACGCCGCCTACCTGGGCGCCAGCCTGGGCTTCACCAAGATGGAAGGCACCACGGTCAACGCCAAGGACAAGATTGCCTACTCTGCGCTGCAGAACATCCAGTCGTCCATGGTGGCAGGCAACGCCGCCAACGTGCCGGGCAACGGCATCTCGGTGCCCAAGCAACTGGTGGCTGGTGCCGTGATGGCGCTGAACCTCAAGGGTGGCCAGAAGGACACCGCCGGCGGCACCATCAACAGCGAATGGATGCCCGTGGACACCAAGGTGCTGCTGGCCGGTGAAGACATCACCGCCGACGCCCTGGGCAACACCGCCAACCCCAACAACATCGCCAACCCGGACAACCTCAAGTTCTCCGAAAAGATGCGCACGCTGTTCATCGGCGAGGACAGCAGCCAGCACGTCAACAACTTCCTGTGGGCCTACAACGTGGACACCAAGCAGCTGTCGCGCGTGATGTCGATCCCCTCGGGCGGCGAGTCCACCGGCCTGCACGCCGTGGACGAGATCAACGGCTGGACGTACATCATGAGCAACTTCCAACACGCCGGTGACTGGGGCGCCATCCACAGCGTGGTCAAGGACACGCTGGACCCGATGATCAAGGCCAACTACAAGAACAAGAACGGCGCGGCCGTGGGCTACCTGACGGCAGCGGCCAAGCAGCCCAGCCTGAACCAGGCCTGAACTCAGCCTGAGCGAAGGGCCAACAGGGCTGCACCCGGTGCGGCCCGCTTCAAAAACCAACGGGGCCTCAGGGCCCCGTTGTCATTGGCGGCCCCGGTTTGCTATACAAACAATAGCTACCAGGGCATAAGGTACTAGCGCTAGCAGGCGATTTGGCTCAAAACGCGCTATTCGACCACCGTCAGCTTGGCCACCGACAGCGCCAACCACTTGGTGCCGTGGCGCGGAAAGTTGACCTGTGCACGTGCGTCGTCGCCGGTGCCTTCAATGGCCAGCACCTTGCCCTCGCCAAACTTGGTGTGGAACACGGCAATCCCCGCGCGCAGGCCGTGCGATGGTGCCGCCTTCTGCACAGGCACCGGGGGGCTGGCAAACGTCTCGGATTTGAAGCCAAATTGGCCTCTAGCGCTAGATCCATATACACCACCAGCTCCTGAATTAGTAGCAAAACTAGGCGCATACGAGCCAAAGCCCTGCTGCTTGGGCGTGATCCACTTGAGGGCCGCTTCGGGCAGCTCGTCAAAAAACCGGCTCTTGATGTTGTAGCGCGTCTGCCCGTGCAGCATGCGCGTTTGCGAGTGGCTCAGGTACAGGCGCTTGCGCGCGCGGGTGATGGCCACGTACATCAGGCGGCGCTCCTCCTCCAGGCCGTCGCGGTCGCTGGCGGAGTTCTCGTGGGGGAACAGGCCCTCCTCCATGCCACCGATGAACACGCAGTCAAACTCCAGCCCCTTGCTGGCATGCACCGTCATGAGCTGCACAGCGTCCTGCCCAGCCTGGGCTTGGTTGTCACCGGCTTCGAGTGCGGCGTGGGTCAGGAAGGCGGCCAGGGGCGAGAGGGTTTCGCCGGTGTCGGCGTCCACGATGCCGGGCACAGCGGGTTTCAAAGGCTCGTCGAGTACGGGCGCGTTCAGGTCCAGCCCTTGGCTGACCGCGCTTTGGATGAGCGGCGTGCCGTGCTCGTCCAGCGGCAGCGCCACCGCGTCACGGCCGAAGCCCTCTTGCGTGACAAAGCTCTCGGCGGCGTTGACCAGTTCCTCCAAGTTCTCGATGCGGTCGGCGCCTTCCTTCTCGGTGCGAAAGTGCTCCACCAGCCCCGTGGATTCGAGCATCTGCTCGATGATGCCGCGCAGGTTCAGGCCCTGGGTCTGCTCGCGCAGCACATCCACCATGGCCACAAACGCGCCCAGGTTGGCCCCCGCCTTGCCGGGCACGGCGCTCACCGCATCGTGCAACGAGCAGCCCGCGGCGCGGGCCGCGTCCTGCAGCACCTCGATGCTGCGCGCGCCAATGCCGCGCGGAGGAAAGTTGACGACGCGCGTGAAGCTGGTGTCGTCGTGCGGGTTCTCCAACAGGCGCAGGTAGGCCAGCGCATGCTTGATTTCGGCACGCTCAAAAAACCGCAGGCCGCCGTACACACGGTAGGGGACGCTGGCATTGAACAATGCCGATTCGATCACCCGGCTTTGCGCATTGCTGCGGTAGAGCACGGCAATCTCCTTGCGCTCAAAGCCGTCGTTGCGCACCAACTGCTTGATCTCGTCCACCATCCACTGCGCCTCGGCCAGGTCAGAGCTGGCCTCGTACACGCGCACGGGCTCGCCAGCACCTTGGGTGGTGCGCAGGTTCTTGCCCAGGCGGCGGCTGTTGTGGCTGATGAGGTGGTTGGCCGAGTCGAGGATGTTGCTGTAGCTGCGGTAGTTCTGCTCCAGCTTGATCTGGCGCTGCACATCAAACTCGCGCACAAAGTCGGTCATGTTGCCCACGCGCGCGCCACGGAAGGCATAGATGCTCTGGTCGTCGTCGCCCACGGCTATCACGCTACCGCGCGCTTCATAGCGCCCGCCCACGTCGTTGCCCGCCAGTTGCTTGAGCCAGGCGTACTGCAGCTTGTTGGTGTCCTGGAACTCATCGACCAGTATGTGCTGGAACCGGCGCTGGTAGTGCTCGCGGATCGGGTCGTTGTCGCGCAGCAGCTCGTAAGACCGCAGCATCAGCTCGCCGAAGTCCACCACGCCTTCGCGCTGGCATTGCTCTTCGTACAGCTGGTAGACCTCGACCTTCTTGCGGGCGTCGCTGTCGTGCGTGGGCACGTCGCCGGGACGCATGCCCTCTTCCTTGCAGCTGGCGATGAAGTACGACAGCTGCTTGGGAGGAAAGCGCTCCTCGTCCACGTTGTGCTGCTTGCACAGGCGCTTGATGGCCGAGAGCTGGTCTTGCGTATCCAGGATCTGGAACGACTGCGGCAGCCCCGCTGCCTTGTGATGCGCGCGCAGCAGCCGGTTGCACAGGCCGTGGAAGGTGCCAATCCACATGCCACGCACGTTCACCGGCAGCATGGCCGACAGGCGGGCCACCATCTCCTTGGCAGCCTTGTTGGTGAATGTGACGGCCAGAATGCCACCGGGCGTGGCGTAGCCGTTTTGCAGCAGCCAGGCAATGCGGGTGGTCAGCACCCGGGTCTTGCCCGACCCCGCCCCCGCCAGGATGAGCGCATGGCCTGCGGGCAAGGTCACCGCAGCCAGTTGTTCATCGTTCAGGTGGGCCAGAAGGGGGGATGCGGCCGAGGGCGCACCGGAGTGTGGGGGCACCAGGGCATCTGGCGCACCCGAAAACGGGTCTTGTGGGAACATCCAGCCATTGTAGAAAGCACCCTGCCCCACGCCGCCTCGCACCATGAAAAACATTGCCCTCACCTTGGCCAGCCTGTGGCTGGCCCTGGCGCACGCCCCCCAGGCGATGGCCCAGGCCAGTTGCAGCAGCGACGGCACCCCCAGGCCTGTGGCCGTGTTCGAGCGCTTCATCAGCGCCGACTGCGAGTCCTGCTGGGGCGATGCGGCCACCCCGGCACCGTCAGCCAAGGCAGGTGCCTTGGTGCTGGACTGGATCGTGCCGGGCAAGGCGGGCGACGACGCCCCCCTGTCGGCTGCGGCCTCGACCGACGCGCTGACCCGCCTGCAAGCCCTGGGGCGCAAGCCCCCCACCTCCACTGACGTACACATCAGCACCGTCGATGTGGACGCACGTGGCAGGCTGCGCGTGGCCCACGGGGTGGCGTTCAATGACTATGTGGGTGTGGGCATCAACTTCGCGCCTTCCGCTGCGAAGCCACAGCGCAAGGTGGCCGCAGCCCCCTTTGCCTTTCACCTGCTGCTGGTGGAAGCCATCGCCGCCGGCACGGACGGCACGGTGGTGCCCCGCCATGTCGTGCGCAACGCGTTCGAGGGCGAGTGGCTCCCCGCCCAGCGGCAAGCTCGCACCCCAGGCAAACCGTGGGCCTGGATGGAGACCCGGTCCATGCGCATTCCCGAAGGCGCGCGGGCCGAACGGCTGCACCTGGTCGGCTGGGTACAGGATGCGTCGGGCCAGATCGTGGCGGCTGCGCAATCCGTATGCAGGTAATACCGGGGCCGTTATGACGGCCATTTGTCAGGCGGGTAGAATCAATCACCGGGCCCAAGTTTCTTGACGCCCGGTTTTTTGTGCCTGCGCTCAGCAGGGTTCGGAGTGACTGTCACGTTCACTCCCGCAAAGCCGGTCTGACAGCCAAGCGCCCACCGCCGTCGAAATAGTTTGGCGGCGTCCCTTTATGGAGCTTGGAATCTCATGGAAATCTTCGACTACGACAACATCCTGCTGCTCCCCCGCAAGTGCCGCGTGGAAAGCCGCTCGGAATGCGACGCCAGCGTGGAGCTGGGTGGCCGCCGCTTCCGCCTGCCGGTGGTGCCGGCCAACATGAAGACCGTGGTGGACGAAACCATCTGCACCTGGATGGCACAGAACGGCTATTTCTACGTCATGCACCGCTTTGACCTGGACAACGTCCAGTTCGTCAAGGACATGCATGCCAAGGGCTGCTACGCGTCTATCTCGCTGGGCGTGAAGCAACCCGACTACGCCACGGTGGACCAGCTGGTGGCACAGGGCATCACGCCCGAGTACATCACCATCGACATCGCCCACGGCCATGCCGACAGCGTGAAGAACATGATCGGCTACCTGAAAAAGCACCTGCCGCAGTCGTTTGTGATTGCCGGCAACGTGGCCACCCCCGAAGCCATCATCGACCTGGAAAACTGGGGCGCCGACGCCACCAAGGTGGGCGTGGGCCCGGGCAAGGTGTGCATCACCAAGCTCAAGACAGGTTTTGGCACGGGCGGCTGGCAGCTCAGCGCGCTGAAGTGGTGTGCCCGCGTGGCCACCAAGCCCATCATTGCCGACGGCGGCATCCGCAGCCATGGCGACATTGCCAAGAGCATCCGCTTTGGCGCCAGCATGGTGATGATTGGCTCGCTGTTTGCCGGCCATGAGGAATCACCGGGCAAGACGGTGGAAGTGGACGGCGCGCTGTTCAAGGAGTACTACGGCTCGGCCAGCGACTTCAACAAGGGCGAATACAAGCACGTCGAAGGCAAACGCATCCTGGAGCCCATCAAGGGCAAGCTGGCCGAAACGCTCATTGAGATGGAGCAGGACGTGCAAAGCTCCATCAGCTATGCGGGTGGCACCAAGCTGATGGATGTGCGCAAGGTCAACTACGTGATCCTGGGCGGCGACAACGCAGGCGAGCACCTGCTGATGTAACCCACCCACCGGGCGCGAGCCGCCGCCCGGTAGGAGAACCTGTTCTCAGGCCCGCAGCAGGTTCTGCGCCATGTGGTGCAGGTCATGCCCCGGCTTGGCCAGGGCATCGACGATGCTGAAGTGGTTCAACCCCGGCAAGGCTACGCTGCGGGGCACAAAATGGCTGCCCCAGGCGTCCTGCATGAGCTGGTTCTGGCGCAGGAATTCGGGGCTTTCATCGCCCCCCACGGCGCAATACAGCGTGCCCGTGGGCGGCTCCAGCAAACGTGCGGGGCTGCACTGCAGCACCTGCTGCTCAGTCAGGTGCAACACCGACTGGTACATGGGCGTGTGCATGATGGGCTCCAGGTCGTGCACCCCCGAGATCGACAGCGCATTGCGCACCAGGCCGTCGGGCAAGCCCTTGCCGATCAGGGGCCACACGCTGGTGAGCAGCAGGGCCGCCAGCTGCCCGCCCGCCGAGTGCCCCGCCACGGTGATCCGCCGGGGGTCGCCACCATGGGCGGCGATCTGGTGCCACACCCAGCCCAGCGCCTTTTCCATCTGCCGCGCAATGTGGGGAATGTTCACCGGCGCATCGGGGGTGCCCGGGCACAGCGCGTAGTTCACCACCACCACACAAAACCCGGCCTGGGTGAAGGGCGGCGCGATGAACGAGTGGTCGAATTTGTCGAGCGACCGCCAGTAGCCCCCGTGAATGAACACCAGCACCGGCACCGGTCCACCGGTGGTGCGGGCGGAGGGGAACACGTCCAGGGTTTCACCCACACCGGTTCCATAAGCGACATCGAGCGCACAGGGAATGTTGGCGCGCACCTGGGCGGAGTCCCGGGCCCAGCGCTCAAAGTAGTCCATGTGGTCAGGGACCAGGGCGCGGTTGTTGTACATGCGCTCCAGCCAGGCGGGGTCGTACAGGGGCAAGGTCATGGGCAAGGGTCTCCGGTTTGTGTGAGCGGCCTTCGGTGCCATACCGCGGCCCGGCCCACAGGCTCGGCAGACGCAGGGACGGCGCTGGCGCTGCAGAATCATCTGGCCAATCGCTGTGCGCTGCAAGCTCCGTGACAGACTGCAGCGCCAAAAAGGCACATGATGGCAACAGAGACGCTCTTGAACTCCTTTCCCAAGAAGAACAACGCCATGACTACCACTCCGCTTCGTATCGCCGTTCTTGGCATTGGCATGATGGGGCTGCCCATGGCCCGACGCCTCAGCGAAGCAGGCCACCAGGTACACGCATGGAACCGCACCCGCGCCAAGGCAGAACCGCTGACGCAATGGGGTGTCACCGTGCACAGCAGCCCTGCCGATGCCGTCAAGGACGCCGATGTGGCCATCAGCTTGCTCGAAAACGGGCCGGTCGTCGGCCAGGTCCTGTTTGAGCAAGGCACAGCCCAGGCCATGCGCCCGGGCGCTCTTTTCATCGACATGGCCTCCATCCAGCCCAGCGAGGCGCGCGACCACGCGGCCCGCCTGGGCGAGCTGGGCGTGGCCCACCTGGACGCACCGGTATCAGGAGGCACCGTCGGGGCCGAGGCCGGTACCCTGGCCATCATGGCCGGTGGCCGCCCCGAGGACTTTGCGCGCGCCCAGCCCGTATTCGCCTGCCTGGGCCGCTCCACCCATGTCGGGCCGCACGGTGCGGGTCAGCTGGCCAAGCTGGCCAACCAGATGATTGTGGGCATCACCATCGGCGCCGTGGCCGAAGCCCTGCTGTTTGCCGCCAAGGGAGGCGCCGACATGGCCAAGGTCCGCGAAGCCATCAGCGGTGGTTTTGCCGACAGCCGCATCCTGCAGCTGCATGGCCAGCGCATGGTGGAACGCGACTTTGCCCCCAGGGGCCGCATGGCCGTTCAGTTGAAGGACATGCGCAATGCGTTGGCCACTGCCCGAGAGACCGGCTTCGATGCCCCCATCACGGCCCTTTTTGAGGCGCTGTATGCCGAGGGCGTGGACCACGGCCTGGGCGAACTGGACCACAGCGGCCTCTTTGTGGAACTGGCCAGCCGCAATGCGATGCAATAATTTTTGGGCGCGAGTTGCAAAGATCGCAAAAACTAGTGCATAATTCGAGGCTCTGCAGCGATGCAGACGAATTTTAAAGATTTGGGTTCTTAGCTCAGTTGGTAGAGCAGCGGACTCTTAATCCGTAGGTCGAGTGTTCGAGTCACTCAGGACCCACCAAATCAAGCCGCAAGGCACAAAAAGCCTGCTACCCATAAGTAGCAGGCTTTTTTGTTTTCAGACCGATTGCTTCCCCGTCAGCGGCAGCCCGGCCCGCCAGGGTCAGGAGTCATCCGCCGGCAGCATCATCGTCTGGCCGCCTGGGGCCTACGGCCCCGGTGTCCGCCCTCCACGGGCGGCAACGGATGTGTCTTTGCAAGAACCACCGCGTGGGCTGCTTGCTGTTCGCTGGCCATAGACGTACAACACACCATGTCACGGGCCCCGAACAGTGCAACAGTCGCGCACCGTTTTTTCGAACCATGAATCCAGGCGACCACTCTTCGCGTATTTGCTGCTGTGAAGCAGCAACGCTATCGGCCCCGCAATTGCAAACAACTGTCTTGCGAAGCCGCCGCGCACTGCCTCCTCGATACACTTTGTCATACAAGTGACACCGCCCCGGCATGGGTCCAACGCGTCCCATCCACCAGGTACGAGCCAGCAAAAAGAACACTGTGAAATCCACTTCCGCTACCCGCGCACTCCCCCTTTTGATTGCGCTGATCACTGCCGGGCTGATCTCCGCCCCCACCCCTGAAGCCAAGGCCCAGACCAGCAAGGCCCGAAACGCCGCGACCAAGGAGAAGGCGATGGCCCGCCAGGAACGCGAGGCAGACCGCGCAGCGCAGGCTACTGACAACACGAGCGGGGCAAGCCCGGCTGCCCCCAACGCGGCGTTGCCTGCGCGGCAGTGGAAGGTCAGCCTCAAGGAGCTGGGCGTGGGGCGCCCCATCGCCTTGCGCGGTGTGGAGAGCGAAGCCAGCGTGGGGGTGGGTGTACGGCGCGACGAAATCGTCGAAGCTGCCAAGCTGCGCCTGACCTTCACGCTGTCACCCGCGCTGATTCCTTCGCTGTCGCATCTCAAGCTGATGCTCAACGACGAAACCTTGCAGACAGTGGTGCTGGACAAGGAGCGTCTGGGCACACCACAGACGGTCGAGTTGAACATCGACCCCCGCTATTTCACGGACTACAACCGGTTCCGCTTCCAGTTCATCGGCCACTACACGATGGAATGTGAAACGCCCACCCATTCCAGCCTGTGGGCCACCATCAGCAACGACAGCCAGCTGGAGCTTTCGCTGCGGCAGATCCCTCTGCGCAATGACCTCGCGCTGCTGCCGGCACCGTTCTTCGACCCCCGGGACAACCGCCCCGTCAAGCTGCCGTTTGTGTTTGGCAACCAACCCAGCACCGGCACACTCAAGGCGTCTGGCTCCATCGCCAGCTGGATCGGCATGCTCGCAGGCTACCGAGGCAACCAGTTCCCGGTGCTGGAAAACCAGCTCCCCCGCTCGCACGCCGTGGTGCTGGCCACCAACAGCCAACGTCCCGCTTTCCTGCAGGACATGGCACCCGTGACCGAGCCCACGATCTCGGTGGTCAACCACCCCGAAGTACCAGGCGCCAAATTGCTGCTGGTGCTGGGCAAGGACGACGCCCAGCTGCAGATGGCGGCCGACGCCTTGGCCCTGGGAAAAGCGGTTTTGTCCGGGCAGACCATTGCCGTGAAGTCGCTGGACTATCCCGCACTGACCAAGCCCTATGACGCCCCCCGCTGGATCACCACCCAGCGGCCCGTGAAGCTGGCCGAGCTGGTGGGCAGTCCTTCGGACTTGCAATTGCGTGGCACGGTGCTCAACGACACGGTGAACATCTACACCCGCATGGCCCCAGACCTGTTCACCTGGAACGCCAAGGGCGTGCCGCTGGACCTCGCCTACCGCTACACCCCCAGCAGTGTTTCGGACCATGGCAGCCTGAACATCTCCATCAACAACCAGTTCATCCAGTCGTATCCGCTGCAGTCGCGAGACGACCGCACCAGTGGCAAGAACACGGTGATGCTGCCCTTGTTCGACGACGGGAACGCCCAGAACCGTTCGGACCTCAAGATTCCGGCTTTCATGATCGGTGGCGACAACCAGTTGCAGTTCGCGTTCCAGATACCGCCCAACGACCTGGGCCGCTGCAAGTCCGCGCCGCCGACCGAACTGTTTGCGGCCATCGATCCACAGTCCACCATCGACCTCACGGGTTTTCGCCACTACCTGGCCATGCCCAATCTGGCGGCCTATGCCAACAGTGGCTTCCCATTCACCCGCGTGCCGGACCTGGCCCAGACCTCCATCATCCTGCCCAACCAGCCCAGCACCGCAGACATCGAGGTCTTCCTGACCTCCGTGGGCCGCATGAGTGCATCGACCGGCTATCCCGGTACCCGCTTTCAGCTGCTGCGCGCCGCAGATGCCAACAAGGCTGGCGACACAGACATCCTGATCGTGTCGCAGGCCGACGCCGATGGTTTGCTGGAGCAATGGAAGAACCATCTGCCGGCGCTGCTGGCCGCCGGGGCACGGTCCGTCCAGCCCCTGGAGCGGGCCCTGGGATCGTTCATCGAACTGTTCAACCTGGAGTCCGAACACCGCCTCTCCGCGTCCGGCGGGCAAGCCGTGTTGCAAGGCACAGGTCCGCTGGCTGCCGTCACCGGCTTTGAATCGCCTTTGCACAGCGGGCGCAGTGTGGTGGCCCTCACCGCCACGGACAAGGAAGCCATGGGGCTGCTGAGCCAGAGCCTGAACGACGCGGGCAAGATCAAGAGCCTGCGCGGCGATCTGGGACTGATGCGCGGCGACGCCATCGAAAGCTTCCGCATCAAGCCGGTGTACTACGTGGGCGACCTGCCGTGGTGGCAGCGCCTGTGGTTCCACCTGCACAGTCACCCCTTGCTGCTGGCGCTGGCGGGCATCGCCACCGGCCTTCTGCTGACCTTCATCGTTTATGGCGCCTTGCGCACCATGGCGCGCCGCCGATTGGCCTCCCAGCATGACTGATTCCCTCCGTCGGCGCACGGCCCTGCAGGCTGGCGGCGGTGCCGCGCTGCTGTCCTGGCTGCCAAGTCTCCGCGCGCAAACCCAATCCGCAGCAGAACGCCCCGGATGGCCCGCCTGGGAGGCCTTCAAGGCCCAGTTCATCAACGAAGGCGGCCGCGTCGTCTCAGACGATGCGGGGGGAGGGCAGACGTACTCCGAGGGCCAGGCTTATGCCTTGTTTTTTGCCCTGGTGGCCAACGACCGCGCCGCCTTCGACAAGCTACTGCGCTGGACGGAAAACAACCTGTGCGACGGCGACATGACCGCCCGCCTCCCGGCCTGGCTTTGGGGCAAACGCCCCGATGGCTCTTGGGGGGTCATCGACAGCAACGCCGCTTCTGATGCCGACCTCTGGATTGCGTACGCCTTGGGCGAAGCTGGCCGCCTGTGGAACGTGCGCAGCTACCGCGCGCTCTCGGCCTTGCTGACAGCCCGCATCCTGCGTGAAGAAACCGCACAACTGCCCGGCCTGGGACTGACCCTTCTGCCTGCACCCCAAGGCTTTGCGCAGGGAGACGGTCGCTGGCGCCTGAACCCCAGCTACATGCCCATGCACCTGATGCACTGGCTGGCAGCGGTGGACCCGCAGCCCGAATGGAAGCAACTGGTGGACAGTTCGCTCAAGGTCATCCAGGGCGCGTCGCCCAAGGGCTTCACGCCGGACTGGACCGTGTACGACACCAAGCAGGGCTTTCTGGTGGACGAGAAGGGCAAGGAAAAAGGCCAGGGCAGCTACAACGCCATCCGCGTCTATCTGTGGGCGGGCACCTTGCACGCCAACTCCCCCGGGCGCAAGGCCCTGCTGGAGACCCTGCAGCCGATGGCCCGCTTTGTGCGGGAGCAGGGATACCCGCCGGAATCCATCGACATCCTGACGGCGCAGGCCTCGGGCCCCGCTCCGTCCGGGTTCTCGGCGGCAGTCCTGCCGTTTTTGCGCGCGGTGGGGGATGATCGCGCCCTGCAATCGCAGCGCATGCGCCTAGAGGCCCGCCCCTTGCGCCCCACGGCCTACTACGAGCAGGTCCTCGGCCTGTTTGGGCTGGGCGCGATGGAGGGGCACTATCGCTTCACCGCCAACGGCCAACTCACTGTGCGATGGAAACCGTGAAACGCCGTACACGCCGCTGGCTGCCCTCACTGACCCTGCTTGCCGCCGCCTGCCTGCCTGGGCAGCACGGCGTGCATGCCAGCACCCCACCCGCTATCGAAGCGGAGCTGCTCAGCGGCGCCCGCCTGTGGGCCAGCAAGAACCGGCCGGACATGGCCCGCCAGCTGGTGGACAAACTGCTGGCCATGGACCCGAACTCTCCTGAGGGGCTGGCAACGCTGGGCGACCTGGCTCTGCGCGAAAAGAAAACCGATGAGGCCCAACGCGCTCTGGCCACCTTGCGTGCCCGCCACCCCAGCCATGTGCTGACCCAGGAACTGGAAACTCTGGTGCGCGTGTATGGCCCCGACCGGGAAAAACTCGCCCAGATGCGCCTGATGGCACGCGCAGGCCGCAAGGCCGAGGCCGCCGACCTGGCGCGCGAGCTGTTCCCGCAAGGCCCGCCCACGCTCGGCGGACTGGCGCTGGAGTACCACCAAATCATGGGCTCCACCGCCAAGCAGAGCACCGAATCCCAGCGCCAGCTGGCCAAGCTGTACCAGCAGACCGGGGAGTCCCGCTACCGGCTGGCACAGCTGGAGCTGCGGATGTACCAGGGTGGCAACCCAACGGCCGTGGTGCAGGAGATCGAGGCCCTGGCAAAGCAGCCCGATACCAATGCCCAGCAGCTGCAAGACCTCTGGCGCCGCGCCCTGGACCGGCTGACCAACACACCCGCCAACCTGCCCCGCGTGCGCGCATTTCTGCAGCGCTATCCGGCTGACAGCGCCATGGTGGAGCGACTGGCCGCCATGCAACAGGCGGTCGAACGCGCAGAGCGCGCGGCCCGCGACCCGGCCAACATCGCCCGTCAGGCAGCGCGCACGGCACTGGACCAGGGCGATATGGAGCTGGCGGAAGAGCAGATCCAGGCGACGCTGGCCTTGCGCCCCCAGGACGGAGAGAGCCTGGGGAACTTGGGGTTGATCCGCCTGCGCCAGGGCCAGCATGCCCAGGCGCAGGACCTCTTCAGCCAGGCCTATGCGCTCACACGCCAGGGCCGCTGGAAGGACCTGCAGGCTACCGCCAGATTCTGGGGACTGCTGCGACAGGCCGACCGAGCTGTCGAGCAGAACGAACTCGTCACCGCTGCCAG
The DNA here is from genome assembly GCF_056314325.1 of Acidovorax sp. DMC1. Taxonomy (NCBI): domain Bacteria; kingdom Pseudomonadati; phylum Pseudomonadota; class Betaproteobacteria; order Burkholderiales; family Comamonadaceae; genus Acidovorax; species Acidovorax sp. DMC1. The sequence goes on along the minus strand of NZ_JBQUYO010000003.1, from coordinate 245,442 downwards.
CTTGGCCGAACGCGCACTGCAGATGCAGCCCCAAAGTGCTGACGCATTGACCACCCTGGCGAGCATTCGCGACCTGCAGGGTGACCATGCGCTGGCAGAGAATTTCTACCAACAGGCCCTCCAACAGGAGCCCAACAGCACTTCCGCCATCAAAGGCCTGGCAAGCCTCTATGCCCGCACCGGGCGGGTGACCAAAGCGCAGTCCCTGCTGGCAGAGGCCGCTGCACGTGACACCACACTCGCCGAAAAACTCGCCAGTGCCCAGGCGGATGTGCTGGTGGCCCAGGCAGAGGACGACCTGCAGGCCCAGCGCCTGGGCCCCGCACTGCATGCGCTGGAGTCTGCCGTGGTACTGACCCCTGACGATGCGTGGTTACGGCACCGCCTCGCACGTGTTTACTTGCGCCTGGGCCGCCCCCAGGAAGCACTGCACGCCATGGATGAGGGCGTGGCACGTATTCCGTCCGGCACTGTCAGTGCCGAGATGTTGTATGCCCGCGCCCTGATACGTTCGGCCTTGGACGATGACACCGCTGCCCTTGCAGACATGCAGCGGATACCCTCCACCGATCAGACAGACGCCATGCGCGCGCTAGTGCGGCGCTCCCAGGTCAAGTCGCTCGTCACGCAGGCCCTGAAACCCCTGCCGGCAGCTGAAGTCGAGGCACTGCTACAGCAAGCGGAGCGAACAGCGGGCAATGAAGTAGACCTGCTCTACAGCGTTGCCAATGCCTGGTTTCTCCGTGCACAGCCCGCGCGGGGCGTGGCAGTCTTTCATCGCCTGGCAGCGCGTGTCCCCACGCTGGCGCCAGACACGCAGCTGGACTACGCACAGCTGCTCAACCGGGCGGAGGACGATGCCGGCCTCGCCGAGCAATTGCCTCGCCTGCTGCAAACCAAGGGCTGGAGCGCCGAGCAAGAAAGCCGGCTGGTAGCGCTGTACACCGCGCACCAGGAGCGGCTCATCGAGAAGCAGCGGCAGGCCGGACGTACCAACGAAGCCTCGCGCCTGGCACGCCAGGCGACACCCCTGCCGGACACACTCTCCACACCACGCCAACGCAGCCTGACCCAGGCACGGTTGCTCATGGCTGCAGCCGAATATGCCCATGCCGCCCAGTTGCTCAAGCCTTTGGCATCCGCACAACCGGATGATCTGTCTGTTCGCATGGCGCTGGCGGACACCCTGTCACGACTGCAGGACACCGGAGACCGGCGGGCTGCGACCAATGAGGCCGACTGGTTGAAAGACCGCATCCCTCCGAGCGATGTGGGGCAGCAACTGGCACTGCTACGCATCTGGCAACGCATTGGCCGCATGGACGAGGCACGGGCATTGGCGACCCGTTTGCTGGACCGCTTTCCGCAGGACAGTGACGTGCTGCTGCATGCAGCGCGCCTGGAGCGGGCCAACCGCAACTACGCACAGGCCATGGTGTTCTTCCGCAGTGCGCTCATGCTGGAGACGCGCGGAAAGGACACTCCCCCGACTGCAACGCTCTCAGACAGCCAGGCCCAGGCGCCGGTTGATTCAGACAGACCACTGGCTCTCCAGCAGAGTTACACGCTGTCCGTCCCCTCCGCCCCCGCCGTCGTCGCCAAGATCCAGGGCGAGATCGACGCCATCGAGGCACGGCGCCAGCCGCGGATCGAAGCGGGACATCAGGCACTGAGCAAGCGCTCCACCGACGGCATCTCCAGCCTGCACGGCTGGGAGCGACCTGTGGTGGCGTGGATGCCGCGTGGCTACGACGGGCACTACTTCCTGCACGTGGATCGGGTGCAGCTGGATGCGGGCGATCTTCCCGCTGACGGTCCGGACCTGCTCACCTACGGGCAGGTGGCGGCGCTACCGCCCGGGTCGCCGTTTGCCACCGAGCGACGCCAACGCGGGCAGGGGTCCAACCTGGGGTTCGGCTACGTTGGCGACGACATCCAGTGGGACATCGGAACCACCGGGGTAGGTTTTCCGGTGACCAATGTCGTAGGGGGACTGTCCAAGACCGGCGATATCGGCCGCTACAGCTACAACCTCGAAGCGTATCGGCGCCCCATCACCGGCAGCCTGCTGTCGTACGCAGGGGCACGCGACCCCATCACAGGCCAGGTATGGGGCGGCGTGGTGGCAACGGGCGCTGCAGGCCGCCTCTCCACCGACATGGGCCCCTACAGCACTTCGCTGAGCCTCAGCCTGGCCGCGCTCACCGGCAAGAACGTGGCGACCAACACCCGCATGCAACTGCGATGGGCCCTGGACCGCGACGTATGGCGTCATGCTGACGGGGTGGTCAACCTCGGGGTTGCCGTGTCGGCCTGGCGCTATGGCAAAGACCTGGCCGAGTACAGCTTCGGGCACGGGGGCTACTACAGCCCGCGCAACTACGTGTCCGTCGCCCTGCCACTGGAGTGGAGCGGACGCCGTGGCGCACTCACGTGGCTCGCGCGCGGGTCTGTGTCCGTCTCGCGCAGCAGCAGTGGCGAGAGCGACTATTTTCCGCAGAGCGCACTCCTGCAGTCCCTGGCGCGTGCCCGGCTGGCGGCCGACGGTGGTGTTCCGGTGTATGCGGGCAGTTCGGGCTCGGGTTTCGGTCGCTCATTCAGGGGCGCACTGGAGTACCAGGTCACCCCCCACCTCGCACTGGGTGCACAGTTGGAGCTGGATCGTTCGGCCTACTACGCGCCCACCAATTTCATGGTGTACGGCCGCTACCGCTTTGAGCCCGGGAACGCTCCGCTGGACAACCGCCCCCGTCCGGTGCAGACCTATTCCAGCTTCTGACATGTCCTCTGCCGCTTCATCCCCACGCAAGAGCCCACCCGCCAGCGGTGTGCTGCGTTCGCTCGCCACACGCCTTTGGCCTTCCAAGGGTGCAGCCGGCAACGCCATGCGACCGACCAACATCGGCATTGCAGGGCTGCCGGACGGTATCGGCCAACTCCCGGCCCATGTGCCCGTATCCCTCGTCGCCGCCGACAGCCGCAGCGCTGCGGCATGGTTCCCCGCAATCATTGAAGATGCCCTGGCGGCAGGCCCTTTGGGGCTGGTCGCATCCAGCACGCAGTGGTTGGATGAATTGCTGGAGCGCCCGGCAGTACAAGCCGCCTACCAAACGGGTCGGCTGAGGCCCTGGACATTTTCACCGGGATTGCACGCGCAAGTCCAGCGCGACGGCCTCAGTGCGTTGCTGCAGGAGCTTGAACGCACCGGCCTGCCACCACAGCACGCGCTGCATCTGTACGACGCACAGAACCTGCTGTCCGGGCTCAACATGGCGCAACTCGCCCGGGTCAGCGACCAGCTCAGCACACTGTGCCGCCAACGGCCTCGCCCTGTGGTGCTCGGATTCACCCCACCACTGGACACCAGCGCCCTTTTACCAACGCTACGCAACCTGTGCCAGATGTCCATGCACATTGCCACCTTGCATGCCGACGCAGACCGCTGGCGCCTGAGCCTGGACCGCTGGAGTTCGGACACCGGGGCACTGTTTCAGACGGGCTTTGGCCTGGTGCAGGACGCCAGCACCCACCGGCTGGCTGCCGACGGCACGCGCACCCAGGGCGCCACACCCGAACTGGTCACTGCGGCCGACCAATGGAGTGTGCTGGCCACCCGGGCATCGGTGGAGGGGCAGCGCGGTATCCCCGGCCACTGGCGCATCTTCGATGGGCTGGAGGACATCGAAGTGGCTGCCGCCACCTGCGTGGCCTCCACGGTGCTGATCGATGCGGGCTCTGCGAGCGATTTCGAGTCCCGCGCACGCCTGGTGCACCAGTTGCGCCTCTCGCGCCCCCCCACGCTCAAGATCGTGGTGCGCGAGAACCTGGGCAAGTTGCGCACCCACAGCGAACAGGCACTGCTCCAACTGGGCGCCAGCGTGGTGGTCTACAAAGAGGTGGGGTTCTCGCGCCTGCTGCAACTGCTGCAGGACATCAATGCCCAGAGCCATACCCGCAAAGTACACACCGACTATGCGCTGGCGCTCGACAGCTTTATGCCCCCCCGTGAGCGGGGTTACCAGGCCCCGGCACGGTTCTGTACGCTGGTACGGGGGATGCTGGACCGCACCCATGACATCGGTCTGTCGCACAGCATGGTCCGGCTGAACATGCTGGACCAGATGCCGCACATCGATGCCTTGCGTGCCTGTCACACCTCTCGCGATGGAGACCTGTTCACGGCCGACCACGAAGCAATCTACGTGTTCCTTTTTGCCTGCCGGGAGCCCGATGTGGAGCTGGCCCTGCAGCGTGTGTTTGCGCTGCCACTGACCCAGTTGTTCACCTCACAGGCCACAGATTGCTCCGCACCCGGCATACGCGCCATGACCGACCAATTGCAGGAGACCCTGCGCAAAGGGGTGCCTGACTACAGCGCCATCTTGGCCGACGTCAGCGCTCCACCGGCTGCCGTCCTTGTGAACAGTTCCGCTACACCCAAGGCGCAGGCGCCGAAGGCAACGCCGGCATTACCCCAGCACAACCCTCTGGAAGACCAGCAGCCCAGCGCCCAGCCGCCAGTTGCGGCGAGCCCGCAAGTGCGACCTCGCCCCATCGGACGGCGCGCCGTGCCACGTGCACTCGGGAGGGCTTCCGCATGAGCAATGCGTGGGTGCTCGTTTACGTGCTGCTGGGCGCCTTGCTGGCCTGGCCCTGTGCCAGGCTGCTGCGCCGCATGCTGCAAGCACGCCAGCCGCTGCGCTGTGTGCAGCCCTACCGCCCAGCCCTTCCGCCTGAAGAATCCCCCGTTCCTCCGCAAGACGGGGTGAACAAGGCTCCATGAACAAAGAGTTTGCATGCGCGTGATTGCTGTTGTTTCGCCCCTCGGCGGGTCTGGGCGTACCACCCTGGTCGCACACCTGGCGTCGCTGGGCGCCCGACAAGGTCAGCCCACCTTGGCCGTGGAGCTGTGTGCCCAGAATCTGCTGGGCATGCACCTGGGCATGCCACGCCCCGCCCGCCAGGGGTGGGCAGCACTTGCCGCCACGGGCTCATGGTGGGCGGATGGCAGCTTTGACAACACAGACGGCGTAGGCGTTCTTCCCTTTGGCCCGGCGGCGCCAGATACCATCACCACACTCCACCAACTGCTGGCGGCCAACCCACAGTGGCTGCAAGACCAGTTGGCACTGCTCGATGTGCCGGAGCATTGCACAGTGCTGCTGGACACACCGCAATGGCCTTCGCCGTTGGCCCAGGCAGCGCTGCGCTGCGCAGATGCGGTTTTGGTGGTCCTGGAAGCGTCTGCCCGCGGATGTGCCAGCATGGACAGCGTACGCGCCATGCTGCAGGCATCGCCAGCAGCGCCCAACGCGCAGGGCATCGCAGTCACACGTTTTGACCCGCGCCGCGCCTCACACCGGGAAGCACTCACCACTCTGCGCGAGCAGTGGGGAAGCCAGTTGCTGCCGTACACGGTGCACGAAGACGAGAACCTCGCGCGTGCGCTGGCGGCATCGCAGTCCGTGAACAGCATGGCCCCACATGCACAGTCTGCACACGATCTCCAGGGCATTTTCCATTGGCTGTCGGCAGTGTCTCCCGTGCAGGTGCTGCCTTCGCCTGCAGCAGAGGTGGCGGCACCATGACGGACCAGGCCCCTTCCAGCATCACGACGCCCACGCCATCCCCTGAGCCACCGGGTGTACGAGCACCTGCCCACCAAGTGCTGGGATGGCTCCGACTCTGGCTGGAGATTGAGCCTGGTGCTCCCTGGTGGATGTGGCTGTGGCGCTGCTTTGTGCTGCCGCCCTCGCCGCAGCGCGCTTTACGCCCTTGGTTGCTGCGTCCAGTGAGGGGTCTATGGGCAGGCCTCGGCTGGGCGATGCGCTGGCTCTGGAGGGGTGTGGCACTCGCACTGAATCTGCTTTTCTGGCCGATCCGGCTTTTCCTGCGGGCCATGGACCGCTTGGCCACCCACGTCAACGTGGGCAAGGGCATGCGGCTGGCAGACCAGTGGCTCACACCGGCCCTGGAGATTCCGGGTCTGCGCTGGGTGATCCTGGCGGTGGGGGCGGTCACCGGTCTGGTCGTCATGACCACCCCATTCAACTGGTTCGGGCAACTGTTGTTCATGCTGCTCTGCTGGGGACTGTCCCTGGTGCTCCGGCGCCTGCCAGGCCGCTATCCTTCGCTGGCGCTTGCAGCCATCAGCCTGCTGGCCATGGGGCGTTATGCCTGGTGGCGCCTGACTTCGTCGATTGAATTCGACTCGGTCATCGAGTCCTTCCTGGGCTATGGCCTGCTGGCGGCAGAGGCCTACACCTGGCTGGTGGTGGTACTGGGCTTCATACAGACGGCCTGGCCCCTGCACCGCCGTCCGGCGGAGCTGCAAGGTACGCCCGCGTCCTGGCCCACGGTGGATGTGTATATCCCCACCTACAACGAGCCGTTGAGCGTGGTGCGCACCACAGTGCTGGCGTCGATGGCACTGGACTGGCCCCAAGACAAGGTCAAGGTCTTCATCCTGGACGACGGACGGCGCGAGGAATTCCGTGCATTCGCTGAATCCATGGGGGTGGGCTACATCGTGCGGCCCGACAACAACCACGCCAAGGCTGGCAACCTGAACCACGCGCTCAAAAAGACTGATGGTGAGCTGGTTGCCATTTTCGACTGCGACCACATCCCCACACGCTCCTTCCTGACCACGGCCGTGGGCTGGTTCCAGCGCGACCCGAAGTGCGCGATGCTGCAGACGCCGCACCATTTCTTCTCGCCCGATCCGTTTGAGCGCAACCTGGGTACCTTCCGCCGTGTCCCCAACGAGGGTGCGCTGTTCTACGGTCTGATCCAGGATGGCAATGATTTCTGGAACGCCACGTTCTTCTGCGGCTCCTGCGCGGTGATACGGCGTGGACCTTTGCTGGAAGTGGGCGGCATTGCCGTGGAAACCGTGACCGAGGATGCGCACACCGCCCTCAAGCTGCACCGGCGCGGTTACACCACGGCCTACATCAACGAGACGCAGGCCGCCGGTCTGGCCACGGAAAGCCTTTCGGCCCACGTGGGCCAACGCATCCGCTGGGCGCGCGGCATGGCGCAGATCTTTCGCGTGGACAACCCCTTTCTGGGCAAGGGGCTCACGCTGTGGCAGCGCATCTGCTACGCCAATGCCATGGTGCACTTCTTCTTCGGGCTGCCGCGGCTGGTGTTCCTTACCGCGCCCATGGCCTTCCTGTTTTTTGAATGGCACATCATCAATGCAGGCGCCATCATGATTGCGCTGTACGTGCTGCCGTACATCCTGCAGTCCAACATTGCCAATGCGCACGTGCAAGGCGAGCACCGGCACACCTTCTGGGCGGAGGTCTACGAGACAGTGTTGGCCTGGTATGTGGCCCTGCCCACCACGGTGGCGTTGATCAACCCGCGCTTGGGCAAGTTCAACGTGACAGCCAAGGGCGGGCTGGTGGATGAGCCGTATTTCGACTGGGTGATCTCCCGCCCCTACACCATCCTGGTTCTGCTGAACTTTGCGGCCTTTGGCATGGGCCTGTTGCGCCTGTTCTTCTGGAACACCGAGGAAACCGCCACCGTGCTCCTCAACCTGCTGTGGACGGTCTACAGCATCCTCATGCTAGGTGCTGCATTGGGTGTGGCGTCCGAGGCCCGCCAGGTGCGGCGCATGCACCGCGTGGCCACGCAATTGCCCGCGACCTTGTACCTGGACGATGGGACAGTGCTACGGGCCGTTTGTATCGACTTTTCCATGACCGGTGTGGGCCTGCAGTTGCCTGAAGGCATACCGCTGGCCGTAGGAGACAAGGTGCAGGTAGGACTGTGGCGCAACGATTCGGAATGCGTCTTTCCAGCCACGGTGATGCTGCACAGGGGCCAGAGCGCCACCGGTTTTCAGTTTGACCCCATGACGCGCGAACAACAAATCGATCTGGTGCAGTGCACCTTTGCCCGCCCCGACACCTGGACGCAATGGAACGACAGCCACGATACCGACCGGCCTTTGCATGGCCTGCAGGAAATCGCGCAGCTGGGTGTTCTGGGCTACCGCAAGTTCTGGGCTTCGCTGGTGGAATCGGCACGCAGCCGATGGCCCCTTCGCAAGCAGCGCGGGCAAGAAAGGCTGCCGGCATGAGCTTCTGGCACCTGATTTTCCTTGCCAAGGTAGGTTTGTACTTTGGTGGCTACATCGGCCTGAACTGGTGGCTGAACCTGCTGTTGTGGGCGTCCATGCTGCCCCCTATTGCGCACAACGGGTGGCGACGTGCACGCACGGCCATCGCCATACTGGCAGCCATCGCACTTCTGTATGCCGACTCATACCTCCCCAGCCCGGCGCGCGTGCTGTCACAGCTCAAAGCGCTGAGCGGTTTCAGCGCAGACTACTGGCTGGAACTCGCCCAGCGGGTGTTCAACCCTGAAATACTGCTGGTGGGATTGGCCGGTATCGTGCTTTATTCGGCACTGGCCCGGCGGGTGCGTGCAGGAACCTTTGCATTGCTGACGTTGTTGAGCGTGCCGGTGGTCGCGGCCTTGCAGGAGCAGGCAGCTACATCTCCAACCACCATGGCTGCAGCCAATGGATCGAATTCGGCTGCTGCGCCCAACGACAGCCAGGACACGTCACCAGACGCCCTGCTGCAGCGCTTCTATGCCAGCGAAAGCCAGCGGCGCGTTCAGTTCACCGCGCCCAACGGACCACCCGCGTTCGACATCATCTTGCTGCATGTCTGTTCCCTCTCATGGGACGACATGGACTTTGTAGGACAGCGCGACAACCCGTTCCTCAAGCGCTTTGATGTGCTGTTCACGAACTTCAACAGTGCCGCCAGCTACAGCGGGCCGGCCTCGTTGCGGGTATTGCACGGCACCTGCGGACAAACACCGCACACCAAGCTGTACGAGGGCATCGATCCGCAGTGTTATGTATTTCCCAACCTGGAGAAAGTGGGCTACCAGACCGCTGCGCTGCTCAACCACGACGGGGTGTATGAAGAGTTTGCGCATGCGCTGGAGCAACGCGGAGGTCTTGCGGGCAAGCTGCAATCCAACCAGGGGGCACCCGTCCACATGCAGAATTTTGATGGCTCGCCCATCTACAACGACCATGCCCTGCTGGCGCAGTGGTGGAAGAAGCGCAGCACTGACCGCAGTACCGGACCGGTAGCGCTGTACTACAACACCATCTCGCTGCACGATGGCAATCGCGTACCGGGCATGGCTTCACGCAACAGCCTGGAGACGTTCAAGCCCCGCCTGGTGCAACTGCTCGCCGACTTCGACAAGTTCATCTCTGAGCTGGAGTCATCTGGACGCCCCGTTGTCGTGATGCTGGTTCCCGAGCATGGGGCGTCGCTGCGCGGAGACAAGATCCAGATGTCGGGCATGCGGGAGATTCCCGGCCCCCGCATCACCCTTGTCCCGGCTGCGGTGAAGCTGGTGGGCATGAAGGCATCAGACGCATCCCCTCCTCCCGGTCCCCTTGTCGTGAACCAGCCGATGAGCTATCTGGGCTTGTACACCTTGCTGGGCGATCTGATTCGCGACAACCCTTACGCCAACTCCGCACGCCCTCTGGCAGAGCGGCTCGCGACACCGGTCACTACCCCGTTTGTTTCAGAGAACGCCGATGTGATCGTGATGCGCAACATGGAAGGCAAGTACCTGATGCGCTCGGGGAACGGCGAATGGGTTCCCTACAACTACTGAAGGCGTTGGCTTGAAGCCGAAGGGGGCGTGATCAGGGGGTTGCGCGACGGTGCCCCTCTTTCACAGACGCCCAAGTGCGTCCCGCATAATCCATCCGCCCTCCGCGCCATCCCACAATGGCACGGCGGTGTGATGTCCTTCCGCGCGTCTGCAACTCCATCGGTCTCCATCCATGAATCCTCAAGCCCATCTGCTCTGGAAAGCACCCCGCTGGGCGCTCGCGATCCTGCTGGCTGTGCTGGGCATGCTCGGGCCTTTCTCCATCGACACCTACATCCCCGCGTTCTCAGGCGTCGCCGCGGCGCTGGGAGCCACGCCGGTGGAGATGCAGCAGACGCTGTCGGCCTACCTTTTCGGCTTTGCATTCATGAGCCTGTTCCATGGCGCGCTGGCGGACAGCTTCGGGCGCAGGCCCGTGATCTTGTGGGGCATTGCCGTGTTCACGCTCGCCTCCGCCGGATGCGCCCTGTCACAAACAATTGGGCAGCTGGTCTTTTTCCGCGCGCTGCAAGGTTTGTCCACGGGGGCAGGCATCGTGGTCTCGCGTGCGGTAATCCGCGACATGTTTCCCCCGGCACAGGCCCAGAAGGTCATGAGCCAGGTGACCATCTACTTTGGTGTGGCTCCGGCGATTGCACCCATCATTGGTGGCTGGCTGTTTGTCCACGCGGGTTGGCACAGCATTTTCTGGTTCCTGACCCTGGTAGGCGTTGCCCTGTGGACTGCCAACTTCCGGCTGCTGCCCGAGACCCTCCATGTGGAGCAGCGCCAGCCCTTTCATGTGCGCCACCTGATGCGGGGCTACATGCAGCTGGGCACCAGTGCACGCTTTGTGCTGCTGGCACTGGCCAGCGGCGTTCCCTTCAATGGCATGTTCCTTTACGTGCTGTCGGCCCCCGCGTTTCTGGGGGAGCACCTGTCGCTTGCACCGACACAGTTTTTCTGGTTCTTTGTGCTCACCATTTCAGGGATCATGGGCGGTGCATGGCTCAGCGGAAGGCTGGCGGGACGCATTCCGCCCAAGCGCCAGATCCGCCACGGGTTCGTCATCATGTTTTCGGTGGCCGTGTTGAACCTGGGCGCCAATCTCCTGTTCACCGCCCACGCCTGGTGGGCACTCGCACCCATTGCGATCTTTTCTTTTGGCTGGGCGCTGATGGTGCCCGTGGTGACGCTGCTGGTACTGGACCTCTACCCGGAGCGCCGGGGCATGGCCTCGTCCATGCAGGCGTTTGTCGGTTCGACGGCCAATGGGCTGGTGGCGGGCCTCATTGCACCGTTGGTGATGCATTCCACGGTTTTGCTGGCACTGTCATCGCTGCTGATGTTGTGCATTGGCATGCTGTCGTGGATGTTTCTGCACCATCGCTGGCCCGAGATCGGCCGCACCCCGGTCTATCTCTGATCCAGCTGCGTATCAAGGACTGCCAGACTGCCGCCGGTCCACGTTCTTTTGCTGGTAGTAGCGGTTCTTTTCCGCGTACATCGCTTGGTCTGCACGGTGGATTGCAGCCTCTACCGCATCGCCCGACTGGCAACAGGCGATTCCCATGGCCAGACTGAGGTGCTGGCCAGGGTAGAACTGGTTGTTGAGTTCGAGCATCGACAAGATGCGTTCCTGCAGGGCCATGGCTCCACGTTCATCCGTACCGGGCAACAACACCGTGAACTCGTCGCCGCCAATGCGTGCTGCACAAGCCGGTGCATCTACAGCCTTGGCCAAGACCTCGCCAACGCGGCGCAGCATGGAGTCTCCCGCCGCATGGCCCTGCTCGTCGTTCACCACCTTGAGCCCATTGAGGTCGATGGCGATGATGGACAAAGGCCAGGGGCCCTTGCGGGTCAGGCGGTTGAGTTCCTCGGCGTAAAAGGCGCGGTTGCGCAACTGCGTGAGCACATCGTGCTTGCCCAGGTACTCCAGGTAGGCCTCAGCCTTCTTGCGCGCCGTGATGTCCACCAGCGACAGGAGCACCAGACCCCAGTCGCTCATGTGGTCGGCCAGCACCGAGAATTGCATGTGGATATGCACCGCATCGCCAGACAGTGCGTAGTTGACCACTTCGCGCTGCTGGAAGGTCTTGCCCTCCCACAGGTCCAGCAACTGCTCCGCAAAGGACTCGTGCATCTCCCCGCGAAACACCCTGCCAATGTTGTTCAGCAGCATCTCCTTGCTCTCTGCGCCGAACATGCGCAGGGTCTGCTGGTTCACGTCAATCACCCTGATTTCGTGCATGCAGCGTGTCACGAACTCGGGATGCACCCGAATGAATGTCTTGAAATCGTCAATGCCCTGCGCACGCACACCATCGAGCAGGCTCTTGACCGCGCTGAAGTCCTCCACCCACAAGGACACGGGCGAATGTTCGAACAGGTCGCGAGCGTAGCGCTCGCTGCGGCGTAGCTCCGCCCCTGCGCGCACGGTGGCCGTCACATCCTCCAGTGACACCAACACACGGCTCCAGTTGTCCTCGTAGCCGGGCAGGATGCGCGCACGGATCTGCACATCCAGCCGTCGACCGTCGAGCGCGTAGTTCACGGTCTGGTTGGAAAACTCCAGTTGCCCATCCCACAACTGCGACAGCTCATGCGCCACCGCGTCGTGCATGTCGTCCCGAAACACCTTGTCCAGGTTGGCTTCCAGGACCTGCTGGCTCTCGGCGGCAAACAGATCCAGCGTGCGCTGATTCACCTTGAGCACCTTGAGGGCGGCACTGCAGGCCCTCAGGCGGGCTGGGTCCTGGGCCAGGAACTGGCGGATGTCGGTCACGCCTTCGGCACGCCACTGATCAAAAAGCTGCTTGAGCGCGCTGTAGTCCTCCAGCCAGAGTGACACCGGCGCCAGCCCGAACATGTGCTCAAAGTCCGCACCCGAAGATAAAGAAGACGACACAGCAGATTCCTCCGGAGGCCATTATTGACGAGCCGCCCGCCGCCTCTGCGACACACCGGGCCGCCACCATGAAAAAAGGCCGGCACCTTGCGGTACCAGCCTTTGCAACAGGAGCGGCACTAGCTAGCTAACTAGCGCCATTAACCCTCAACGCTCAGCGAGCCGGGCGAGCAGGACGCTTGCGGGCGTCGTGGGCCACGAAAGGCTTGCCGCCACCACCAGCAGGCTTGGCAAACGCGGGCTTGCGGGGTGCGAAATCACCGCGCGGTGCACCCGCGTCGCCACGGGGAGCAAAGCCACCACGGCCTGTGTCGCCAAAACCAAGCTTGCGGCCATAACCCTCGCTGTCACGGCGTGGGGCAAAACCACGATCACCGCCGCGATCGTCGCGGCCTGCAAAACCGCCGCCTTCACCACGGGCAGGTACGCCTCGATTGTCACGGCCGGCAAAACCGCCGCCAAAGCCACCACCGAAACCACCACGGTCGTTGCCACCGCGTGCGGGACCACCGAAACGGCCACGCGATGGGTTGTCGCGGTTGTCATACGAGCGGCCACGGCCACCACCAAAGTCCCCACCGCGAGGCGCCTGCGGGGCGCGCTGCGAAGGCTCCATGCCCGGAATCACTTCGGCCTTGAACTGCTGGCGGCTGTACGACTCAATGTCGTAGATCTTGCGGCGATCGCGGAACTCGGCAAACGTGACGGCCAGGCCATCGCGGCCCGCACGGCCAGTACGGCCGATGCGGTGGGTGTAATCCTCAGCCTTCATGGGCAGGCCGAAGTTGAACACGTGGGTAATGGTGGGCACGTCGATGCCACGGGCAGCCACATCGGTCGCCACCAGGATCTGCACCTGACCCGCGCGCAGCGCCATCAGGCGGCGGTTGCGCAGGCCCTGGCTCAGGGCGCCATGCAGCGCCACGGCGGAGAAACCGTCTTGCTGCAGGTCGTTGGCCAGACCATCGCACTCCACTTGGGTGCTGGCAAAGACGATAGCCTGATTGATCGTGGTGTCACGCAACCAGTGGTCGAGCATCTTGCGCTTGTGCTGGGCGTTGTCAGCCCAGTACAGCACCTGCTTGATGTTGGCGTGCTTCTCTTGCGGAGAATCGATGGTCACCTTTTGCACCGACGAACCACCGTCGTGCATCACGCGCATGGCCAGTTGCTGAATGCGCGGGGCAAAAGTCGCGCTGAACATCATGGTCTGCTTGCGCTGGCTGGTCAGCTGGTTCAGTTCTGCCAGATCGTCCGAGAAGCCCAGATCGAGCATGCGGTCGGCTTCGTCCACCACCAGGAACTGCACCTTGTCGAGCTTGATCTGCATCGAGCGCTGCAGGTCCAGCAGGCGGCCAGGGGTTGCCACCACGAGGTTGGCGTTCTGCAACTTGGCAATCTGCAGTTGGTAAGGCATGCCACCCACGACGTTGGCCACGCGCAGGCCGCGGCAATGCTTGACCAGGTCGATCGCGTCGTGCGCAACTTGCTGCGCCAGTTCACGCGTGGGGCACAGAATCAGCGCACCAGGGGTCGCTGCCTTGAAGTTGCGCGAGCTGGTGGGGTCCTTGCGCTTGGCCCGCTTCGGTGCAGGTTCGCCACGGGCGGCAGCCTCTGCAACAGCGCGCTCGAAAGCAGCGCGTTCTTCAGCTTCGGCGGCGGCCTGCTGCTTGATCAGGGTGTGCAGCACGGGCAACAGGAAGGCAGCTGTCTTGCCCGAGCCGGTCTGGCTGGAAACCATCAGGTCGATGAACTTGGTGGAGTCGTTGCCGCTTCCCATGGCCAGGGGAATGGCCTTGAGCTGAACGCCCGTGGGCTGGGTATAGCCTAGGTCGGCCACCGCCTGAACGAGTTCAGGCGCCAGGCCCAGCTCCACAAAACCGTTGGGTTCGGCGGTCACAGCGGCATCGGCCTCAATGGCAGATGCCATCACGGCGTCCAGAGGGGAAGACTGCACGGAAACGTCGGCAGCAAAGGAAGTATCGGCAGGCGCGAATTCGCCCTGCACCAAAGAGGTGTCGGTCATGATTTTTCTCTCACGAAGACGATCGCAGGCAGCGCCTGCGAGGGGCTTCGTCAATGGTTAAAAAACATCAACCATCAAACGAAACCTGCGTTGGCTCTCTCGGTAGAGGCCGGTGCGGGTGGGCGTTGTTCGCTAGTCCAGCACTGTCTAAGACAGTCGGCTGGCAAGCCCGGTGTGTGAGGGGAGATGCACAAACTGCGAGGATTTCCTGCGCAGCCGTAGATTATCGCACGGTTAAGGGTTTCCCCGCAAGCCCATCCCCTGCGCATCGCTAGAGGAGGCTTCCAGATACGAAGAATTCGATGCTGCCCCGGCGAAGCAAGCGCGTTGAGATCGGCGCCACGGGGGATTCTTGCCCCACCTCGCACCGGCAACTCAAGGCGCTTTCGCCTCCACCGCCAACAGGTGCTGGCGGTAATGTGCAAGTTCGTCGATGGACTCATGGACATCTGCCAACGCCGTGTGTTTTTGCGCCTTCTTGAAGCTGGTGTAGGCCTCGGGCTTCCAGCGCTTGGCCAGTTCCTTGAGCGTGCTCACATCCACGTTGCGGTAGTGAAAGAACTTTTCGAGCTTGGGCATGTAGCGCACCAGGAAACGCCGGTCCTGGCCAATGCTGTTGCCGCACATGGGCGCAGTGCCCTTGGGCACGTACTGGGCCAGGAAGGCGAGGATCTTCTGCTCCGCTTCCTCCTCCGTCACCGTGGACGCCTTCACCTTGTCGATCAGGCCACTGCGGCCGTGCGTTCCCTTGTTCCAGGCATCCATCTTGTTCAGCAATTCGTCCGACTGGTGAATGGCAAACACGGGACCTTCAACGCGGGGTTCGAGACTCGGGCCGGTCACGACCACAGCAATCTCCAGCAGGCGGTCGGTGTCGGGCTCCAGGCCGGTCATTTCACAGTCCAGCCAGACCAGGTTCTGGTCGGATTTGGCAAGCGTGGCAGGGGTGGGGTTGTTGGCTTCTGACATGGCGCGCATTGTCGCCGATGGCCTAAACTCGCCGCACATGCCCACCTCTGACGACATTTCCCCCTCTTTGCTGCTCACCCTGGCCTTTGCCTCCGCGCTGCTGCTGGGCTTGGCCCTCAAGTTCTGGCTGGCGACACGCCAGGTCCGGCATGTAGCCCGCCACCGCACTGCAGTCCCCGCCCCGTTTGCCGAACGCATCGCGCTGGCCGCACACCAGAAGGCGGCTGATTACACCATCACCAAAGCCCGCCTGGGCATGCTGGAGATGGCGCTGGGCGCGGCAGTGCTGCTGGGCTGGACCTTGCTCGGCGGCCTGGATGCACTGAACCAAGCGCTGCTTGGCGCACTGGGTGGCGGCATGTGGCAACAGATGGCATTGCTGGTGGCCTTTGCTGCCATCAGCGGACTGATCGACCTGCCCCTGTCGCTGTACCAGACCTTCGTGGTGGAAGAACGGTTTGGCTTCAACAAGATGACCTGGCGCCTGTGGCTGGCGGATGCCCTCAAGGGCCTGCTGGTGGGCGCCTTCATCGGGCTGCCGATTGCCGCACTGATCCTCTGGCTGATGGGCGCTGCAGGCCCGCTGTGGTGGCTGTGGGCCTGGTGCTTCTGGATGGGTTTCAACCTGCTGCTGATGGTGATCTACCCCACCTTCATCGCACCGCTGTTCAACAAATTCCAGCCACTGGAAGATGAATCGCTCAAAGCCCGCGTGACGGCACTCATGCAGCGCTGCGGCTTCTCGGCCAAGGGCCTGTTTGTGATGGACGGCAGCCGCCGCAGTGCCCACGCCAACGCCTACTTCACGGGCTTTGGTGCCGCCAAGCGCGTGGTGTTCTACGACACTCTGCTGCGTCAGCTGGCCCCCGGCGAGGTCGAAGCCGTGCTGGCCCATGAGCTGGGCCACTTCAAACACCGCCACATCGTCCAACGCGTCGTGATGATGTTTGCGCTGAGCCTGGCGGGCTTTGCGTTGCTGGGCTGGCTCTCCACCCAGGTGTGGTTTTACACCGGGCTGGGTGTGCGCCCCAATATCTCGCTGGACCCGGCCATGGCAGCTGCCCCCAATGACGCACTGGCATTGCTGCTGTTCATGCTGGTCGTACCGGTATTCACCTTCTTCGTCTCGCCGCTGTTCTCGCAGCAGTCGCGCCGCCATGAGTTCCAGGCGGATGCGTATGCCGTGGCCCAGGCCAGCGGCGCCGATCTGTCGTCGGCCCTGCTCAAGCTGTACGAAGACAACGCCTCCACGCTCACACCCGATCCGGTGTACGTGAAGTTTTATTACTCGCATCCACCGGCCACCGAACGGCTGGCGCGCATGCAAACCTCTGCCCATCCATGACTACGATGTTGAAGAAAAAAGACTGGTCTACGCTGACCCGCCGTGCCCTGACAGCCACAGAAGTCGTAGCAAACCTGGCCAAGCTGGAAGGCTGGAGCCTCAGCGGCGACGGCGCCAACGTCGCCATCGAGAAGACCTACCACTTTGCCAATTACTACGAGACCATCTCGTTCGTGAACGCGCTGGCGTTTATCGCCAACGCGCAAGACCACCACCCCGATCTGTCGGTGCACTACAACCGTTGCGTGGTACGGCTGAACACGCACGACGTGCACGGCATCTCCAGCACCGACTTTGAGTGCGCCACACAGTTCGACGCGCTGGTCGCGCTGTGACACAGGCCCACCATGGCTGAACGCAGCGCCCTCATGGAAGGTACCGTGGTGGCCAGCCATGGGCGCCACTGTATGGTCGAGACCCCGGATGGGGAGCGCCGCATCTGCCACCCCCGTGGCAAAAAAAGCCAGGCCGTCGTCGGCGACCATGTGCTGTGGCAGGCACCGCCGCCCGGCCAAGGCGAAGAAGGCACCATCGAAAAGGTCAAGGAGCGGCGCAACCTCTTTTACCGCCAGGACGAGATCCGCACCAAGTCGTTTGCCGCCAACCTGGACCAGGTGCTCATCCTGATTGCGGCAGAGCCGGTGTTCTCAGAAAGCCAGTTGTCCCGCGCGCTGATTGCGGCCGAAGCTGAGGGCATCAAGCCCATCATTGCCCTCAACAAGAGTGATCTGGTTGAACCCTTTGCCCGCGCATGGGAGCGCCTGCTGCCCTACCGGCACATGGGCGCAGGCAAACACTACGGGGTGCTGCCGCTGTCTCTGGCGCTGTCCAGCGATGTGGACCGCGCCCTGCTGATGGAACACCTGCAGGGTAAAACCACGCTGGTGTTAGGCCCGTCGGGCTCAGGTAAAAGCACGCTGATCAACCTGCTGGTGCCCGGCGCTTCTGTGCTGACCGGGGAAATCTCGCAGGCGCTGAACTCTGGCAAACACACCACCACCAGCACCCACTGGTACTGGATGGATGCGGCGCGCACCACCGCACTGATCGACTCGCCGGGGTTCCAGGAATTTGGGCTCCACCATATCGCCCCCATGCAGCTCGCCGCCTGCATGCCCGACATCGCAGAACACGCGACGGCCTGCAAGTTCTACAACTGCACTCACCTGCATGAACCGGGCTGTGGCGTACTGGATGCTGTAAAAAGTGGCCCAAGCGCTGGAGGAATAAGCCCCTCGCGCTACAAAATATATAGCGATTTATTTGAAGAGCTGAGCCACACCCGGTATTGAGGACCTCCGCCTGAAGCGCTGCTCTACGCCGCGCCAACAAGCTTTGACCCGCTAGCCCAGCAAGCGCGCCAGCGTGAGCAACGCCAGCAGCAGCATCCAGACCACCACCGAGCGCCACACCAGGCCGACCACGCTGCGCAGGTGGCCCACTTCCGGCTCGCGGCCGGGGGTGGAGTCGCTATCGCCCATGTCAGCGTCGATCTCCAGGCCCTGCGGCGCGTGCAACTCGGTGCGCGCCTTCAGCGCCTCACCGCCCAGGCGCACATTAATGGCCCCGGCTGTCGCGGCGAGTACCACGCCATCGTTGTCGTTCGGAAACCGCTGTGCGTGAAAACGCCAGCCTTCAATCGCTTCTTCAAAGCTGCCCACCACCGCAAAACTCAGCGCCGTGAGCCGCGCCGGTAACCAGTCAATCGCCGTCCAGGCCTGTGCCGAAGACTGCTGCAGGGACTCGCTGGCTGGTAAGGCACCGGTCCGCTGCTTGTAGTGCCAGTAGCGGGAGACAAATTCAGCCAGGCGATACAGCACCGCCCCCGTCGGCCCCAGCCCCAGCGCGGCGAGCACCGAAAACCAGGCCAGCACGCCAAACACGTGCCGGTGGGCGGCCAGCACCGAATACTCGATCACATGGCGCACGATTTCGCTGCGCGGCAGCGCGCCCACATCCACCTGCTGCCAGTGCGCGAGGCGCTCGCGCGCCGCATCTTCGTCCCCCTCTTCCAGCGCATCGCGGATGCCGGTGAAGTGGTGGCTGAACTGGCGAAAGCCCAGCGTGACATACAGCACCGCCACACTCCAGAGCACTGCAAACGGCCAGCCCAGCCCCCACAACAGCAGCCAGTGGATGGCCAGTGTGACCAGTGCAGGCACAAGCACAGCAAGGCTCCACGCCACCCAGCCGTGGTGCGATTTGCCCGCGTCGAAATTGCGGCTCACGGACAGCGCCCATGCACGCAGCCCCGCATGGATGGGATTGCTGCGAGCCAGGGGACGTGCCTGCTCGATCAGCAGAGCGAACAGGATGGCGAAGAAACTCATGGAGGGCAATGATACTGGCGCTTCGCCCTGGTGCGCCCCATCGCGGGCGCGGCAGCTTCAGGCCTGCATGAAGCGGTAGAAATTGCGCAGCATGCCCGCCGTGGCACCCCAGATGAAATGGGTTTTGTTGCCCTGCTCGTAGGGCATGGAGAACCACTCGCGGTGCACGCCATCGCGATCAAACACGTGGCGACGGTGATGGGCCGGGTCCAGCAAGAAGGCCAGGGGCACCTCGAACAGGTCGGCCACTTCATACGGGTTGGGCTGCAGCACGCAATCCGGCTGCACCAGAGCGACCACGGGGGTGATGATGAACGATGAGCCGGTCACATAGGTGGGCAGGGTTCCCAGCACCTCGACAAACGCACGGTCGAGCCCCACCTCTTCCTGTGCTTCGCGCAAGGCGGTGTCGGCCGGGCTGGCGTCTTCCGGATCGGCGCGCCCCCCCGGAAAGGCAACCTGCCCGGAATGGGTGGACAGGTGTGCCGTGCGCTCCGTCAGCAGCACCATGGGTTGCTCGCGCAAGACGATGGCCAGCAACACGGACGCATGGGCTGGCTCGCGGTTCATGAACTTCTTCTCCAGCACCACCTCCGGCTCCCACTGGGGCGGCTGCGCAAAGCGCGCACGCAGTGCATCGGGCGTCTGCGCAGTCAGAGGCACGGCAGGCAGGTGCGCATCCACCCCGACCACCGGCACCATGCGGGGGTCAAAGTCGGGCAGGCTCGACAGAGGCGCGATGACCGATGAGACGGCAGGAGGAGAAGGAGGGTTCACAAGAAGCGAAACAGGTTGTCGACGGACCAAAAACAAAAAGCCGCTACAGGCTGATGCTGTAGCGGCTTGTCAGGACAGGCCCTCGCCTTGCTTGGATTAAGCGGCGGTGGCAGCAGCCTTGACGCGCGAAGGCAGCTTTTCCTTGATACGTGCCGACTTGCCGCTGCGGTCGCGCAGGTAGTACAGCTTGGCACGGCGCACGTCACCACGGCGCTTGACTTCGATGCTGGCGATCAGCGGGCTGTAGGTCTGGAACGTACGTTCCACGCCTTCACCGCTGGAGATCTTGCGCACGGTGAAGCCGCTGTTCAGGCCGCGATTGCGCTTGGCAATCACCACACCTTCGTAAGCCTGCACGCGCT
Organism: Acidovorax sp. DMC1; assembly: GCF_056314325.1. Lineage (NCBI taxonomy): Bacteria > Pseudomonadati > Pseudomonadota > Betaproteobacteria > Burkholderiales > Comamonadaceae > Acidovorax > Acidovorax sp. DMC1. The sequence continues at coordinate 225,074 of NZ_JBQUYO010000003.1, read as the reverse complement.
TGCGGTTACCTTCCACCACGTTCACGCTCACGATGACGGTGTCACCAGGGGCGAATTCGGGGATGGACTTGTTCAAGCGGGCGATTTCTTCCGCTTCCAGGGTCTGGATCAGGTTCATGTGAGTTTCCTAGTGATCTTGTCCGCGCCAAAAATGGCTGCGTCGGGATTGACGTCTCAGTGTTTTGCGGGAGAACTCCCAAGCAAAACGGCCGGCCAGAGGATCGAAAAGCCTTTGATTATAGCAATTCAGCCGAGCTTGGCCAATACCGCCTCATCGGCGGGTGCCAAACGCCCTGCCTGGCGCGCGGCGTCGATGAGATCGGGCCGGTGACGAGCCGTGGTGGCCAGGCGCTGATCGCGCCGCCAGCGCTCGATCTGCGCATGGTGACCCGACAAGAGTGCGGCAGGCACCTGCTGCCCCGCCCACTCTTCCGGCCGGGTGTAGTGCGGGCAGTCCAGCAGGCCATCCAGCGCGGGATTGAAACTGTCGAGTTGGTGGCTGCCCTCGTCATTGAGCACGCCGGGCTGCAAGCGCGCCACGGCATCCAGCAAGGCCATGGCAGGAATCTCGCCCCCCGAGAGCACGAAGTCGCCCAGGCTCATCTGCAGATCCACATGGGCATCGATGAACCGCTGGTCGATGCCTTCGTAGCGGCCACACAGCAACACTGCCCCCTCGCTGGCGGACCAGCGCTCCACCGCAGCGTGGTTCAACGGCTCGCCGATGGGAGAGAAAAGCACCACCGGCGCCTGAGCCTCCTCGGGCTCACCCCGCTCCGCCCGGACGGCCGCAAGGCAGCGCGCCAGGGGCTCGGCCATCATCACCATGCCCGGGCCGCCGCCAAACGGACGGTCATCCACCCGGCGGTAGTTGCCGTCGGCGTAGTCCCGGGGGTTCCACAGGCGCACATCGACCTGGCCGCTGGCATAGGCGCGTCGGGTCACGCCGCTTGCCAGAAAGGGGGCAAACAGCTCGGGAAAGAGGGTGATGATGTCAAAGCGCATGGTGCGCGGCGCGGCTCGGGGAGCGCCTGTCAGTAGTCGGGCTGCCAGTCGACGGTGATGCGCTTCTCGGCCAGATCCACCTTGTCCACAAAGGCCGAGACAAACGGGATCATGCGCTCCTGCGCCTTGCCATCCTGCTCGTAAGCCAGTACCAGCACGGTCTGGGGGCCGGTGGACATCAGCTCGCGCACCTGGCCCAGCGCCACGCCTTCGCGGTTGAATACCGACAGGCCGATCAGATCGACCCAGTAGTACTCGTCATCCGAAGTGGATGGAAAACTGGAACGCGGCACAAAAATCCGTGCGCCCCGCAACGCCTCTGCGCCGTTGCGGTCGTCAATGCCCTGCGCCCAGGCCACCACGGAGTCCGAATGGTCCTTGGCCTGGCGGATGGGCAGCAGCACGGTACCGTTGAAGGTCTTGGCCCCGCGCTGGGACGGCTGCAGGTACCAGCGTTTGGACGAAAAAAGTGCCTCGGGATTGCTGCTGTGCGGCAGCACCTTGAACCAGCCCTTCACGCCCCAGGCATCTGCAATGCGCCCTACTTCAACGGCGTCAGCAGGCAGTTCTGCGGGTTCGAGGGTCAGTGGTGTGGTGGCCATGGCAGTGAATCCAGAATGAGAAAAGGGCGGGTTCCGCCAGACCAGCCGACGGAACCCGCCCTTTTCGGGGAGCTTTAAGCAGCCTTCTTGGCGGCTTGCTTGATCAGGCGGTCCACCGTGGGGGAGGACTGGGCGCCCACGCCCACCCAGTAAGCCAGACGGTCTTGCACGATGCGCAGGCCTTCTTCGGATTCCTTGGCGGTGGGGTTGTAGAAGCCGATGCGCTCGATGAAGCGGCCATCACGGCGCACGCGCTTGTCAGCAACGACGATGTTGAAGAAAGGACGGCCCTTGGAGCCGCCGCGGGAGAGTCGAATGACGACCATGATTTATCCTTCGGGTGGTGAACTCCGGCAACATTTGCCGTAAGCCACAGTGTTCGCAACCATATTCGCAACGCTTGAGACACGCGACATGGCCACCCGGCCAGCGACACGCTGCAAAGCCCGCGATTATATCTATTTGTTCCAATGTCCACCATCCGCCCCAGCACCGACAGCGATATCCCCGCCATTACCGCCATTTACCAACACCATGTGCTCCACGGCACGGGCACGTTCGAGATCGACCCACCTTCCGAAGCCGACATGGCAGGCCGCCGCGCTGACGTACTGGCGCGCGGCCTGCCCTGGCTGGTGGCCGAGCAGGATGGACAGGTGCTGGGCTTTGCCTATGCCAACTGGTTCAAGCCCCGTCCGGCCTACCGTTTCTCGGCCGAGGACTCGATCTACGTGGCGGACAGCGCCCGTGGCATGGGCCTGGGCCGCAAGCTGCTGGCCGAGCTGGCCGTGCAGGCCGAGGCCGTGGGCGTGCGCAAGCTGCTGGCGGTGATTGGCGACTCGGCCAACGCAGGCTCCATCGGCGTGCACCGGGCAATGGGTTTCACCGACGTGGGCATCATGCGCTCGGTGGGCTGGAAGTTTGGCGCCTGGCGCGACATCGTGCTCATGGAAAAGACCCTGGGCGCAGGCGACACCACCTCCCCCGAATAACGCGACGCCCCCATGAAAAACAAAACTGTGGCAGCCTGGCTCGCCTTTATGGGCGGGCCCCTGGGCCTGCACCGTTTCTACCTGCATGGCCTGTCTGACATGCTCGGCTGGCTGCTGCCCATTCCCACGGCGCTGGGCATCTATGGCATCCAGCGGGTGCAACAACTCGGCCAGGATGACCATTACAGCTGGGTGCTGATTCCGTTGCTGGGCTTCACGATTGCCGCCTGTGCGCTGCGTGCCATCCTGTATGCGCTGATGACGCCCGAGGCCTGGAATGCGCGCTACAACCCCAGTGCCGCGCCCGATGCCGCACCGGGCAGGACGCAATGGATCACCGTGGGCGCCATCGTGGTGTCGCTGCTGATTGGCACCACGGTGCTGATGGCCAGCCTGGCGTTCAGCTTCCAGCGGTACTTTGAATACCAGATCGAGGAAGCGCGCAAGATCTCTCAGTGATCTACCGACAGGCACCCAAACAAAAAGCCCCATTGAATTCGCATTCAATGGGGCTTTTGCGTTAGTGCTGTTTGCCCTGAAAGCTATCCATTTAATAGCAATCGGAAGCATCTGGGCATATCGCCCATCAGAACAGCTGCAGGCTGATCCAGTAGGCGACGGCGGCCACAAACGCACTGGCGGGAATGGTCAATATCCACGCCCAGATGATGTTGCCCGCCACGCCCCAACGCACGGCGCTGGCACGCTGGGTGGAGCCCACACCGACGATGGCGCCCGTGATGGTGTGCGTGGTGGAGACCGGAATGCCGAGCGTGGTGGCCAGGAACAAGGTCAGCGCCCCGCCCGTTTCGGCACAGAAGCCGCCCACCGGCTTGAGCTTGGTAATCTTCTGGCCCATGGTCTTCACAATGCGCCAGCCGCCAAACATGGTCCCGAGGCCAATGGCCACGTAGCAGCTGATGATGGCCCAGGTCGGGGGCGAGGCATCAGACGCCGACGAGTACCCCGTGGCAATCAGCAGCAGCCAGATGATGCCGATGGTCTTTTGCGCATCATTGCCGCCGTGCCCCAAGCTGTAGGCGCCGGCAGACACCAGCTGCAGCCGGCGGAACCATTTGTCCACCTTGCTCGGGCGCGTGCGCCGGAAGATCCAGGCCACCGCCACCATCATGAGCGAACCCAGCGCAAAACCCAGCAGTGGGGACACAAAGATGAACGCCACGGTCTTGAGGATGCCTGCCGAGATCAGCGCCCCCGCACCGGCCTTGGCAATCACCGCACCCACGATGCCACCGATGAGGGCGTGCGAGGAGCTGCTGGGAATGCCGTAATACCAAGTGATCACGTTCCAGGTGATCGCGCCCACCAGGGCGCCAAACACCACGTGCGTGTCCACAATGCCGGGCTGCACGATGCCCTTGCCCACCGTCGCCGCCACGCTGAGGTGGAAGACGAAGATCGCCACAAAGTTGAAGAAGGCGGCAAACAGCACCGCCTGCGCCGGCTTGAGCACGCCGGTGGAGACCACCGTGGCGATCGAATTGGCCGCGTCGTGAAACCCGTTCATGAAGTCGAACAGGATCGCCAGGGCCACAAGCAGAACCACAACCCAGAGGGCCGTCTGTACGGTTTCCATACTGGTCAGCCTGCGGGGTTCAGGAATTTTCGAGGACGATGCCCTCGATGCAGTTGGCCACGTCCTCGCACTTGTCGGTGATGGTCTCCAGCAGCTCGTAGATGGCCTTGAGCTTGATCACCTCGCGCACATCGGGCTCTTCGCGGAACAGCTTGCTCATGGCGCTGCGCATCACACGGTCGGCGTCGGATTCGAGCTTGTCGATCTCCTCGCAGGTCTTGAGCGCGGCCTCGGCCACGGCCGGGTCAGCGATCTTCTCCAGCAGCTTGACGGCATCGCGCAGGCGCTCGCAGCACTTGAGGCTCAGGTCCGTGAGGCGGGTGATTTCTTCCGTCATGTGGCGCACGTCGTACAGCGCCATGGTCTCGGCCGAGTCCTGGATCAGGTCGGCCACGTCGTCCATGGTGTTGATCAGGGTGTGGATCTGCTCACGGTCGATGGGGGTGATGAAGGTCTTGTGGATGGCCTTGTTCACCTCGTGCGTCACGCGGTCGGCAGCACGCTCGGCGTTGTCCACATCCTGGTTGTATTTGTCGCGCAGGTGCGGGTCACTGTAGTTGGCCACCAGTTGCGAGAAGGCCCGGGCCGCCTCGACGATGCGGTCCGCATGCTGGTTGAACATTTCGAAAAAATTGCCTTCGCGTGGCAACAGCTTGGCAAACAGCATGGAGACTCCTGGATCGGGAACGAATGGTGAGAAAAGGCTGCGCCATGACAAAACCATGACGCTTTCGTGACCCGGCGAGTTTAACCGTGCGCCCTGCAGGGGGTTGATGCCGCTGCCTCATGCGGTCATGCCGCCCTGCGCACAGGGTCACGGGCGGCGGGGCGACACCCGTCTCGGCCTTCCCCCGTCAGGCACCCCGGAAGATGAAATACACAGCACCCACCAGACACAGCCCCGCCCAGAGGTAGTCCCATTTCAGGGGTTGACCCATGTAGAACACGGCGAACGGCACAAACACGCCCAGCGTGATGACCTCCTGCATGATCTTGAGCTGCCCCACGTTGAACTGGGTGAAGCCGATGCGGTTGGCTGGCACCTGCAACAGGTACTCAAACAGCGCGATGCCCCAGCTGACAAGGGCTGCAACGTACCACGGCGAGGAGGCCAGATTCTTGAGGTGCCCATACCAGGCAAAGGTCATGAAGATGTTGCTGGCGGTGAGCAGCAGCACCGTTTGCAGCGAGATGGGCAGGGACTGGAGCGCGTTCATGGTGAGGCGTCAGGGCTGAGAGAGTGAACGAATCGATCGATTATGAACAAAATCAGCCGATCGCGCCGGTGTTACATGCCTTGACAGCTATTCATTTAATAGCAACATTCTCTCCACTGCACCCGGCAGAAGACACAAAAAAGGCACTCCACTGGAGTGCCTTTCAGAGAGTGCGGCACCGACTGGGCGGTGCGTTTGCTGCAGCGGCTTATTCGCCCAGGTAGGCGGCGCGCACCTTGGGGTCGCTCAGCAGTTGCTGGCCGGGGCCGGTCATGGTGATCAGGCCCGACTCCATCACGTAGCCACGGTCGGCAATCGCCAGCGCGCGGCTGGCGTTCTGCTCCACCAGCACGATGGTCACGCCCAGGGCGTATACATCGCGCACCACCTCGAAGATCTTGTCCACCATGATGGGCGACAGGCCCATGGACGGCTCGTCCAGCAGCAGCACCTTGGGCTGGCTCATCAGCGCGCGGCCCATGGCCAGCATCTGCTGTTCGCCGCCGGACATGGTGCCGGCCAGCTGGTCCTTGCGCTCGCGCAGGCGCGGGAAGATGGTGAACATCTTCTCGATGTCGGCCAGGATGCCCGCTTTGTCTGAGCGTGTGTACGCGCCCATCTGCAGGTTTTCGGTGATGGTCATGCGCGCGAACACGCCGCGGCCTTCCGGCACCATGACCAGGCCCTTTTTCACCAGGTCCCAGGCGCCCTTGCCCTTGATGCTTTCGCCCAGGTACTCGATGTCGCCATCGTTCATCGCCAGCGTGCCGGTGATGGCCTTCATGGTGGTGGTCTTGCCGGCGCCGTTGGAGCCGATCAGCGAGACCAGCTCGCCTTCGCGCACTTCAAAGTCCACGCCCTTCACGGCCTGGATACCGCCGTAGGCGACCTTCAGGCCCTTGACCTGCAGCAGTACCTTGTTGGATTTTTCGGCCATTCTCAATGTCCTCCGGTGCCCAGATAGGCCTCAATCACTTTTTCGTTCTTCTGCACTTCGGCAGGGTTGCCCTCGGCAATCTGCTTGCCGTAGTCGAGCACCGTCACACGGTCGCACAGGCCCATCACCAGCTTCACGTCGTGCTCGATGAGCAGGATGGTGCGGTTGTCATTGCGGATGCGGTCGATCAGCTCGCGCAGCTGCACCTTCTCGGTGGCGTTCATGCCGGCGGCGGGCTCGTCCAGCGCGATCAGCTGCGGGTCGGTGGCCAGCGCACGGGCAATTTCCAGGCGACGCTGGTCGCCGTAGCTCAGGGTACGCGCCTTGTAGTCGGCAAACTTGCCGATGCCCACGTAGTCCAGCAGTTCCTGGGCACGCTTGGCAATCGCGGCTTCTTCTTCCTTGAAGCCCTTGGTGCGCAGCACCGCGCCCAGCAGGCCGGACTTGGTACGGATGTGGCGGCCCACCATCACGTTCTCGAGCGCCGTCATTTCGGCAAACAGGCGAATGTTCTGGAAGGTGCGGGCGATACCGGCCTTGGCCACTTCGTGCACGGCCGTGGGCTCGTAGGGCTTGCCGGCCAGCTCGAACGTCCCGGCGTCGGGGGTGTACAGGCCGGTGATCACGTTGAAGAACGTGGTCTTGCCCGCGCCGTTGGGGCCGATCAGGCCATACACCTGGCCACGCTGGATGGTGATGCCCACGTCGGACAGGGCCTGCAGGCCGCCGAAGCGCTTGGAGATACCGGCGACCTTCAGCACCACTTCATTGGATTTCTCTGTCATTGCTAACTTTCGGTGGTGTTCTTCTTCAGGTCTTCTGCGTCAGGCTCTTGCCGTGCTCAGGCGACGGCCACAGGCCGCGGGGGCGCATCAGCATGATGATGATCATCGCCAGGGCAATCAGCAGCTGGCGCAGGATGGCGGAGTCCAGGCGTCCGTCCGTCATGGCCTGCAGCGGGCCGGCCACGTAGCGCAGCACTTCGGGCAGGGCCGACAGCAGGACGGCACCCAGGATCACGCCAGGGATGTGGCCGATACCGCCCAGCACCACCATGGCGACGATCATGACCGACTCCATCAGGCTGAAGGACTCGGGCGACACGAAGCCCTGGAAGGCACCGAACATCGCACCCGACACGCCGCCGAACGAAGCGCCCATGCCGAAGGCCAGCAGCTTCATGTTGCGGGTGTTGATGCCCATGGCCTTGGCTGCGATTTCGTCTTCACGGATCGCCATCCAGGCGCGGCCGATGCGCGAGTCCTGCAGGCGGTAGCAGATCACGATGGAGACCACCACCAGCACCAGGAACAGGTAGTAGTACAGCGTGACGGAGTTGATGTCGAAGCCGAACAGTTCCAGGCGTTTACCCAGGTCCAGGCCGAAGATCTTGACCGAGTCGATCTGGCCCAGGCCCTTGGGGCCGTTGGTCAGGTTGACGGGGTGGTCCAGGTTGTTCAGGAAGATGCGGATGATTTCGCCGAAGCCCAGCGTCACGATGGCCAGGTAGTCACCGCGCAGCTTGAGCGTGGGCGCCCCCAGCATGGCGCCAAAGAACGCCGCTAACAACGCCGCTACCGGTATCACGATCCACAGCGAGGTGTGCAACCCGTTGGGGAACATGGCGGCAAACGCCGCAAAGTTGTCTGCCAAGTGTGGCGAAGCCATCAGGGCAAACAGGTAGGCACCCACGGCGTAGAACGCCACGTAGCCCAGGTCCAGCAGGCCGGCGTAGCCCACCACGATGTTCAGGCCCAGGGCCAGCAGCACGTACAGCAGGGCCAGGTCGGCAATACGCACCCAGGCGTTGCCGAAGGATTGCAGGATCAGCGGCAGCACCAGCAGCGCCACGGCGCCGATGATCCAGTTGGTTTTGGTGTTCTTCATGGTGTGAGGCTCCTCAGGCGCGATCGGCCACACGCTCACCCAGCAGGCCCGAGGGACGCAGCGTCAGGATGATGATGAGCACGATGAACGCAAAGATGTCGGTGTAGTGGCTGCCCAGCAAACCGCCCGTGAGCGTGCCGATGTAACCCGAGCCGATGGCTTCGATGAGGCCCAGCAGAATGCCGCCCACCACCGCGCCGGCCAGGTTGCCAATGCCGCCAAACACCGCCGCCGTGAAGGCCTTGAGGCCAGGCAGGAAGCCCATGGTGTGTTGTGCCGTGCCGTAGTTGGACGCGTACATCATGCCGGCGATGGCCGCCAGCACGGCGCCGATGATGAAGGTGGCCGAGATCACCATGTCGGGCTTCACGCCCATCAGGGATGCCACGCGGGGGTTCTCCGCCGTGGCGCGCATGGCGCGGCCCAGGTTGGTGTGGTTGACCAGATAGACCAGCGAAGCCAGGGCCACCGCCGTCACACCCAGGATCAGGATCTGCGTGGGGGTGATGAAGGCGCCGCCCACCTGGAACGGCGTGCTTGGCAGCAGCGTGGGATACGGCTTGTAGTTGGGCTTCCAGATGATCATCGCCAGCGTCTGCAGCAGGATCGACATGCCGATGGCAGTGATCAGGGGTGCGAGGCGCGGGCTGTTGCGCAGCGGCTTGTACGCAATCTTCTCGATGGTGTAGTTGAGGGTGGCAGCCACCACGCACGCGATGATGGTGGCCAGCAGCAGGATGGTCCAGCCCGGCGCGCCCGGCATGGCGGCCTGCATCATTCCAATACAGCTCCAGCTGGTGAGGGCGCCGATCATGAGCACCTCGCCGTGGGCGAAATTGATGAGTTGAATAATGCCGTACACCATCGTGTAGCCCAAGGCTATCAAGGCGTACATGCTGCCGAGTACCAGACCGTTAATGATCTGTTGCAGCAAAATGTCCATAAGAGAAGTCCTTCGTTTGTGACGTACCCACCGCTTTGGCACCGGAATCGGTACAGCCTTGTGGGCCCGACTGCCATCTAGCAAAAAACCCGCCAGGAATGCAGCTGTGCGGGTTTGTGGACGGGATTGTAGCGAGTAGTCACAACCGCCCCAATCCAAGCCGGGCGGGGTTTTCCCTCGGGTTTTGATCACATCAGCGCGCCACGCACTGCATAAGCATTTTTGATGCACGCAAGATAATTGATGTGCAAACTTATTACCTTGATCATGCCGAATCGGCATAACGCGGTTTTTAAGGACGCAGCTTCGGCTGAAAAGGCGCCGCCCCACTCCCGGGCGATCTAAAGGCCAGCCCCGCGATCAGACGCCGGTGTCTGGCGCCTGCACGTCCGGGTGGGCGGCGGCGACATTGCGCTCTCGCAAATCCCGCATCTTCTGGGCGATCTTGATCTCCAGCCCCCGCTCCACGGGCTGGTAGAAGCCGGGCTCGGCCATGCCCTCGGGCAGATAGTTTTCGCCTGCCGCAAAGCCGCCCTCTTCGTCGTGCGCGTAGCGGTAGCCCTTGCCGTAGTCGAGCTCTTTCATCAACTTGGTGGGCGCATTGCGCAGGTGCATGGGCACGGGGCGCGTGCCGTCCTGCTTGACCCAGGCGCGAGCGGCGTTGTAGGCCTTGTAGACGGCGTTGGACTTGGGGGCGACGGCCAAGTAGACCACGCATTCGGCCAGCGCCAGCTCGCCCTCGGGGCTGCCCAGGCGTTCGTATACCTCGCTCGCGTCCAGCGCCAGGCGCAGCGCGCGGGGGTCGGCCAGGCCAATGTCTTCGGCCGCCATGCGCACCAGCCGGCGTGCCATGTAGCGCGGGTCGGCGCCGCCGTCCAGCATGCGCACCAGCCAGTACAGCGCGGCATCGGGGTCGGAGCCGCGCACCGACTTGTGCAGCGCGCTGATGGTGTCGTAGAACTGCTCGCCGCCCTTGTCGTAGCGGCGCATGCGCTCGCCCAGCACCTTGAGCAGCCACGCGTCGGTGATCTCGGTGAGCTTCTCCTGCGCGGCCGCCATGGCCAGCGTCTCCAGCGTGTTGAGCAAGCGGCGCGCGTCGCCATCGGCGTAGGCCACCAGGCGGTCGATTGCTACGCTTTCAATAGCTGGCAGCGCTTGTTCTGCCTGCGCCAGGTCCACAATTCGCTTCAAATCCCCTTCGGACAAGGGCTGCAGCACATAGACTGCCGCGCGCGACAGCAACGCGGAGTTGACCTCAAACGAAGGGTTCTCGGTGGTGGCGCCGATGAAGGTAAACAGGCCCGATTCGACGTGCGGCAGGAAGGCGTCCTGTTGGCTTTTGTTGAAGCGGTGCACTTCATCGACAAACACGATGGTGCGCTGCTGCATGAGCCCGTCGCGCGCGGCCTGGGCCTGCTCCACCGCTTCGCGGATGTCCTTGACCCCGCCCAACACGGCGCTGATGCTGATGAACTGCGCATCAAACGCGTCGGCCATGAGCCGCGCAATGGTGGTCTTGCCCACGCCCGGCGGGCCCCACAGGATGCAACTGTGCGGACGGCCCGACTCAAACGCGAGCCGCAGCGGCATGCCCGGGCCCAGCACATGCTGCTGGCCGATCACCTCGCCCAGCGCGCGGGGCCGCAGGCGCTCGGCCAGGGGCTGGTGGCTGGATGGGTGCGCCGAAGAAGGGGCGGAGGCACTGCGTGCTGCCATGGTCGTGTCCTGTCTACAGTAGGCTGATTTTCAAGCCAGATAGGCCTCTAGCGCCTACAAATCATGCGCTGACAGCTACATTTTTAGGAGCAATCTATTGCTTCACCACATCAGCCCCAGCCGGAGGCTTGAACTGGAAGGTGCTGGCGGGCAAGGCTGCATTGGCCTGCATGCCGTTGAAGCGGATCAGCGAGCGCTGACCAAAGCTGTCCAGGATGTCGAGCGCCGCCAGTTGCTCGCCCGCAAAGCCCACGCGCACGCTCTTGAGCTGGCCGTCCTTGGTCTTGGGGCTGGCCAGCACCCACTGCAAACCATCGGCGTCGGGGGCGGCCTCCAGCGTGAAATCGGCCTTCAGCGCCGACAAATCCGGCGCGGACGCCAGCAGTGCAGCGGGCGTGCTGCCCAGCGCCTGCGACTGCGAGCGCTGCGTGACCTGATTCAGGTCCACGTCGTACAGCCACAACGTCTGGCCGTCGGCCACGATGGTCTGCTCGAAAGGCTTCTTGTAGACGAACTTGAAGCGCCCGGGACGCTGGAACTCGAAGCTGCCACTCGACGTCTTGGTGCGCGCGGCCTGGCCGTCCTTGGTCGGCGATGTCACGGTCTGCGTGAAGTCGGCCCTGCCCGTCTGCGTGCCCTTCATGAAGGATTCCAGGCTTTTCAGCCCGTCAGCGCTAGCCACGCTTGCCGCAGCAGCTATCAAAATTGCAGTAGCGATCTTTTTCAACACGAACTCCTGTAAGGGGGGACCGGCCTTGCGGTCCAGCCGGTCACTCGCTGCGGTTGGGCACCAGCACTTCACGCTGGCCGCTGGCCGTGAGGGCGCTGACCAGACCGGCTTTTTCCATGTCTTCCAGCAGCCGCGCCGAGCGGTTGTAGCCAATGCGCAGCTTGCGCTGCACGTACGAGATGCTCGCCTTGCGGTCCTTGAGCACCACTTCGACGGCCTGGTCGTACATGGGGTCCTTCTCGCCGCCTTCACCACCGCCGCCTTCCCCTGACAGATCGCCCTCGCCATCCACAGTTCCGCCTTCGAGCACGCCTTCTATGTAGTCCGGCTCCCCTTGTTCCTTGAGGTAACTGACGACACGGTGTACTTCTTCGTCCGACACGAAGGCACCGTGCACCCGGATCGGCAGGCCCGTGCCGCTGGCCATGTAGAGCATGTCGCCCATGCCCAGCAGGGCCTCGGCGCCCATCTGGTCGAGGATGGTGCGGCTGTCGATCTTGGAGCCCACCGAGAACGCAATGCGGGTGGGAATGTTGGCCTTGATCAGGCCGGTGATCACGTCCACGCTGGGGCGCTGGGTGGCCAGGATCAGGTGAATGCCGGCCGCCCGCGCCTTCTGCGCCAGGCGCGCGATCAGCTCCTCGATCTTCTTGCCCACCACCATCATCAGGTCGGCCAGCTCGTCGATGATGACCACAATGTGTGGCAGGCGCTGCAGCGGCTCGGGCTCTTCGGGCGTCAGGCTGAAGGGGTTGTAGATGAACTCTTCGCGCGCCTTGGCCTCGTCGATCTTGGTGTTGTAGCCCGCCAGATTGCGCACGCCCAGCTTGGACATGAGCTTGTAGCGGCGCTCCATCTCGGCCACACACCAGTTCAGGCCGTGCGCCGCCTGCTTCATGTCAGTGACCACGGGCGCCAGCAGGTGCGGAATGCCTTCGTAGACCGACATTTCCAGCATCTTGGGGTCGATCATCAAAAGGCGCACATCGCGTGCCTCGGCCTTGTAGAGCAGCGAGAGGATCATGGCGTTGATCCCCACCGACTTGCCCGAGCCCGTGGTACCAGCCACCAGCACGTGCGGCATCTTGGCCAGATCAGCCACCACCGGGTTGCCCACGATGTCCTTGCCCAGGCCCATGGTGAGCATGCTCTTGGCCTCGTGGTAGACCTGCGAACCCAGGATCTCAGACAGGCGGATGGACTGGCGCTTGGCGTTGGGCAGCTCCAGCGCCATGTAGTTCTTGCCCGGAATGGTCTCGATCACACGGATAGACACCAGGCTGAGCGAGCGAGCCAGGTCCTTGGCCAGGCCCACGATCTGCGAGCCCTTGACGCCTGTGGCGGGCTCGATCTCGTAGCGGGTGATCACCGGGCCGGGCATGGCGGCCACCACGCGCACCTCCACGCCAAAGTCCTTGAGCTTTTTCTCGATGAGGCGGCTGGTCATCTCCAGCGTCTCGGGCGCCACGGTCTCCTGGCGCTGCTGTGGGCTGTCGAGCAAATCCACCAACGGGAGCTTGCTGTCCGGCATGTCAGTGAAGAGGGGCTTCTGGCGCTCCTTCACCACGCGGGTGCTTTGCGGCACATCGACCAGCACCGGCTCAATGATCTGCACGGGTTCGGGGTGGTGCACTTCGCTTTCGGTGCGCTCTTCGAGCACCACCACCTCGCGCTCGCGGGCGGCCTTGCGGCCCACGGCGACGTCCTTGGCCACCTCGCGTTTGGCCAGGCGAGACTGCACCAGCGCATCAATGCGCCCGCCCAGAAACTCCGCCACATGGCCCCACGAGAAGCGGAACACCAGCGCTGCGCCCGCCACCGCCAGCACGATGGCCAGCAACCCAGAGCCTGTGAAACCCAGCCACTTCACACTGGCTGGCCCCACCACATAACCCAGCACGCCCCCAGCGTGACCAGGCAGGAAGGTTTCAAACCGGTACAGCCGCGACCACTCCAGCGCCGTGCTGGAGCACATCAGCACCACCAGTCCACCCCAGAACGTGGCCCGGCGCACCAGGGGGCTGGCAGCACCGGCCACCACTTCGCCCCCACGCATCCAGCGTGCCAGCGACGACAGCCAGGCGCGCACACCAGCCGCCACGCACCACCACACCGAAAAGCCCAGCGCAAAGTAGCTGCCATCGGCCAGCCAGGCACCAAAACGCCCCGCCCAGTTGGCGACAGAGCGCACGTCGCGGGCGCCGGAGGTGGACCAGGCCGCGTCCTGCGCCGAATAGCTGACCAGCGCCAGCAGCCAGAAAACCAGGGCCAGCAAGCCCACCACCAGGGCGATTTCGTGGCCAAAACGGGCAGCGCCCGTGCGGGGCGGCGACTTGGCTGCCGCCGATGCATTCAGGGTATTGAGGGAATAGGTCATAAACGTGCGGGGTGAGCTTACCGCATGCATTGCGCCGGGCGCGGCACCCGGCACTGAGGGTCTGCCACCCCACTTTCAGCCCAAGGCGTTCAGCCGGTCCTTGAGCAAGGTGGCCCCATTGGGCAACGCTTCAATGAAGCCGCGCTCCTCCAGGTCTTTCATCACCCGGCTCACCATCTCGCGGGACGCGCCCACCATCTTGGCCAGGTCCTGGCGCGAGATTTTTTCCTTGATGAGCAGTTGCCCTTGTACATCGGCGACCGCAAAGTCCAGCAAGGCGTGGGCGACCCGGCCGTACACATCCAGTAACGCGAGTGACTCAATCTTGCGATCGGCATGGCGCAAGCGCTTGACCAGCCCGCGCATCACCACCAGCGACATGGAGGCGTTTTCCGTCAGGCAGCGCGCAAACTCTGCACGCCCCAGCATCAGCACGTCGGTCTGCACCTCGGCACGCACGGTGGCCGAATGGGGTTCGTTGTCGATGATGCTCATCTCGCCCAGGTAGTCGCCCTGAGCCAGCGTGGCCAGAATCACCTCGCGCCCCCGGCTGTCCGAGGTCATGACCCGGGCGCGGCCAGTGAGCAGGATAAACAAGGCATTGGACTTTTGCCCCTGTTCCACCAGCGCTTCGCCCCGCTTGAAGCGGCGCTTGATCACCGCGCCGCTGATCACCTCCGCCTGCGCCACCGTCAGCAGCGAAAACAAGGGCACCCGGCGCAGCAGGTCGAGGTTGGACAACATCGTGGACATGCAAACATCTCCTTTCAGGGGTGCGACCCAACCGGAGCCGCAACGGGTTATCAATGGGTTCTTACAATCGCGGTGATTGAAAACGGGGCCACTCGTGCGAGCGGACGCCGGTTGATACTCGGCGGCTCGACCCCCAGCTTTCCCAACAGCGCCCCATGTAGCGGGCGCAAAACACAGGCTTTTACCATGTCCACCACCCAACACGCGAAAGTTCTGATCCTGGGCTCTGGCCCTGCGGGCTACACCGCAGCGGTTTATGCAGCGCGCGCCAACCTGAACCCGGTGCTGATCACCGGCATGGCCCAAGGCGGCCAGCTGATGACCACGACCGAGGTGGACAACTGGCCCGCCGATGTGCACGGCGTGCAGGGCCCGGACCTGATGCAGCGCTTTTTGGAGCACGCGGAGCGCTTCAAGACCCAGATCATCTTCGACCACATCAACAAGGTCGATTTCAGCAAGCGCCCCTTCACCCTGACGGGCGACAGCGGCACCTACACCTGTGACGCACTGATCCTGGCCACCGGCGCATCGGCCAAATACCTGGGCCTGCCGTCGGAAGAAGCTTTCATGGGCAAGGGCGTGTCCGGCTGCGCCACCTGCGACGGTTTCTTCTACCGCGACCAGGACGTTTGCGTGGTGGGTGGCGGCAATACCGCCGTGGAGGAAGCGCTGTACCTGTCTAACATCGCCCGCAAGGTCACCCTGGTGCACCGCCGCGACAAGTTCAAGGCCGAGCCCATCCTGGTGGACAAGCTCCATGAGAAGGTCGCAGCGGGCAAGATCGAGCTCAAACTGTTCCACACCCTGGACGAGGTGCTGGGCGACAACACGGGCGTGACAGGCATCCGCATCAAGAGCACCCAGGACGGCAGCACGCAAGACATCAAGCTGCAGGGCTGCTTCATCGCCATCGGCCATGCGCCCAACACCGAAATCTTCCAGGGCCAGCTGGAGATGGAAAACGGCTACATCATCACCCAGGGCGGACTCAAGGGTTTTGCCACGCAGACCAGCGTGCCCGGCGTGTTCGCCGCGGGCGACGTGCAGGACCACGTTTACCGCCAGGCCATCACCAGCGCCGGGACCGGCTGCATGGCCGCGCTGGACGCGCAGCGCTTCCTTGAACAAGAAGCTTGATCACGAGCAAGCCCCCCACGCTCCGCAGCTGCGCGGGTCGCTGCCCCCCAAGGGGGCTTTTTTGTCTTGGGGCGGCCCGTCGACAAAAATCGAGCTGCAGGCTATAATCTGTGGCTTTGCTGAATTCGGCCCGTTTTTTGCGGTCATCCGAAACCGGCGAATCGGGTTACCGCCACCCTTTCTGGCGAGGTGAGGCCGCAAGCAAACTTGAGCAAATCAAACGCCCAGGGCTCAGCGAACGGCCGTTAATACAGTATCGGAGTGTCCTCATGGCACGCGTCTGCGACGTAACGGGCAAGAAGCCCATGACTGGGAACAACGTTTCCCACGCCAACAACAAAACCAAGCGCCGGTTCCTGCCGAACCTGCAATACCGCCGTTTCTGGGTTGAGAGCGAAAACCGTTGGGTGCGCCTGCGTGTTTCGAGCGCTGCCCTGCGTTTGATCGACAAGAACGGTATCGACTCGGTGCTCGCAGACCTGCGTGCCCGTGGCCAGGCTTAAGGAGTAGCACCATGGCAAGCAAAGGCGGACGCGACAAGATCAAGCTGGAATCCACTGCGGGTACCGGCCACTTCTACACCACCACCAAGAACAAGAAGACCATGCCCGAGAAGATGGCGATCATGAAGTTTGATCCCAAGGCTCGCAAGCACGTGGAATACAAGGAAATGAAGCTGAAGTAATTCAGCCTCTTTCTGGTCTTCCCAAAAGCCGCCCGGCGTCCAGCCCGGCGGCTTTTTTCATGGGCATGCAGGTCTTTGCGTACAGCCTGGCGGCATCCCCGCCGCGCTCCTTCCTTCTCCGCTGAAGCCAACAAAAAACCGCTGCAGGCACAAGTCCTTACAGCGGTTTGTTGGGAGGTGCGCCTGAGGTGCCCGGACCTGTAGCCAGCCCCTCAACGTCCTGAGAACATCTGGTCAGGCACGCGCAGCGCGCAGTCGGATGGAGAACTCTCGCAGAGCCGCCACACCGCTTTCTTCCGCACGGCGGCACCAGGCTTGCAGGTCAGCAGTCAGCTGCTCGCGGGACTGGGAGGTGTTCAACCACAGCTGACGCAGCTCTTCACGCATGGTCACCATCTTGTCGAGCGTCGGTGATGCCGCACGGGCCTGCGCCAACTGCGACAAGGCGCCCGCTGGCACCTTCTCGGCATCGCGGTGCAGCCAGCGCTTGGCCGCCTTGAGCACCGACACATCGGCCTGACGCGCCTGCAGCGCGGCAATCTCGTCCCTGCAAGCCTGCCGCACGCCGCGTGCATAGCCAGCCATCACTTCGTAGCGGTTGGCGATCAAGGCTTCCAAAGTCTTTTCGTCGGCCACGGGCTTCACATCGCCCAATTGCAGCTTGGGCGGCACCTTCTTCACCGTAGCCCAGCCGATTTTCTTCATGAGGCTGATGTACACCCAGCCAATGTCGAACTCATAGGGCTTGACCGAGAACTTGGCCGATGTGGGGTACGTGTGGTGGTTGTTGTGCAGCTCTTCGCCACCGATGATGATGCCCCAGGGGGACAAATTGGTGCTGGCGTCCTGCGCCTCAAAGTTGCGGTAGCCCCAGTAGTGACCCACGCCATTGACCACACCGGCGGCCCAGAACGGAATCCAGAGCATCTGCACCGCCCACACTGCCGCGCCCAGGGCGCCGAACAGGGCTAGGTCCAGAATGAGCATTAGGCCCACGCCTTGCCAGCCGTAGCGGGTGTAAACATTGCGCTCCATCCAGTCATCGGGCGTGCCGTGACCGAACTTCTTGATCGTTTCCATGTTCTTGGACTCGGCGCGGTACAGCTCGGCGCCGCGCCACATCACGGTGTCCAGCCCACGGGTCTGGGGGCTGTGCGGGTCGTCCACGGTTTCGCATTTGGCGTGATGCTTGCGGTGGATGGCCACCCATTCCTTGGTGACCATGCCGGTCCCAATCCACAGCCAGAAGCGGAAGAAATGCGAAGGAATGGCATGCAGGTCCAGCGCGCGGTGGGCCTGGGCGCGGTGCAGAAAGATCGTGACCGCTGCGATGGTGATGTGGGTCGTGGCGAGGGTGTACAACACGATCTGCCACCAGGCCAGGTTCCACAACCCATTTCCAAGCCAGTCAATGGCGGCGTTCAGTACAGCCCAGTCGGGTAACAGCATATTCACAAAAACCTTACTACAGAGAACCTGCTCACCAACGAAGCAGCTATTTCATTTTAGAGGGCCTGCCTCTGAAAGGATCAGGGAAATCCAGCGTGTTTACGCTGGTTTAGAGCCCTACACCCAGCATTTCAGTCCTTCTTGGCCCAGATGGCCGCAAAGAATCCGTCAGTCTGGTGCAGATGGGGCCACAGGCGCAAATAACTACTGCCCGATGCACCGCCACTGCACAAACCCTTGGCGCCTTCGACCTTGAGTTGCTCCAGCAGCTCGCTGGCGTCCAACAACTGGAAGTCCGGATGGGCGGCACTGAACGCCTCGGCAATGGCCTCGTTTTCTTGCGGCAGGATGCTGCAAGTGGCGTACACCAAGCGGCCGCCCGGCTTGAGCAGGCGGGCCGCGCTGTCCAGGATGGACGTCTGCTTGGCCACCAGTTCCTCGACGGCCTTGGGCGACTGGCGCCATTTGAGGTCCGGATTTCGCCGCAAGGTGCCCAGACCCGAACAGGGCGCGTCCACCAACACGCGGTCGATCTTGCCAGCCAGACGCTTGACGCGGTCATCACGCTCATGGGCGATGGCGGCGGGGTGCACGTTCGACAGGCCGCTGCGGGCGAGGCGGGGTTTCAGCGCATCCAGCCGGTGGCCCGACACATCAAAAGCGTACAAACGCCCGGTATTGCGCATGCTGGCGCCAATGGCCAGGGTTTTGCCCCCGGCCCCGGCACAAAAATCCACCACCATCTCGCCGCGCTTGGCATCCAGCAGCAGTGCCAGCAGTTGGGAACCCTCGTCCTGCACCTCGATAGCGCCGCGTGTGAAGGCGTCCAGCTTGGTCAGCGCAGGCTTGTCGTCAATGCGCAGGCCCCAGGGTGAATACGGCGTGGGATGCGCCTTGATGCCCGCCTTGGCCAGCTCCTTTTGCACGTCGGCGCGCTTGTCCTTGAGTGCATTGACACGCAGATCCAGCGGTGCGCTCTGCGCCAGGCTTTCCACCAGCGGCCAGAAACCGTCGCCCAATTGGTCCTTGAGGGGTTTGACCAGCCATTCAGGCAGGTTGTGGCGATGGCGCTCCATCAAGTCGTCCACCGTGACCGCATCGCACTGGTCGAGCCATTTTTTTTCCTGCTCGGTCAGGGCACTCTTGAGAAAATCACGCGGACCATGAAACCCCAGGATGGCCAGACGGCGCTCCTTGGGCCCCGAGCCCGAGGGGGCCATGTGGTCGAACAGCAGCTTTTTACGCAGCACGGTGTAGACCGTTTCCGCCAGCGTGGCGCGCTCGCGCGGCCCCAGGCCCCGGTTGTCGCGGAAGAATCGTGACACCACCGCGTCGGCGGGGTGTTCAAACGTGAGGGTGAGCCTGACCAGTTCGGCGCAGGCGTCGAGAAGAACTTTGGGATGCATTCTGCGATTGTCCCATTCCCCGCTACGCTACCGATGTCCCCTTACCCGCCCAGACCGACAGCCGCAAGTCAACGAACAAGCCGCTCCATGCACGGCAAGGTCGTCAGCGGCTGTAGATCGGCTCGAACGCCGAGCGCTCGATCTGCTGCAGGGTCGGCGACTCCCCCGCCCACAGCACCAGCGCGGGGCCCGGCAGGCTCAGGTTGCGCTCCAGCGCGCGGCACAGGTGGTAGCGGCTTTCATCGTCCATGCCTGGCAGCTCGACAAACACCAGGTAGGCCCTGCGCTGGGGGTATTCGCGCAGGTTCTTGCGCACCAGCCAGCAGCGCGCCAGCGGTGCGCAGCGGACCAGCTCAGACTGCAGCTCGGCCAGCTCGAACGAGCTGAGGTCATGCCGCACGATCTGGCTGAAGAACGAGGTGCCCGACAGCTCTTCCCAGGCCCGTTCTTCGGATTCTTGCGCGCGCTCCAGCCGCTTGCGCCACTGCTTGAAAGCGGCCGCATCGTGGTCCAGCCCCAGGCGTGGGGTCTCCAGCTCGGCCAATGCCGTGCGCGCGGCCCAGTAGCGGTCGCTGCTGCCCGTCTCCCACAGGCGGTGCAGCAGCTGCAGCTTGCCCTCCCGATCCTCCTCCGCCAGGCATGGCACCAGCCCGCGCAGCGCGGCAGGGTATTCGGGGCTGCGCTGCAGTGCCAGCTCGTACAGGGCGCGCACATCGGCATGTGGGTCCAGATGGCGCTTGAGGCGGGCCAGTTCCACAAGGTCCGCAGCGCTGCTCTGTGCCGTCGATGCACCCAGGGCCTCGGCGCGTGAGCGCACACGCCCCAGCCAGGCGTGGTGCTGCTTCCATTCGCTGGCGTTGTCGCGGCACCATTGCTTGTCGAAATGCGCCACCCAGCGTTTGGTGTCCGGGCCCAGCAGGGCCAGCGCGTTGCCGCGCGACCATTCCGGCAGGGTGGGCGTGGCGTCCAGTGCCTCGATGCGGTCGCGCAGGCTGGGGTGGGTGTCGTCCAGATTGCTCAGGCGCTTGAGCGCCTGGCGCAGGGCGTCATTGGCAAAGGCGGCATCGGGCGCCTTGGCCAGGGCGCGGCGCATGCTGCGGTACGGGCCTACTGGCAACGGGTTACCCGCCGCTGCACACCAGTGGTTGCCCCAGAACTCCGCCTGCAGCCACGCGCCCCGGATCTCGATCTCGGCCAAGGCCGCAGCGGTCACATCGCGGCCCAGCAGCTTGCCGGCGATGCGGTCGGCCTCGTATTCATCCTGGCGGGCCAGTGCAAAGGTCTTGGCCGAAAACCGTGGAAAGTACCAGCGCATGAACAGCTGCGTGGCGGCAGCCACCGGCCCCTCATCGTCGGCCAGGCTGTGATTCAGGCGCATCCACGACAGGCGGGTGCGGTAGATCCAGGCCGCAAAGCGACCGTGGTCGCCCCGCAGATGGCCGTACTCGTGCGCCAGCACCGCCAAGAAGCGCGGCCGGTCCAGCGCCATCAGCAGGGGCAGGCCAATGCTCAGGTGATTGACCGCCCCACCCAGCAGGCCGTAACGCGGCAACTGTTGGATGCTGGCATTGAACTCGTCGGTCAACGTGACCTTGTGAATGGGCGGGCCCTTGATCTTGCGGCGGATGCGCGCCAGGGCTTCAAACAGGTCAGGCGCGTCCAGCGCGGTAATTTCCACCCCCTCCGGCGCATCAAACCGCACCCACAGCGCACGCAGGCTGACCCACAGCAGACCTCCGGCCCCCAGCAAAGCCCAAACCATCGCCAGCCGAAAGCGCCCATGGAGCAACTGGGGCACCACCCACAACAAAATACCCACAGCGAGCGCCAGACACCCCAGCACCCAGGCATAACCCAACGCCGCAAACGCAGCCACACTGCGGCGGTACGCACGGCTGTTGTCGGCGCTGGCATGCTCGCTCATGCGCACCATGTGCACAAAATCTGCCTGGTCCACGGACTTCCCTCACTCTGGTTAATTTTTTTAAGCCGCCATCCTAACCATTCACGCCACCGCAGCACCATGACCGACGACGACCTGCCCGAACTCATCCGCACGCCACCCGGCCTGTACCGCCACTACAAGGGCATGCTCTATGAAGTGATCGACACCGTGCGCCACAGCGAAACGCTGGAACCCATGACGCTGTACCGCGCGCTGTACGGCCAGCGTGGCTTGTGGGTGCGGCCCGCCGCCATGTTTGAGGAGCAGGTACTGATCGACGGGGTGCTGCAGCCCCGCTTCCAGAAATGCGCAGAGGGGACGGCGCCCGTATAGCTGGCACCCAAAAGCGGCTTCGGTGCTCGTCCGAAAAGCGCTCTACGCTATATTTTCAATAGCAATCAGATCGCTGCAGCCGGGTGTTAGCTACAGCGTTTGAATTAGCGCCCGTACGGCGCGCGGGTAAATCACATGCTCCTGGGTCAGCACCCGGGCGGCCAGCGTCTCGGCCGTGTCATCCGGCAGCACTGGCACCACGGCCTGGTCCAGGATGGGCCCCACATCCAGCTCGGCCGTCACCTGGTGCACCGTCACGCCCGCAAACTTGCAGCCCGCATCGATGGCGCGCTGGTGCGTGTGCAGCCCGGTAAAGGCGGGCAGCAGCGAGGGGTGGATGTTGATGAGCCGCCCCGCGTAGTGCGCCACAAATGCGGGCGTCAGGATGCGCATGAACCCTGCCAGCACCACCAGCGCTGGCTGATGTCGGTCGATGGTGGCGGCCAGCTCGGCATCGAACGCCTCGCGGCTGGCAAAAGCCTTGTGGTCCAGCGCCTCCGCCACTATGTCCTGCTCGCGCGCAAACACCAGCCCGGCGGCGTCCGGTTTGTTGCTGATGACGGCCGCCACGCGGGCGCCGTAGCGCTGCTCCCAGTGCTCCTGTTGGGCCGTGCGGACGATGGTGGCCATGTTGGAGCCGCCGCCAGAGATCAGAATGACGATGTTCTTCATAAATTGCCCCGGATTATCCCAGCCATGCCTTTTGATCCTGCGACCCGCCCCCTTACCCCCAACGAAGCCCGCGTGCTGGCCACCCTGATGGAAAAGGCGCGCACCGTCCCCGACAGCTACCCCATGTCGCTCAATGGCCTGGTCACCGGCTGCAATCAGAAAACCAGCCGCGACCCGGTGATGACCCTGAGCGACACCGAGGCGCAGGAGGCGCTGGATTCGCTCAAGCTGCTGACGCTGGCGTTTGAGAGCAGCGGCAATCGCACCACACGCTGGGAGCACAACTTTCAGCGCGGCGTGGGCGTGCCCGAGCAGTCGGCCGTGCTGCTGGGCCTGCTGATGCTGCGCGGCCCGCAGACCGCCGGCGAGTTGCGCATCAACGCAGAGCGCTGGTACCGGTTTGCGGACATCTCCTCTGTCGAGGCGTTTCTGGACGAGCTGCAGGAGCGCAGCGCCGAAAAGGGTGGCCCGCTGGTCGTGCAGCTGCCCCGCGCGCCCGGCGCCCGCGAGCAGCGCTGGGCGCACCTGCTGTGCGGGCCGGTGGATACCTCCGCCAGCCATGCACCCGCAGGCGGGTCGGGCGCCAGCCCATCGCCAGCCCTGCAGGCCCGCGTGGACGCCCTGGAGGCTGAGGTGGCAAGCCTGCGCAATACCGTGCAGCGGCTATGCGCCGAGCTGGGCATTTCCCCTGAGATTTCCCCTGAGTTCAGTCCAATGTCGCCACCCGGACAGGAATAAAACGAACGACCGTGCTACAAATGCGGATCACTTGGAGACAAACCGATGGATCTCGCATTTACCCCCGAAGAACAGGCGTTTCGCGAAGAGATTCGCGCCTGGGTTCACGCCAACCTGCCCAAGGACATTTCGCACAAGGTGCACAACGCCCTGCGCCTGACCCGCGAAGACATGCAGGGCTGGGCCAAGATCCTGGGCAAAAAGGGCTGGTTGGGCTTTGGCTGGCCCAAGGAGTTCGGTGGCCCCGGCTGGACGGCCGTGCAAAAGCATTTGTTCGAAGAGGAATGCGCCCTGGCAGGCGCGCCACGTATCGTGCCGTTCGGCCCGGTGATGGTGGCCCCGGTGATCATGGCGTTTGGCAATGCGGAGCAGCAAAAGCGCTTTTTGCCCGGCATCGCCAGCGGCGAAGTCTGGTGGAGCCAGGGCTACAGCGAACCCGGTTCGGGCTCGGACCTGGCCAGCGTCAAAACCCGCGCTGAGCGCGTGGGCGACAAGTACATCGTCAACGGCCAAAAGACCTGGACGACCCTGGGCCAGCACGGCGACTGGATGTTCAACCTTGTGCGCACCAGCACCGAGGGCAAGCCCCAGACCGGCATCTCTTTCCTGCTGGTGGACATGAAGTCCAAGGGCGTCACCGTGCGCCCCATCAAGCTGCTGGACGGCGAGTGCGAAGTAAACGAAGTGTTCTTCGACAACGTCGAAGTGCCCGCCGAGAACCTGATCGGTGAAGAGAACAAGGGCTGGACCTACGCCAAGCACCTGCTGAGCCACGAGCGCACCAACATCGCCGACGTGAACCGCAGCAAGCGCGAGCTGGAGCGCCTCAAGCGCATCGCCAAGACCGAAGGCGTGTGGGACGACCTGCGCTTCCGCGACCAGATCGCCCTGCTCGAAGTCGACATCGTGGCTCTGGAAATGCTGGTGCTGCGCGTGCTGTCGGCCGAGAAGTCGGGCAAGAACTCGCTGGACATCGCCGGCCTGCTCAAGATCAAGGGCAGCGAAATCCAGCAGCGCTACGCCGAGCTAATGATGCTGGCCGCAGGCCCCTTTGCCATGCCCTTCATCGAAGAGGCCATGGAGGCCGGCTGGCAAGGCAACTTCCCCGGCGGCGTCACCGCCAACGCACCGCTGGCATCCACCTACTTCAACCTGCGCAAGACCACCATCTATGGTGGCTCCAACGAAGTGCAGCGCAACATCGTGGCTCAGACCGTCCTCGGCTGATCTCAAGTTCCAGGAGACAAGAACATGGATTTCGATTTTTCTGACGACCAGGAACAACTGCGCGACGCCGTGCGCAAGTGGGTGGACAAGGGCTACACCTTTGAGCGCCGTCGCGCGGCCGTGGCCGCCGGCGGTTTTGACCGCACCGCCTGGAACGAACTGGCCGAGCTGGGCCTCACGGCCCTCACCGTGCCCGAAGCGCACGACGGCATGGGCCAGGGCGCCATCGACGCGATGGTAGTGGCCGAAGAACTGGGCCGTGGCATCGTGCTGGAGCCCATCGCCCAGGCCTTCATCGCCAGCAGCGTGCTGTCGCACTACGCCCCCGCCGACGTGCAAGGTGCCTGGCTGCCCCGCGTGGCCAGTGGCGAAGCCCTGGTGGTGCTGGCCCAACAGGAGCGCAAGGCGCGCTACCGCCTGGATGTTTGTGAAGCAAAAGCAGCTAAAGCGCAATCAGGATATGCGGTAACAGCTATCAAAAGCGTAGTACCTGCGGGTGACAAGGCGGACGCCTTCATCGTGCCCGCACAACTGGACGGCAAGATCGCCCTCTTCCTCGTCGAACGCGCTGCGAGCGGCGTGACCACGCAAGGCTACGTCACGCAAGACGGCAGCCGCGCCGCCGAAGTGCACCTGGCCAACGCCCCCGCCACGCTCATCACCACCGACGGCCTGGCTGCGCTGGAGCTGGCCGTGGACACCGGCATCGCCGCCGCCTGCGCCGAAGCCGTGGGCGTGATGGACAAGACCGTGGCCATCACCGTCGAATACATGAACCAGCGCAAGCAGTTCGGCGTGTTCATCTCCAGCTTCCAGGCGCTGCGCCACCGCGTGGCCGACATGAAGATGCAGCTGGAGCTGGCCCGCTCGATGAGCTACTACGCAAGCCTCAAGCTCGGCGCCCCTGCCGAAGAACGCCGCGCCGCCATGGCCCGCGCCAAGGTGCAGCTGGGCCAGTCGATGCGCTTTGTGGGCCAGCAGGCTGTGCAGCTGCACGGTGGTATCGGCGTGACGGACGAATACATCGTGAGCCACTACTTCAAGAAGCTCACGCAGCTGGAAGTGACCTTTGGCGACACACTGCACCACCTGGGTGAAGTGTCCGCCCGCATGCAAGACACCGCAGGCGTGTTTGCCTGACGGTCACTGACGCAGGCGCGTCACAGCCATCAACGATGCTCGTGGATTCACTGGTCCACGGGCATTTTTTCTTTCTGGAGACAGCTTCATGAACAACATACTCTGGCTGCAACGCCGATCTCTCCTGCTGGCCACCGCTGCGGCGACCACCCTCGCCCTGGCTGGCTGCGCCACCCAAAGCCCCAGCCCGGCCGAGGCACCGCCCATCGTCTTTGTGCACGGCAACGGCGACACCGCTGCGCTGTGGCAAACCACCGTGTGGCGGTTCGAATCGAACGGCTGGCCCCGCGAGCGCCTGCACGCCATCGACGTGCCCTACCCGCTGTCGCGCGATGAGGATGCAAAACCCCAGGCAGGCCGCACATCGGCCGCAGAGCACATGGCCTACCTGAAGGCCGAGGTGGACAAGGTGCTCAAGGCCACGGGCGCCAGCCAGGTCGTATTGGTGGGCAATTCGCGCGGGGGCAACGCCATCCGCAACTACATCTACAACGGCGGCGGCGACAAGACCGTGAGCCACGCCATCCTTGGCGGCACCCCCAACCACGGCGTGTGGGCGATCCCGGGGTTCCGTGAAGGCAACGAATTTTCCGGCACAGGTCCCTTCCTCAAAGCACTGAACGCCCCCAAGAACGCAGCGGGCGACGAAGTGAGCGGCCCGGTGAAATGGATGACCATCCGCTCGGACAACAACGACAAGTTCGCCCAGCCCGACGGCCTGTGGATCGGCCAGAAAGGCACGGCCACCAACGTGACCGCCGCAGGCCCCGAACTCAAGGGCGCCACCAACGTGGTGATTCCGCGCATCGACCACCGCGAGACGTCGTACTCCCCGGCAGCGTTTGAAGCCACCTACCGATTCATCACCGGCAAGGCGCCAACACGCACCGAGATCGCTGCAGAAAAATCTGTGGTGCTGAACGGCAAGGTCACGGGCCTGGGCGTGGATTCTGCCGACCCCAAGACCGGCAACTTCAGCAACAACCTGCCGCTGGCGGGCGCACAGCTGGAGGTGTACGCCACCGACCCTGCCACCGGCGCCCGCAAAGGCAACCCGCTGCTGCGCAAAACGGTGGGTGCAGACGGCCAATGGGGTCCGCTGGCGGTTTCGCCGGGCGCACCCGTCGAGTTCGTGATCACAGCGCCGGGCTACGCCACCACCCACATCTACCGCAGTGGCTTCCCGCGCAGCAGCGACCTCATCCATCTGCGCGCAGAACGCATGGCCGATGCCGACAAGGGTGCCGACAGCGTCGTGACCCTGACCCGCCCGCGCGGCTACCTGGACCCGGCGCGCGACAAGATGCTGCTGGACGGCGCAGTGCCTGCTGGGGTGCCCGCAGGGGCCGGCGTGGCCTCGGCCAAGGTCAAGCCAGCCGGTGGCGTGCGCGCTATTGCGGCAGAGTTCAATGGCGAGCGCTTGGTGGGGCAGACTTGGCCTGCGGCCAGCGGCCACCTGGTGTTTTTGGAATTGACGTATTGAAGAACAGGGCGCTGGGCAGTATCCACATTCTTCTCAGCACCCCCCAAGAGGGGTCAAGACGGCCCTTATGGCTAGCCGCTCCGTCGCAGACAGTACGCCTAGTACGGCAAGACGGAGCAACGACGCCAGAAGGGTCGTATTGGCCACTACCCCAACTAAGCCAACAGCCGTGAAGACTTGGGGACATGGGCCATGAGGAATTCCATCTGATCGGCCAGAATGCGCCGATTGCGCAGGATGAAGTCCTCCCACAGGCTCGGCACATAGGGCGCGTACAGCAGCGGCATGTGCGCCTGCTCCGGCGTGCGCGGGCCCTTGCGGTGGTTGCAGGGGCGGCAGGCCGTGACCACGTTCATCCAGTGGTCCTGGCCGTTGCGCGCGAACGGCACGATGTGTTCGCGCGTGAGGTCTTCTTCGTGAAAACGCCCGCCGCAGTAGGCGCACACATTGCGGTCGCGGGCAAAGAGCTTGCTGTTGGTCAGGCTGGGCTTGAGCTCGAACGGGTTGATGCTGGGCACGCCCTTGGTGCCGATGATGCTGTTGATGGCAATCACCGACTGCTCACCCGATATGGCGTTGTGCCCGCCCCGGAACCGGGCAATCTGGGCACCGGACTCCCAGCGCACTTCCCCGGCGGCGTAATGAATCACCGCCTGTTCCAGCGAAATCCACGATTGGGGCAGCCCCTGGGCTGAGAGCTTCAAGACCTTCAAAACACGCCTCCTGGAACACAAAGTACACAAGGACATGACTTCCGCAAAACAGGACTCTGGCAAGTGGCCCGCCCCAAGGAAAAGGCGGTTGTTGCATCCCGATTTGCGCAAGTCCGAAAGGATTCTGAACGCAGATGTCTCGCGGGCAGCCCTGCGCGGGGCCAGCCGTGGGTCACAATATACTCTTTTTGTGACAAATTGGCGTCCTGCGCTTGATGGACCTGCGCATGGCGCTATCAAAAAGATAACAAACCGATGAAGATCTTTCGCGGATTCCACCACCCGGGCATTGCCGATGCCTGCGCGCTGACCATCGGCAACTTCGATGGTGTGCACCGGGGGCATCAGGCCATGCTGGCCCTGCTGAACAGCGAGGCGGCACACCGGGGCGTGGAAAGCTGCGTGCTCACCTTCGAGCCCCACCCGCGCGACTACTTTGCCGGGTCCCATAACAAGCCGGAACTGGCCCCAGCCCGCATCGGCACCTTGCGCGACAAGCTCACCGAATTGGCCCGCTGCGGTGTGCAACAGACCGTGGTGCTGCCGTTTGACGCGCGGCTGGCCGCCAAGTCGCCCGACGCTTTCATCGATGAAGTGCTGGTGCGCGGGCTGGGCGCACGCTATGTGTTGGTGGGTGACGATTTCCGCTTCGGCCGCCAGCGCGCGGGCGACTACGCCATGCTGGACGCGGCCGGCCAAGCCAAGGGCTTCGACGTAGCGCGCATGAACAGCTACGAGGTGCATGGGCTGCGCGTGTCCAGTTCCGCCGTGCGCCAGGCGCTGGCCGCAGGTGATATGGAGGCCGCCGCGCGCCTGCTGGGGCGGCCTTACACCATCAGCGGCCATGTGGTGCATGGCCGCAAACTGGGGCGCGAGCTGGGCTCCACGGCAGAGGGCGCGGGTGACGGGTTTCGCACGCTCAACCTGCGGTTTGCGCACTGGAAGCCTGCCGCCAGCGGCATCTTTGCGGTGCTGGTGCATGGCCTGGCCGATGGCCCGCTGCCGGGGGTGGCTAACCTGGGCGTTCGCCCCTCGCTGGACCCGAACGACGTCAACGGCGGTCGCGTGCTGCTCGAAACCCATTGCCTGCACTGGCCCGCCGAACTGGGTGCCGAAGGGGCGTACGGTAAAATCGTGCGCGTGGAACTGCTGCACAAACTGCACGACGAGCTGAAGTACGACGGTCTGGACGCCCTGACAGCGGGCATTGCCAAAGACTGTGCGGATGCGCGCGCCTACTTTGCATCGGCCCACGCCCCCAATCACACCGAGACCCGGCGTCAGACCACGCGCGACCGAATTTAGGGGGCTGCCTGCGCAGCGCCTGCCCTGCAGGCCCGACACCTCTCGCGTTTCGCTCCCTGTTTCCCCGCATTGCTCCGGGCCCGCCCCGGAATGCCCCGTTTTAAGGCTCCCTCATGTCCGACAACGCCAGCACGCCCACCTCCACTGCCCCGGATTACCGCAGCACCCTGAACCTGCCCGACACCCCCTTCCCCATGCGCGGCGACCTGCCCAAGCGCGAGCCGGGCTGGGTGAAGGAATGGGAAGACAAAGGCATCTACAAGCGCCTGCGCGACGCTCGCCGGGGCGCGCCCAAGTTCATCCTGCACGACGGCCCGCCCTACGCCAACGGCCAGATCCACATGGGCCATGCGGTCAACAAGATCCTCAAGGACATGATCACCAAGGCGCGCCAGCTCGAAGGCTTTGACGCGCTGTACGTGCCCGGTTGGGACTGCCACGGCCTGCCGATCGAAAACGCCATCGAGAAGAAACACGGCCGCAACCTGAGCCGCGACGACATGCAGGCCAAGAGCCGCGCGTTCGCCACCGAGCAGATCGCGCAGCAGATGGTGGACTTCAAGCGCCTGGGCGTGCTGGGCGAATGGGACAGCCCCTACAAGACCATGAATCCCGCCAACGAGGCGGGCGAAATCCGCGCGTTCAAGCGCGTGATGGAGCGTGGCTTTGTGTACCGGGGCCTCAAGCCTGTGTACTGGTGCTTTGACTGCGGCTCGTCGCTGGCCGAGTTCGAGATCGAATACCAGGACAAGAAGAGCACCACGCTGGATGTGGCCTTCAAGTCGCACGACCCGGCCAAGCTGGCGGCCGCCTTTGGTCTGCCTGCACTGACCAAGGACGCGTTCGTGGTCATCTGGACCACTACTGCCTGGACCATCCCTGCCAACCAGGCCCTGAACCTGAACCCCGAAATCACCTACGCGCTGGTGGACGCGGGTGAACGCATCCTGCTCGTGGCCGAGCCGCTGGTGGCCTCGTGCCTAGAGCGCTACGGCGTCACCGGCAGCGTGCTGGCCACCACCCTGGGCAAGAACCTGGGCGGGCTGGAGTTTGAACACCCCCTGTACGACGTGGCCAGCGAAGACGGCAGCTTCGGCTACCGCCGCCTGTCGCCCGTGTACCTGGCCGACTACGCCACGGCCGATGACGGCACGGGTATCGTGCACTCGTCGCCCGCCTATGGCCTGGAAGACTTCAACTCCTGCCGCGCGCATGGCATGGCGCTCGACGAGATCCTGAACCCCGTGCAGGGTAACGGCACCTACGCGGCCGACTTCCCGCTGTTTGGCGGCCAGCACATCTGGAAGGCAGTGCCCGTCATCATCGAGGCCCTGCGCAACGCGGGCCGCCTGATGACCACCAAGGACATCACGCACAGCTACCCGCACTGCTGGCGCCACAAGACGCCCGTGATCTACCGCGCGGCTGCCCAGTGGTTCATCCGCATGGACGAAGGCGAAGGCGTGTTCACTAAAGCAGGCATGAAGCCCGCCAAGACGCTGCGCCAGATCGCGCTCGATGCGATCGAGCACACCAGCTTCTACCCCGAGAACGGCAAAGCCCGCCTGCACGACATGATCGCCGGCCGGCCCGACTGGTGCATCTCGCGCCAGCGCAGCTGGGGCGTGCCCATCCCGTTCTTCCTGCACAAGGATTCGGGCGAACTGCACCCGCGCACCATGGAAATCATGGACCAGGCGGCCGACATCGTCGAAAAGGGTGGCATCGAGGCCTGGAGCCGTGTGACGACCGAAGAAATCCTGGGCGCTGAAGACGCGCCGCATTACACCAAGAGCACCGACATCCTGGAAGTGTGGTTCGACTCCGGCTCCACCTTCAGCCACGTGCTGCGCGGCACGCACCCCGAGGTGCACCACGACACGGGCCCCGAGGCCGACCTGTACCTCGAAGGCCATGACCAGCATCGCGGCTGGTTCCACAGCTCGCTGCTGCTGGCCTCGGCGCTGGAAGGCCGTGCGCCGTACCGCGGCCTGCTGACCCACGGCTTTACCGTGGACAGCCAGGGCCGCAAGATGAGCAAGTCGCTGGGCAACGGCATCGACCCGCAAGAGATCAACAAGAAGCTGGGCGCTGAAATCATCCGCCTGTGGGTGGCCGCGAGCGACTACTCCGGCGACATTGCGGGCGACGAGAAGATCCTGGCGCGTGTGGTGGATGCCTACCGCCGCATTCGCAACACGCTGCGCTTTTTGTTGGCCAACGTGAGCGACTTTGACCCGGCCAAGGACGCCGTGCCGTTCGAGCAGATGCTGGAGATCGACCGCTACGCACTCACCCGCGCGTCCGAGTTCCAGGCCGAGGTGCTGGCCCACTACAAGGTTTACGAGTTCCACCCGGTAGTGGCCAAGCTGCAGCTGTACTGCTCTGAAGACCTGGGCGGCTTCTACCTGGACGTGCTCAAGGACCGCCTGTACACCACGGCGCCCAAGAGCCTGGCGCGCCGCAGTGCGCAGACAGCGCTCTACAACATCACGCACGCCATGCTGCGCTGGATGGCGCCATTCCTCTCGTTCACGGCGGAAGAGGCCTGGAAGGTGTTCGGCAGCTCCGACTCCATCTTCCTGGAGACCTACGGCAACGTGGCGGGCGTGGGTGCCGGTGCCGACGAGGGCCTGCTGGCCAAGTGGTCGCGCATCCGCGAGATTCGCGATGCGGTGAACAAGGAGATCGAGGCCCTGCGCGCTGCGGGCCAGGTGGGCTCCTCGCTGCAGGCGACGGTCACGCTGACGGCTGCGCCCGAGGACCATGCGCTGCTGGCCAGCCTGGGCGATGACCTGAAATTCGTGTTCATCACATCCGCTATCGATTTGGTAGCTGGTAGCGCTTTACAGATCAGCGTCAAACCCAGTTCTGATACCAAATGCGAACGCTGCTGGCACTACCGCAGTGATGTGGGCAGCGACGCCGCCCATCCCACCATCTGCGGCCGCTGCACCAGCAACCTGTATGGCGACGGCGAAAGCCGGGCACACGCGTGATGGCGCGCTCTACACAAGCCGGTCGTACCGGCGTGGGCATGTGGCCCTGGCTGGCATGGGCGGTGTTGCTGATGGGCGCCGACCAGATCACCAAGACGCTGATCCTCAACCACTACCAGCTGGGCGACTCCACGTTCATCACCAGCTTCTTCAACATCGTGCGCGCGCACAACACCGGCGCAGCGTTCTCGTTCTTGTCGGACGCGGGCGGCTGGCAGCGCTGGCTGTTCACCGGTATCGGCGTGGCGGCCACGATCTTCATCGTGTGGCAGCTGCGCGCGCACCCGGGCCAGAAGCTGTTCAGCTTTGCGCTGTCCAGCATTCTGGGTGGCGCAGTGGGCAACGTGGTGGACCGGCTCATGCACGGCTATGTGGTGGACTTCTTGCAGTTCCACTATGCGGGCTGGTACTTCCCGTCGTTCAATCTGGCCGACTCGGCCATTACCGTGGGTGCGGCCTGCCTGATCCTGGACGAGCTGCTGCGGGTACGGCGCGAGCGCTGAGGCCCCACTGGCTTTACCCCCTGAACGGCCCGCTGCATGCGGGCCGTGCTGTTTGTGCGGAGCAACGCACCCAGCGCCGACATGGGCATCTGCTCCGGCGCTATGGAATCAGGAGTATGCTTATGTGTCAGTTTTATGACAGCCCGGTGCGCGCGCTTCTTGCATTGGCCTCTGGGTCTGGTCATTGCAGGGTTTGCGCCCATCACAAGAAGAAGAAACAACGGTTTTCATGAAGCATCTCCTCAATCTCCTGGCAGCCGTGGCGCTGCTGATCTGGGGCACCCATCTGGTGCGCACCGGCATCCTGCGCGTGTTCGGCGCCAACCTGCGCCAGCTGATTGCGCACAGCGTCAGCAGCCGGTTTACTGCCGTGCTGTCCGGCATTGGCGTGACGGCCGTGGTGCAGTCCAGCACGGCCACCGCACTCATCGTGTCGTCCTTTGTGGGCCAGGGCCTGGTGGGCTTGCCTGCGGCGCTGGCCGTGATGCTGGGCGCCGACGTGGGCACCAGCGTGATGGCCGTGGTGTTCTCCATGGACCTTTCTTGGCTGTCGCCCCTGTTCATCTTTGTGGGCGTGGTGCTGTTCATCTCGCGCAAGGACACCGCCGTGGGCCGCGTGGGCCGCGTGCTGATCGGCCTGGGGCTGATGCTACTGGCGCTGCGCCTCATCACCGAATCGACCACGGTGCTCACCCAGTCGCCCACCGTGCGCACGCTGCTGGGAGCGCTCACCAGCGATTTGCTGCTGGAGATCTTTACCGGTGCCATTCTGGCCATCGTGGCGTATTCCAGCCTTGCCACCGTGCTGCTCACGGCGGCGCTGGCAGGCTCGGGCGGTATTCCGGCCGATGTGGCGCTGGGACTGGTGCTGGGCGCCAACCTGGGCAGCGGCGTGCTCGCCGTGTTGACCACCATGAAGTCCAACGTGCAGACACGCCAGGTGCCCCTGGGCAACCTGTTCTTCAAGATCATCGGCGTGCTCATCATGACGCCGCTCACCGGCCTGTGGCTGCAGCATGTGCGGCCCTACGTGCCCGAAACCGCCGCCCTGGTGGTGCTGTTCCACCTGGCCTTCAACATCGTGGTGGGCATCGTCTGCATTGGCCTGACAGGTACGGTGGCGCGGGCCGTGCAGCGCCTGCTGCCGGTGGAAAAGGCACAGGCTGCTGCAGGCACCCGCCCCCAGCATCTGGACCCCTCCGCCCTGGCCACGCCGTCCCTCGCCATCTCGTGCGCGGCACGCGAAGCCCTGCACCAGGCCGACGTGGTCGAATCGATGCTGCTGGGCCTGCACAAAGTGATCCGCACGGACGACCTGCAATTGGCAGAAGACCTGCGCAAGCTCGATGACGAGGTGGACGGCCTGTACTCGGCCATCAAGTACTACATGACCAAGATCTCGCGCGAGGCCCTGGACGAGCGCGAGGGCCGCCGCTGGGCCGACATCATCAGCTTCACCATCAACATGGAGCAGATCGGCGACATCATCGAGCGCGTGCTGATCGACATCGAGGACAAGAAGATCAAGAAGGGCCGTCAGTTCTCCGAGGCGGGCATGGAAGAGATCAATGAGCTGCACGCCCGCCTGATCGACAACCTGCGGCTGGCAATGAGCGTGTTCTTGAACGGCAGCGTGCGCGACGCACAAAAGCTGCTGGAAGAAAAAGCCCGGTTCCGCGACCTGGAACACGCCTATTCGGCCACCCACCTGGCACGCCTGTCAGACAACACGGTGCAGAGCATCGAGACCAGCTCACTGCACATCGACCTGATCAGCGAACTCAAGCGCATCAACTCGCTGCTGTGCTCGGTGGCCTACCCCATCCTGGAATCGGCCGGTGCCCTGGCGCCCAGCCGCCTGCGCACGCTCAACGAGCAGAGTTGAAGCCTTTGGGGCCGCAGACGCATGTTCTTCATGCGCCTGCAGCTATACAAAATATAGCATCCCAGTTACCTATGCACTGCGCCGCGCATAGCGTTGCGCCAGCACCGCACACACCATCAGCTGCATCTGGTGGAACACCATGATGGGCAGCACGATGGCGCCCACCGCGTGTGACGCGAACAGCACCTTGGCCATGGGCACACCGCTGGCCAGGCTCTTCTTGGAGCCGCAGAACACCAGGGTGATTTCGTCCTCCTTGGAGAACCCCATGCGCTGCGCGACCCAGGTGGTGGTCACCAGCGCCAGGGTCAGCAGCACGGCGCACACCACCACCAGGCCCAGCAGTGCAGACGCTGGCAACTGCCGCCACAGCCCCTCGACCACCGCTGCGCTGAAGGCGGTGAACACCACCAGCAGGATGGAGCCCTGGTCCACCAGCTTGAGCGCTGCCGCACGGCGCTGCACAAAACCGCCAATCCACGGACGCAGCAGGTGGCCCGCCACAAAGGGCACCAGCAACTGCAAGGTGATGCGGCCGATGTTGGCCAGCGTGTCATGCTGCGCAGTGCCTGCCTGCTGCCGCGCCTCGGGCAGCAACAGGCCCACTAGCAGCGGTGTGATCACAATGCCCAGCAGGGTCGATGCCGACGCGCTGCAGATGGCCGCCGGCATGTTGCCGCGCGCCATGGCCGTGAACGCAATGGCCGACTGCACCGTGGCTGGCAGCACGCACAGGTACAGGATGCCGGTGTAAAGCCCAGGCGTGACCAGCGGCAGCAGCACCGGCCGCAGCGCCCAGCCCAGCAAGGGGAACAGCACAAACGTGGTGCCCACCACCACCAGGTGCAGTCGCCAGTGCGAGAGCCCCGCCACGATGGCGTCGCGCGAGAGCTTGGCCCCGTGCAGGAAGAACAGCAGCGCCACGGCCGCCACTGTGACGCCCTCCAGCGCCTGGGCCGCTACGCCCGAGGCGGGCAACACACTGGCAAGGGTGACGGTGCCCAGCAAGGCCAGGGTGAAGTTGTCAGGAAGGAAGCGGGAACGGGCCATGGGGGACAGCGCAGCGGCAGCGCAAAAAAATGCAAAAGGACATGGGGCACACAAACCCCAAAGACACGCATTGGACCGCAGCCCGATTCCAAAGAGAAATGGATTTCTCTGATTGATTTATGATTCGAGCGCATGAATATCACCCTGCGCCAGCTGCACGTGTTTCAGTCGGTGGCCGCCACCCGCAACTTCAGCCGCACCGGCGATGCGGTGGGCCTCACCCAACCGGCCGTGAGCCGCTGCATCACCGAGCTGGAAGCCCAGCTGGGTCTGAAGCTGCTCAACCGCACCACGCGCGAGGTGACGCTGACGGACGCGGGCCAGCGCCTGTCGGCCCGCCTGCCCCGGGTGCTGGAAGAGCTGGAGAACACACTGCTGGACGTGCGGGAAATGGCCACCGAGCGGCGCGGACGCGTGCGCGTGGCGAGCAGCCCCACGCTGTCGGCCAACCTCATGCCCGACTGCATCGCGGAATGCCAGCGCACCCTGCCCGGGCTGGAGCTGGTGCTGCTGGACCGCATCCAGAGCGCGGTGCTGGCCAGCGTGCTGTCGGGCGAGGTGGACTTTGGCGTGGTCATCGACCCCAGCGAGCGCGAAGCGCTGCACTGCGAGACCATCCTCACCGAACCCTTCTGCCTGGCCTGCCCACCCAGCCACCGGCTGGCGGACAAACGCCAGGTGCGCTGGACCGACCTGCAGGGCGAAGCGCTGGTGCTGCTGGACCACGACTCCGGTAGCCGCCGCCTGATCGACCGTGCCCTGGCCGAGCACGGCGTGGCCTGCACAGTGGCCCAGGAGGTGGGCCACCCCACCACCATCTTCCGCATGCTGGACGCGGGCCTGGGCATCTCGGTGATCCCCACCCTGGCCTTGCCGCCCGAAGGCCTGGCACGGCTGGCGGTGCGCCCCCTGGTGCCGCGCGTGGACCGGGAGATCATGCTGGTGCACCGGAAGCACCGCGCGCTCTCGCCTGTGGCGCAGGCGGCGTGGGATCTGGTGAAAACGGCGGCGGTGCAGCGCAATGGCGTGCAGGCTCTTGGCAGCAAAGGCCGGTGAAAGAAGCCTCTGACGTACCACCATGGGCATCTTCAGCAGCCCAATAGATCGCAGCCTTCCACCCTCATCCGATTCAGCGGACTAATCGGCTGATTCGTCGCTGCCTAGTCTTTCGACAAGGTACCGCTCCAGCCCCACCACCAGCGCATCGAACGTGTGCTTGCAGCGCGGGCTGGTGCGCAGGTCCTCGTGCATCACCACCCAGGTCTCCAGCCCGTATTGGAGCTGCTGCGGCAGCACCCGCACCAGCGCGGGGGCGCTGCGGCGGGCCAGTGCGTCCTGGCAGATGCCTATGCCGGCGCCAGCGCGGATGAAGGCGAGTTGCGCCACGTCGCTGTCGCTGCGCACGGCAAACCGGTCTCGCCGCCACGCTGGCAGGGCCTTTTGCGCCGCGCGCAGAAACGGGGTTTCGGCATCGAAGCCAATCAGGCGGTGGTGCGCCAGCTCCGCCAGGGTGGCGGGCGTGCCATGGGCGGCGATGTAGCTCGGATGGGCGTAAAGCCCCAGCGGGATGGTGCCCACGCGGCGGGCGATGAGCGCGTCCTGCCGGGGTTCGGTCATGCGGATGGCGATGTCGGCCTCGCGCTGCAGCAGGTCGTGCACGCGGTTGCTCAGCACCAGCTCCACCGTCAATGCGGGGTGCTCGGCCTGCAACTGCGCAAGAAGGGGCGGCAGCACCTCGACCCCCATCACCTCGCTGGCGCTCACGCGCACCGTGCCGCGCACGCCGTCGCCCTGGCTGTCCGCCGCGCGGACCAGGGCCGCCGCAGAGTGGCCCATGGCTTCGGCGTAGCTGCGCAGGGCCAGCGCGGCCTCGGTGGGCAACAGGCCCTGCTGCGACCGGGTGAAGAGCACCAGCCCCAGGGCCTGCTCCAGCGCAGCAATGTGGCGGCCCACGGTGGGCTGTGTCACGCCCAGCGCCCGCGCAGCGCCCGACAGGGAGCCCTCCCGCAGCACGCCGAGGTACGAGCGGTACAGCTCCCAGCCAATGTCATGGCGATTCGGTTGATCCATACATAAATGTATAGCCACCCACTCATTTTCAGCAATTCCATTGAATCGCTGGAGCGCAGACACTGCCTCCATCCATAGTTTTTGAAGGAGCATCGCGATGAACAACAACCCCCACAACCCCATCGGCAGCCGCCCCAAGGTACTGGTTCTGGGCGCCACCGGCGGCATTGGCGGCGAGGTGGCGCGCCAGCTGCGTGACCGGGGGTGGGAGGTGGTGGCAATGCACCGCAATGCAGCGCAGGCCAGAGAGCAGCGCGACGGGTTCACCTGGGTTCGGGGCGACGCGATGATCCGCGCCGATGTGATGGCTGCTTCCACGGGCTGCCAGGTGATCGTGCACGCGGTCAACCCGCCCGGCTACCGGCGCTGGAGCGAACTGGTGCTGCCGATGATCGACAACACGATTGCAGCGGCCCGAGCGCACGGCGCCACGGTGGTGTTGCCAGGCACCGTCTACAACTACGGGCCGGACGCCTTCCCGGTGCTGCACGAAGACGCCCCCCAGCACCCCCGCACGCGCAAAGGCGCCCTGCGGGTGGAACTGGAGCGCCGCCTGCAGCAAGCCACCGTGCCGCACCCGCTGGAGGAGACATGCCGCGTGATCATCGTGCGCGCGGGCGATTTCTTCGGACCGCAAGCGGGCAACAGCTGGTTTGCGCAGGGCCTCATCCAGCCGGGCCGACCGGTGGCCACGGTAAAGCAGCCAGGCGCGCCCGGCATCGGGCACCAGTGGTCGTACTTGCCGGACGTGGCGCGCGCCATGGTGCTGCTGCTGGAGCGGCGCGCCGAGCTGCCCGCGTTGGCCCGCTTTCACCTGGCTGGGCATTGGGATGCTGATGGCACGCAGATGGCGGCCGCCATTGGCCGTGCAGTGGTGGCGCAGGGCGGCCAAGCGCCGCGCGTGCGGGCGTTTCCCTGGTGGCTGGTCACGCTGGCCTCGCCGTTCGTAACCACCTTGCGGGAGATGCGCGAGATGCGCTACCTGTGGCAGCAGCCCGTGCGCATGGCCAACGACCGGCTGCGGACGGTGCTGGGCGAGGAGCCCCACACCCCGCTGGACGAGGCAGTGCAGGCCGCCTTGCAGGGCCTGGGCTGCCTGCCATCCAGCGCCAGCCACAGCGGCAGCCCTCACGCTGCACGGGCAACTACACCCCCAGAAACCCCGCAATCACCAGCCCGGCTTCCAGCGTGAACGCCCCTTGGGCGACCCGCTCGCGGACCACCTCCAGAGGCAGCAGGTCAAAACGCTCGACCTCACCGTCCTGGTTGTCGGGCTCCATGCCCTGGGGCACCTGTGCGCGGAACCAATCGATGCGCTCGATCATGAAGCCCGCACCCCCGCCCTCGCGGCTGGGGCGGCTGAACAGCACCTGGCCACCGTGGGCCACGTCCGCCAATGCCTCGACCCGCAAACCGGCCTCTTCCCAGGTTTCGCGGGCCAGGGCCTGTGGCAGCGAGTCGGCCGCCGAGACCATGCCGCCCATCAGCGTGTCCCACAGCCCGGGGTTGTTGGGTTTGGTCAGGGAGCGCTTTTGCACCCACATGCGCCCGTCGGGCGCCAGGCCCACCAGATGCACGGCACGGGTAGCCACGCCCAGCACGCGCACGGCCCCGCGCTCCACGGTGCCGATGACCTCGCCGGCCGGGTTGGTCACCGCCAGCTGCTCGTCGCGCCACGGGCCACACAGGCCCGCATCGCGCAGCGCGGCGGCCAGGGTGTTGAGGGCATCGGTGGCGTCGGTGGGCGGTGCCTGCAGATGCCATGCAAGGCCCTGAGAATGCTCTGCTTCTGATAGCTGGTAACGCTTATCCATCAAGCGCTGGAGGCTGATTTGTTTAAAAAAACCCGGCGCCACCGAGCCCACCACCTGCCCCGCCACCACCAGCGGCTGGCGCGGCAGGGCCGGGGGCTGCTGCGCCGCCTGGCGTGCCCCTGCCAGCCACTGGTCGAACGTGGGCGCCTGTGCAGCCGCGCTCACAGCGTGAGGATGGTGCAGCCGGTGGTCTTGCGCGCTTCCAGGTCCCGGTGGGCCTGCTGCACGTCGGCCAGCGGGTAGCGCTGGTCGATGTGGATCTTGACCTGCCCGCTGGCCACCACGGCAAACAGGTCGTCCGCCATGGCTTGCGTGGCCTCGCGCGTGGCGATGTGGGTGAACAGCGTCTGGCGCGTGACGTACAGCGAGCCCTTGGCACCCAGGCTGCCCGGCGCAAACGGTGCCACCGGGCCGGACGCGTTGCCGAAGCTGGCCATCAAGCCGAAGGGGCGCAGGCATTCGAGCGACTTGTCCCAGGTGTCCTTGCCCACCGAGTCGTACACCACCTTCACGCCCTTGCCGCCGGTGATCTCCTTCACACGGGCTGCGAAATCCTCGGTGCTGTAGTTGATGGCGTGCGCCGCGCCGTTGGCCAGCGCCAGCTGGCACTTGGCATCGGACCCCGCCGTGCCGATGAGCTGCAGGCCGAGCGCCTTGGCCCACTGGCAGGCGATCAGCCCCACACCGCCCGCTGCGGCATGGAACAGGACATGGTCACCGGGCTGGAGGCCTTCCACGGGCCGGGTTTTCTTGAGCAGGTATTGCGCCGTCAGGCCCTTGAGCATCATGGCCGCGCCGGTCTCGAAGCTGATCGCGTCGGGCAGCTTGCACACGCATTTGGCGGGCATCACGCGCACTTCGCAGTAGGCGCCGGGCGGGTTGCTGGCATAAGCGGCGCGGTCGCCCACCTTGAGGTGCGTGACGCCCTCGCCCACGGCCTCAATCACACCGGCACCTTCCATGCCGATGGTGGCGGGCATGTTCAGCGGGTACAGGCCCGTGCGGTGGTAAACGTCAATGAAGTTCAGGCCGACGGCGTGGTGGCGGATGCGGACTTCGCCGGGGCCGGGCTCGCCCACGGGGACGTCAACGATGTGGAGTTCTTCGGGACCACCGTGCTGGCGGATCTGGACGGCAAGGCTCATGGCAATCAATCTCCTCAAAAGGGGTGGGGTGCTGACAACGGCGGCCATCCTGCCATGAATCTCACGACCGTGCCGGGGGCATGGCCCGCACCGATTTGCCTTGGGGACATGAGGCCCCGCCGCAGCAGGGCCCTGCCTGCACCGTTACAGTGCAGCCCCATGACTCAAAAAATCACACCCGGCACGGCCGTGCTGCTGGTGATTCCGCCCCTGCTGTGGGCCGGCAACGCAGTGGTAGGGCGGCTGGTCCACGAACTGATTCCCCCCATCACCCTGAACTTCATCCGCTGGGTGCTGGCCTTTGCCATCCTGCTGCCCCTGGCCCATGGCGTGCTGCGCGCCGACAGCCCACTGTGGCCACACTGGCGCCGCTATGCGCTGCTGGGCCTGCTGGGCATCGGGGCCTACAACGCGCTGCAGTACATGGCGCTGCAGACCTCCACCCCCATCAATGTGACGCTGGTGGGGTCGAGCATGCCGGTGTGGATGCTGGCCGTGGGCGCGCTGTTCTTCGGCGCGGCCGTCACGCGGCGCCAGGTGCTGGGCGCGCTGCTGTCGGTGTGTGGGGTGCTGCTGGTGCTGAGCCGGGGCGAGTGGTCGCAGCTGCTGGCCTTCCGCCTGGTGCCGGGCGATTTGTTCATGCTGCTGGCAACCATCTCGTGGGCGTTCTACAGCTGGCTGCTGTCACGCACCAGCGAGCCCACCAGCATCCGGGGCGACTGGGCCGCGTTCTTGATGGCACAGATGGTGTTTGGGCTGGCCTGGTCGGGCAGCTTTGCGGGGGCCGAATGGGCCAGCGGGCGCACGCATATCGAATGGGGCTGGCCGCTGATTGCCGCCCTGGCCTTCATAGCTGTGGGGCCTGCGGTGCTGGCCTACCGCTGCTGGGGGGTGGGCGTGCAACGCGCCGGGCCTGCAGCCGCCGGGTTTTTCATCAACCTCACGCCCCTGTTTGCCGGGGTGCTGTCGGCGGCGTTTCTGGGCGACACGCCCAAGGCCTTTCACGGCGTGGCGTTTGCGCTGATTGTGGGCGGCATCGTGGTGTCGTCACGGCGCTGAAGGACGCAATTTTTGATCCAAACTGCCGGTAGCGCAGGTATTGATTGCCTGAAGCGCTACACAAAAAGTAGCAAAAAGCGCTAATTCCCTGAGACTGAGCCGATCAACCCGGGGCAGTGACCGTGGCGGCGGACTCGATCAACGCCTCCAGGTCGGCCACCGGGGTAGGCCGCCCCAGCAGATAGCCCTGGAAGTACACACACCCGTGCCGGGCCAGGAAGTCCTTCTGTGCCTCGGTTTCCACCCCTTCGGCAATCACATCGAGCTCCAGGTTGCGCGCCATGCCGAGGATGGTCTGCACGATCACATCGTCGGTGTGCCGCACCCCCAGGTTGCGCACGAAGGACTGGTCGATCTTGAGCTGGTCCAGCGGCAGCCGCGTGAGATACGCCAGCGATGAGTAGCCGGTGCCAAAGTCGTCCACAGAAAAGCGCACTCCCTTGGTCTTGAGCATGCCGATCTTGGCGATGGTGTCGTCCACGTTGTCCAGCACCAGCGATTCGGTGAGTTCGAGTTTGAGCAGGTGCGGCCGGGCGCCTGTCTCGCGCAGCACCTCCACCACGCGGGCCACAAAGTCGCGCTGCCGGAACTGCCGCGCGCTCACGTTGACCGACACCTGCAGGTGCCGGTAGCGCTCGTCCCCCTGCCAGGCCGCCAGCTGCTCGCAGGCCGTGCGCAGCACCCAGTGCCCCATGGGCACGATGAGTTCACTCTCCTCGGCCACACCAATGAATTCGCCCGGGGCTACCAGCCCACGCTCCGGGTGCTGCCAGCGGATCAGGGCCTCGGCACCCACCATGCGACCATCCAGGTGGAACTGCGGCTGGTAGTGCAGCACAAACTGCCGCGCCGTGAGGGCCATCTGCAGGTCGGCCTCCAGCTGCGCGCGCATGCTGATGACGATCTGCATCTGCGGGTCAAAAAAGCACAGCGCGTTGCGCCCTTGCGATTTGACCTGGTACATCGCAATGTCGGCCTCCTTGAG
The DNA here is from genome assembly GCF_056314325.1 of Acidovorax sp. DMC1. NCBI lineage: Bacteria > Pseudomonadati > Pseudomonadota > Betaproteobacteria > Burkholderiales > Comamonadaceae > Acidovorax > Acidovorax sp. DMC1. Next base: position 182,572 of record NZ_JBQUYO010000003.1, on the reverse strand, counting down.
CAGGTCCACCGACGATTGCAGGGTACCGCCCATCAGCGTGGCGCCAATGCTGGGCGTGCTGTGGTGCGCGTTGCCGCCCAGGGTGTACGGCACGTTGAGTTTTCGCAGGATCTTCTCGCCCACCCGGCGCGCCTGGGCGGCGGCCTCGTCGCGGTGGACCGACAGGTCGCTGAGCATGACCACAAATTCGTCGCCCCCAAGCCGTGCCACGGTGTCCTCGCGCCGCACGCAGGTCTTCAGGCGCTGGGCCACCTGGCGCAGCAGCATGTCGCCGACCTCGTGACCGCGCGTGTCGTTCAGGGTCTTGAAATGGTCCAGGTCCAGGAACAGCAGGGCGCCGTATTGCCCGCTGCGCACGCTGGCAGCAATGGCCTGCTGCATGCGGTCCATCAGCAGCCGGCGGTTGGGCAGGTTGGTCAGCGGGTCGTAGAAGGCCAGGCTCTCGATCTCGGTGCTGGCCTTGCGCAGCGCGGTCACGTCGTGGTAGCTGATGACCAGGCCCCCATCGGGCGTGGCGCGTTCGGTGATCTGGATGGTGCTGCCGTTGGCGTACGACTGTTCGCGTGGCTCGGGCTGGTGCTTTTGCCGCTCCAGGCGCTGGCTCACCCACCGCTTGCGCTCCTCGTCAGACAGGCGGGGCACATGGTGCTCCACCGTGGCTTCCAGCACCGCTCGGAACGGCATCAGGGGCGTGATCACGCCCTGCAGCCACGGGAGGATGGTTTCGAGCTGGCGATTCCACTGCACCACACGCTGCTGGCTGTCCAGCAGCAAAAATCCGCTGACCATGGATTCCAGCGCCTGGTCCAGCGTGGCCTTGGACTGCGCGATGGCCAGGCGGGCCTGGGACATGCGGTCCACATACCGCAACGCCAGCACCCCGGCCGCAAAGATCATGGCAATGAACAGCGCGGTGGTCAGTGCAATCGCATCGCGCTGTTCGCGCCAGCCGGCAAGCGCTGCGTCCAGCGGAATGCTGGCCGCAATGCGCAGGTCCTGGTACAGGATGGGGCGGAACACCACCAGCGAGGGCTCACCGGTCAGTCGCGCCGGGGCTTGCCAGGCCAGGCCCTGATCGGCCAGATCGCCAATGGGGGGCGCGAGGGTGGGCGCGGTCACGTCTTCGCGGTTGGGCACGCTCAGCAGCAGTTGCCCGGTGGCCCGCTCCAGCGTGACCTGCAGGCCGCTGATGTCCACGCCCTGCACCAGCACTGAGCTCAGGGCCGACACCGGTAGCTCGGCCACAGCCACCACCCGCGAGCTGTCGGCCATGCGCAGATGGCGTGCGAAGTACAACACCTTCTCGGAACTGGCAAAGCTCACCACCGGCGCGCTGACCATCAGGGTGGATACCGGTTGCTCCAGCACGCTCTCCAGAAAACCGGCAGGCAGTTGCACCGACAGGCTGGCACCCGCAGGGTCGGACGATGCCAGCGCCTTGCCGGTGCCGTCGAGCACCGCCACGTACCGCACCATAAGGTTCTGCCGCGCCGATCCGCGCAGCCGCTGGCTGGCCGTGTCGGGGTCCAGCCACTTGGGCATGGCGTTGGACAGGCCCAGCAATTCGTCCATGCTGGCCAGCAGCACGTCCACGGCGAGCAGGGAGCGGTTGAGTGCGGCCTCTGCGCCGGCCACAAAACGCGTGGCCTGGGCCTCGCTGTCGGCCAGCGCGGCCTGGCGGGCGTTCCACGTCAGGGTGCCAGCCACCGCCACCACGGCCGCCACAAACACTGCGGCGCCCGCCCAGACGTAGGCCCTGATGCGGGAGGGGGCTGCGGACTCTGTCATTTCGCAGGCGCTGCCTGCAGGCCACGCGCCGGCCCGATGGTCTGGTTCCAGACCTGCGCACAGCGGGCACCGCAACGCTGCACCCAGCGCGGCAAAACGGTGGATTCGAGGATCTCCTGGCGGCTGCGCTCATCCTGTGGCGACACCGGCACCACCACCATGCTGCCCTTGGTGCCAGCGCTGCAGGTGGGTGCCCCCCGGTTGCAGGCCAGTCCATCGGCGGTTTCGCGCTCGGACTCGGCCCAGATGGCGGCCTCCAAGCGGGGCAGCTCCCGTTGGAGCAACGTGCGCAAATCGGCTGGCAAGGCCGCCCAGGCGGCCTGGTTGGCCCCAAACACCGCAAGCCCCCAGGTAACAGGCAGGGTGTGCACGTGGGTGGTGATGGAAGGCAGGCCCAGGATGTTGCCGGACATGGTGCCGGTGATGGCGCATTCGGTATTGCCGGCCGTCAGGCTGGGCACGATCTGCGAAAAACTGGTCAGCACCGGCACCCCGCCCAAGGCCCCCACAAAGTCAGCCTGGCTGGCCGACGACACACGCACACGGCGGCCGGTCAGCTCCGACAAAGTACGCAGCGGCTTCTTGCAGAAGACCACCTGCGCCGGATACACGTAGATGGCGAGCGCCTCAACACCATGCTGTTCGCGCAGCGCCTTTTCGAGGTAAGGACGGAAGGCCGCCAGCGTGGTCTTGAGCGTGGCAATGTCGGGGTTCAGCCCCGCCAGGTCGGGCGCGGTGTATTCGGGGTATTGCGCCGTGAAGGAGCTCATCAGGGTGGTGCCGAATGGAACCACCCCCAGCTGCAACAGCCGCAGCATCTCGGCCCCGGGCACACCGGCACGGTCAAAGGGCACGATCTCGGCCTGGAAGCGTCCGGCGCTCAGGCGTGACAGCTCTTTGGTCCAGAAAGGTTCTTCCTGCCGGATGTACTGACTGATGCCCGCCAGCCCGCCCACGATGCGCAGCCGATAGGGTGCCGTCGCAGTGCTGTTTGCACCGGGCGCGCTGGCGGCGCCAGCCGCCTGCACAGCCCCAGCCACACCCAGCGCCAGACACAGCACGGTGCAGTGGCGTTTCAGGCGCGGCAGGATGGATGTGTGGGCAGGATGCATGACGTCGGGCGATAGCGGGCGCTGGCCCGCAGTATTCCACCAATTATTCAGCGCTCCGGTAAAGCTGTCGGCAAAACACCACGACTGCCTCCCGTTCTGCAGAACCTCTGCGGCGGGTCAGCCCGCAGACCACGCCGGGCCCGAGCTGCCTCAGAACGTGCCGGGATAGGCCCCGCCGTCGGCCAGCACGTTCTGCCCCGTCATGTAGCCCGCTTGCACGCTGCACAGGAAGGCGCAGATGGCGCCGAATTCTTCCGCCGTGCCGTAACGCCCAGCTGGAATCTGCGCCTGCTGGGCAGAGCGCACGTCCTGAACGCTCTTGCCCGCCTTGCTGGCAGCCGCGTTGACGGTGGCGGCCAAGCGATCGGTATCGAACTTGCCGGGCAGCAGATTGTTGATGGTCACCCCGCGCGCCGCGACCTTGCTGCGAGACACGCCAGCCACAAACCCTGTGAGACCGCTGCGCGCGCCGTTGGAGAGGCCCAGGATGTCGATGGGTGCCTTCACGGCGCTGGAGGTGATGTTGACGATGCGGCCAAACCCACGCGCAGCCATGCCATCCACGGTGGCCTGAATCAGTTCGATGGGGGTGAGCATGTTGGCGTCCACGGCCTTGATCCAGGCATCGCGGTTCCAGTCGCGGAAATCGCCGGTGGGAGGCCCCCCAGCGTTGGTGATCACGATGTCGAAGTCCCGCCCCGGACCTCCGGCCACCGAGAACACTGCCGCACGCCCCTCAGGGGTGGTGATGTCGGTCGCCACGGCCAGCACCTGTGGGCTTGCGCCCTTCTGGCCGCTGGCGCCCGTTGCAGCTGCGCCTTCAGCTATCAAACGGGTAGCAGCCTGGTTCAGCGCCTCTGCGTTGCGGGCGTTGATGACCACATTGACACCCTCTCGCACCAGAGCCTGCGCGCAGCCATAACCCAGCCCCTTGCTCGCGCCACACACCAGCGCCCATTTGCCTGCAATATCCAAATCCATAACAATCTCCGGTTTCACGCTGCGAGCCGCAGCCACAACAAATCATAAGTGGAGAGATACAAAATGATTCGGCTGCACTGCAGAGCCCTGGCCTCTTGGCTGGCATCGGCCGCGATGGCCGTGCTGCCCTTGTTGGCTGCCCCAGCACATGCCCAGGAGGCAGCCGTCGTCAAACGCGCAACACAGCTAAGGGACAGTCCCGCAGAAAGCGGTGCCAGCGTGGCGCCCCTGGAAGCCAATGCGGTGGTCACGCGAACCAGCGAGCGCAAGGGCCCATGGACCAAGGTCAGCACACCCCAAGGCGCCACAGGCTGGGTCCACATGTTTGACCTAGGCCCCCAGTCCGGCGCTGCGCCCACCAGTGGAAATGCAGCCACCAGCGGAATTCGCGGTTTGGGCAGCCTTTTTGGCAATAACAGCGGCAGTACCACGACCGCCACCTCCACCGTGGGTATCCGAGGCCTGGGCGCTGAAGACATCGCCAAGGCACAACCCAACCCGGCGGCGGTGACCCAGGCCGAGGGGCTACGTGTCAATGCCGACCAGGCCCGCCAGTTCGCCAGCAATGCGTCGCTGCAGCCACGCAATGTAGCCCCTCTGGCCGAACCGCCCCGGCCCTCCTCCAGCGGCGGATCGGGAGCGACAGGCTCGTCCAACAACCCGTCCGACCCCAATTTCAGCCCCAACTGAGCGAGAGCTGCCATGCGCCTGCCCTATTCCCTTCCCCGCATCCGGCTGATTGCAACGGCCTGCACCGCCCTGGCCCTGACCCTGCTGCCCAGCCAGGGGCAGAGTCAAGGGGTCATGAACCTGCTCAACGCCCTCGGTGGCGGTGGCAGCACTACCAGCAACACGGGTGGCGGCCTCCTGGGCGCCATCACCGGCGGGGGCGCGCCCACAGGCCAGGGGGATGACCTCATCAGCATGCTCACCCGCTCGGTCGAGAGCATTGACGAGCCCCGCGAGATCGAGATCGGCCGGCAGCTGTCGGCCGTGCTGCTGGGCAGCAAGCCCTTGCACCCCGACATGGCGCTGCAACGCTACGTGAACCAGTTGGGACGCTGGATCAGCCTGCAATCCCCCCGCCCCAACCTGCCCTGGACGTTTGTGGTGCTGGACGACCCCGGCTACAACGCCTTTGCGGCCCCAGGGGGTTATGTGTTCGTGACCAAGGGACTCATCGACCGCTGTGCTGACGAGGCAGAACTCGCGGGCATCCTGGCCCACGAAATCACCCATGTCACCGCCAAGCACCACCTGCTGGCCATCCGCAAGACGGCCCAGTCCGGCATGCTGACGCAGTTGGTAGCGTCCCAGATCAAGACCAACGCCGTGGGCAGCGTGGTGGCCTCGCAGTTCCTGGCCTTGGGACGCAACCTGTATGCGCGCGGCCTGGATCAAACCGATGAGTATGACGCCGACCGCACCGGCGTGGCCCTGGCCACCCGTGCAGGTTTCGACCCCTACGGGCTGGTGTCGGTGTTGCAGCACCTTCGCACCGCCACACCAGACAACCCAGCCTTCACGCTGGCACTAGCCACGCACCCACCAGCACAGGCGCGCCTGGAGCAGCTGGAGCTGGCCATGGGCAAGAATCTCGATGGTTTCACCGGCACGGCCCCCGTGACGGTAGCCCAGCGCGTGAGCCCCAAGGCTGCACCCGCCGCCGCAGCGGTGCCGTCACCTGCAGCACCTGCCGAGACGCCAGCCCGCAAGGCAGCCCCCAAGAAGAAGACGTCATAAAGACAACCAAGGCCGCCCCTGTCCCGGGACCCGAGAGGGCTGCGGGATGGGGGCTGTCAGGGCCTGCGCGCCATGCGGGTAAAAATGAAAATGCCCGTCATCACGAGCACCGTCCCCGCTGCCACCCACGCTGTGAAGGGTTCCCCCAGAATCCACACGCCCATGAGGATGGTGGACAACGGGCCCACCATGCCGGTTTGTGCGGCCATACCCGCGCCAATGCGCTCGATGGCCATCATCACCATCAGTACAGGCGCGGCCGTGCACAGGGTCGCGTTGAGCACCGACAACCAGATCACCTCGGGAGCCACTATGGCTGCACTCAACGGGCGCAGCACCACAAACTGCAGCAGACAGCACAGGCACGCCACCGTGGTCGCCAGCCCCACCAGTCGCAGCGAACCGAGGCGCTGCACCATCTCGCCGCTGTAGACCAGGTAGATGGCGTAACTGACTGCGCTCAGGAACACCAGCAACGTGCCCCAGGCAGCATTGGCGCCCTGCAGGTTGGCCTCGTGCCCGAAGACCAGCACCACGCCGCTGTAGCTCACCAGCATGCCGGCGGCCTGGGCCCAGCGGATGCCGCGCCCATACAGCATCCAGCCCAGCAATACGACCAGGGTGGGGTTGAGGTACAGGATCAGCCGCTCCAGGCTGGCACTGATGTAGGCCAGCCCGGCAAAGTCAAGAAAACTTGCCAGGTAGTAGCCCGTGACCCCGAGGCCCAGCACGCCCAGCCAGTCCTTGTGGCTGAGCGGGAGCTTGCCCCGACTCGCCCACCATGCCATCACAGCAAAGATGGGCAGTGCGAACAGCATGCGGTACATGATGAGCGTGACCGCATCCACCCCATAGCGGTAGGCCAGCTTGACGATGATGGCCTTGCCGCTGAACGCAATGGAACCCAGGAATGCCAGCGCCAAGCCGGTCGCAATGCTCTTCTTTTCAGTGGTCACGGATATGCAGGGGTGCGAATCGCCCATTGGATGGTCTGCCGATCAAAAGGCGTCAGAAAGTGGCGCCCAGTGTGACACGATGCGGCGGCAGCAGGCCATCGAACCTCTGTGCGGGCGCCCCCTTGATCAGCGATGGCGCACGGGTTCAACGAGTTCCCGCGCAGTCCGGCCGATCGCCACCTGCACCCTCAGCGGTGTTTGTGGAACACCCGCTGGTGCAGGCGCCGCAGTGACCACCACACCCCTACCGCCACCACCGGAATCGCCAGGGCTGCTGTGGTCTCCGGCGACAACGGCCACCCCAGCTTTTGCGCGCCCTTCGCCAGATAGCTGACGAGCCCGACGATGTAATAGGTAATGGCCGCCACGGACAGCCCCTCCACCGTGGACTGCATCTGCAACTGCAAATCCTGCCGGTGGTTCATGGTGGTCAGCAGCGCCTGGCTGCTTTGCTGCTGTTCGATCTCTACCCGGGTGCGCAGCAGGTTACTCATGCGCGACACGCGCTGCGACAGCGCATCCTGCCGCCGGGTGGCCCACTCGCAGGTGCTGCGCGCGGGGGTCAGGCGCCGGTCCATGAACTCGCGGATGGTCTGCATGCCCGCCAGACGCGACTCGGCAATGTCCTGGATGCGGCGGTCCAGCAATTCAAAGTAGGCGCTGCTGGCCGAGAAACGCGAATGTGTGGCTGCGTATTGGCTCTCCACCTGCCCAGCCAGGCGCGTCAGCCGGTCCAGCAAAGCCGGCTCGTCGTCGCGGTTGGCTGTGCGGATGGCTTCAGCCAGCGCCGCCAGTTCACGCTCGGCAAAGGCCAGCACGCTGGCTGCCTCGCGGGCGGCCGGCAGGCCCAGCAAAGCGGCCATGCGGTAGGTCTCTATCTCCAGCAGGCGCTGCACCAAGCGCCCCAGGCGCCTGGGTGTCATACCACCCGCTAGCAACACCATGCGCGAGAAACCGTCGGCATGGATCGCGAAGTCGGTGTACACCTCGCCATGGCCATCGGCCACGGTGGACGCCACCAGCGTGTCCTCATGCAGCACATGCTTGACCAGCGAGCCCGAGCCAAACGTATGGGTGGGCAGCACCCAGAGGTTCAGACTGCACAGGCACTGGCCCGGCAACGCGGCCAGCCAGTCGCGGGGCACGGAGTCCACCGCACTGACCGGCTCCCGCTCTCCAAAAGCCTCGACCGGCGCCGGGACCATGAAGGTCCAGGTGACAAACTCGGTGTGCAGCTCCCACCGCAGGCGAAAAGCGCCCAGATCCATGCGCAGGTGGGTGGTCTGTGCATCAGGCAGCGCCATGTGATGGTCCCGCAGCAGCGCGGCCACATGGGCCCGGCTCGCCTCGCGACCGGCGGCATCGGCGAGCATGACAATGTGCGCGATGGCCAGCGGCGCATTCATCGCCTCAGGGGGACGGGCGTGGATTTCGTTGTGCAGCATCGCCCGGTGGGGATGCTGCGTGGGATGAAAGGGTGTGGACATGCGGACCTCTGCCCGCAATTGTGTACCGCAGACAGCCGTGCCATGTGGACGCCACTGCCCAAAAAACAACGGCACCCGAAGGTGCCGTTGGTCAGGGTGAGAAAGTCCGCAGAGAAGGATCAATCTTCCACGAAGGCTTCTTCACGCTTGTTCTTCACGGCGGGCAGCAGCACGATGACGAGCAGCAGGGCTGCAGCCGCCAGCAGGCCGGCAGACAGCGGACGCGTCACAAACACGCTCCAGTCGCCGCGCGACAGCAGCAGCGCACGGCGCAGGTTTTCTTCCATCATCGGGCCCAGAATGAAACCGAGCAGCAGTGGTGCAGGCTCCGTGCCCAGCTTGTGGAAGATGTAGCCGATCAGACCGAACGCACCCACCATCCAGATGTCAAAGGTGTTGTTATTGGTGGAATACACACCCACCGCGCAGAACAGCACGATGGACGGGTACAGCCAGCGGTAAGGCACGGTGAGCAGCTTGATCCAGATGCCGATCAGCGGCAGGTTCAGGATCACCAGCATCGCATTGCCGATCCACATCGAGGCGATCAGACCCCAGAACAGTTCGGGGTTGCTCGTCATCACCTGGGGACCAGGCTGGATGTTGTGGATGGTCATGGCACCCACCATCAGCGCCATCACGGCGTTGGGAGGAATACCCAGCGTCAGCAGCGGGATGAACGAAGTCTGCGAACCGGCATTGTTGGCCGACTCAGGCGACGCCACGCCACGGATGTTGCCCTGGCCGAAAGGCACTTCACCAGGTTGCAGCTTGGTCTTCTTCTCGACCGTGTAGGCGGCAAACGCTGCCAGCAGTGCACCGCCACCGGGCAAGATACCCAGTGCAGAACCCAGTGCCGTACCACGCAGCACTGCGGGGAACATGCGCTTGAAGTCTTCCTTGGTGGGGAACAGGCCCTCGACCTTGGCGGTGAACACTTCGCGTTCGTCATCGGGACGCGACAGGTTGGCAATGATTTCACCGTAGCCGAACACGCCCATGGCGATGGTCACGAAGCCGATACCGTCGGTCAGCTCAGGGATATCGAAGCTGAAGCGGGCCACGCCCGAGTTCACGTCGGTACCCACCAAGCCCATCAGCAGGCCCAGCACGATCATGGCCACCGCTTTGAGCAGCGAACCCGAGGCCAGCACCACGGCACCGATCAGACCCAGCACCATCAGCGAGAAGTATTCGGCAGGGCCGAACTTGAACGCGACTTCGGTCAGCGGTGGCGCAAAGGCCGCCAGGATCAGCGTACCCACGCAACCTGCGAAGAACGAGCCCAAACCTGCAGCCGCCAGCGCGGGCCCCGCCCGGCCCTTGCGGGCCATCTGGTAGCCGTCGATCACGGTCACCACCGACGAAGACTCACCTGGCAGGTTCACCAGGATGGCGGTGGTCGAACCGCCGTACTGGGCGCCGTAATAGATACCGGCCAGCATGATCAGCGCAGCCACGGGGGGCAGCGCATAGGTGGCGGGCAACAGCATGGCGATGGTCGCCACGGGGCCGATGCCTGGCAGCACGCCGATCAGCGTACCGAGCAAACAGCCGACAAAACAGTAAATCAGGTTCTGGAAGGTGAACGCAACACCAAAACCCAACGACAAGTTGTTAATCAAATCCATGGTCGGTGCTCCTGCTTAACCTGCGATGAAACTCGGCCACACAGGAAACTGCAGCTTGAGCGCCCACACAAAAGCCACATAGCTGCCGATGGCAAGCACGGTGGCCAGAACAAACACACCCTTGGCATTGAACTCATTGCCAGCCAGGCTGGAGATGAAGGTCAGTGCATAGATGCCCACGATGAGACCCATGGCCGGGATGCCCAGGCTGGGCAAGCCGCCCAGCAGAATGCCGAAGGCAAAGTTGGCAGCCAGGATGAAGAACAGCGGCTTCCAGGCCCATTTGCCGATCTTGTCACCATCGGCGGTTTCCACAGTCATCGCCTTGAAAGTGATCACCAAACCAATGATGGCCAGCAAAATGCCCAGCAGCAACGGGAAGTAGCCAGGGCCCATGCGCGCACCGGTCCCTACGTTGTAGGTGGTCGCACCCCACGCAAATGCGGTACCGACGCCCATGAACATGAGCCCGGACGCAAAGTCTTTATTACTCTTGATTTTCACGAATTGTCTCCTTGACGGAATTCTCGACTGCGCGATTGTGCTGGCAAGGAGGGGGCGGCGCGATGTGGATTCCACCTACATCCGGTAACGCCTGACAGGTCTGCACTGCAGGGCGTGTCGCCCTGGAGACTGTCTCGAAAACCACTCGGGAGGACGGCAGGGTAACCGCAGAGGAATGCCCGCCCCTCCCCTTCGCTCACTCCAGGGGCGGCGTGGCGGCAATCACTTCTTCCATCGTGGTCAGCCCCTCGGCCACGCGCAGCGCACCCGCCAGGCGCAGGGGGCGCATGCCGTCCTGCACGGCCTGGCGGCGCAGCACGTCAATGGAAGGCGCCTGCGTGATCTTGTCCTTGAGCGCTTCGCTGACGGTGAGCAATTCATAGAGCCCCATGCGGCCTCGGAACCCCCCCATGCGGCAATCCACGCAGCCGACCGGCTTGTACGGGTGGTAGCTGCCGCTGATCTTCCAAGGCTTGACCACCTCGGTCAGCGCTTCGCGGCTTGCGGACTCGTCCTTCTGCTTGCACTGCTTGCACAGCGTGCGCACCAGCCGCTGTGCCAGCACACCCAGCAGGGTGGCATTGATGAGGTACGACGGCACCCCCAACTCCATCATGCGGGTGATGGCGCTGGGCGCATCGTTGGTGTGCAGGGTAGAGAACACCAGGTGGCCCGTCAGCGCAGCCTGGATGGCCATCTCGGCGGTCTCCAGGTCACGGATTTCGCCCACCATGATGATGTCGGGGTCCTGCCGCATGAGGGCGCGCAGGCCTTCGGCAAAGTTGAAGTCGAGCTGCGGCTGCACCTGGGTCTGGTTGAAGCTGGGCTCGATCATTTCGATTGGGTCTTCCACCGTGCTCACGTTGACCTCTTCTGTCGCCACGCGCTTCAGGGTGGAATACAGCGTGGTGGTCTTGCCCGAGCCCGTGGGCCCGGTCACCAGGATGATGCCGTGTGGCCGCTTGACCAGCGCCTCCCAGCGCTGTGCATCGTGCTGCGCAAAGCCCAGGGCGTCCAGGTCCTTGACCGCGTTGTCGGGGTCGAAAATGCGCATGACCATCTTTTCGCCAAACGCCGTGGGCAGGGTGGACAGGCGCATTTCCACCTCTTCGCCCCGCTGGTTGCGGGTCTTGATGCGACCGTCCTGGGGGCGGCGCTTTTCCACCACGTCGATGCGGCCCAGCAGCTTGATGCGCGCCACCATGGCGTTGTGCACACCCATGGGCATCTGGTAGACCGGGTGCAGCACGCCGTCGATGCGGAAACGGATCACGCCCTGGTCGCGCCGCGGCTCCAGGTGGATATCGCTGGCCCGCTGGTCAAACGCGTACTGCCAGAGCCAGTCCACCACCTTGACCACGCCCTGGTCGTTGGCGTCGAGCTGCTTGTTGCTCTTGCCCAGCTCCACCAGCTGTTCAAAGCTGTTGCCACCTGAACTGCCGCCAGCCTTCTGCGCCGCGCGCACCGACTTGGCAAGCGCAAAAAATTCGGCCGTGAAGCGGTGAATGTCCTGCGGGTTGGCCACCACCCTGCGCACCGAACGGCGGGACTGGCGCTCCACCTCGGCGACCCAGTCGTCGATGAAGGGCTCGGCCGTGGCCACCACCACTTCTTTGCTGGTCACCTGCACAGGCAGCACCTTGTGGCGCTCCGCATAGGTAGCGCTCATGGTGTCGGCCACACGCCCCACATCCACCTTGAGCGGGTCGATGCGCATGTAGGCCAAACCCGCCCGCCGGGCCAGGTACTCAGTCAGCGCCTCGATGTCGAGCGGCTTGCCATCGCTCGCCCGCTCCATGGCCACGTTGGCCAGACGCACCAGGGCATGCTGGGAACTCTCGGCCTGCGAACAGCGGGCCACGGTGCGCTGCGCTTCCTCGTGCGAGATCACCTTGTCATCACTGAGCCACTGCACCACACGGCGCCAGTCCACCGGGCCAATGTGCGAAGCCGATTTCAGCCGTTCCGGCGTCACGACGGGAGCATTCATTGCAAGAATCCTTTCAAGGCTTTACGGGCTTGAACACCCGCAGCCATTTGGAAGTGGGCAGGTCCCAGCGCGCCTGGATGGCCTCGGCCTTTTCGGCCAGCTCCGCGCGCTTAGGCCGCGTGGGGGTGCGCTGCGCCAGCACCACCGTGTTGCCTTCGCGTGTGGGCTTGAACGCCCACAGCGCATCGTCGCCAAACGCTTGCGCCATGCTCTGCAGGCTGCGGTCAAAACTCGACGCGCGGCCAAACAGGTTCACGGTCATGCAGCCTGTTTCTGTGAGCAGCGCGCGGCAGTCGGCATAAAAGTCGGGGCTGTCGAGCACGGGGGCCGCGGCCTCGTGGTCGTACAGGTCCACAGCCAGCGCATCCACCGTTCCCAACCACATGGGGTTCTGGATCTCCTTGGACGCGTCGGCCAGCACCACGCGCAGCTTGGGGCCGTCGGGCGGCAGCTTGAACCACTGGCGGCACACGGCCAGCACCTGCGGGTTGAGTTCGATGGCGGTGGTGCAGATGCGCAGCTTTTTGTGGCAGAACTTGGTGATGGCACCCGCCCCCAGGCCCAGCTGCATGGCATGGCCCTTGGACACCTGCGCCAGGTCAGCAAACAGCAGCCAGGCCATCATGCGCTGCACGTACTCCAGCTCCAGGTCAAAGGGCTCATCGATGCGCATGGAGCCCTGGATCCAAGGTGTGCCCAGGTGCAGATGGCGCACTTCGCCGTCGTCAGACACGCTGACTTCGGGCAGTTCTTGCAAGGTTTCTTTTTTACGGGCCATTCACAGCAATCCGTGCCGGGCCATCACATCGGCCCAAGCGGTCAATTTACGTTCAAAACTCCAGGAGGCGTTGGCCGGGCTGGTCGATGGCAGGCGCACGGCCTCGATGGGCCGCGCGCCTGACTCCCCCACATCATGCGGCAAGCGCGTCGGCTGCCCGGCAGCCCCCAGCGCGGCGAGCGCCGCCGGGGCGTGCCGGAAACTCTCCGCACCGTTGTGCGCGAGCGCGGCCAACTGGGGGCACACGCTGCGCAGCGCGGCAAAGTCGTTGAGCCGGGCGTTGCGGATGCTGGTGTCCAGGCTGCCCTCGCGCTCGCAGCTCTGGTACACGTCCCACAGGCCCAGGCCGCGGTCCAGCAGCCAGGCGCAGCGGTCCGCATAGCCGTCAGGCCCGGCCGGGGGCAACGGATGCTGGGGCCACAAAGCCTGCAGGATCTTCCAGAAGTGGTTCTGGGGGTGCGCGTAGTACTGGCGGGCTTGCAATGACGCAGCCCCCGGGAAACTGCCCAGCACCAGCACCACAGTGCGCGCACCGGCCACCGGCGGCAGGCCCAGCCAGCGCGCGGACGGGCCGGAGGCGTCAGGAGTAGGGGCCACAGACGGGCCGGCTGCAACAGGGGCTGGGGGCATGGGGCAATTTTGGCCCCAAAGGACGGTCAGCCCCGTCCGGCGGCACAAAAAAGATAGCTGTCGGCCCTTTGCCACAGGGCGTCCAACTCCCAAATTTATCCCCATTCATCTTGCTTGCCGGTCTCTCATCCACCCTGCGATGGCTGCCCGTCTGCCAGCAGCCCCTCCAGCCGAGGCAACGCGGCCAAGGCATTGGCCCAGGTGCTGCCAGCCAGCGACTGCACAGGCTGGCCGCGCAACTGGGCCACCACGGCCGCGATGCCGGGTAGCTCCCCTGGGCTGTTACGGCCCTGGTGCTGCCCTGCAGCGCGCTCTGCGGCGGTGGTGTAAAGCCAGTGAGGGGGAATGTCGGGCGCATCGGTCTCCAGCACCAGCGCATCGCCGGGCAGCTCGGTGGCCAGGCGGCGCAGCTGCAGGGCGCGGTCATAGGTCACCGCACCGCCAAATCCCAGCTTGAAGCCCAGCGCAATGAACGCCTGCGCCTGCTGCAGGCTGCCATTGAAGGCATGCGCAATGCCACCGCGCACCGGCAAATTCCGCAGGCCCTTGAGCAGCTTGTCGGCAGAACGGCGCACATGCAGGATCACCGGCAGGTCAAACCGCCGGGCCAGCTGCAGCTGCGCGCGGTAAAACCGCTCCTGGCGCACCGGGTCGAGACCCGGCACAAAATAATCGAGGCCGATCTCGCCAATCGCCACCAGGCGCGGGTCAGCATGGTGCTGCTCCAAGTACCCGGCCAGATGCTGCAGGTCCTCCTCCTCGGCGCGCCCTGTATAGAGGGGATGAATGCCCAGCGCATAGCTGTCCCCATGCTGGTGCGCCAGAGCCCGCACGGTGTCCCAGTTGCTGCGCTCTACCGCCGGAATCACGCAGTGGCAAACACCATGCGCCGCCGCCTGGGCGCGGACCGCGCTGCGGTCGGCGTCGAACTCGGGGGCGTCGAGGTGGCAGTGGGTATCGATCCAGGCAGTCATGCGCCGATGATGCCCGATGCCGTCCGCAAAGGCTGCGATCGTTGAGAGCCTTGAGCCTGTGTAGCCCTGCATGTGCATTTGCCGGCAAACCGTGCTACTGTCATTTGCGTGCGCCAGGCCCTGGCGTGTACGAGCAAAGGTGACAGGATGCCCCGGCCCGCCCTCTACAGCAGCTCCCGCTCCGCCCGCAGCCGCACGCCTGCGGTAGTGGACGCCACCGAAGCCGTGGCCTCCGCAGCGCCGCCCGCAGATGATTCGCCAGCGACGAACGCCGCCACCGCTGCCTCCACGCCCCCGAATTCACGCGCATTCAAACGCCAGCTGGTCGCCCTGTGGACCATCGTGGTGCTGTTGGCGGCCTTGCTGGTCGCCAGCGCCTGGCACAACACCCGCAGCCCAGCCCGCAAGATCACCCAGGACGATATCGACGCGGCCGTGCTGCGCACGCTGGAGACCACCACCCCACCCTCTGCCGCCGCGCGGGCTGTGGAGAGCATCGGCCCCTCGGTGGTGCGCGTGGTGGGCTACGGGCGCAGCAAGAACGGCAAGGAAGAGGTCGAGCGCGGCATTGGCACGGGCGTGGTCATCGTGGACAAGGGCGTCATCCTGACCAACTTGCATGTGGTGGCGGGCTCAGACCGCATCGGCATCACCTTCCACGACGGGCTGGAGACCACGGCCAGCATCACCGGCGTGCAACCGGAAAACGACTTGGCCGTGCTGCAGGCCCACAAGGTGCCCGACGACCTGGAGGCCGCCACCCTGCGGTCCACCCAGAACCTGCGCCCGGGCGACCATGTGGTGGCTGTGGGCTTTCCTTTTGGCATCGGCCCCTCGGCATCGGCGGGGGTGGTGTCGGGCCTGCAACGCGAATTCACGTCGCCCGAGGGCAAACGCCAGCTCAGCAATTTGATCCAGTTTGACGCGGCCGCCAACCCGGGCAACTCGGGCGGCCCGCTGGTGACGCTGGACGGCGAGGTGGTGGGCATCGTCACCGCCATCCTCAACCCCACCCAGGCGCGCACCTTCATCGGCATCGGTTTTGCGGTGCCTATCGAAAACGCAGCGTCTGCTGTCGGCATGCCTCCGTTCTGACCGCACACCGCCCCACCATCACCACCTTCCCACCCATCATCGCAAGGAGCCCCATGTCGTCCAGCACATCGCCCAATGCATCGAATGCCGCCACCGCCACGCTGATGGAACAGGTGCTCTACGAGGTCAAACGCGTGGTGGTCGGGCAAGACCGCTTTCTGGAGCGCGTCATGGTCGCCATGCTGGCCCAGGGCCACCTGCTGGTCGAAGGCGTGCCGGGCCTGGCCAAGACGCTGACGGTGAAGACGCTGGCCAGCACCATCCAGGGCAGCTTCAAGCGCATCCAGTTCACGCCCGACCTGGTGCCCGCCGACCTGGTGGGCACGCGCATGTACAACCAGAAAACCGGCGAGTTCAGCACCACGCTGGGGCCGGTGTTCACCCACCTGCTGCTGGCCGACGAAATCAACCGTGCGCCCGCCAAGGTGCAGAGCGCGCTGCTGGAGGTGATGCAGGAGCGCCAGGTGACCATTGCGGGCGAGACGCACAAGGTGCCCGAGCCCTTCCTGGTGATGGCCACGCAGAACCCTATCGAGACCGAAGGCACCTACGCGCTGCCCGAGGCGCAGGTGGACCGCTTCATGATGAAGGTGCTGCTGGGCTACCCCACCGAGGAAGAAGAGTTCGTCATCGCCCAGCGCGCGCTCGATGTGCCCGTGCAGGTGCTGCCCGTGGCCACCACGGCGCAGCTGGCGGCGCTGCAGGCCGAATGCCGCACGGTGTATGTGGACCCGTCGATGCTGCAGTACGCCGTGAAGCTGGTGGCCGCCACGCGCGAGCCCGCGCGGCATGGTCTGAAAGACCTGGCCGGCTACATCAGCTGCGGGGCCAGCCCGCGCGCCACCATTGCGCTGGCCGAGGGCGCGCAGGCCTTGGCCATGCTGCGCGGGCGCAACTATGTGCTGCCCGAAGACATGACCGACCTGGCAGCCGACGTGCTGCGCCACCGCGTGGCACTGTCGTACGAGGCGCTGTCCGAAGGGCTGGATGCCGACGCGCTCATCCAGCGCATCATGGCCAAGATCCCGGCACCGGCGCGCCCCTTGCACCACGAACAAAAGGCCGCTTGAGTCCCTCGCCATGACCCGCAAGCCGCCCGCCACATCTGGTACATCCGCCACAGTGCACACCCTGCCCACGCTGCCCGGGCAGGCCGACCGGCTGCTGCGTGAACTGGAGTGGAAGGTGATCCGCCGCCTGGACGGTCTGCTGCAGGGCGACTACCGCACACTGATGCGGGGCAGTGGCCTGGACCTGACCGACCTGCGCGAATACCAGCCGCACGACGACGTGCGCCATATCGACTGGAACGTGACCGCGCGGCTGAATACGCCCCATGTGCGCGTGTTCACCGAGGACCGCGAAATGTCGGCCTGGTTTCTGCTGGACCTGAGCCCGTCCATCAGCTTCGGCCCCACCGGCCATGCCAAGCGCGACATCCTGACCGGCTTTGTGGCCGTGCTTTCGCGCCTGCTCACCCGCCACGGCAACCGTGTGGGCGCCGTGCTGTACGGCGGCGCCCACCCGCAGGCAGCACGCGCGGTGGACGCCGTGCTGCCCCCGCGCAGCAGCCGTGCCCATGTGCTGCACCTGGTGCACAAGCTGCTGCCCTCCAAAACCACGGTGCCACCGTACAAGACGGGTGGCGGCGCTACTGAGCTGCACCGGCTGCTGCAGACCGGACTGGCCACGCTCAAGCGCCGGTCCACCGTGTTTGTGGTGTCCGACTTCATCAGCGCGCCTGGGTGGGAAAAGCCTCTGGCCCAACTGGCCCAGCGGCATGACGTGGTGGCCGTGCGCCTGCTCGACCCGCTGGAGCTGGAGCTTCCCGATGTGGGCCTGGTCACGCTGCGCGATGCCGAAAGCGGCGAGCAACTGCAGGTGGACACACACGACGCGGGCTTTCGCCGCCGCTTTGCCCAGCTGGCCGCCGACCGCGAGGCCGCGCTGCGCGAAGGCCTGACGCGTGCGGGCGCCGACACGCTGGAGCTGTGCACCGACGACGATCTGGTCGATGCCCTGCTGCGCTTCATGGATCTGCGCCAGCGCCGGGTGCGGGCGCACAGCCACCCTCTCGTCCCCGCATCGGCATCCGCAGGCCCTGCTGCACAGGCGGCCGCCGCCTGACCGATCGATGGATTGATTAGTTAGTCACCCGCCGCACACGCTGTACACGCCACCAAGGACACACACCATGGTTTTTCTCTGGCCCACCCTGCTCTGGCTGCTGCTGGCGGTGCCCTTGTTGGTACTGCTGTACTGGTGGCTGCTGCACCGGCGCAAGAAAACAGCGCTGACCTACTCCAGCCTGTCCCTGGTGCGCGAGGCCATGGGCCCCGGCCAGCACCTGCGCCGTCATATCCCGCCCGCGCTGTTCCTGCTGGCCCTGGTGGCCCTGCTGCTGGCCGCCGCGCGCCCGCTGGCCGTCATCACCCTGCCCTCGCAGGACCAGACCATCATGCTGGCCATGGACGTGTCGGGCAGCATGCGCGCCGCCGACGTGGAGCCCGACCGCATCACCGCCGCCCAGAACGCCGCCAAGGCCTTCATTGCCGACCTGCCGCGGCATGTGCGCGTGGGCATCGTGGCCTTTGCCGGCAGCGCCCAGCTGGCCCAGTTGCCCACCCAGAGCCGCGAAGACCTGGTCAAGGCCATCGACAGCTTCCAGCTGCAGCGCGGCACGGCCACGGGCAACGGCATCATGCTGTCGCTGGCCACGATCTTCCCCGACGCGGGCATCGACATCGCCGCACTGGGCGGCCGCCAGGCCATGCGCCCCAAGCCCATCGAAGAGCTGGGCAAGCAACAGGACCCCGCCAAGACCTTCACGCCCGTGCCCCCGGGCTCCTACAACTCAGCCGCCATCATCATGCTGACCGACGGCCAGCGCACCACAGGCGTGGACCCGCTGGAAGCCGCCAAGTGGGCGGCCGACCGAGGGGTGCGTGTGTACACGGTGGGGGTGGGCACGGTGCAGGGCGAGACCATTGGCTTTGAGGGATGGTCGATGCGCGTGCGGCTGGATGAGGAAACCCTGAAGGCCGTGGCTGCGCGGACCAATGCCGAGTACTTTCATGCGGCGACAGCAGCAGACCTAAAGAAGGTGTACGAGACGCTGAGCTCGCGGCTGACGGTGGAGAAGAAGGAGACGGAGATTTCTTCTTTGCTGGCGTTGCTGGGGGCGGTGCTGGCGTTGGTGGCGGCGGGGTTGTCGGTGTGGTGGTATGGGCGGGTGATGTGATTTTTTTGGTGATTTTGGCCGGATACGCTAGTGGGATATGCGCTGGTAGCTATGCTTTTTGAAGCATTCTCCATTCGTGCAAGGGGCTGCGTGCCTGGTTGACGGCATGCCTAGGTTGAGGGCGGAGGCCGGGAGTCGCCCGGCGTGCGAGTAACTTTCTTTCGCGTCGCCGAAAGAAAGTCACCAAAGAAAGGGCGACCCTACTGCGCGCGTCCCTTCGCTGCGCTACGGGCAACCTGCGATGCTCGGACAGAGGGTGCGCCGCAGAACTCACTGCGCGCTACGCGCTCCGTTCAAACAACTGCGGCAAGTCAGTGCACGAAGTGCGTGTGTCCTTCGGCACACGCACGCACCCCCTGCCCTGCGCTTCTCGGCACGCGCAGAAGGGAACCCAAAACGGACATCCACACGGGCCATTGCTTCGCTGCGCTGCGCTAGGCCCCGTTTCGCGGGCGCAAGCGCCACGCGCTGCGCAAACTGGGCCGAGCGCAGCGATGGCCCGAATGGATGTCCGGCTGTTTGGATATTCGGCTGCCCCCCCTGCTGGCTGCGCCTGCGGCGGGGCGGTTGCGGGGTGGCATGGGCGTCGGAGCGCCCATGCTTCGTGAACTAACTCGCCGCAGTTGTTTGAACGAAGCGCGCCAGCGCGAAGTGAGTTCTGCGGCGCACCCCGCGACCGACACGCCGCAGGTTTGCCCCTTCGCACCGCGAAGGGGTCGCAGACTGGGGGTCGCCTTTCTTTTGGGTACTTTTCTTTGGCGAAGCAAAGAAAAGTACCTCGCCCGCCGGGGCGACTCCCGGGCCTCCGCCCGCAACCCAGGCATGCGGCCCAATCAGCGCCCAAAAGAAAACACTACAAAATCAATAGCTACCAGCGCATATCCCACTATCGCATCCAGCCAAAATCACCCCAAAACCCCAGACACCAACCGCATCACCCGGTCACACCGCGCCGCCAGCGACTCATCGTGCGTCACCATCACAAACGCCGTCCCCTGATCCCGCGCCAACTGCAGCATCAGGTCGAACACCCCATCAGCCGTACTTCGGTCCAGATTGCCCGTAGGCTCATCCGCCAGCACGCAAGCGGGCCGCGTCACCAAGGCCCGCGCAATGGCCACCCGCTGGCGCTCACCACCCGACAGCTCGGCCGGCCGGTGCATCAGCCGCTCCTTCAACCCGACCGACGCCAGCACCCGCTCCGCCTCGGCATGGCACTGCGCCAACGGCAGGCGGCGAATGCGCAGCGGCATGGCCACGTTGTCCAGCGCACTGAACTCCGGCAATAGGTGGTGAAACTGGTAGATAAAGCCCAGGTGCTGATTGCGCAACTGCCCCTGGCGCTCTGCCGACAGCGACGACATCTCCTCGCCCTTCAGGCGCACGGTGCCCGCAGTGGGTGCATCCAGCCCGCCCAGCAGGTGCAGCAAGGTGCTCTTGCCCGAGCCCGAGGCACCGACGATGGCCAGCGTTTCGCCCGTATGGATCTGCAGGTCCACGCCCTTGAGCACGGTCACGTCCAGGCGGCCTTCGGTAAAGCGTTTGGTCAGGCCCTTGGCTTCCAGCACCACGGTGTTGTTTACAGCATTCATCTCAGTGATCCATGGCATGAAACTGGCGCTCGCCAGGTCGGGGCAGCCGCGCAAGGGCCGCCCCGCCGCGCTGGCTGCGTCCCTCTGCCCGCATTGCACAGCAATGCGAGAGCGGGGGGAAGACGCGGAGCGTCTCAGGGGGGTGTTTCTCATCATTCATAGCGCAGCGCCTCGGCAGGGTTCACACGGCTGGCGCGCCAGCTGGGGTACAGGGTGGCCACAAAGGCCAGCACCAGCGAGATGACCGCAATGGGCACGATGTCGCTGCTCTGCGGCTCGCTGGGCATCTTGCTGATGAGGTAGATGTCCTTGGGCAAAAAGCTGGCGTTCAGTGCGCGCTCGATGGCCGGCACGATCACGTCGATGTTGAAGGCGATGCCAAGGCCCAGCAGCAGGCCGACCAGCGTGCCAATCACGCCCACCATCGCGCCCTGCACCACAAAAATGCCCATGATGCTTTTCGGGCTGGCGCCCAGCGTGCGCAGGATGGCGATGTCGGCGCGCTTGTCGGTCACCGTCATCACCAGCGTGGAGACCAGGTTGAATGCCGCCACGGCCACGATGAGCGTGAGGATGATGAACATCATGCGTTTTTCGAGCTGCACGGCGGCGAACCAGGTGCGGTTCTGCTGCGTCCAGTCGCGGATCAGCAGCTGACCGCTCAGGGACTGCGCCAGCTGCTGCGCCACTTCGCGGGCCTGGTGCAGGTCCTTGAGCTTCAGGCGCACGCCCGTGGGGCCTTCCAGGCGGAAGATGCGCTGCGCGTCCTCGTGGTGCAGCAGCACCAGGGCCGAGTCGTATTCGTAGTGGCCCGAGTCAAACGTGCCCGCCACTGTCATCTGCTTGAGGCGCGGCACCACGCCTGCGGGCGTCACCTGGCCGGCGGGCGCAATCAGCGTCACCGGGTCGCCCACCCGCACGCCCAGGGCGCGGGCCAGCTCGCCCCCCAGCACCACGCGGAACTCGCCGGGCACCAGCAGGTTCAGGGTCTTCTCGTTGGTGGCGGCCAGGTCGGTCACCGCGCCTTCCAGGGCCGGGTCGATGCCGCGCACCAGTGCGCCCTTCATGTCTTCGCCACGCGCGAGCAGGGCCTGGGCCGCAACAAAAGGCGCGGCACCGATCACGTTCGGGTTCTTCTTGGCCTCGGCCAGGGTGAGCGCCGGGTCGGGCAGTGCGGCCCCCAGGGGCGCAAAGATCTCGATGTGCGAGACCACGCTCAGCATGCGGTCGCGCACATCTTTCTGAAAGCCGTTCATCACCGACAGCACGATGATCAGCGCCGCCACCCCCAGCGCGATGCCCAGCATGGACACGCCCGAGATGAACGAGATGAAGCCATTGCGCCGCGTGGCGCGGCCCGCTCGGGTGTAGCGCCAGCCCAGGGCCAGTTCGTAGGGAATTTGCATGGATATGGGAAGAAGGGCCTGCGCGGTGCGGAATGCGCGCCACAGGCGGGGCAGATTGTGGCATCCCGGACAATAGAGGGATGTCGGACACCACCCATTTGCTCATTCCCTACGCCGCCAGCGCCTCGCCGGGATGCCAGCAAGCCCAACAGGGCCTGGCCCTGCCCCACCTGGACCGGCTGCTGGCCCGGCTCAGCCCCCGCCCCGAACACAGCGACACCGGCGAAGAAACCAGCTTCTCCGCCCCCCACGAACGCGCCCTCGCCCGCGCCCTGGGCCTGCCCGCACAAGACGGCCGCATCCCCTGGGCGGCTTGGCACCGCCATCAGCAAGGTCTGACCACCCACGGCGAGGCCTGGGCCTTCGTCACCCCCTGCCAGTGGCAGGTCAGCACCGACCACGTCACGCTGCGCGACCCGGCGCAACTGGGCCTGGATGAAGCCGCATCCCGCGCTCTGCTGGCCATCGTCTCGCCCTGGTTTGCCGAGGACGGCATCACCCTGCACTACGACCAGCCCACGCGCTGGCTGGCCAGCGGACCGCTGTTTGCCGACCTGGCCACCGCGTCGCTGGAGCGCGTTCTGCTGCGCGACGTGCGCGCCTGGATGCCCGATGCCAAAAAAGCCCGCACCCTGCACCGCCTGCACAGCGAGATGCAGATGCTGCTGTACACCCACGCCTTCAACGAGGAGCGCTCTGCGCAGGGGCTGCCGGTCGTCAACTCGTTCTGGGTGCACGGCACGGGCGCACTGGCTGGCCCACCGCTCGCCACCCCATCCACTCCATCCACTCCATCCGCCCCACTGCCCCACATGCCCACCACCCTGCGGGACGCTGCCTTGCGCGACGACTGGCGCGCCTGGGCCAGTGCCTGGGCCGCGCTCGACGCAGGCCCCGTGGCCGACCTGCTGCGCCAGGCTGAAAGCGGCTCGCCCGTGCAGTTGACCCTGTGCGGCGAACGCAATGCGCTGGGCTTCCACACCGCTCCGCGCAGCCTTGTGCAGCGGTTTCAAGGTCTTTTCCGCCCCATGCGCTGGTCGAACATGCTGGTGCAGCTATGAAAATAATAGCAAGAGACATTCCACCCCGCGCCGCCTGGGCGCTGGAGCAGGCCGGCGTGCACCCGCTGCTGGCACGCCTGTACGCCGCGCGCGGTGTGCAGGCCAAGGACGAGCTGGACGATGGCCTGGGCCGCCTGCTGCCGCCCAGTGGCGACCAGGGCTTGAAGGGCATTGACGCGGCCGCCCGCCTGCTGGCCGATGCCATGGCGCAGAACCAACGGCTCACCATCGTGGCCGACTACGACTGCGACGGCGCCACCGCCTGCGCCGTGGGCGTGCGCGGCCTGCGGCTGCTGGGCGCCCAGAACGTGGACTACCTGGTGCCCGACCGCGTGACCGACGGCTATGGGCTCACCGCGTCCATCGCCCGCCGCGTGGCGGAGCGCGGGGCCGATGTACTCATCACCGTGGACAACGGCATCGCCAGCGTGGACGGCGTGGCCGAGGCCAAGGCCCTGGGCCTGCAGGTGCTGGTGACCGATCACCACCTGCCCGGCCCCGAACTGCCCGCCGCCGACGCCATCGTCAACCCCAACCAGCCCGGCTGCCCGTTCGAGAGCAAGTCCATGGCCGGTGTGGGTGTGATGTTTTATGTGCTGCTGGCCCTGCGCGCCGAACTGCGTGCGCGTGGCGTGTTTGACGCCGCCAGCCAACCCAAGCTCGACCCGCTGCTCACGCTGGTGGCGCTGGGCACCGTGGCCGACGTGGTCAAGCTCGACGCCAACAACCGCCGCCTGGTCGCCCAGGGCCTCAAGCGCATCCGCGCGGGGCAGATGCCCGCGGGCATCGCCGCCCTGTTCCACGCCGCCGGCCGCAAGGCGCCGGTGGCCACTACCTTCGACTTTGGCTTTGCCCTAGGCCCACGCATCAACGCCGCAGGCCGTCTGGCGGACATGACGCTGGGCATCGAATGCCTGCTGACCGACGACACCGCCCGCGCTGCCGAGCTGGCCGCCACGCTGGACGGTATCAACCGCGAGCGCCGCGACATTGAAAGCGGCATGCGCGAACAGGCCATGCTGATGGCCGAGAGCCTGTTTGACGAGAGCGAGGAGCCCCCGCCCGCGATCAGCGTGTTCGACCCCGACTTTCACGAAGGCGTGGTCGGCATCGTGGCCAGCCGCATCAAGGACAAGCTGCACCGCCCCACGTTCGTGTTTGCAGCCAGCAGCGCGCCGGGCAAGGAGCATGAGCTCAAAGGCTCGGGCCGCTCCATCCCCGGCTTTCACCTGCGCGACGCACTCGACCTGGTGTCCAAGCGCCACCCGGGCGTGATCCTGAAGTTTGGCGGCCACGCCATGGCGGCGGGTTGCACCGTGGCCGAGGAGTCGTTCGACGTGTTCGAGCAGGCGTTTGCACAGGTCGCGCAGGAATGGCTGGACGCCGCCACCCTCACCCGCCGCATCGAAACCGACGGCCCGCTGGCCCCTGAATACTGCCGCGCAGACATCGTGGACACCCTGCACCGCGAGGTCTGGGGCCAGGGCTTTGCGCCCCCGACCTTCAGCGAAGAGGTGCAGATCGTGAGCCAGCGCCTGGTGGGCGAGGCCAAGAACCACCTGTCGCTCAAGCTCATCCACCAGGGCAACCCCGTGGACGCCATCTGGTTCGGTCACACCGAGCAGCTGCCAGCCCGGGTGCTGCTTGCCTTCCGCCTGGATGTGAACGAGTGGAAGGGCGAGCGCAAGGTGCAGTTTCTGGTCGAAGGCGCGCAGGTGTAGCGCGCCACGGCTCAAGCCTGCGTGGGACCCCTGCTTCGCTGGCGGATCACCGTTACTGGCTCGCCGCCTTGGCCCCAATTTTCAGGGTCTATCTCGTCGATGATGACGGTGACACTTTCTGGCCGCTTGTCCAGCACCTGCTGCATGAGCTGGGTCACGCCGGCAATCAAGGCGGCTTTTTGGGCGGCTGTGGTGGGCACGTCGCGGCGCGCCAGGCGGATGTTGACCAGGGGCATCGGAGAGTCCTTTCAGGGTGCACCAAAACAAAAGGCAGCTCACGCTGCCTTGCTATCAATTCGGCCGGAATACCGACCACAAAATAGTTGCCAGCGCTTGATGGTCATGCGCTGGCCGCTATCGATTTAGAAGCTTTCCCAATCATCATCGCCGCCCTGCGCCGCTGCCTTGGCTGCGGGCGCTGGGGCTGGTGCCTTGGCGGCAGGCAGGCGCGCCGGGGTGGGCGCTGGGGGCTTCGGCGCAGCGGCCGATGCCACGCGGGGCGCGCTGGCCGTTGCCTTGGCCACGGCGGGCCGTGGTGCGGGGGCAGGTGCTGCAGCGCGGGGCGCCGCTGCCAGCGCCCGGGTCGCCACCGCGCCCACGTTGAACACCGAGACCACCTCTGCCAGGTGCTGCGCCTGGTCGCGCATCGAGGCGGCTGCGGCCGTGGATTCTTCCACCAGCGCCGCGTTCTGTTGTGTCATCTGGTCCAGGTGCGTGACCGCCTGGTTGACCTGCGCGATGCCGTCCCGCTGCTCGGTGGCCGAGGCGGTGATCTCACCGATCAGGTCGCTCACGCGCTGCACGCTGGCAACGATCTCTTCCATGCTTTGCCCGGCCTGTGCCACCTGGGCCGAGCCCGATTCCACGTTCTCCACGCTGGCACTGATCAGGGTCTTGATCTCCTTGGCGGCCTCGGCGCTGCGCTGGGCCAGGCTGCGTACTTCGCTGGCTACCACTGCAAACCCACGGCCTTGCTCGCCCGCTCGGGCGGCTTCCACCGCTGCGTTCAGCGCCAAGATGTTGGTCTGGAAGGCGATGCCATCGATGGTGCCGATGATGTCGCTGATCTTGCGGCTGCTGTCGGTGATCTGCTGCATGCTGGTGACCACCTGGCTCACCACTTCGCCGCCCCGCGCTGCCGCCTGGGCTGCGCTGCCAGCGAGCTGGTTGGCCTGGCGGGCCGTGTCGGCCGACTGGCTCACGGTGGCAGTGAGTTGTTCCATGCTGGCTGCCGTCTCTTCCAGGTTGGAGGCGGTCTGTTCGGTGCGCGCCGACAGGTCGTGGTTGCCGTTGGCAATCTCCACCGACGCCGACGACACCGAGTCCACCCCCTGGCGCACTTCGCTCACCACCCCGCGCAGCCGTGCCGACATGGCCGACAGCGAGCGCAGCATGTGACCGAACTCGTCCTTGCGGGTGGATTGCAGTTCGCGCGTCAGATCGCCTGCTGCAATGGCATCGATGGTCTCGACCGCTTCGTTCAGCGGCAGGGTGATGGAGCGCACCAGCTTCCAGGCCAGGAACAGGCCGGCCGCCATCAGCACCATGGAGCTGATGATGCCGGTGATGGCGTATTCAATGCGGCGCTGGGTGGCTTCGGCGCGGATCACGTCGCGGCGCTTTTCGAGCGTGGCCACAAAGTCGTCCTGCGCCTTGAGGTATTTGGTGACCAGGGGGGCGAACTCTTCGTCCGCATAGCGCTGGGTGGCCACGGCATCGCCCGCGCCCTTCAGGTCCCAGGTCTTGGCGGTGGCAGCCAGCACGGCCTTGCGGGCCTCCAGCACCTTGTCGAGCGAGGCTTTTTCCTCGGGTGCGGTGGCAGCCGCCACGATGCCTTCCTGCACCTTGTTGATGTTGCCAATGATCTCCTTGACCTTGGCACCGTATTGCTCAGCCAACACGGAATCGGTGGTCACCGCGCCGCCCATGACCATGGTGACGGCGGTTTCGGTGGCACCCCGCCAGCGCACGGCAGCCGAGATGCGAGCCTCGATCTCGACCACGGCGTCCATGGCCGCCGACATCGACGAGTTGCCGCGGTTCTGCGCAAACGCAGACAGCAGCAACATGGCAATCATGAGCCCCAGAAAGGCGCCCCACAGCTTGCGGGAGACGCGGATATTGTCAAATTGCATGGCTCTTTTCCTCGTGGATCGTTCTTCTTGGTCGGCCGTTCGCCACCATGAAACATTCGATTACATCCAATGTCGGCCGTAAGCCTACGCCAGCCCGTTGCCTCAACAGGCCTCGGACCCATCGGTACAAACCCGCATACTCGTCGGTACCAGCACTGCTGCAGCGCCTGGCAGCCCCGCCCCGGCACGCTGGCGGCGCAAAGCCTAAAATGGGTTGGTGACCTCCATCCTCAACGCCGACCTGCACTGCCATTCCGTCGTTTCCGACGGAACCCTCACGCCCGAAGACCTGGCCGCGCGGGCCAAAGCCAACGGGGTCGAGCTGTGGGCGTTGACGGACCATGACGAAATCGGCGGCCAGCACCGCGCTGCTGCTGCTGCCCGGGCCCAGGGCATGGCGTACCTCACCGGCACCGAGATTTCGGTCACCTTTGCCGACACCACCGTCCACATCGTCGGCCTCGGCTTTGATCCCGACGACGCCCAGCTGGCCCAGGGCCTGGCCGCCACGCGCGGCGGGCGCGGCGAACGGGCTCAGGAGATGGCGGCCCAGCTGGCCCAGGTGGGCATCAAGGGCGCCTACGAAGGCGCGCTGCAGTTTGTGGGCAACCCGGCCCTCATCTCGCGCACCCATTTCGCGCGGTTTCTGGTCGAAACCGGCGTGTGCAAAGACACCTCCGAGGTGTTTCGCAGGTTCCTGACCGAAGGCAAACCCGGCTATGTGCCCCACCGCTGGGCCAGCCTGGGCGACGCCGTGCGCTGGATCACGCAGGCGGGGGGCATGGCGGTGATCGCCCACCCCGCGCGCTACAAGTTCAGCGCCAACGAAGAATTCGCACTGTTCTCCGAGTTCAAGCAGCACGGTGGCCGGGCGGTCGAGGTCGTCACGGGGAGCCACAGCGCAGCCGAGTACGTGACCTATGCCGACATGGCGCAGGAGTTTGGCCTGGCCGCATCGCGTGGCAGCGACTTCCACAGCCCCGACGAATCGCACACCGACCTGGGCACGCTCCCCTTGCTGCCCGATGCACTGACCCCCGTGTGGGAACTGCTATCCGACCGGATTTTGCGATGACCTTGCGCTGCCGCAGCCGCGCCAGCCGCCCCCTGGACGACCTGCCACCCGGCAAGGCACCCACACGCAGCGCCACGCATCACTGAGAACCCGCCCCATGGCCCAGTATTTCGAAGCCCATCCCGACAACCCGCAACCCCGGCTGCTCAAGCAGGCCGCGCTGCTGCTGCAAAAGGGCGGCATCGTGGCCGTGCCCACGGACTCCAGCTACGCGCTGGTCTGCCACCTGGACGACAAGGACGCGGTAGACCGCCTGCGCCGCATCCGCCAGGTGGACGAAAAACACCACCTCACCCTGCTGTGCCGCGACCTGTCGGAGCTGGCCAACTATGCGCGGGTGGACAACCGCCAGTACCGCCTGCTCAAGCTGGGCACGCCGGGCCCGTACACCTTCATCCTCGAAGCCACCAAGGAAGTGCCCCGCCGCGTGAGCCACCCCTCGCGCAAGACCATTGGCCTGCGGGTGCCCGACCGCAAGGGCCTGCAGCTGCTGCTGGAGCTGCACGGCGCCCCGCTGCTGGCCACCACGCTGATCCCAGCGGGCGAGACCGAGCCCCTGAACGACCCGCAGGAAATCCGCGAGCGCTATGAAAAGCTGGTGGATGCCATCGTGGATGCCGGGGCCTGCCCGCTGGAGCCCACCACGGTGGTGGACCTGACCCCTATGGGCACCGGCGGCGACCCGGTGGTGGTGCGCGAAGGCCGAGGCAGCCTGCAGGCGCTGGGGCTGTAAGAGCCCCCTAAAAAAGCCCGCTGAAAGAGCCCGCCGCAAGAGCGGCACCACGCCCGATACATGCGCTGCCGTGCAGCGGGCTTCGCCCAACCGCAGTTAGCGCGACTTGGAGGGGAGAGCCGCGCGGCGGCTCAGGGATTCCTCACAGCTTGAACGCTCCGACCGCCTGCTCCAGATCGCGGGCCTGCGCCGACAGGGCCGACGCCGTGCTCACCGCATGCTGCACCAGCGAGGCCGTCTCCTGTGTGCTGCCGTCCATGTGCGACACCGCCACGTTGACATGGCTGATGGCTTCGCTTTGCTCGCGCAGGGCGGTGGAGATTTCGCCTAGCAGCGCGCTGACCTGGCCCACGGCGCCGACGATCTCTTCCATGGTCTTGCCCGCCTTGCCCACCTGACCAGCGCCGCTTTCGACCTGTTCGACCGACGCGCTGATCAGCGCCTTGATCTCGCGCGCGGCCACCGCGCTGCGCTGGGCCAGGTTGCGCACCTCGCTGGCCACCACGGCAAAGCCACGGCCCTGCTCGCCAGCACGGGCGGCCTCCACAGCGGCATTGAGCGCCAGGATGTTGGTCTGGAAGGCGATGCCTTCGATGACCTGGATGATGTCCACGATCTTGCGCGAGCTGCCGCTGATGGCCTGCATGGTCTGCACCACCTCGCCCACCACCGACCCACCCTGCTCGGCAATGGCCGACGCCTGCACGGCCAGGCCGCTGGCCGAGTGGGCCCGTTCGGCGTTCTGGCGCACGGTGGCCGTCAGCTGCTCCATGCTGGCCGCCGTCTCGGTCAGGGACGACACCTGGTCTTCCGCGCGGCGCGACAGGTCGGTATTGCCGTGGTCAATGTCTGCCGCAGAGGCGGTGATCGAATCGGTGCTTTGCTTGATGCGGGACACCAGGTCGGTCAGCGTGTCCTCCATGGTGCCCAGCGCACCCAGCAGGCGGCCAAAGTCGCCCTCCAGGTCAGAGTTGAACTCCTGGCTCAGGTCGCCAGACGCCACCGTTTCGGCAATTAGAATGGCCTGGTTGAGCGGCGCCACGATGCTGGCGCGCAGGCTGAGCGTGGCCACCAGGGCCAGCACAAATACCACCACGCTGCACCCGATGACCCAGTTGCGCGCACTTTGCAACTGTGCCAGCGCCGCCTGGGCCGGGGGCGTGGCGCCCTGCAGCGCCTGCTCGGCACCGCCGATGCCGGACAGAGCCATCACCATCAGCAGCAGCACCACGAGTGCGAGGCCGCCAAACGCCAGCAACAGGCGCGTTCCGATCTTCAAGTTGTTCCACATGGCTCAATGTCTCCAGGCCTGTTGTATGTCGTTGTGGGAGGGGCCGCCGCGCAGCGCTGCGCGCCAAAGGGCACGAACTTGCACAAACTGGCACGGGCTGCGGGCAAGAGGTCGATGCTAGCAACGAACACCCCGCCTGGAGACCCGTCGGCATACGTACAACCCACAATACGCGGCCGCCCCCGGGCGCCTGAACACCCGCCGGGTCACCCTGGCAACGCCGGGGACAGCGGGGCGTCTGAGACAATCCCGGCGTGGACACCTCCAATCTCATCCAAACCGTTCTGATCTACGCCCTGCCGGTGCTGTTTGCCATCACCGTGCACGAGGCGGCCCATGGCTACGCGGCGCGCCACTTTGGCGACAACACCGCGTACATGATGGGGCGCATCACCCTCAACCCCTTCAAGCACATCGACCCGGTCGGCACCATCCTGATGCCGCTGCTGCTGTACTTTGCAACCTCGGGCGCCTTTTTGTTCGGCTATGCCAAGCCGGTGCCAGTCAACTTCGGCAATCTGCGCAACCCCAAGAAGCACATGGTGTGGGTGGCCCTGGCCGGGCCTGCTTCCAACTTCATCCAGGCCATCGCCTGGGCCGTGCTGTTGGTGGTGCTGGTGGGCACGGGGATTGAGGAGCGCTTCTTTCTGGAAATGGCACGTGCCGGGGTCATGGTCAACCTGGTGATGTGGGCCTTTAACCTGTTTCCGCTGCCACCGCTTGATGGCGGGCGCATCCTGGTGGGCCTATTGCCCTGGCGGCAGGCCCACATGGTGTCGCGCATCGAGCCCTGGGGCTTTTTCATCGTGATGGGCCTGGTGATCGCCGGGGTGGTGGGCACGCTGTGGCTGCGCCCTCTGATGGCTGTGGGCTACACCGCCATCAACCTGTTGCTCACCCCGCTGACGGCCCTGCTGCGCTGAGCGCAGCAGAAAAAGCACGCCACTTCCTGTTCATTTGATCTGCTGAGTTTTTGTTTCCCATGAGCACCACCCGTTTTCTCACCGGCATCACCACCACCGGCACCCCCCACCTGGGCAATTTCGTCGGCTCCATCCGCCCGTCAGTGGCGGCCAGCCTAACGCCCGGCGTGCAGAGCTTTTACTTTCTGGCCGACTACCACGCACTGATCAAGTGCGAGGACCCGGTGCGCATCCAGCGCTCCACGCTGGAGATCGCAGCCAGCTGGCTGGCCGCAGGTCTCAACCCCGAGAAAGTCACGTTCTACCGCCAATCCGACATCCCCGAGATTCCCGAGCTGACCTGGCTGCTGACCTGTGTGACCGGCAAGGGCGTGCTGAACCGCGCCCACGCCTACAAGGCCAGCGTCGACAAGAACACCGCAGCCGGGCGCGAGCAGGACGACGGCGTGACCGCAGGCCTGTTCATGTACCCGGTGCTGATGGGCGCGGACATTCTGATGTTCAAGGCCCACAAGGTGCCGGTGGGCCGCGACCAGATCCAGCACATCGAGATGGCCCGCGACATGGCGGCCAGCTTCAACCACCTGTATGGCGAGCACTTCGTGCTGCCCGAGGCGGCCATCGACGACCATGTGGCCACACTGCCCGGGCTGGACGGCCGCAAGATGAGCAAGAGCTACGACAACACCATTCCGCTGTTCAGCTCGCGCGCCCAGCTGCAAAAGCTGATCGGCGGCATCCTGACCGACTCGCGCGCGCCCGGCGAGGCCAAAGAAGTCGAAGGCTCGGCCCTGTTCCAGATCTACCAGGCCTTTGCCACGCCCGAAGAGACCGAGGCCCTGCGCAAGGCCTATGCCGACGGCATTGCCTGGGGCGACGCCAAGCACCTGCTGCTGGAGCGCGTGGACCAGGTGATCGCCCCCATGCGCGCGCAGTACGAGGAACTCATCCACAACCCCGCCCGCATCGAGCAGACCCTGCTGGCCGGCGCCGAGCGCGCCCGCGCGCTGGCCACACCCTTCATCCGCGAGCTGCGCAGCGCCGTGGGCCTGCGCAGCCTGGTGCAGGCCAGCACGTCCGCCAAACCGGCCAAGGCCGCCAAGACCGCCCTGCCCGCTTTCAAGCAGTACCGCGAGGCCGACGGCAAGTTCTACTTCAAGCTGGTGGCCGCCGACGGTCGCCTGCTGCTGCAGAGCACGGGCTTCGACGCGCCCAAGGAGGCCGGCCAGGCGATCGCCCAGTTGCAAAAGGACAGCGCAGCGCTGCAGACCCTGGCCCCGCGTTTGGCACCGGTGGACGGTGTGGACACCGCCGAGGTAACGGCCGCCCTGCAGGCGCTGGCCGAAGCCGCCGCTGCATAAGCCCGCGCCCCCCAAGCGCACGGTGCGCCCCGTGCAAAGCACACAGCCCGAGCCGCAAGGCTGCGGGCTTTTTTTCACTCTTTCCAATGTCCAAAAAGCTACGTTTTTGATAGCTACTCAGGCATATTCCACTAGCGCTACCGGCCAAAAAGGCTTCAAACACCCTTCCATCACCCGGTAAAGGCCTCTCTGCATACTGGGCGCTCCTTCAGTCCCGGTACCGCACCAGGGCCCACAGCGTGGGGCGCTCTCCGGTGCGCAGCCCGGTCTGCACCGTGCCGGTGAAGCTCCAACGCCGGTCCTGCGACTCCCAGCCATGGGCCAGGGCCAGGCTCCAGCCCGGGGCGCGTTGCACGGTGTTGGCCTCGTCGCTGTAGCGCATGCCGCGCCAGGTCAGGCGCAGCAGCGAAAAGCTGCGCGCCTCGTGCCGCCACGTGGTCTGGCCCAGCACCACATGGCGCGCAAAGCCCGGCAGCCAACGCCCCTCCAGACCCGCCCCGGTGTTGCGCGATGTGGTGTGGATGTAGCTGCCCAGCACGCTCCAGCGCGGACCCAGCAAATGGTTGACAGACACCGTGGCCTGCGCCAGCTGCCCCTGCCCGAAGAGGGGCGTTTCCTCATAGGTGTTGAGCGTGGTCTGGGCATTGAGCACCACGGGCGCGATGGTGGCCACGTTGTCGAACAGCGCACCCGTGTTCTGTGCAAACAGGCGACCGTTGGCGGCCACGAGGTTGCTGATGCGCTGCCCCGACAGGCTGGCACCCCAGAAGGTGGTGGGGCTGGCCTCCCAGTCCAGTTGCACCGCGTGCTTGCGGGCGTAGCTGCCTGCCAGCAGGTACTGGTTGTCCACGGCAATAGCGCCCGTGGCGACGGGCGACAGGGTGTGCGTGCCGGGCGCCCGCACGCTCTCCTGCCAGGCCCAATGCAGTGCGCAGCCCTGGCCCAGGCGCAGGCTGGCGCCCAGGCGCGGCAGCAGCCGGTGGTGGTGCGCCGCGCCGTCGTCCTGCGCGGGCAGCAGGTCTTGCCCCGTCGCCGTGTCTGCATAGCGGTCGCGCTGCCGGGTGGTGAACCGAGGCCAGTACGCCTCGGCCATCCAGGTCCAGGCACCGCTGCGCCATTCGCCCGCCACCCAGGGCATGTGGTAGCGCTCGGCGTTGGTGCGCGGTGTGGTGATGCCAGGGTCGGAGATGGCGCTGACGGTGTCCCGGTCCACGCGCTCCCAGCCCACACTCAGGCGGTGCGCGCCCCAGAGCACCGTGTGGCGCAGGAACAGGCCATGCTCGTCACTGGCATAGCGGTAGTCCTGCGGGCCCCAGCGCGCATCGTCCAGCACCAGGCCGGAGGTCTGGCGCCCGCTGTGCACCTTGAACCAGGTCTGGCTGTCTGCCGACCAGCGCCACGCAGCGCCCAGGTCGGTGCGGCGGGTGCGCGTCTCGGCGCCGCCGGTGAAGGTGATGCCGTTGCCAAAGTCCAGCCCCTGCGGAAAGCGGTAGCGCAAGGTGGTGTCACTGTGCAGCGCGAACAGCGACAGGCTCTCGTTGGGCCGCACACCCAGCGCCAGATCCACTTCGGGCGATGACAGGCGGTACTGCGTGGCGACGGGACCTTCGCGGGGCCACATCTGCACGTCGTTGGCCCGCACCAGCCAGGCCACAGGCACGCTGCTGGCAGCGAACCCACGGTAGCCCATGTCAGCCGTGGCGTTGTGGCGCAGCGGGTTGCGCTCGGCACTCACCCCCGCCGATGTTTCGCGGCCTTCCGACAGCAGCAGGGGCGCGCGCTTGTCGCTGGCGCCAAACACGGTGGGGTCGGTGAGGTAGCCCTGGAACAGCTCGGAGCGGCGGCTGAAGTCGCTCTCGTACCGGTCGGCCAGAAAAAAGTGGCTGCCGGCCCACAGCGGGTAGTACGACGCACTGGCGTAGGCCCGTGCCCAGTGCTCCATGCCGAAGTCGCCCAGCGCCTTGCCCAGGTTGGCCGAGCCCTGGCTGTCCGAGGCCAGCGGGTTGAGCGACTTCAGGTAGGGCAGCCGGGTGAGTGCCTCGCGCGCGGCGGCCATGGCCGCCACGGGCTCGCCGCTGTCGTTGCGCAGCATGGCCTCCACCTGCCAGGGCAGCGGGTCCCGCGCATCGGCCAGGCGGGCGCGGTCCAGCGCGTCCAGCGCTGCAGCGCGTTCGCCCAGCGTGTATTCGGCCACCGCCAGCCATACCTGTGCGCGGGCGTATCGCGGCTCGATCACCAGGGCCTTGAGCAGCGCAGTGCGGGCGGCCTCGGCATCGCCTTGCCGCAGCGCCAGCAGTCCGGCAGCCGCCAGGGCCACGTAGTCGTCGCCCGACTGCGCCAGCGCGGCATCCAGGTCGGTACGCGCCTCGGCCAGGCCCAGGGCTTCGATGGCCGCCGTGGCGGCTTCGCCCCGGTAGGCCGCATGCTCCGGCGCCAGGGCCACGGCCTGGGCCAGCGCACTGCGGGCCGCACGCAGGTCTCCACGCTCTTGCAGTGCGCGGCCCAGCCCTGCCAGGGCGGCAGCCCACTGCGCATCCCCCTCCGCGTGGGCCACTGCCTGCCGGTACAAGGCCAGGGCGGCGTCACCCTGCCCTTGCAGCCGGTGCCAGTCGGCGTCGGCCTGCAGCAATGGCGCAAAGCCGGGAGACGCGCCCCGCGTGGTGTCCAGCCAGGTGCGCGCCTCTGACAGGCGATCCAGCACCATGAGCAGGTCGGCGCGGCCTGCAGCGGTGCGGGGGTCTTGCGTGCGCTGCCAGGCCAAGGCCAGGCGCTGCTGCGCGGCGTCAGGCTGGCCGTCCAGCACCTCCAGGTCCGCCAGGGCCAGCTCGACCACAGCCCCACCATCCTCCTGCGCCGACAGGGCCTGCAACAGGGCTCGCGCCTGGGCCCATTGCCCCGCGCGCAATGCGGTGCGTACCTCCGCCTGAGCGGCTGGCGCCGTCTGCACGGGCTGGAACTCGGCCCAACGCGTCAGGTCGCCCGGGTAAGCGGCCACCCACTGCACCCGCTCGCGGGGGTTGACCAGCAGGCGCTTGACGGGCGCCTGGCCGGGCTCGGCCACGCCCTGCTCGGCGGGCCCCAGCTGCACGCTGCCCTGGTCGTTGCGCAACTCGACGGCGCCGGACAGCACGGTGAGCGTGGTCCGCCCCGTTCCGTCCACCTCCACGTCCCAGTCGGTACCCCGCACCACGGCCAGCGCTGCCGGCGTTTGCAGTTGCAGGTTGGCCGGGGCCTTTTTGGTGCGTGCCCACAGACGGCCTGCGGCCAGCTCCAGCAGGGTGCGAGTGGGCTGTGCCTCGCACAGCCGCAACTGCGCGTTGGCCGACATGCGGATCTGCGTGCGGTCCGCCAGCAGCAGCGCTGCCGACGACAGCGCCAGCGTGCGCATGTCTGCGCCCGGACCTAACGGCTGGGCAAGTGTGGCAGGCAGCCAGGGCTGTGTGCCCGGGGGGCGCGTTTCGCCTTGGCCGCTGAGCGCCACAATTTGCGCAGCCACTGCGTCAGGCGCCAGGGGCAACCCGGCACATTGCGCACTGGCACCGGCAGCCGTCCAGGTCGACAGGGCAACACCCACCAGCGTGAGCCACACCGGGCGCGACGGGGAGGACACAAGGGGGATGGGCATGGTGGGCCTCTCTCTGGGGGAGTCTTGCGCCGGGGACTCAGGTCTTGTCCAGCGCCTGCGCGGTGAATACGGCAGTGGCGCCCGCTACAGGGCCGTCCGCCAGCGTAGTGTCTGCCTGGGCATGCACCCGGGCCTGCCAGCGCAGCGCCTGCCCGTGCCACTGCGGGGCATGTGCGGCCGCGTGCGCGCACGCATCGGCACAGCATTGCAGAGCCTGCGCCCAACGCGCAGCGTGAAGGTGGTCCCGCAGCGTGTGGCTGATGGAGGCCAGCGCGGCGTCGTCACACGGCGTGTACACGTCCACACCGGTGCTGCGCCCAGTCAGCACCACGGTGTCCAGCCACATTAGTCGGACCTCTGGGGCATCACCTGCTGGCACTGCCTGCAGCGCATCGTGTGTGGCGCCCGACAGGAGGATGCCGGTGCCGAAGGCCTTGTTGGCGCCCTCCAGCCGCGCGGCTGTGTTCACGGCGTCGCCCACGGCGGTGTACGTAAAGCGCTCATGCGACCCGAGGTGCCCTACCGCCGCCTCGCCCGTGTGCAAGCCAATGCGCAGTTGCACCTGCGCAAACGGTGTGCCCCGCCACAGGGCCCGCAGGTCCACCATGTCGGCCTGCATGGCCAGCGCGCAGGCCAGGGCACGGTCTGCGTGCCGGGGGTTGGGCAAAGGCGCGTTCCAGAAGGCCATGACAGCGTCGCCGATGAACTTGTCCAGCGTGCCGCCGTGCTGGTGCACGGTATGGGTCATGCGGGAGAAGTAGGCATTCAGCGCCTGGGCCACGGCCTCGGGCGGCAGGTGCTCGCTGGCGGCGGTGAAGCCTGCCAGGTCAGAGAACAGCAGCGTCAGCACACGGCGCTCGCCATGCAGTTGCGGCTGGGTACCGTCGGCCACCAGGGCATCGACCACGGCGGCGGGCACGTAGCGGGCAAAGTCCTCGCGCAGCTGTTCGCGGCGGCGGTGTTCGCGCCAGTAGCTGTCAGCGGCGCCCACGTTCAGGTGCAGGGCCAGGCCCGCTAGCGTGGGCAGTGCCGTCCACCACACCCCTGCCAGGTAGGCCCACAGCCCGCCCAGCAGGGCCAACAGCGCAAGCGCGGCACTGAGCAGCACCGCCCGGCCACCGCGCCAGCGCCGGGTCCAGGCGGCCACGCAGCCCACGGCCAGCGCGGCCTGTAGCCAAGGGCCTACCGGGTGGGCGGGTACCACCCAGTCCCCCGCCAAGCCATTGACCAGGGCCGTGGCGTGCACCAGCACGCCGGACTGCGTACCCGCGCCCAGCGCACGCAGGGGCGTGGCGAACTGATCGACTCCGTCCACCGGCGTGTTCTGCCCCAGAAGCACCAGGCGCCCCTGCACGGCCGCAGCCGGTAGCGCCTGGCCGGCCTCCAGCGCCTGGGTGTAGTGGGCGTAGGGCAGCGGGACCTCGGGGGCGTAGTAGCGCAGCAGCGCGCCCGGCGGTGGGGGCTGAAAACGGCGCCCGCCGCTGCGCGCCAGCTCCTGCCACAGGGCATCGCTCCGTGCGGGTGCAAGACGCAGCACGCCATCGTCGTCCGGGCGCACCGCCACACTGCCCTGGCGGGCCATGGGAAACACCGAGGGCACGGTCTGCCGGTATTGCGCCACCTGCGAGGTGTTCACCGCCACATCGGCCGCAGCCAGCACCACCGGCATGCGCCCTTGCAGGGCTGCCGCAAGCGCCGCATCGTCCGCAGGGGACTGGGGTGCGGCAAACAGCATGTCGATGCCCAGCGCCGAGGCGCCCGCCGCAGACAAGGCCTGCACCAGTTGTGCGTGCAGGCTGCGCGGCAGGGGTGGGGTCAGGTTCAGCGCCGCCAGGCTGGGCTCGTCCAGCCCGACCACCAGCACGCCTACGTCGGGCGGCGGCGCAGCGGTCCAGCTGGCCAGCAGGTCATGCTCCAGCCGTTGCAGCGGCGTGCAAACCGGCAAGGCGGGCAGCAGCGCCAGCAAGCCCAGCGCGAGCAGTACCCGCAACGCCCAGGGCCGCCAGGCGTCTTGTGTGACCGGTGCTCGCGTACTTGCCATCCCGCCCCTCCACCGCTGCATGCAGCCGTGCATGCAGCGCCCACTGTAGTGGCTGTGCCTGCGCATGCACAGTGGGGGCTTACACGCATGGCCCACGCTACGAACGCCCCGCATAACACCTATGGGCAGCCACCGGGCATGTGCGTAAACTGGCCTTTTGATCGGCTTGGGAGACTTCCATGAAACTGCTGTGTGCCTCCGTGTCCGTGCTGGCCTTGCTGGCGGGCTGCAATGCAACCAACCCCTACGGCCCCGCGGGTCCCATGGCCTCGGGCCGCGACCGCACCTTCAGCGTGCCGGTGTACGGACCCGACACCTCGCAGGCGTATGCGGCGGCCAACCGCGAATGCCAGCGCATGGCCCTGCACGCCAAACTGTTGCGCAATGATGGCTCGCGCCTGGTGTTTGAATGCGTGAGCGAGCTGCAGGACAAGCCTTGAGGCCAGCCACCCCACCTGCGTGCCGTCGCTGGGCGAGCGGTGCAGCCTTGCTGGCGCTTTCTGCGCTGATCGCAGGCTGCCAGCACACGCCGTCTCCCCCGGCAAGCACAGCCACGTCGCCCTGGGTCAACAGCCTGGGCATGGCCTTTGTCCGTGTGCCTGCGGGCACTTTCTGGATGGGGGGCGTGCCCCCCATCGAGGCGCTGGAAAAGACCTTCCCGCTGCTGGAGCGCAAGCGCCTGACCGACCTGGAAGATGAATCGCCGGCCCACGAGGTGCAGATCACCCGCGACTTCTATCTGGGCCAGCACGAGGTCACCGTGGGGCAGTTTCAGCGCTTCCTGAAGGCCTCTGGCTACCGGCCAGAGTCCGAGGCCGACGGCACCGGGGGCTACGGCTACAACCCTGCCTACGACCCGGCCACCACGTGGCGCGGCGATGCGTTCGAGGGGCGCGACCCGCGCTACTCGTGGCGCAACCCTGGCTTTGCGCAGGGCCCGGACCACCCCGTGGTGAACGTGACCTGGAACGACGCGCAGGCCATGGCCCAGTGGCTCAGTCGCACCGAGGGCCACCGCTACCGCCTGCCCACCGAAGCGGAGTGGGAATACGCCTGCCGTGCAGGCAGCCGCAGCCTGTACCCCCACGGCGACAACCCGCAAGAGCTGGTGTCTGCAGGCAACACCTTCGACCAGGCTGCGGCCCCGCAGTGGCCACGCTGGCGCCAGCAAGCGCTGGCGGGCAACGATGGGTACGCGTTCACCGCCCCGGTAGGCCGCTTTGCACCCAATGCGTTCGGGCTGTACGACATGCTGGGCAACGCCTGGGAGTGGACGGGCGACTGGCATGGCGACACCTACTACACCGAGTCCCCACGCAATGACCCCACCGGTCCGGCCGAGGGCAGCGTGCGCGTGCGCCGGGGCGGCTCGTGGCACACCTGGGCGCTCTATGCACGCTGCGGATACCGCAACTGGAACAGCCCGCAGACCCGCTACACGCTGGTCGGCATGCGGCTGGTGCGCGAGATAGCAGCAGAGCCCCCCGCGCGGTGACCACCACGTGCGGGGAGGGTTAACAAATGTCAAAACCCCTCTCGCCCCGCGCGGAGCGCGCCTGCGCCGTGGTAGTTATCGCCAATAATGCCCAGTTCGATTTTGGATGGGGAGAACCATGCGCATAGCCGCTTTGGACGACGATGCGCTTCAGCTGGATCTGATCAAGCAGGCCACGGAGGCGATGGGTCATGTGTGCCACACCCACCTGACCGGTGCGGAGCTGATGCGCACGCTGCGCCGCGAGACCTTTGACCTGCTGATCGTGGACTGGCACCTGCCCGACACCACCGGGCCTGAGGTTGTGCGCTGGGTGCGCCAGAACGTCGCGGCCCGCGTACCCATCTTGTTCGTCACGCACCGCCAGGAAGAGCGCGACATTGTCGAAGGCCTGGGCAGCGGCGCGGACGACTTCATGGTCAAGCCGGTGCGCATCGGCGAGCTCAATGCCCGCGTGGCCGCCCTGCTGCGCCGCGCCTACCCGGAAAACACCGGCGGGGTGATGGAGTTCGGCCGCTACCGCTTTCTGCCCGAAACCCGGTCCATCGAAAAGGACGGGGTGGCAGTGGAGCTGAAAAACCGCGAATACGACCTGGCGCTGTTCCTGTTCCAGAACATGGGCCGATTGCTGTCGCGCGACCACCTCAAGGAAGTGGTCTGGGGCCAGGTGGCCGATGTGATGTCGCGCTCGCTGGACACCCACATTTCACGCCTGCGCACCCTGCTCGACCTGCGCCCTGCCAACGGATTCATCGTGACGGCGGTATATGGCGTGGGCTACCGTTTTGAAGCCGTCGAAGGCCAGCACAAAGGCTGACGCAGTACTGCGACGGAGTCTGGCGGGCACTACCCCCTCAAGGAGACATGACTTGATCACCCCCCTGCCATTTCGCATGCACGCCAGCGTTGCAGCCCTGTGGTGCCTGGCAGCCACCACGGCCTTCTCGGCCCAGCCTGGCGCCAGCACGGCAGCCCCCCAACAAGACGATGAAATTGCCCACGCCGTGAAAGAAGGCGACACCCTGGAAGGGCTGGCCCGCAGCTACCTGGCCAACCCGCGCCAGTGGCCGCTGCTGCAGGCCCGCAACAAGGTGGCCGACCCCAGGCGTCTGCAACCGGGCTCGTTGATCTTCATCCCCGTGCGGCTGCAGCCCAGCGAATCGGCTACCGTGCAGTTTGTGCAGGGCGAGGCCACGGCGCAGGCGCGGGGCAGCAGCACATCCGCCCCCATTGCAACCAGCAGCAAGCTGGAAGAAGGCACCGAGCTGAAAGTAGGCCCCGAGTCGTTTGTGGCCGTGCAGCTGGCGGACGGCACCGTGGTGCGGGTACAGGCGCAGTCCGAGCTGCAGTTGCGCCAGTTGCGCCGGCGGGGCCGGGCAGGCAGCGCGCAGTCGGTGCTGGAGATGCACAAGGGCGGCGTGGAATCGACCGTGCCCCCCAGCGCCGAGCCGCTGCGCCGCATGGAGATCCGCACACCGCTGGCGGTGACCAGCGTGCGGGGTACGCAGTTCAGCGTGGCGTTGGCCGATTCGGGACAGACCACGGCGTCGGTAGAGCATGGCTCGGTGGCCGTGCAATCGCGGCGCGACACCGACCGTGAGCCCGGTGCCGCACTCAAAGCGCCCACGGCGCTGCTGGCGCCCGGGCAAGGCCTGGCGGTGGCCACCGATGGCACCGTCGGCGCCGCCCGCGCGTTGCTGCCCGCCCCCGATACCTCCAGCATGCCCACCACGCTGGGCGATGCAGGCCTGCTGGCCATCGACCTGCCGATGGCCGCAGGCGCCACGCGCTATGTGGCGCAGGTGGCGCAAGACCCCGCCTTCACCCAGGTGCTGCGCCACGGCAGCTTCCCCGATGGCCGCCTGCGCTGGAAGGCGCTGGACGATGGCCGCTACTACCTGGCCGTGCGGGCGCTGGACGATGCGGGCATTGCGGGCCTGCCGGCCGTGCAGCCGTTCACCGTCAAGACCCGCCCGGTCGCACCGCTGTACCAGCACCCTGCGCCTGGCGCGGTAGTGCCCAGCGGCGCGGCCGAGCTGCGCTGCACGGAAGTCCCCGGCGTGCGCTGGTACCGCGTGCAGGTGGCCGCCGACGCCCAGTTCACCCAGCCCCTGCGCGACGAGCAGCGCCTGACCGAATGCCGCCTGCCCTTGGGGGCGCTGCCCGCAGGCAGCTACTTCTGGCGCATCGCCAGCCTGCTGGCGCTGCCCGACGGGCAGGCAGACCAGGGACCGTTTGCGCCGCCACAGCCCTTCACTGTGGCCGACCGGCCGACCGCCTTGTCCCTGCAGGCGCTGCAGGCAGAGGACGGAGATCCGACCGTGCGCCTGCACTGGCCTGCCCAGGCTGGCCAGCGCTTCCGGCTGCAGCGCACCGAGGCCACCGACCTGGACTTTGCCAAGGTTGCCGAGGACACCGTGCTCGACGCCCCGACCTGGACGGCCAGCAACCTGGCTGCCGGCGAGTACCTGGTGCGCATTCAGGTGCTGGACGCCAGTGGGCTGGAGAGCGACTTCTCCCCACCGCGCAAGATCCGCGTGGGCACGGGCATCCGCACGGGTGCGGGCTTGCCGGTGTCCACCAGCAGCGGCACACCCGTGGGCCGGCCTTGAGCGGGCCATGGAGCCTGCTCAGCCCCGCCGTACCAGTTGCACCAGCGCGTGCTGCTTTTGCGGCACGTGCTGAGCAAACGTCGCACACCCCACCACCCCTGCCATGGTGACCATTGCCCACCTGCGCCGCCGCCGACGCCGCCTGGAATGGGCGCTGCTGGCCTGCGCGCTGATGGCGCTGGTGGCATGGCTCAGCACCGCCGACAGCCTGGGCCGCGTCAACCATCTGGTGCAGGACGCAGGCATGCGGCTGGTCTCACGGCCCGCCCACCCCGACATCGTGATCGTGGCCATCGACGACGCCAGCATCGCCGCCATCGGCCGCTGGCCCTGGCGCCGGGCCCTGCATGCCGAGCTGATCTCGCGCCTGACCGCCCAGAACCCGCGCGCCATTGGCATGGACGTGCTGTTC
The DNA here is from genome assembly GCF_056314325.1 of Acidovorax sp. DMC1. NCBI lineage: Bacteria > Pseudomonadati > Pseudomonadota > Betaproteobacteria > Burkholderiales > Comamonadaceae > Acidovorax > Acidovorax sp. DMC1. The sequence goes on along the minus strand of NZ_JBQUYO010000003.1, from coordinate 140,179 downwards.
AACGAAGCCGACCTGGACTACCCCGAGGACGACCTGCTGCTAACCGACGCCATCCGGCGCAGTGCGCGCGTGGTGCTGCCCGTGCTGCGGCGCGGCTATGGCCCCGTCAGCAACCAGGCCGACCTGCCGTGGCCCGCCTTTGCCGATGCTGCCGCCGGCCTGGGCCACGTGCATGTGGCACCCGACAGTGATGGCGTGGTGCGCAGCCTGTACTTGCTGGAAGGCCCGGCGGCCGCCCCCTGGCACCACTTCAGCACCGCGCTGCAGTGCGTGGCAGACCGGCAACCTGCGGCTGCCTGCAGCCGCTCGCCCGCCAGCGCCACCGACACCAGTCCCTGGCAGCGCACTGAGCCCACGCTCATCGCCTATGCCGCCGGGCCATCGCCCTTCACCACCTACTCGTACATCGATGTGCTGCGCGGCCAGTTGCCGGCCGGGGCGCTGGACGGCAAGTACGTGCTGGTGGGCGCAGCAGCCTCGGGCCTGGGCGACATGTTTGCCACACCCGTCAGCCAGCAGTCGCGCCTGATGCCCGGCGTGGAGGTGGTGGCCCATGTGCTGGATGCCCGCCTGGCCCGCGAACACATCGTGCGCGCACCGCAGGCACTGAACTTCGCCTTCAACCTGGTGCCACTGGCCTGTGCGCTGCTTGCGTTGCTGCTCATTGGCCCATTGGCGGCCCTGCTGACCAGCGCCGCACTGGCGGTGGCCACCTTGCTGCTGAGCATGGCCCTGCCCTGGTGGGCAGGTTTGCAGTTCGCACCCGCAGCGGCCTTGCTGGGCCTCGCACTGGCCTACCCGCTGTGGAGCTGGCGGCGCCTGAGTGCGGCCGCGCACTTTCTGCGGCTGGAGATGGAGAACCTGCAACGCCAGGGCCTGGCCATGCGCTTGCGCAGACGGCCCGGAGACTCCGCCGACTTTCTGGAGCGCCGCATCAATGCCGTGGAGCGCGCATCCCGCCAGCTGCGCGACCTGCACCAGTTTGTGAGCGAGAGCCTGCAGCAGCTGCCCTCCCCCACCATCGTCTGCGCCCCCGACGGTGAAATCCTGCTGGCCAACCAGGCAGCCCGCCAGCATCTGGGAGGCACCACCCAGCCCTCCCTGCAGGGGCTGTCGGTGGTGGACCTGCTGGCTGATCTGGTCGAGTCAGGAACCGATGCGCCAATCGTCACCCAGGCGGCCTTGCAGCATGGCACCCTGCCCGAGCAGGCCGAGGGCACGGACGCCCAGGCCCGCAACCTATTGGTGCAATGCAAGCCTTTCACCAACCTGGCCAATGCAGGCTGGCTGCTAACGCTGGTGGACCTGACCGAGATGCGCCGCGCGCTGCAGCAACGTGACCAAGCGATGCACTTCATCTCGCACGACATCCGCGCGCCCAACGCGTCCATCCTGACGCTGCTGGAAATGCAGCGTGCCTACCCCGGCCGCCTGTCGGACCAGGAGTTGCTGGAGCGCATTGAGCGTTACGCGCAGGCCTCGTTGGGCATGGCCGAGAGTTTTGTACAACTGGCCAGCGCGCAATCGCAGCCATACCGCATGGCGCCGCTGGACCTGGCAGCCCTGCTCTCCGAAACCACCGACGACCTCTGGACCCTGGCCCGCGACCGCAATGTGGACGTGCGCACGGTGGCCACGCCAGACTCTGCGCCCTGCCTGGGCGACCGCGCCCTGCTGTCCCGCGCCCTGACCAACGTGATCCACAACGCCATCAAGTTCAGCCCCGATGGCGGCACGGTGCAGTGCGCCATCGTGGCGCGGGGCGCGCACTGGGTGGTGTCAGTGCGAGACCAGGGCCCTGGCATCGCGCCCGAGCAGCAGGGCCACCTGTTCACCCCCTACCAGCGGTTGCACGACCACAGCCACCCGGCCATCGCCGGGGTGGGCCTGGGCCTGGCACTGGTGCAGACCGTAGTGCTGCGCCACGGCGGGACGCTGGAGGTGGAGAGCGATGTCGGGCGGGGTGCCGAGTTCCGGCTGGTGCTGCCGCAGCAGTTGGATGCGCTGTCGGACGACGACGAGGCGTAGTAGCTAGCCGCGAGGCGCCGACTGCGACCGCAGAAAGTCGAGCACCGCCCGATGGTCACCCTGGAAAACGATGCGGTCGGCGCGGCTCTGCCGCTGGTAGGCGTACATCGGGTCGTAGTAGTCACGCATGAGCGCAGCAATCCAATCCCGGTGCAGCGACAAATCGCCCCGGCTGCGCTGCTGCACCAGCGCTGCCTGCATCGACCCGCGAAGCACCTGGTAGCGGTCGCCTCCCAGACGCTTGGCAAGTTTGCCCAGGCTGTCGAGCAGCCGCGCCGCAAACAAGTCGGTCCCTGCCGCATCTCCATGGACCGCCACAAAATCAGCGCATTGCTGCTGCACATAGTCGCGCAGGATGCGCTCCACACGGGCGTCAAAAGCATCCTCCAAGCAGACGATGGGTACCCGTTCCAGCCGCTGACGCAGCTCCAGCGGCACTGAGCAACTGCCCACATGACGACCCTCATCTTCCAGCACAAAAGTCTCGTGGCCCCGAGCACGCCTCTTGAGCACATCGATGGCCAGCCGGTTCTCAAAGTCGATCTGTGTGGGCTGACCGCTGACGCGCTGGCCGAAACTGGAGCCGCGGTGGTTGGCATGGCCTTCCAGGTCCAAGCCGTTGGACAGTTGCGCAATCACTTCGGTCTTGCCGGTGCCGGTCAGGCCACTGAGCACCACAAACCCGCACTCTGCCGCCGCAGCCTGTGTGGTGCCGATGAGGAACCCGCGCATGGCCTTGTAGCCCCCCACCACCCGGGGGTAGTCGATGCCCGCTTCGTTCAGCAACCACTGCTGCACGATCTGCGAGCGCAACCCGCCACGAAAGCAGTACAGCACGCCCTGCGGATGCGCCCGCGCAAACTGCGCCCACGCCTCGATGCGCTGGCGCTTGGTGGCGCCCGACACCAGCTGGTGCCCCAGCGCAATCGCGGCCTCCTGACCCTTGTGCTTGTAGCAGGTGCCCACTTGCTGGCGCTCGCCGTCGTCCATCAGGGGGAGGTTGGCCACGCCAGGAAACGCACCCTGCCCAAACTCCACCGGCGCGCGCACATCCATCATGGGCACATCGTTCAAAAAGATGTGCCGAAAATCCGTGAGGTTGGTGGGCATCAGCGCAGCGCGACGGCAAAGGCCTGTCGCGGGGTGAGCTCACCGATAGGCTGCAGCGCCAGGCCCAGTTCTGCGGCCACCTGCAGAAACTCGGTCTCGCCCTCCGGGCTCACGGCCACCAGCAGCCCCCCGCTGGTCTGAGGGTCGCACAGCAGGTGCTTTTGCACCTCCGTCAGGGGCGCAATCTTGGCGCCATAACTGTCAAAGTTGCGCAGCGTGCCGCCGGGCACACAGCCCTGGTCCATGTAGTAGTCCACCCCGTCCAGGCGGGGCACAGCCGCGTAGTCAATCACGGCGCTCAAGCCGCTGCCCTCGGCCATCTCGACCAGGTGCCCCAAAAGGCCGAAGCCGGTCACATCCGTCATGGCCTTCACGCCCGCCAGTCGGCCGAATCGGCTCCCTGGCTGGTTGAGCGTGCACATCAGGTCGCGCGCCACGCCCACATCCTCGGGCCTCAGCTTGGCCTTTTTCTCTGCGGTGGTCAGGATGCCGATCCCGAGGGGCTTGGTCAGATACAGGCGGCAACCCGCCGTGGCCGTGTCGTTGCGTTTGAGATGGCGCTTTTCCACTATGCCTGTCACCGCCAGGCCGAAAATGGGCTCCGGCGCATCGATGGAGTGACCGCCCGCGAGCGGAATACCTGCCGCATCGCACACCGCACGCCCACCGCGCACCACCTCACGCGCGACCTCGGGCGGCAGCACATTTACCGGCCATCCCAGGATAGCGATGGCCATCAGCGGATCAGCTCCCATGGCGTAGATGTCGCTGATCGCATTGGTGGCTGCAATGCGCCCGAAGTCGTACGGGTCATCCACGATGGGCATGAAGAAGTCGGTGGTGGACACCACGCCGCGCTCGGCATCCAGGGCATACACCGCCGCATCGTCCCGCGAGGTATTGCCCACCCAGAGCCTGGGGTCCAGATGCTGCGCCCCACTGCCCGCCAGGATCACGTCCAGCACCTTGGGGCTGATCTTGCAGCCACAGCCCGCGCCGTGGCTGTACTGGGTCAGGCGGATGGGGGATGTTGTCAGGGTCTCAGGAAGCATGCGAGGTTCTTTCGTGGCGTCAGGCGCGGGGCGCGCTACCCGTATTCTGGCGCTGCGCGGAACGCGGCCATGCATTGCAACGAATACCCTACCCCTCCTGCGCCCGCACAGCGATATGAACACCATGGCGAATCTGCGAGCCGCTTCACCTGGGACACCCGAAGCGGGGCAGCGAGCCGCCTGAATTGTTCCAACGGACCCAAAGAAAAAGGCCCTGTGCTATTGATTGGATAGCTACAGGGCCTTGATGCTGGCGGAGAGGGTGGGATTCGAACCCACGGTAGTGTTGCCACTACGCCTGATTTCGAGTCAGGTACATTCGACCACTCTGCCACCTCTCCTATGTGTCGAAGCCTTCGATTATAGCCAGATTTTCAGGGCTTGAGCACAGCGGTGCCGCCCAGGTAGGGGCGCAGCACCTCGGGTACCGTCACGCTGCCGTCGGCTTGCTGGTAGTTTTCGAGCACTGCCACCAACGTGCGGCCCACGGCCAGGCCCGAGCCGTTCAGGGTGTGCAGCAGCTCGTTCTTGCCTTGGGCATTCTTGAAGCGGGCTTGCAGGCGGCGGGCCTGGAAGGCTTCGCAGTTGCTCACCGAGCTGATCTCGCGGTAGGTGTTCTGCGCGGGCAGCCACACTTCCAGGTCGTAGGTCTTGGCGGCGCCAAAGCCCATGTCGCCGGTGCACAGGCTCATCACGCGGTAGGGCAGGCCCAGCTTTTGCAGCACGGCTTCTGCGTGGCGGGTCATTTCCTCCAGCGCTTCGTAGCTCTTGTCGGGGTGCACGATCTGCACCATCTCGACCTTGTCGAACTGGTGCTGGCGGATCATGCCGCGCGTGTCACGGCCGTAGCTGCCGGCTTCGGAGCGGAAGCATGGCGTGTGGGCCGTGAGCTTGATGGGCAGATCGGACTCGGCCACCACCACGTCGCGCACAAAGTTGGTCAGCGGCACTTCGCTGGTGGGGATGAGGTAGAGGGCCGCGTTGTCGGGCACGGGCTCGCCATCTTGGCCGCCCTTCTTGGCAGCGAACAGGTCGCCTTCGAACTTGGGCAACTGGCCTGTGCCCTTGAGCGAGTCGGCGTTCACGGCATAGGGCACGTAGCACTCGGTGTAGCCGTGCTCTTGCGTCTGCACATCCAGCATGAACTGGCTCAATGCGCGGTGCAGGCGGGCGATGGGGCCCTTCATCACGGTGAAGCGCGAACCTGAGAGCTTGACGCCCATGTCGAAATCGAGGCCCAGGGGCGTGCCGACATCGACATGGTCTTTCACCTCGAAATCAAATTTGGCAGGCGCGCCCCAGCGGCGCACTTCCACGTTGCCAGCTTCGTCGCTGCCCACCGGCACGGACTCGTGCGGCAAGTTGGGCACGGCCACCAGCATGGCCAACAGTTCGGATTGGATCTGCTCCAGGCGCGCGGCGGATTGCTCCAGCTCCACCTTGCCTGCGGCCACCTGGGCCTTGACGGCTTCGGCGCCGTCCTTGTCACCCCGGCTCATCAGCATGCCGACCTGCTTGGACAGCTGGTTGCGCTGGGCCTGCAGCTCTTCGGTGCGGGTCTGCAGCGTCTTGCGCTCGGACTCCAGGGCCTGGAAAGCGGAGACGTCCAGGAAGGCCTGGGGCTTTTTGCGGGTTTCCAGCCGCGCGATGGCGGTGTCGAGGTCTTTGCGGAGGAGAAGAATGTCAAGCATGGGGTCGATTTTAGAGGGCTGGCAGAAAAGCCAAGTTCAGAGCAACGGCACAGCTGTCGTGCAGAGCCCTGGCAACTGGCACGCACCAGAGCAGGGCCCCCGCGCAAGGGCCGCCCCACCGCGCAGAGGGCGTCCCCCTTGAGGGGGAAGACGCGCAGCGGCTCAGGGGGCTATAGATTTGCCGGATCAAAGTTGGCGCCGCAGAGAATCAGGGCCACCGCTTCTTGTGGCTGGGGCTTGTAGGCGCCGGTTTGCAGTGCGGCCAGGCCCAGCGCGGCGGCGGGTTCCACAGCCAGTTTCAACTCCTTCCACAGCCACAACTGGGCAGCGCGGATGGCATCGTCGGGCAGCAGCAGTGCATCGTGCACATGGCGCTGGCTCACCTCCCAGCCAATGGCGCCGATGCGCTTCGCGCCCAACGAGTCGGCAGCCACGCCGCCCACCTCCACATCCACCGGCTGGCCAGCAGCCCGCGCGGCGTACAGCGTGGGCGCGCGTTCGGGCTCCAGTGCCACCACATGGGCGCGACTCTCCACCCACGCGGCCACACCGCCAATGAGGCCGCCACCACCCACGCTGACCAGCACCGAGTCGGGCAGGCGGCCACCCTGCTCTTCCATCTCCAGCGCCAGCGTGCCCGCACCCGATACCACTTCGGGCTGGTCGTAGGCATGGGCCTGCAGCGCACCCGTGGCCTTCTGGCGGGCCACGCAGGCTTCAAACGCTTCGGAATATGCGGCGCCAGTGACAACCACCTCGGCCCCCAGCGCGCGCAGGCGGGCACGTTTGGCCTCGGGCGAGACCTCGGGCACAAAGACCTCGCAGCGCACCCCCAGGGCCTGGGCGGCCGCCGCCACGGCAATGCCGGCGTTGCCGCCGGAGGCAATGATCACGCCGCTCTCGGGCACCGGGTTGGCCAGCAGGCGGTACAACATGCCCCGCGCCTTGAAGCTGCCGCCCACCTGCAAATGCTCCAGCTTGAGCCAGACCTCGGCACAGTCCACGCCCAAGGACTTGCCGGACAGGCGCATCAGCGGCGTGGTGCGCAGAAAGTCGGGCTGGGTGGCCAGTTGGCGGCGGGCAGCGGCAATGGCGGCGCGGTCGATCATGCAGGGACTCCGAATGGCAGGTGATGTCAAAAGAAGGGGGCAGTGTAGGGGCTGCCCGCAACATGCAGACACAACGCTGACTGCACGCGCGCCGCACAACTGCCGATAACATGGGCAGAGCAGTTCCAACCCCACCCGTCCGGCGGTTCTGCACACAGGAGAAAAGCATGTTCTTTGTGTTCGGCCCGTCGGGCCAGATGTACCGGGGCGGCCCCGAAAACCTGGCACGTATCTCTGCAGTGCGCAGCGTGCAACGCCCGCAGGCCCTGCGCACGCGGGCCATGGACGCACAAGACGGGCAGCCGGTGCCCGTCTTCACGGCCCCGCCCCGCCCCACCGCCGCCGACCACACCCATGCGGCGGCACCCGGCGCCGTCGTCAACCTGCGCCTGCAGGACGCCGTGAGCGCCTACGCGCAAACGGAGCAAGGCCCCCAGGCCAGTGCCCGCCAGCCGTTGACCAAGGTGAGCGATGTGATGACCACCGGCGGCGTGAGTGTGGCGCCCGATGTGCGCGTGAACGATGCCTGGCAGACCCTGGCAGAGCACCGGGTGGCGCAGGCCCCCGTGGTGGACGCGCTGGGCCGCGTGATCGGACTGCTGCTGAGGGCCGACATGGCGCCACTGGACCTGCTGCCCGAGCCCGGCGCCGTCAAACAGGCCATCGACCTGGCCCGCCGCCCGGTGGCCGAGGTGATGGTGAGCCCGGTGCCCACTGTCTCCCCCGACACCGAGCTGCGCCGCGTGGCCGCCGTGCTGCTGGACACCGGCCTGCCCGGCCTGCCGGTGACGGACGAGGCGGGCGTGCTGTCGGGCTTTATCTCGCGCACCGACATCCTGCGCGCCGTGGCAGCCGACCCACCACTGGACCTGTGGAGCGGGCCCGCCGTGCCCTTGTAAGGAAATATTTGAATAAAAATGGCCGCTGGCGCTAGAAGAATATGCGCCAGCCGCTATCAATTCAGGAGTTAATAAAAAGGGCGCCTGTTGGCGCCCTTGAACGATCACCGGCGGCCCCTCATGCCACCGTCAGTGGGCCGATGGACCTGTCTCTGGCGTGCGCTCACGAATTTCCAGACCCGTGGCCGCGTCAATCTTGAGCCCCTTGGGCAGCGGAAACTTGATGGTCTCCTCAATGCCCGCCATGCTGCGCACCGACACCGCGCCCAGCGCCTTGATGCGGTCGATGACCTGCTGCACCAGGATTTCCGGCGCCGAGGCTCCGGCGGTCAGCCCTACGCGTGCAAGGCCCTTGAACCATTCGCCCTGCAGCTCGTCCGCACTGTCCACCATGTAGGCCGTGGTGCCCAGCTTGGCGGCCAGCTCGCGCAGGCGGTTGCTGTTGGAGCTGGTGGGGCTACCCACCACGATCACCACGTCCACCTGCGGGCTCAGCACCTTGACGGCGTCCTGCCGATTCTGTGTGGCGTAGCAGATGTCCTGCTGCTTGGGTTCGCGCACATTCGGAAAGCGCGCCCGCACGGCGGCAGAGATTTCGGCTGCGTCGTCCACACTCAGCGTGGTCTGCGTGACCACGGCCAGTTTCTCGGTCTGCGCCGGCTGCACGCGGGCCACGTCCTCCACGTCTTCCACCAGGTGGATGCCGTGGTCGAGCTGGCCCATGGTGCCCTCCACCTCGGGATGGCCCTTGTGGCCGATCATGATGAATTCGTAGCCTTCTTTGGCGAGCTTGGCCACCTCCACATGCACCTTGGTCACCAGCGGGCAGGTCGCGTCAAAAATGCTGAAGCCGCGCGCCTCGGCCTCTTGCTGCACCGCCTTGCTCACGCCATGGGCGCTGAAGACAAGCGTGGCGCCCGGGGGCACGTCGGACAGCTCTTCAATGAAGATCGCGCCCTTGGCCTTGAGGTCGTTCACCACGTAGGTGTTGTGCACGATTTCGTGGCGCACATAGATGGGGGCGCCAAACTTCTGGATGGCGCGCTCCACGATCTCGATGGCGCGGTCCACACCGGCGCAAAAGCCGCGCGGCTCGGCCAGCAGGATTTCTTTCGGCGCCAGCATCACAGGATCCCGATCAGCTGCACTTCAAAGGTCACAGGCTGGCCCGCCAGCGGGTGGTTGAAGTCGAACAGCACGGCGCCGTCTTCGCGCACCTGCATCACGGCGCCGGCGTAGCTGCCCTGGCCGTCGGGCGTGGGAAACTGCACCACATCGCCCACGTTGTACTTTTCGTCGGGGTCACCCAGCTCGTTCATCAGCTTGCGCGCCACCCACTGCTGCATGTCGGGGTTGCGCTCGCCAAAAGCCTCGCCCGCAGGCAGCTCGAACGTGGTGCGCGTGCCCTCGGCCAGGCCCAGCAGGCGCTGCTCCATGGCGGGCGACAGCTCGCCCGTGCCCAGCGACAGGGTGGCCGGCTTGTCGGAAAAGGTGTTGATCACATCCCCCGCTGGGCCAGCCAGGCGGTAGTGCAGCGTGAGGAAGGAGCCCGGCTGAACGGTGGGAAGGGGGGTGGAAATAGAGGTCATGAGAGTCCCGATAAACTGCCACGATTGTAGAAAACCGGGCAAAGCCCTACGCCCGTCGGCCCCTGACGGGTGTCAAAGACCCTGCGCCATGCCCCTCAAAGACCTGCCCGCCGACGCCCAGCCCCGCGAAAAACTGCTGGCACGCGGCCCCGCTGCACTGGCCGATGCCGAGCTGCTGGCCATCCTGCTGCGCACCGGCATCGTGGGCAAAGGCGTGCTGCAGATGGCGCAGGAGCTGCTGGACCCGCCTGGCGTCGACCCGGACACGGGCGCCGTCACTGGCGGCTTTGGCGGCATTGCCGGGCTGCTGCACACCAGCGCGGCCGACCTGGAGCGCATCAAAGGCCTGGGCCCGGCCAAACGCGCCGAGCTGGTGGCCGTGCTGGAACTGGCCCGCCGCGCCCTGGCCCAGCAACTGCGCGAGCGCGAAGTGTTCGACTCGCCCGACACCGTCAAGCACTACCTACAACTGCACTTGGCCGCCAAGGGGCACGAGGTGTTTGCGGTGCTGTTTCTCGATGCGCAAAACCGTCTGCTGGCGCTGGAGGAACTTTTTCGCGGCACGCTCACGCAGACCAGCGTGTACCCGCGCGAGGTGGTGCTGCGTGCCCTGCACCACCAGGCCGCCGCCGTGGTGCTGGCCCACAACCACCCGAGCGGCAGCGTACAACCCAGCCGTGCGGATGAGGCGCTGACCCAGACCCTGAAGACCACGCTGGCGCTCGTGGACGTGCGCGTGCTCGACCATGTGATCGTGGCACCGGGCCAGGCGCTGTCGATGGCTGAAAAGGGCCTGGTGTGACCGCCCCAGCCCCCACACCCGCCCAGCCGCCCACGGCCCTGCAAGCCGCGCTGGCGCGTGCTGCGCGCGCTGTTCCCGGCAAGGCGCCCCCGGTGGAAGCCACAGCCGCCGCCCCGGCCCCCAGCGCACCCCGGTCCGCCCGGCGCGCAGGCCTGGCTGACAAAAAGGCAGCCGCCAAGGCAGCGATGCGCCCGCTGCGCCAGGCCCCCGCCGGGCCCACAGCCGCAGCGAGCCCCTCACCACCCCGCCGCCGAGCCCCTCCGGCCCCGCGCCGTGCGGGCGAGCGCATCACCCAGCTGCAGGACCTGGCCACCGTGGCCCGCCGCCTGCGTGAAGAGCAGGAGCGCCGCGAGGCCGAAGACAAAGCCCGACGCGAAGCGGCAGCACGGGCCGAAGCCGAGCGCCACCTCTTCAGCCGCAGCGTGGGCCCTGTCACCCCGCTGCGCAACCCCAATGTGGCACGGCTGCGGCGCCACCTGCCGCCGCCACTGCCGGTGCAGCACTGGCTGGACGAGGAGCGGGTGCTGCTCGAATCCATCAGCGACGACTTCGACGTGAGCACCCTGCTGGACACCGACGACCAGCTCAGCTTTCGCCGCCCGGGCATCGGGGTAGAGGTGACGCGCCGCCTGCGCTCCGGCCACTGGAGCATTCAGCGCCACCTGGACTTGCACGGCCTGCGTGTGGACGACGCGCGCGAGGCGCTGGGTGAATTCATCCGCCAGGCGCACAAGATCGGCCTGCGCTGCGTGCGCGTGGTGCATGGCAAGGGACTGGGCTCGCCCGGCAAAAGCCCTGTGCTCAAGGGCCGCGTACAGCGCTGGCTGGTGCAGAAGAACGAGGTGCTGGCCTTCGTGCAGGCGCGGCCCATGGATGGCGGCGCGGGTGCCCTGGTGGTACTGCTGCAACCCGTGTTGCGCAAAAATTCATAAAAATAGCCGCAAGCGCTAGATCCATATGCGCTTGCAGCTATTAAAAACAGAGCAACTCAGTGCTCTACAACAGACCGCACCGTGGCGGCGCTGCAAACGCACGCACCGCCACGGCGCCCACAACGGCAGGGGGACGACTACTTGGACAAGTCCACGCCGTACTTCGACGTGCCCTTGCCTGACCCATCATCGGCCGCCAGCAGCGACACATTGCCCAGCCCGGCTGCCTGTGCCACGCTGAGCGCATTGGCGCCTGAGCTGAACACCACCGGCCCCGCCACTGTGGCCTTGGTAAAGCGCCAGCTCTTGGCCGCGCCGTTGGCTGCGCGGGTCACCGCCGGGTTCTTGCGGATGTAGTCGATCACCACGTCGCGGTTGGCATCGGGCGAGGCCCAGATGGTGCCTGAGCCGTCGAGCTTGTCGATGAAGCTCTTGCCGCTGGTCGCGCGGTAGTTGTTGGTGGCTATCACGAACTCCTGCGCCACATCGATGGGCTTGCCCAGATACGTCAGGTTCTTGATGCGGCTGCCCGCGGGCTGGGTCACGTCGATCTCGTACTGCATGTCCGCCGTGGTGAACATGTCGAAGTTGTAGCCCGGGAAGGTGCTGATGAGCTGCTGCTCGGTGGTCTTGGCCGGGTCGATCTGGTTAAAGCGCTTGGCGGCGGCTTCGAGCCAGTTCTTGATGTCGCCACCGTTCACCTTCACCGCGTAGACGGTGTTGGGGTACAGGTACAGGTCGGCCGCGTTGTTGATGGCCAGCGGGCCCACGGCCACGTCGGTGTAGTCGGCCCCGCCCTGGAAGCCGCTCTTGAACGGTGCGCTCACCGACAACACCGGCAGCTGCGCATACTGCGGCAGGCTGGCCTTGATGTAGGCCGCCACATAAGCCTGCTGCGCCTGGTTCACGATCTGGATCGCGCCGGGGTCACCCACGTCGGCAAACAGCGTGCTCATGCGGAAGTCGGTCTGGCCGATGGGTGTCTTCACGTACTTGATCGCGGCCTGGTGCTGGGTCTCGATCAGCGGGGCGATGGCGGGGTCGGCGTCCACGGTCACCGTGGCGCCTGCGGCATTCTTGTTCTGGATGTTGCGCAGCTCGCTCTTGCTGGCGGACTTGTTGACCACCCACTTGCTGCCGTCCCATTGCAGCGCCAGTTGCACCACACCCAGGGCCTTGCCCCAGGAGCTGGCCATGACGGCAGGCACGCCGTTGATGGTGCCCGCCTTGTGGTCCACGCCGGCCAAGTTGAAGCTGGGCGTGGCGGCCGTGTCGGGGAACACGCCATGCTGGTGGCCCATCACCATCGCGTCGATACCTGCCACCTTCGACAGGTACAGGCCGGGGTTCTCCATGGTGGCCGAGTAGGCGGCACTGTCGAGACCGCCGTGCAACAAGGCCACCACGATGTCAGCCCCCTTAGCACGCAGCTCGGGCACGTACTTGTTGGCGGATTCCACGGCGCCTTCGGTGTAGACCTTGCCTTCCAGGTAGCGCTTGTCCCAGTTCATGATGCCGGGGGTGGTAAAGCCGATCACGCCGATCTTGATCGGCAGCTTCACCTCCTTGCCATCCGTACCCTTGGCCACCAGCGTGCGCTCCAGCAGCGTGTAGGGCTGCACCAGCGGCTTCTTGGTCTTATTGCTGTACACGTTGGCCAGCACGGCGGGGTAGCCAGCGCCAGCGCATTTCTTGGAGGGGTCCACGCCGTCCACATCCAGCCCGCCGCCCAGCACCTGGTTCAGGAAGGGCAGGCCGTAGTTGAACTCGTGGTTGCCCAGCGTGCCCGCATCAAAGCCCAGCGCGCCCATGGCCTTGTACATGGACAGCTGCTGCGTGCAGGGGATGGGGCTGATGGTGGCCTCGTAGTCGGCCAGTGCGGTGCCCTGGATGGTGTCACCGTTGTCCACCAGCAGCGTGTTGGCAAACTCCTTGCGGGCCGCGCGCACCAGCGTTGCCGTGCGCTCAAAGCCGTAGCTTTTGTCTTCGGCCAGCTTGAAGTAGTCGTAGCTGCGCACGTTGAAGTGCAGGTCGGTGGTCTCCAGCACAGCCAGCGTAGCCGTGGCGCCCGCGTTGCTGCTGGCGTTGTCGCTACTGCCGCCGCATGCGGCCAGCGACGCAGCAAGTGCCACCACACCCAGTGCGGCGACACGGCGTGAAACCTGCGAAGGAGAAATCAGAAAACCCAGAATGCGTTCAGACATGAACAGTCCCTGTTGGAAACAAGGGACCGAGTGTCTTGGCCGGGTTTGACAGCGGTGTGACGTGGCAACGTCGATGCAACACCCTCGCCGCACGCGGCAGTCAGCGGGCCTCGCTACGGCTCAATCGATGCGGTGCACGTCACCGTTGTGGGGTGAAGCACTCTCGTGGAACAGGTCTTCCAGAAACTGCACGAGTTCATGCTCTTCGACAAAGTCGGGGATCACAAAGCCCGAGGGCGTGCGCTTGCCGTCAGCGCCCACGCGGTAGGCCTGCCACAGCGCACCTTCGCGGCGCACTTCGACGATGCGGCCGAACACATTGAAGCGTGGGTACCCATGGGCTTCCGGCTGTTGAGCAGGTGTGGGGAATGGTTCAGCGGCGGTCATAGGATGTTGTCCGGACGCGGGGGAGTCGTCAGGTTCGCACCGAGGCGATCAAGTCCACCTCCACCGTCGCATTCTTGGGCAGCTGCAGCACCCCGACCGACGTGCGGGTGTGGGCGCCGGCCTCTCCCAGCACGGCAAACAGCACCTCCGACGCGCCATCGGCGACCTCACTTTGCTGCGTGAAGGTTGGCGCCGACTGCACATACACGGTGATGCGCAGGATGGACTGCACGGCATCCAGCGACCCCACGGCGCGCTGCAGCAGCGCCAGCGCCCGCATCGCGCAGACCTTGGCGGCCTTTTGCGCATCGGCCAGCGAGGCCCCGGCCCCCGCCGCACCCGTGACGACCACCGTGTCGCCCACGCGCGGGATCTGCCCGCTCAGGTAGATGTGGTGGCCGTCACGCACCAGCGGGACGTAGTTGCCACCAATCTTGATCTCGCCATCAAAGCGGTAGCCCAGTGCCTGGGCCTGTTCCTCAAATCTCGCATCGCGTGACATGAACATGGGTCTCCTGAAAAACTGCAGTCTTCGCTGCGGGCTACATGAAGCGCGCAAAAGGGTCTACCAGCGAGGCGATCGACACGGTGCCGGCCGCCCCACCCTCGTCACGCCGCGCCGATTCATGCCCTGCCGGCACGGGCACGGCGGGCAAGGGCTGCATGCGGCGGCCATACACGCGCTGCACGCGGTCGTCGAGCGTGGGGTGGGTGTCCAGCCAGCGCTCCATGCGGCTGCGACCGGGTACGTCCACCAGCAGCATGTGCTGCACAGCCGGGTGGGCCAGGCCGGTGTGGACGGGTTTCTCAGCATACCCGGCCGGTGTGTCGCGGCGCTGGGCCATGACCTTGCGCAGCACGCCACCCAGGCCATCGCGGCTGCGGGTCCATTGCACCGCGCGGGCGTCGGCCAGATATTCGCGCTGTCGCGATACGGCGGCCTTGAGCATGCGGCCGGTGAGCCAGCCCGCAAAGCCCGCCACCATGATGGCCGAACCGAACCACCAGGCCAGGCCTCGGCGCTCGCGCATCGTGTCGCCAAAGTTGTAGACCAGCTCCAGCCCGAACACCATGCCCGCCAGGCGCATCTTCAGGCGAGTGTCGCCCTCGTGTAGATGGCTCAGCTCATGCGCCACCATGCCCTGCATCTCTTCGCGGGTGAGGTAGTCCAGGGCGCCCTGCGTCACGGCAATGACGGCGTCGCTCTCGTCCCACCCGGCAGCGAACGCGTTGATGGCATCGGTGCGCGGCATGACCATGATCTGCGGGCGCGGCATGTGCGCGGCAATGCACAGCTCGTCCACGATGTTGGACAGCCGCTGCTCGGCGTGCGACAGCGACGGGCGCAACTCGCGCGCGCCCACACGCTGTGCCAGCTTGACACCACCTGCACGCAAGTTGGACGTCTCTACCCACCAGCCGCCCAGCACCAGCATCAGCGAGACCCCCACATTGGCGGCCAGAAAACCTTGGGGGAAGGGCAAGTGCACGGGCAGCACCGCCACCATCAGCCACCAGGCCAGCGCCAGGGCCGCATGCACGGCCGCCACCAGAACGACCACAGCGAAGGCAAAACCCAGCAGCAAGCGACGCGTCTCGCTGCGCGCGTTGTGCTGGTGATCCCAGAACTTCATGCGAATGGAAGCGGAAGGGTCAGAACTTCACCCGGGGCGCGGCGCGCTCTTCGTCGGACTGCGTGGACGCCAGCATGGGCGCAGGCGCAAAACCCAGCAGGCGCGAGACGATGAGGTCCGGGAACTGCGCCGCCGCGTCGTTGAACTCCAGCGCCTGGTCGTTGTAGGCCTGACGTGCAAACCCCAGGCGGTTTTCGGTGCTGGTGATCTCTTCGGACAGCGACTGCATGGAGGCGTCGGCCTTGAGTTCAGGGTAACTCTCGGCCACCACCATCAGGCGGCCCAAGCTGCCGCCGAGTACGCCCTCTGCCGCTGCCAGCGCGCCCATGGCGCTGGCGCTTTGCGGTGCGGCACGCACCGCTGCAGCTGCTCCCTGCGCCTGGCTGCGGGCCTTGATGACGGCCTCCAGCGTGGCGGCCTCGTGCGCGAGATAGCCGCGCGCCACCTCCACCAGATTGGGAATCAAGTCATACCGGCGCTTGAGCTGCACATCAATCTGGCCAAACGCGTTGGCAATGCGGTTGCGCAACTGCACCAGCCGGTTGTAGACCGCCACAGCCCACAACCCCACAGCGACCAGCACAACGACCACGACCCATGCAGTTGCCGACATACCCCACCTCCTGAATTTGTTGGAGGGAGCATCTTAGAGCCTGTGGGCGAAGCCTCGGGAAACCCGTAAGGGCGCCCTTCAAGGGCGCAAACGAGGGCCGCCTTGCGGGCTGGCTACACCCCTTTGTTGCGCATCCAGTCGGCCGTGCCCATGAAGCTTTCCTTCAGCCGCACGCGCAGGTCGGTGGGCACGCCGGTCTCGCCCATGGCCTGGTCCATGCAGGCCACCCACTGGTCGCGCTCCTTGATGCCGATGGCAAACGGCATGTGGCGCGCACGCAGGCGGGGGTGGCCAAACTGGTCGGTGTAGTACGACGGCCCGCCCAGCCAGCCGCACAGAAACATGAACAGCTTTTGCCGGGCCTGGCCCAGGTCGCTGCCATGGGCGGCACGCAGCTCGGCGTAACCGGGCTCCAGGTCCATCAGGTCGTAGAAGCGCTCGGTCAGGGCGCGCACGCGTTCTTCGCCGCCGATCCATTCAAAAGGGGTGGTGGCCACAGGGGCCTCTGCGGCGGAGGACGAGGGGGTGGATTCCATGGGGTTGGCAAGAAGAGGTTGCCAGGCGGTGTCGGGAAGCTTTGGATTATAGAAATCCGGGCACGGTCATGCGCCTGCAGCGCGTGTGGGACAACCACACATCGACACCCGATGCCCTGTGCCCCGTTACTCCAGCACCGCCCGCAGCTGCCGCGTGGTCACCGCCAGGCGCCGGGCGCCGATCTGGGCCAGGTTGTTCATCACCGTGAGGGCCGCCTCGGGATACTGCCGGGCCCAGGCGTCGAAATGCGCACGCGACAACCGCACCAGGTGCGCCGGGCCACGTTCGGCGCCCGCGCAGGCACTGCGGGCCGCACCGTTAAGGAAGGCCATCTCGCCAAACGCCATGCCCGGACCGACGGTGGCCAGACGCAAGCCCTTGTCGGGCGGCCATTGGGTCACCAGCGTGATGTGGCCGGACTTGACCACGAGGAGGTCATGGTCCGTATCGCCCGCATGGAACACCATGCCATGGGGTGCAACGGCCTGCGGCACCAGCAGTGCCTGCAAGGCCTCGGCCGCGGCCTTGGGCACGCCCTCGCCCACCTCGCCCAGAACATCCCGCTCGGGGTACACGGGGCGTTGCTCGATGGGCCGCTGCGACAGGATACCCACCTCGGCCCATTCCAGCGCCCGGTCCAGGTCGGCAAAGGCGCGCACATGCTCCCCCGCATGCTCGGCGGCCATGGGGTCCAGGGCTGCCACGGCCGCGGCGATGCCCTGCTGGTCCAGGTCACGCACCAGCGCCCGCAGTTGGGCCATTGCCGTGCTGTCCCACGCGGGCACGCGGCCCGCGTCCAGAATGACCCAGCGATGGCGCGGCAGCAGCAGCATGCGCACCTGCTCGGCCAGGTGGGCAGCCACGCCAAAAGACATCACGCCTTGCAGTTCAAACACCGCCACCTGGTTCATGCGCGGCGTCAGCCAGCTGTCCGACCCGGCACGGCGCAAGCGCCGCGAGCGCAGCTCGCCATCCAGACGCACGTGGCGCAGCACCGTGGCGGCAGAGTCGTGCAGCAGCACAAACGTGGCCACCACCAGGCCAGCCACCAGCGCCCCCACGCCCCCCATCACCGCAAACACCAGCGCCACCAACCAGCTTTGCGCCCAGGTCACCCGCGACCGGCGGGCGTAGCCCAGCGACCACATGAGCCCCGGCACCTGCATCAGCCCCGCAAGCACCAGCCCCCCTGCCAGACAGGCCATGGGCACCCAGTGCAGCCACCACGCGCCAGTGACCGCCACCCCCAGCATGATGGCGGCGTGCCAGCGCGGGGCGTCGCGCGAGGCCCCCGCTTGCGCCAGCACGATGCGCGAACGCGAGGCGCTGGTGGACGCCGGAATCATGCCCACGAGCCCGCACAGTGCACCCAGCAGGCTCTCGCGGCGCAAGGCCAGGTTGGCGTTGCCGCGCAGGCCGTGGTCCAGCTCCAGCTCCTGGTTGAACACCAGAATCTCCAGGCTGTTGACCAGCGCCATCAGCACCGCCAACACCACCAGGGCCGAGCCCTGCTGCCGGGCCAGGGCCATCCAGGGAATGCCCGTCCAGTCGGGCAACATGGGCCAGGCAAACACGCTGGGCGGCACGGCCGGCACGAACACGCTGCCCAGCCCCACGCCCCATACCCCTGCCAGCGCCACGGCCAGTGCCACCACGGCCACCGCCGACAGCAGCCCCGGCATGCGGGGCCAGCGCCGGCGCAGCCCCCAGGCCAGCACCACCACGGCCAGAGCCGCCAGCAGGTGCCAGCCGGTGCGGGCGTCCCACAACGCATCAGCCCCCGCGCCAAAACCATTGCGCACCTGGCCTACCACCATCGACAAGCCCACACCGGCTGCAAACCCGTGGGTGACCGAGATGGGAAGAAACCGCGCCACCGACGCCAGCCGCAACACCCCCAACAGCCACTGGAACACAAAGGCCAAAGCCACCGTGGCACCGC
Organism: Acidovorax sp. DMC1; assembly: GCF_056314325.1. Lineage (NCBI taxonomy): Bacteria > Pseudomonadati > Pseudomonadota > Betaproteobacteria > Burkholderiales > Comamonadaceae > Acidovorax > Acidovorax sp. DMC1. The sequence goes on along the minus strand of NZ_JBQUYO010000003.1, from coordinate 121,650 downwards.
TGACCGCCAGCACCTGGCGCGCGCTCAGGCCCAGGCTGGGGGCCGCGCCGTGGGCGGTTGCCAGCACGGCAGCAAACAGCAACGCCACCACCGTGGTCGGTGCGTACACCACCCCGGCACGGGGCGTCGCCAAGGTCAGCAGCAGGCCGGGTAACGCGGCCGACCACAACGCCAGCGCGGCCAGAGAATGCTCACCCGCCAGCGGGGCAAATGCCAGCAGCCCCAGCCCCACGGCATGGGGCACGGTGACCGCCGCCGCAGACCACGCCGCTGCGGCGCCCGAGGGCTGCGGCGCTGACGGCCCGACCTCAGCACCCGCCGAAGGCCCGGTACGGCGTTGCAGCGCGGCAGTCACGGGTGCGGTCGGTGGCATGGAGGTGTCTAGCAAGCCCCGGGCATTGCGCGCCTACAGGCTGCGCGCTGCAAACGTGTCGCAGGTCTTGACACTGCCGCTTTGCAGACCGCTGTTGAACCAGCGCTGCCGCTGGGCGCTGGTGCCGTGCGTGAAGCTCTCGGGCACCACGGCGCCGCCGTTGGCCCGCTGCAGTGCATCGTCGCCAATCTTGGCGGCGGCGTTCATGGCTTCTTCCACATCGCCCTGCTCCAGGATCTGACGGGACTTCTGGGCGTGGTGGGCCCACACCCCCGCAAAGCAGTCGGCCTGCAGCTCCAGCCGCACCGACAGCGCGTTGTATTCCACCTTGCTCACACGGCCCCGCATCTGGTCCACCTTGGCGCTGATGCCCAGCTGGTTCTGCACGTGGTGTCCCACCTCATGGGCAATCACGTAGGCCTGGGCAAAGTCGCCCGGGGCACCCAGCCGGGTCTTGAGAGTCTCGTAGAACCCCAGGTCGATGTAGACCTTCTGGTCAGCGGGGCAGTAAAACGGCCCCATGGCTGCCTGCCCCGTACCACATGCGGTGGGCGTAGCGCCCCGGAACAACACCAGCCGCGGGTCCTGGTAGCGACCGCCGCCCTGGCGGAACACCTCGCCCCACACGTCCTCCGTGTCCGCGAGCACCGTGGACACAAAACGTGCCATGGTGTCATCGGCCGGAGGCCTGTGGGCAGGGGTATGGGGCTGTGTCTGGACCTGGGGCGCCGGTCCGCCACCGCTGAGCAACCCCAGGATGGTCAAGGGGTTGATGCCCAGCACCCAGCCGCCCACCAGCGCGATCACGATGGTGCCGATACCGATGCTGCGCCCCCCGAAAACCGGCGATCCGCCGCCACCTCCGTCATCGCGGCGGTCTTCCACATTGTCGGACTCGCGATTGCCTTCCCATCTCATTGCATCTCTCCAGCGCCCTCACGGCGGGGCGACCAAGCCTGCATGTTACGCGCCGGGACGGCCCCGGCGTGGACGATTTACGATGTGTTCCACCCCGCTTCAGCCCGCCTTTCATGACATCCATGGCCCCTGACACTCCCCACAGTACGCCCCAGGCCGGCCCGGCCATCCTGCTGACTGGTTTTGACCCGTTTGGCGGCGGCGCAAACAACCCTAGCTGGCTGATTGCGCAAGCGCTGCACGGCCAGCGCATTGCAGGGCACCAGGTGGTGGCCGCGCAGTTGCCCACGGTGTTCGGGCAGTCGTTGCAGCGGCTGCAGTCGCTGCTGCAGGAACACCAGCCCGCCATCACGATGTGCCTGGGCCTGGCCGGCGGGCGGGCAGCGCTGTCCATCGAGCGCATTGGCATCAACATCAACGATGCGCGCATCCCCGACAACTGCGGCGCCCAACCCATCGACACCCCGGTGCAGGCCGGCGGGCCCGCCGCCTACTTTGCCAGCCTGCCCATCAAGGCCATGCTGCGTGGCGTGCAGCGGGCAGGCGTGCCCTGCGAGGTATCGCAGACCGCAGGCACCTTTGTCTGCAACCATGTGCTGTACGGGCTGATGCACTTGCTGGCGCAGGGCGCTGCCCCCCAGGGAGCGCGTGGCGGCTTTGTGCATGTGCCCTGGCTCAGCGGCCAGGGCGAGCCCCATCTGCCCCTGCGCGACATGGTGCGCGGCATCCATGCGGCCCTCTGGGCGGCGGTGCTGGCCCCGCAGGACATTGCGCTGCAGGCAGGGGCCATGCATTGATGAAGTACTGCGTACAGCCACCCTGAGCCGAGACCGCCCTGCCCTGTGGTCCCGTACCCGGCGTCGGTGAGGGGTTCTCCGCTCCCAGGCAGCCTGCACGCTGTGTAAAGTCCGCGCATGCCTTTTGTCCCCTCTTTCGCATCCTCTGGCCTGCTGGACGCGGCCGCCACCGCCGAGCGCTTGCCCTGGTCCGCACTGGCCGATGAAATAGCCGCTATGCTCCAGGACAACAGCGTGGTGGTACCCCAGCGGGCCGTGCTGCCGCTGGCACAAGGCGGCAGCCTGTTTGTGATGCCCGCCACGGATCAGGCGGTGGCCATGACCAAGCTCATCACCCTGACCCCGGGCAATGCAGGCACCGGGCGCCCGTCGATCCAGGGCGACGTGGTGGTGTTTGACATCGCCACGGGCGAGCGCCGGCTGGTGCTTCATGGTCCCACCGTCACCGCACGGCGCACCGCCGCAGCGTCGCTGCTGGCCGCCCAGCGGCTGGCGCAGGTGCCACAAGGGCCTTTGCTCATCGTAGGCGCAGGGGTGCAGGGCCTGGCGCACGCCGAGGCCTTCATCCACGGCCTCGGCGTGCGCGAGGTGTGGATTGCCTCCCGCAGCCGCGCCAGCGCCGAGGCCCTCGCGGCGCAAGTGCAAGCGCTGGGCGCCCAGGCTCGGGTGGTGCCCGACGCCGATGCCGCCATGCCTCATTGCCCGCTGATCGCCACCTGCACCACCGGCAAGGCCGTGGTGCTCAGCGCCGTTCCCCAGCCCGAAACGTTCATCGCAGCGGTGGGCGCCTTCACGCCCGTCATGGTGGAGCTGGCCCCAGGCCTGTGCCAGCACATCGCGCAGCACGGACGCATCGTGGTGGACACCAGCGATGCACTGCACGAGGCGGGCGATCTGCTGCAGGCGGGCCTGGATGTGGCCGCTCTCCCCACACTGGGCGATGTGGTGCGTGACCACCGCAATGCGGCGCTGAAGCACCCACCGGGCCCGGTGCTGTTCAAAAGCTGCGGCTGGGCCGGCTGGGACCTGGCGGCCGCCCGGCTGGCATTGCGCCATGCCAGCCCGGCCCTGGCAGCGATGGACTCCGTGACCGCAACGCCTGCATGATGTTCATCACCCGCTTTTCAGACCACAGCCTGCGCATGCAGATCGCGCTGGTATTTGGCACTCTGGTGGTGGGCCTGTCGGTGTTGTTGTCGCTGGGGTTTGGCGAACTGCTCAAGCACCGCATCCAGCGCGATGCAGGCAACTCGTTGCAGGTGGTGGCCGAAAACGCCGGCAAGCTCTTGGCCCTGGGCCTCATGCAGCGCAGCCTGGAGGCCGAGGTGATGGCCAGTGCCGAAGTGGTCTGGTCCAAGGGGCTCGACTCTGCCGAAGCGCAACACATGCTGGCTCGCAGCCAGGCCATGCAACCCACCAATGTGTGGATTGGCGTGGCCGACGCGCAAGGCGTGGTGCGCAATGCCACGAACGGCCTGCTGGTGGGGCAGAGCGTGGCGCAGCGCCCCTGGTTTCAGCACGGCCTGCAAGGAGTGCATGTGGGCGACGTGCATGCAGCACAGTTGCTCGAATCCCTGCTGCCTCCCACCGCGACGGGCGAGCCGCACCGTTTTGTGGACTTTGCCGCCCCCATCCGCATCGGCCCCACCACCGTGGGCGTATTCGCCATCCACGGCAGCTGGCAATGGACCCGCGAGGTGCTCGAAAGCCTCACGCCCGCTTCGTCTGACGAGAGCGCGCTGGAACTGTTCATCTTTGACCGGCAAGGCACCCTGATCTTTGCCCCCGGCGGGCGGACCGAGGTGATGCGGGCCGCCGGGCAGCGGCTGCCCGAGGGCATTCAGATCAACAACAACCGCGACGGCGGCAGCACGCAGACCACCGTGGCACGGTGGCAGGACGGCAAACGCTACCTGACCGCAGCCACGCAGCTGCAACCACGCAATGCCGCCAGCGACCTGGGCTGGCGCATCGTGGCGCGCCAACCCGTGGAGCTGGCTTTTGCCGAGGCCGACGACACCGTGCAGCTGGCGCTCGCCATCGGTCTGGTTGCCGCGCTGTTCGCCTCGGCCCTGGCCTGGCTGGCCGCGCGTCGCCTGAGCGTGGACCTGTATGCGCTGGCCGATGCCGCCAGCGGCGTGGAGGCGGGCCGCCCAGGCAGTGACATCCCGGCCATGCAGAGCAGCCGCGAAGTGCAGCAGCTCTCGCAGTCTCTGGGCCGCATGACGCACCACTTGGTGGCCGCCCGTGAAGCCATGGAAGAAAAGGTGCGGCTGCGCACGCTGGAACTGGAAGCCGCCAACCGCGCCCTGGACCTGCAGGCGCGCACCGACGCGCTCACCGGCCTGCTGAACCGGCGTGGCTTCGAGACACAAATGGCCTTTGCCGTGGCGCTGGCGCGGCGCAGCAGCCGTCCGTTGAGCCTGATCACCGTGGACGTGGACCACTTCAAGCGGGTGAACGACACCTACGGACACGAGGCGGGGGACGAGGTGCTGCGGCGCCTGGCGCGCACGCTGGAGTCCCGCCTGCGGGGCTCGGATGTGGTGGCCCGGCTGGGGGGCGAGGAGTTTGTGGCGCTTTTGCCCGACACCGACCTGAACGGCGCCCAATCGATTGCACAAGCCCTGGTCGCGGCCATGGCGGAGCAGCAGGACCCGGTGGTGGGGACGATCACCGTCAGCGCGGGCGTGGCCACGATGCGTGGAGCGGAAGACAACGGTGCCGCCATGCTGCGGCGGGGCGACGCGGCGCTCTACGAGGCCAAGGGGCAGGGACGTAACCGGGTTTGCGTGGAAGCTTGAGCGGACGTCAGAGCCTTACGAAAACAAGCACCCTGTCAGTGCCCGCTGGATACTGCCCCCGCCTCCAGCACTGGGGCATCGAAGTACGGCCGCAGCTGGCCCGCCAGTTCCTGCAAGCTGTCATCCGGCCCCTGGGCTGCCAGCGCCAGCCGCTCCAGCGCGTAAGGCCGGTGGCCCAGCATCATCGACATGTTCACGCAATGGCCTTGCGCGGCCATGCGCAGCACGAAGTCGTTGAGGAGTTCACAAGGCCAATAGGTGTTGGTGTGGGTGTGGGTGTGGTGGGTGTGACAGTCCGCGTCTGCAGGGTCCGGCGCCGTATCAGCCGACTGAAACGCTGAGGCCACCGGCGAAGCGGCTGGCATTTTGGCTTTGGCGGCGACCGCAGCGCCCTGCGCAGGTGCCAAGGCACGGACGGGCGCAAAGAAAAAACTTGAGGCAACAGCGGACATCAGCATGGCGGGACTCCATCAGCCCCCATCTCCCGGGAGGCATGTCACCGATGCTAAAAAACTTACCGATGCTTGCATTTCAGCCAAGGCGCATGGCGCTTGTAGGACACCGCCCCTGGCCACAGGGCGGGTACCCAGCGCGCCGCCGAGGCCGTCAGGCCTTGGGCAGCGTCACGCCCACCTGGCCCTGGTACTTCCCGCCCCGGTCACGATAGCTGACCTCGCAGACGTCGTCCTTGTCGCTTTCGAAGAACAGCACCTGGGCGCAGCCTTCGCCGGCATAGATGCGTGCGGGCAACGGCGTGGTGTTGCTGAACTCCAGCGTCACATACCCTTCCCACTCGGGCTCGAACGGGGTCACGTTGACGATGATGCCGCAGCGCGCGTAGGTGCTTTTGCCCAGGCAGATGGTGAGCACGTTGCGCGGGATGCGGAAGTATTCGACCGTGCGGGCCAGCGCAAAGCTGTTGGGAGGGATGATGCAGCTGTCGCCTTCGAAATCGACAAAGCTCTTTTCGTCGAAGTTCTTCGGGTCCACCACGGTGCTGTGGATGTTGGTGAACACCTTGAATTCGGGCGCACAGCGGATGTCGTAGCCGTAGCTGCTGGTGCCGTAGCTGATGATCTTGCGGCCCTCGACCTCACGCACCTGACCGGGCTCGAAGGGCTCGATCATGCCGTGCTCGGCCGCCATGCGGCGGATCCATTTGTCGCTCTTGATGCTCATAGCAGAACTCCCTGCGCTGTGGCCCGCACAGTGGTGGTCTGCCGGGCGCTATTAAATACGTAGCTGGTAGCGCATGAATATCAAGCGCTGGAGCCGTATTTTGCTTGAGAAATCACCGTTTCCTGCACCACGCGGTCGTCACCGAGCACGATCAGCGCAAACAAAAGCTCATCCAGGTTGCGCGCCTGGCGCGTCTTGCGCGCCAAAAGCGGAGTGGCTTCGGGGTTCAGCACCACAAAATCGGCCTCGCAGCCCGGCTGCAGATTGCCCACCACGCCCGCAAGGCCCAGCGCCTTGGCGGCCCCAGCCGTGTGTTGCCACCACAGTTGCTGGGGCGACAGGCTCAGGCCCTGTTTGGTCTGCCCCTCCCGCCCCACGTAGTACGCGGCCAGCATGGTGTGGAACGGGCTGAAGCTGGTGCCCCCGCCCACATCGCTGGCCAGGCCGTAGCCGAAGCCCACCCGGTCGGCCCCCGCGTAGTCGAAGAACCCGCTGCCCAGAAAAAGATTGCTGGTGGGGCTGACCGCAGCCACCGCGCCGGTGTCGCGCATCAGCGCCCGGTCGTCGTCGTCGAAGTGGATGCAGTGGGCATACACCGCACGCTCGCGCATCAGGCCAAAGTCGTCGTACACGCCCAGGTAGCTGCGTGCGGCGGGGAACAGTTCGCGCGCCCAACGGATTTCGTCGCGGTTTTCGGCCACGTGGGATTGAATCCACACATCGGGGTAGCGCGCAGCCAGCTCGCCCGCCCCACGCAATTGCTCATGCGTGCTGGTGGGCGCAAAGCGGGGGGTGATGGCGTAGCCGAGCCGGTCCACGCCGTGCCAGCGCCGGATGAGCGCCTCGGAGTCGATCAAGCTCTGCTCGGTGTCGTCGCGCACGCCGTCGGGCGAGTGGCGGTCCTGCAGCACCTTGCCGGTGATGAGGCGCATCTGCTGGCGTTGCGCCTCGGCAAACAAGGCGTCCACCGACGCGGGATGAGACGTCGAAAACGCCAGGGCTGTGGTCACACCGTTACGCAGCAGCTCGGCCACAAAAAATTCGGCCACCTGGGCGCTGTAGCCAGGGTCTACAAACCGCGACTCGTGGGGAAAGGTGTAGTTCTCCAGCCAGGGCAGCAGGCCATCGGCGGGCGAGCCGATCACGTCCGTCTGCGGAAAGTGGATGTGCATGTCCACAAACCCCGGGGCCAGAATGCGCCCTGGCAAATGCACCACCGGCTCTCCGGCGAACTGGGGTGCGAGGGTCTGCCAGGCACCGGCTGCCAGCACCCGCTGGCGGCCCTGGGCATCCGGGCCAATGGCCAGCAGGCCATCTTCGTCATAGAGGGCGCGGCCGTCATCGGCAAAACGCAAAAGGGCGGAACGGTAAACAGGCATGGCGGCAAGCTTAGCGGCAGGGGGCGCCGTTTGTATATGCAGCACCCCATAGAGGCTATGGGGTTCAGGGAGCACCGATCAGTGACGACGATGGGCGATATGCCTTGCAGGATCAGCGGGACACCTTGCCCACCACGCCCTCCACCAGCCAGTTCATCTGCAAGATTTGTGCATCCGACAGCGCCTGGCCTGCGGCAATGCGCTCCTGCCCCTCGTTGTCGCGCACCGGCGCCTTGCCCGCGCGGAAGGGCTGCAGCTTGCCCGCGCCCACGGCCTTTTGCGCATTGAGCACCTCTTGCTGGACGGCCGCTGGCACCCGGGTACCAAAGTCGCCCACGCGGATCATGCCCTCGCGCACGCCGCCCCACAGGTTGGCACTTTTCCAGGTGCCGTTTTGCACAGCGCGCACGCGCTCGGTGTAGTAGGCGCCCCACTGGTGCGTCACGGCCACGATCTGGGCATCGGGCCCGGTCTTGCGCATGTCGGAGTGGTAGGCCACGGCCATCTTGCCGCGCTCTTGCGCAGCCGCCATCACGGCGGTGGAGCCCGTATGGAAAGCGATCACGTCCACATCCTGGTTGAACAGCGCCATGGCGGCGTCGCGCTCCTTGGGCGGGTCGAACCACACGTTGAGCCACACCACCTTGACGGTGGCCTGGGGGTTGACCGAGCGCATGCCCAGCGTGAAGGCGTTGATGCCCTGCAGCACTTCCGGAATGGGAAACCCGGCCACGAACCCGGCCACGCCGGTCTTGCTCATACGGCCCGCCGCAATGCCCGCGAGATAGCGCCCCTCGTAATAGCGCGCATTGGCGGCAGCCACATTGGGGGTGGTCTTGTAGCCGGTGATGGACTCGAACTTCACCTGCGGATAGTCCTGCGCCACCTTGATTGTGGGCTCCATGTAGCCAAAGCTGGGCGTGAAAATGATCTGGTGGCCGGTGGCGGCCAGGTCGCGGATCACCCGCTCGGCGTCGGCCCCTTCAGCCACGTTCTCGACAAACGTGGTCTTCACCTGGTTGCCCAGCGCGGCCTCGACGGCCTTACGGCCTTCGTCGTGCTGGCGCGTCCAGCCTGCCTCGGTGATCGGTGAGACATAGACAAAACCGGCTTTGACCGGCTCCGTCACACTGCCTTTGGCGGGCGTGGTCTGGGAAAAAGCGGGGGAGAAAAAACAGGCGGCCACGAGCGTGGCTGCGAGGTTTTTGTACATGGTGTTCCTCTACATGGCCCTGATGGAATGGAACGGAAGCACCGCAGGACGACGGTGCCACCGGGACGGTCAGACTGTGCGAAAACTACATGGAGCGGTGTTGCAAAGACTGCCGGGTTAAAAAAAACAGGATTCAAGTGTGGGCGTGCGCTGCAGCAGCGCACGGAGCCCCGCCATGCATTTCAATTCAGACGCAGCGCCTGTGGGCCTGCGCCCAGGCGGAAGGCGCCCACCACTTCGGCCAGGCGCGAAGCCTGGTCTTTCAGGCTTTCGGCGGCGGCGGTGGACTCTTCCACCAGGGCTGCATTTTGCTGGGTCATCTGGTCCAGCTGGGTCACGGCCACGTTCACCTGGCCAATGCCCTGGCTCTGCTCCGAAGCGGCTGCGCTGATCTCGCCAATGATGTCGGTCACGCGGCGCACGGAGCTCACGATCTCGCCCATGGTGGTGCCGGCGTTCTGCACCAGCGCAGCACCCGACTCGACCTTTTCCACGGACACGCCGATCAGCATCTTGATTTCCTTGGCCGCCTGGGCCGAGCGCTGGGCCAGCGAGCGCACTTCGCTCGCCACCACGGCAAAGCCACGGCCCTGCTCACCTGCACGGGCGGCTTCCACGGCCGCGTTCAGCGCCAGGATGTTGGTCTGGAACGCAATGCCGTCGATGGTGCCGATGATGTCGGCGATCTTCTTGCTGCTGGTGTTGATCTCGTCCATGGTGGTCACCACCTGGGCCACCACATCACCCCCGCGCTGGGCCACCTGCGCCGCCGACACGGCCAACTGGTTGGCCTGCACGGCCGAATCGGCGCTCTGGCGCACCGTGCTGGTCAGCTCTTCCATGGAGCTGGCGGTCTCCTGCAGGCTGCTGGCCGTCTGCTCGGTGCGTGCGCTCAGGTCTTGGTTGCCAATCGCGATCTGGGTACTGGCTGTGGAGATGCTGTCCACCACGCCCCGCACTTGCTGCAGCGAACGGTGCAGCGCACTGCGCATGGCATCCAGCGCGCGCAGCAGGTGGCCGGTTTCATCGTTGGCGTAGCTCGCCTGGGGAGCCCCCGTCAGGTCCATGTTGGCGATGGTCTCGGCAATGGCCTCAGCCTGGCGCAGCGGGCGCGTGATGCTGGTGGTCAGCAGCCAGGCCAGCAAGGCGCCCAGCAGCAGCGACACGCCGGTGCAGATTTGCAGCAGCAGTGTGGTCTGCGCGCGCAGCTCTTCGCTGCGCTTGCCGGCGGCATCCAGCTCGGCGCGCTGGCCGTCCACCATCTGCTGCACGCCTGCCAGATAACTGCGGGAGGTGGGCTCAAAACGCTCGGTGAACACCTTGTTGGCGTTCTCGGCATCGCCCGCCTGCTTGAACTTGCTCACCTCCTCGCGGGCCGCCAAATAGTCCTTGCGCAGGTCACCCACCTTGGCAAAAAGCTGCTTCTTCTCCGGCGTGTCCATCTTGGACTCGATGAACTTCTGCAGCTCATTGGTTTCGCGGATCGACGCCGCCGTGGCAGGCGCAAAGTAGGGGATCAGGCTGGCGTCACTGCTCTTGGCGATGGCTGCAGCGCGCTGTACGCCGGACGTGGTGTGGCGCAGCCAGTCCGAGCCAGCACGTTCGGTCTTGATGTTGTCGTTGACCATGGCGTCGATCTCTCGGCCCAGCTGGCTGAGCTTGACCACAGCCACCACGCTGCTGGCAAAAAACAACGCCAGGATCAGGCCGAGCACCAGCGTGAGGCGCTTGCCAATGGAAATTTGACTGAGAAACATGGAAGGCTCCAAAAAAGGGGGGCAACACGGCACCCGTGCACTCCGCAAAGAAACTGTTCAAGGTCTCAAGGGGCGCAGGGTAAGGGCCATGGTGGTGGATCACCCCGTGGGCCTGGGCCGGACGCAATTCGAACGAATGCTTACTATTTTAAGGGTTTACCCAAATCAGCCCCCTGCCGCACAGGCGACAGCCCATCCGTGCGGGCTGCGCCCAGCTCAGTAATCGTGCTCCACACACCGCTCAAACGCCTCCTTGAGCTTGTGCTCCCACACCCGCTTGTCGGCGTTGCCTGCAAAGCTGGCTTCAAAGCTGTTGAACGCCAACTGGTAGGCATGCTTGGCCGTGAGGCCCGTGGCCGCAAACACCTGGGTGAAGTTCTCGTTGATGTAGCCGCCAAAGTAGGCCGGGTCGTCTGAATTGACCGTGGCAGCCAGCCCGGCATCGAGCAGCTTGCCGAGGTTGTGGTCTGCCAGATTGGGGAACACACACAGCTTCTGGTTGGACAGCGGGCACACCGTGAGCGCAATGCGGTCTTGCGCCAGGCGCTGCATCAGCGCCGCGTCGTGCACGGCCTGCACGCCGTGGTCGATGCGCTCGACCTTGAGCACATCGAGCGCGCTCCAGATGTAGGCGGGAGGTCCCTCCTCCCCCGCATGGGCGACCAGGTGCAGGCCCAGTTCGCGGCAGCGGGCAAAGACGCGGGCAAACTTCTCGGGTGGATGGCCCAGCTCGCTGGAATCGAGCCCCACGCCCACGATCTTGTCGAGCAGCGGCATGGCCTGCTCCAGCGTCTCAAACGCCGACTCCTCGCTAAGGTGGCGCAGGAAACACAAAATCAGCGTGGCGCTGATGCCCAGTTCGGCGCGGGCGTCCTCGCAGGCGCGGTGCAGGCCGTTGATGACGGTCTCCATGGGCACGCCGCGCGCGGTATGGGTCTGCGGGTCGAAGAAGAGTTCGGCGTGCAGCACGTTGTCGCGCGCCGCGCGGCTCAGGTAGGCGCGCGCCATGTCGTAGAAGTCCTGCTCATGCAGCAGCACGCTGGCGCCCGCGTAGTAGATGTCCAGAAAGCTCTGCAGGTTGGTGAACGCATAGGCGCTGCGCAAGGCGTCCACACTGGCATAGGGCAGCGTCAGCCCGTTGCGCTGCGCCAGCGCAAAGATCAGCTCAGGCTCCAGCGAGCCCTCGATGTGGATGTGCAGCTCGGCCTTGGGCATGGCACGCAGCAGGCTGGGCAGGCGCTCGGCGGAGATGGGGGGGATCTTGAACATCAGCAGACTCCAAAGGTGATGCCACTCTGGCGCAGAAAGCGGCGGTAAGCAGATGATGCCTTGTCGGCGGCGGTATGCAACTCCGCGCGCAGGTCGAGTGGCAGGCACTGTGGCATCTGCGACTCCAGCACGGGCTGGTCCTGCGTGAAGATGGTGTGCTGGAAGGCCTGCAGCTTCTCGTCCGGCGAATCAAAATCCGCCACAGCCAGCCGGAACCACACTCGGCTGCGCACCGGCGTCACCGGGCAGATGAACAGCGCAATGGATTCACGCCAGCCATCCACCGCCGTGGTGCCAGCCTCGGGCACCTTGGTCAGCACGGCTGCATAGGGCGCAGTGACTTCGTAGGTGTATTCGACCTGGGCAGCCGCCGTTGAATGCAGGTTGGATTGCGGTTGCCAGGCCTTGCAGCCCGTGGCCAGCACGCCCGTGGGCGTGGGCTCCACGCGGTAGTCGTCGATGGCCGTCGCTTCGCGGCTGCCCAGCCAGCCTTCGTGCACAAAGCCGAAATGCGACATGTCCAGAAAATTTTCGATGATGCGCGTCGCGCTGGCCGCCACATCGTAAGGACCGCAGTTGAGCTTGCGCAGGCGGGCGTCCCCTTCCGCCGCAAACACAGGCAGCCCCTGCTCACCCGGTGCGATGCGAACCCAGACCATGCCATAAGCCTCCTGCGTCTCAAAGTGCCTAGCGCAGTGGGTGGCCGGAGGCACAAAGCTGGGCAGTGCGGGCACATGCGTGCACTGCCCGCCGGCCGCAAACTGCCAGCCATGGTAGGGGCACTCCAACTGGCCCTGGGGCGTGACGCGGCCCAGCGACAGGCGGGCGCCCCGGTGCGGGCACTGGTCGGCCAGCGCGTGCACAGCGCCTCCGCTGTCGCGCCACAACACCACGGGTTGTTCCAGCAATTGCACGGCCAGCGGTGCCTGCGCAGCCACGGCCTCTGACAGGGCCACGGGGTGCCACAACGTTGATTCCACCATCGTCCTTGCTCCTCAAAAAGCCACGGACCGCAAAAGGCCCCTGCAAAACAAAAGGGCCACCCCAGGGCGGCCCTTTGTCACAGCAGCCCGCAAGAGCTGCTGACGCACGCGGTGCGAATTACTTCTTGTCGCCGCCGGGGATCTTGCCTTCCACGCCCTTGACGTAGAAGTTGATGCCGCCCAGGAACTTGTCGTCGGCCACAGCGTCCTTTTCCAGCACGGGCTTGCCGTCCTGACCCATGATGGGGCCCTTCCAGATGCTGAAGCTGCCGTCGGCCAGGCCCTTCTTCACTTCTTCCACCTTGGCCTTGGTTTCGGCAGGCACGTCTTCAGCGATGGAGACGATGTCGATCGCGCCTTCCTTCACGCCCCACCAGCTTTGGCCCGAAGCCCAGGTGCCGTCCAGCACGTCCTTGGTAGCCTTGACGTAGTACGGGCCCCAGTTGATGACAGCCGATGCCAGGTGGGCCTTGGGACCATAGGCAGTCATGTCGCTGTCCCAGCCGAAGGCGCGCTTGCCCTTCTCTTGAGCAGTCTTGAGTACGGCGGGAGAGTCAGTGTTCTGGAACAGGATGTCAGCGCCGCCGTTGATCAGGCTGGTTGCCGCTTCGGTTTCCTTGGGTGGGCTGAACCATTCGTTCACCCACACCACCTTGGTCTTGATCTTGGGGTTGACCGACTGCGCACCCAGCGTGAAGCTGTTGATGTTGCGGATCACCTCAGGAATCGGCACCGAGCCCACCACGCCCAGCGTGTTGGACTTGGTCATGGCGCCAGCGATGATGCCGGCCATGTACGCGCCTTCGTAGGTGCGGCTGTCGTAAGTGCGCAGGTTCTCGGCCGTCTTGTAGCCGGTGGCGTGCTCGAACTTCACGCCCTTGTTGTCTTCCGCCACCTTGAGCATGGACTCCATGTAGCCGAAGGTGGTGCCGAAGATCAGCTTGTTGCCCTGGCCGGCCAGGTCGCGCAGTACGCGCTCGGCGTCAGCGGACTCGGGCACGCTTTCCACAAAGCTCGTCACGACCTTGTCGCCGAATTCCTTCTCGATGGCCTTGCGACCGTTGTCGTGTGCAAACGACCAGCCGCCGTCGCCCACAGGGCCGACATAGGCAAACGCGATCTTCAGTGGCTCGGGCTTGGGGGCCGGTGCTTCTGCGGCAGGGGCCGGAGCAGGCGCGGGGGCCGGTGCCGGTTCTTCCTTCTTGCCACAACCCACGAGGGCGGCAGCGGCCACAGCGGAGAGCGCTGCCACCTTGAGCATGGAGCGTTTCTGCAGATCAGTCATGTCGGTTTCCTTATCGAAGAAGTAAGACTTGCAAAGGTTGGGGGACGAAACTATCAATTATGGTGCGATCTACCGCAGGGTAACCAGATTTTCGCGTGCACAATCCCTATCACGAGCCCGGATAAAACGGTTTGCCCAGCGATGCCGGCATGTTGATGCGAATCCAGGTCGGATTGCGCGAGATCAACGCCAGCACCACGATGGTGGCCACATACGGCAGCATGCTCAGCAACTGGCTGGCCACCTGCACGCCCGTGGCCTGCAAATGGAACTGCAGCATGGTCACGCCACCAAACAGATAAGCACCAAGCAACACCCGTGCCGGGCGCCAGGTGGCAAAGGTGGTGAGTGCCAGCGCGATCCAGCCGCGCCCAGCCACCATACCCTCGACCCACAGCGGCGTGTAGACGGTGGAGATGTAGGCCCCGGCCAGCCCGCACAGGGCACCGCCCACCACCACGGCCGCCAGCCGGATGCGCCGCACCGGGTAGCCCAATGCATGCGCCGACTCGGGCGACTCGCCCACCGAGCGCAGCACGAGCCCGGCGCGCGAGCGGTACAGGAACCAGATCAACCCCGCCACCAGCACCATGGTGAGATACACCAGCGGATGCTGACGGAACAGCGCGGGGCCCAGCAGCGGCACATCGCCCAGCACCGGGATCGCGTACTTGGGCAACTCGGGCAGCTTGGCCTGCACGTAGCTGATGCCCGCAAACGCCGAAAAGCCCACACCGAAGAGGCTGAGCGCCAAGCCCGTGGCGTACTGGTTGGTGTTGAGCCAGATCACCAGCACGCCAAAGATGGCGGCCAGCACGGCACCGGCCGCCATGCCTGCAGCAAAGCCCAGCCAGGTGTTGCCGGTGTGCACCACCGTGGCAAACCCGGCAATGGCGGCGCAGAGCATCATGCCCTCGGCGCCCAGGTTGACGATGCCCGCCTTCTCGTTGATGAGCAGGCCCAGGGCCGCAATGGCCAGCACGGTGCCCGCACTGAGTGTGGCGCCGATGAGGAGTGCGTAGGATTCCATCAGGCCACCACCTTTCTGCTACCCACCCAGCGGATGCGGTAGGCAATCAATGTGTCGCAGGCCAGCAGCGTGAACAGCAGCAGTCCCTGGAACACGCCGGTGAGCGACTTGGGCAGGCCCAGGCGCGACTGCGCCAGTTCACCGCCGATGTAGAACATGCTCATGAGGATGGCCGAGAGAATCATGCCCACAGGGTGCAGCCGCCCCACAAAGGCCACGATGATGGCCGCAAAACCATAGCCTGCCGGCACATAGGGCGTGAGCTGGCCGATGGGCCCGGCCACCTCCAGCGCACCCGCCAAACCGGCGGCACCACCCGAAATCAGCAATGCCGTCCACAGCGCGCGGCGCGACGAAAAGCCCGCATAGCGCGCCGCTGCCGGTGCCAAGCCGCCCACCTGCTGGGCAAAGCCCGCCCGGGTGCGGAACAAAAACACCCACAGCGCCCCGGCACCAGCCAGCGCCAGCAGCAGGCCGATGGACACGCGCGAGCCCTGCATCAGGCGCGGGATCTGCGTGACCTTTTCAAAGGTCTTGGTCTGCGGAAAGTTGTAGCCCATCGGGTCCTTCCACGGGCCATAGACCAGGTAGCCCAGCACCAGCGTGGCCACATAGACGAGCATCAGGCTCACCAGGATTTCGTTGGCGTTGAACTTGTCACGCAGCAGCGCCGTGAGCCCTGCCCAGGCCATGCCGCCCAGCACCCCGGCGAGCAGGATGGCGGGCACGATCCAGGGGCCGGTCGTCTTGTCTGCCATCAGCGCCACGCCGCCCGCCACCACGGCGCCGATCACAAACTGGCCTTCGGCGCCGATGTTCCACACGTTCGAGCGGAAACACACGGCCAGCCCCAGCGCAATCAGCAACAGTGGCGTGGCCTTGACCATGAGTTCGCCAATGGCGTACTGCGTCTTGATGGGCTCCCAGAAGAACACCTGCAGCCCGCGCACCGGGTCTTTGCCCAGCGCAATGAACAAGGCCACACCAATCAGCACCGTGACGGCCAGCGCCAGCAGCGGCGAGCCATAGGTCCAGAGCTTGGAAGCCTGGGGGCGTGGTTCCAGCTTAAGCATGCTGCACCTCCGCTGCCTTGGCCTGTTGTGCGAGGTGCGCTTGGACATCGGCATGCCACAGCCCGCTCATCCATTCACCGATGCGTTCCACCGTGGCCTCGGCGCGCGGCACCGAGGGCGACATGTGCCCCTTGGCCACCACATGCAGCCGGTCGCAGATTTCAAACAATTCGTCCAGCTCCTCACTGACCACCAGCACGGCGCAGCCTGCGTCACGCAGGGCCAGGATGGAGCCCCGGATCTGTGCGGCGGCGCCCACATCCACGCCCCAGGTGGGCTGCGAAACGATGAGCAGCTTGGGGTTGGCGTCAATCTCGCGCCCCACGATGAACTTCTGCAGGTTGCCACCCGACAGCGACTTGGCCGCTGCGTTGGGTCCACCCGCCTTCACATTGAAGCGCCGGATGATGTCCTCAGCATGCTTTTGCAGCGCGCCCACCTTGATCCAGCCACTGCCGCCGACCGAATTGGTGCGGGTGAGCAGCAGGTTGTGCGCCAGCCCCATGGTGGGCACGGCGCCCCGGCCCAGGCGCTCTTCGGGCACAAAATGCAGGCCCAGCGCACGGCGCTGGCCCGGGCCCATGCGGCCCGCGTTCTGGCCCGCCACCTGGATGCTGGCCGCGTCAGCCCGCTGGTCTTCGCCCGACAGCGCATAGAGCAATTCTTTTTGCCCGTTGCCCGACACCCCGGCAATGCCCACCACCTCGCCCGCTTTCACCTCGAACTGCAGGTCGATCAAATCCACCCCAAACTGGTCGGCGCGCGGCAGCGACAGGCCCTGCACGCGCAGCACCGTGGCGCCGGTCTGCACCGCGCGGTGCTCCAGCGCGGGCGGCTCGGCGCCAATCATCAGGCGCGACAGGGAGGCATTGGATTCCTCGGCCGGGTTGCACACGCCCGTCACCTTGCCGCCGCGCAGCACGGTGCAGGCGGTGCACAGCGCGCGGATTTCGTGCAGCTTGTGGCTGATGTAGAGGATGCTGCAGCCCTCGCTGGCCAGCTTGCGCAGCACCACAAAGAGCTTTTCGACCGCCTGGGGCGTGAGCACCGAAGTGGGCTCGTCCAGGATCAGCACCTTGGGGTTGGTGAGCAGCGCGCGGATGATTTCCACGCGCTGCATCTCGCCCACGCTCAGCGTGTGCACGGGGCGCAGGGGGTCGATGTCAAGGCCGTATTCGGCGGCCTTGGCGGTGATGCGGCCGGTCACTTCGGCCAGCGTCAGGCTCTTGTCCAGGCCCAGCCACACGTTCTCGGCCACCGTGAGGGTGTCGAACAGGCTGAAATGCTGGAACACCATGGCAATGCCGAGGGCCCGCGCTTCTTGCGGGTTGCGCACCTGCACGGCCTGGCCGTTGAAGAACACGCTGCCTTCGTCGGGCTTAACCGAGCCGTAGATGATTTTCATCAGCGTGGACTTGCCCGCGCCGTTTTCGCCCAGCACGGCGTGGATTTCACCCGGCAGCACCGTGAGCGACACGCCGCTGTTGGCCACTACGGCCGGGTAGCGCTTGGTGATGCCCACCAGCTGCAGCCGTGGCGGCGCCGCACCAGGCGCTGAAGGATTGGGGGGAGAACTCATGCGGGGATTGTCTCTCAGTTTTACAACTTGTTATAAGAATGAAAATACCTCATGGCGCTTGTTCAGTATGCCCAAGCAGCTATTCTTTTCGTAGCGAAGCAGCCACGGTTTTCACGCAATCTCGCAGCCAGGCCGCGGCGGCCGAGTGGCGCGTGCGGGCATGCCACAGCTGGTAGTACATGAGCCGGGGAAACGGCACCGGGCACGGCAGGATGGCCAGTGGCAGCTGGTCCACATACCGCTCGCAGTACTGACGGCCGGTGGTCAGCACAAGCAAGCTCGATGCCACGATGCTGGGGATGAGGCTGAAATGCGCGCAGCGCGCCGTGATGTGGCGCTGCATGCCCAGGCTGTCCAGGTGGGCGTCGATCACGCCCCGCGCGCCGGGGTGGGTGGGCGTGGGCGCGATGTGTTCGGCGGCCAGCCAGCTCTCCACATCCCAGCCGCGCCGCACGGCAGGGTGGTCCTTGCCGACCAGGCACACCACCTCGTCACCAAACAGGCGTCCCATGTGCAGGTCGTCGGGCGGCTGGGGCCAGTTGCCGATCACCACGTCCACATCGCCCTGGGCCAGGTGCGCGTGGTAGTGCGCGTCGGCCGACAGGGGCAGGATCTCGATGGGGCACAAAGGGGCCTCAACCTTGATGCGGGCCACGAGCTGTGGCAGGAACAGCGGGTCGAGGTAGTCGCTGGCCGCCACGCGGAAGGTGCGGGTGGCCGTGCGCGGGTCAAACCCACGCGCATCCGAAAACAGGGCCTCCGCCGCACGCAGGATGGCCCCGGCGGGCTCCACCATGCGCAGCGCGGCATCGGTGGGCATCATGCTGGCGCCGGAGCGCACCAGCAGCGGGTCGCCCGAGAGGTCGCGCAGCCTTTTGAGCGCAGCCGACACCGCCGGCTGGTGCATGCCCAGGCGGACGGCGGCCCTCGATACGCTGCGTTCTGTGAGCACGGTGTGCAAGACCCTTATGAGATGGAGGTCTATCTTGTCGAAAAGGGCGTGGTCTCTCATAGCGGTGTGGGCATGGGTGCCATAAGCTTGCGCATATGCCGGTAACGGTACTGCGTTCTACCCTCTGCTGAACCTTTCCATCCAAGATCGAAGTGGCGTTTGTCATGACAACAAGACCCTTGCAATTCCTGCGCCGAGGCCAGCCCGTGGCGCTGGGCAATGTACCACCCGACCGCACCCTGCTGGAGGTGCTGCGCGAAGACCTGGGCTGCACCGGCACCAAGGAAGGCTGCGGCGAAGGCGACTGCGGCGCCTGCACCGTGGTGCTGGGCGAAGAACGCAACGGCCAGCTGCACTACAGCGCCGTGAACAGCTGCATCCGCCTGGCCCATTCGGTGGACGGCATGGCACTGTGGACCGTGGAAGACCTGGCGGAAGATCCGCTGATCCAGCCCGTGGACGACACAGCGCCCGCTGCACAGCAAACCATCACGCTCCATCCGGCACAGGAGGCGATGGTCCAGTGCCACGGTTCGCAGTGCGGTTTCTGCACGCCAGGCTTCGTGATGAGCCTCTTCGGCATGTACCAAAACCATGTCTGCCACGGTGAGCCCATCACCCGCGCACTGGCGCAAGAAGAACTCTCGGGCAACCTGTGCCGCTGCACCGGCTACCGCCCCATCCTCGATGCCGCCCAGCAGATGGCGTCGCTGCCCGGCATGGCGGTCAATGAATCCGAAGTGCTACAAAAATTGAAGCTGCTGAGGCATGATGCACTTGCGCATGCAGCCGATTCGGCCTATATCGCGCCCTCCACCCTCCCAGAGCTGCTTGCAGCACGCGCCGCCCACCCGGGTGCCCAGGTGGTGGCGGGCTGTACCGACGTGGGGCTGTGGGTGACCAAGCAGCACAAGCAGTACGCCCAGGTGCTGGACGTGACCCGCGCGGCCGAGCTGCGGCAGGTGGTGCAACACCCTGACGCCATCCACATCGGCGCGGCGGTCACGCTGACCGACGCGTTTGCGGCCCTCACTGCGCAGTGGCCGCAGCTGCACCGCTTTGCCACGCGGTTTGCGGGGCTGCCGGTGCGCAACTCGGGCACGCTGGGCGGCAACGTGGCCAACGGCTCGCCCATTGGCGACTCCATGCCCCTGCTGATCGCGCTGCGCGCCCAGGTGGTGCTGGCCAGCCAGGCCCGGGGCGAGCGCCAGCTGCCGCTGGAAGACCTGTACACCGGCTACCGGCAGAACGTGATGGCCGCAGACGAGCTGCTGGTGCGCATTGTGGTGCCCCGCCCCTCGGCGCAAGAACAGCTGCGCGCCTACAAGATTTCGAAACGCTTTGACGACGATATTTCTGCCGTGTGCCTGGTGCTCAACCTCGACATCGCGGACGGCACGGTGCAACGCGCCAGCATTGGCGCAGGCGGCGTGGCCGCCACACCGGCCCGCGCGCGGCAGACCGAGGCAGCACTGACCGGCCAGCCCTGGACCGAGGCCACCGCGCAGCGCGCCGCTGCGGTGCTGCAGGCCGAGTTCAGCCCCATCTCCGACATGCGCGCCAGTGGCGCCTACCGCCGCCAGGTGCTGGGCAGCCTGCTGCAGCGCTACTGGCTGGAGACCCAGGGCCAGCCCTCGGTCAGCCTGGACACTTTGACACTGGAGGCCGCCGTATGAACGCCCCCCACACCATCGCCGAAACCGCCCTGCCCGCACCCGCCCGCGCCGCCATGGGCCAGTCGCACATCCACGAAAGCGCCCGCGCCCAGGTGGCGGGCGCCGCGCACTACATCGACGACCTGCCGGAGGTGAAGGGCACGCTGTATGCCGCGCCCATCC
This sequence comes from Acidovorax sp. DMC1, assembly GCF_056314325.1. Classification (NCBI taxonomy): domain Bacteria; kingdom Pseudomonadati; phylum Pseudomonadota; class Betaproteobacteria; order Burkholderiales; family Comamonadaceae; genus Acidovorax; species Acidovorax sp. DMC1. The sequence continues at coordinate 101,221 of NZ_JBQUYO010000003.1, read as the reverse complement.
TCTCGACCGTGGCCCACGGCACCCTGAACAGTGTGGATGCCACCGCCGCACTGGCCCTGCCCGGCGTGCGTGGTGTGGTGCTGGCAGCCGACGTGCCGGGCGACAAGATCCTCGCCGCGTTCGGACACGACGAGCCCGTATTCGCACTGGACAGCGTGCAGTTTGTCGGCCAGGTGATCGGCCTGGTGGTGGCCGACTCGGTCATGCAGGCGCGCCGCGCGGTGCGGGCCGTGAAGCTCGACATCACCCCCCTGCCCGCCGTGCTGACGGTTCAGGACGCACTGAAGGCACAAAGCTATGTGCTGCCGCCGGTGTTTGTGCGCCGGGGCGATGCGACCACGGGCCTCGCGCAATCGGCGCACCGCATGCAGGGAGCGTTTGAAGTCGGCGGCCAGGAACATTTCTACCTGGAGGGCCAGATCGCCTACGCCATGCCACTGGAGCAAAAGCAGTGGTGGATCTACTCCAGCACGCAGCACCCCGGTGAGGTGCAGCACTGGGTGGCGCACGCGCTGGGCATCGACAACCACGCGGTCAAGGTGGAATGCCGCCGCATGGGCGGCGGCTTTGGCGGCAAGGAGACGCAGGCCGGGCACCTGGCCGTGTGGGCCGCCGTGGCCGCCAACAAGCTGGGCCGCCCCATCAAGCTGCGGCTGGACCGGGACCAGGACTTCATGGTCACCGGCAAGCGCCACCCGTTTGCGTACGAGTACGACGTGGGCTTTAACGGCACCGGCCGCATCACGGGCCTGAAGCTGCAGATGGCCGCCAACTGCGGCTTCAGCGCCGACCTGTCGGGCCCCGTGGCCGACCGCGCGGTGTTCCACGCCGACAACGCGTATTACCTGAGCGATGTCGAGATCGCGTCGTACCGCTGCAAGACGAACACGCAGAGCCACACCGCCTTCCGCGGATTTGGCGGCCCGCAGGGTGTGATCGTGATCGAGGCCATCCTGGGTGACATCGCCCGGGCACTCGGTGTGGACGCTCAGGATGTACGCCTGGCCAACCTGTATGGCAAGGACGCGAGCAGCGGCCGCCATGTGACCCACTACCAGATGGCGGTGGAAGACAACATCCTGCACGAGCTGCTGCCCACGCTGGAGCAGACCTCGCACTACCGCCAGCGGCAGGCCGCAATTGCGGACTGGAACGCGCGCAATGCGGTCATCAAGCGCGGCCTGGCCATCACGCCCGTCAAGTTCGGCATCAGCTTCACCGCCACGCTGTTCAACCAGGCCGGCGCGCTGGTGCATGTGTACACCGACGGCAGCGTGCAGGTGAACCACGGCGGCACCGAAATGGGCCAGGGCCTGCACACCAAGGTGGCGCAGATCGTGGCCGACGAGCTGGGCGTGCCGCTGCACCGCGTGCTGGTGACGGCCAGCGACACCAGCAAGGTGCCCAACGCCAGCGCCACCGCCGCCAGCAGCGGCACCGACCTGAACGGCCGCGCCGCCCAGTACGCTGCGCGCAACGTGCGCGACAACCTGGCCTCATTCGTGTGCGGCCTGGACGGCTGCGGCGCAGGCGCGATCCGGTTTGCGGGCGGCCAGGTGATCTCGCCCAAGACGGTGCGCAGTTTTGAAGAGGTGGTGCAGGCCGCGTACGCCAACCGCATCCAGCTGTGGAGCGACGGCTTTTACCGCACGCCCAAGATCCACTACGACAAGACGACCCTCACGGGCCGGCCGTTCTATTACTTTGCCTACGGCGCCGCCTGCACCGAGGTGGCCATCGACACCCTCACCGGCGAGAGCCGCGTGCTGAAGGTGGACATCCTGCACGACGTGGGTCACAGCATCAACCCGGCCATCGACATCGGTCAGATCGAGGGCGGGTTTGTGCAGGGCATGGGCTGGCTGACGACCGAGCAACTGGTGTGGAACGACAAGGGTTATCTGGCCACTCACGCGCCGAGCACCTACAAGATCCCGGCCACGGGCGATATTCCGGAGCACTTCAACGTCCACCTGTGGCCCGAGGCGAATCGGGAGGACAACGTGGGTGGTAGCAAGGCGGTGGGAGAGCCGCCGTTCATGCTGGCGATCAGTGTGTATGAGGCGCTGCGCAATGCGGTGGCGGCGGGGCGTAGCGGGGTGGATGCGGCGGCGCCGGTGGTGCTGACAGCGCCGGCGACTGCGGAGAATGTGCTCAGGGCGTTGGGGCGGTTGGGAGAGTGATTTTTTTGGCTGCTGGCTGTGAAGGGATATGCGCTGGTAGCTATTGATTTTGTAGTGTTTGGTGGGGTGGCTGATTGGGCCGCATGCCTTTTTCAAGGGCGGAGGCCGGGAGTCGCCCGGCAGGCGAGTCCCTTTCTTTCGCGTCGCCGAAAGAAAGGAACCAAAGAAAGGGCGACCCCACTGTCTGCGTCCCCTGCGCTTCGCTCCGGGGCAACCTGTGGTGCTCGGGTTTGGCGGGGTCTCGCTCGAACTCGCTCCGTTTCACTTCGCTCAGACAATCGCGAGCCCTGATCCGCCAAACCCTGCGCTCCTCGGCGCATCCAGAGGGGCAAGAGGGACCAAACATCCACACGGGCCTTTGCTTCGCTCGGCCCAGCTTGCGCAGCGCGTGGCGCTTGCGCCAGCAAAACGAGGCCGAGCGCAGCAATGGCCCGAATGGATGTCCGGCTGTTAGGTTGTTTGGATGTTCGGCTGCCCACCCCCTGCTGGCTTCGCCTGTGGCGGGGCGGTTGCGGGGTGAGCATGGGCGTCGGAGCGCCCATGCCTCGTTAACTAACTCGCCGTGGATGTCTGAACGAAGCTGCATCGCAGCGCAGTGAGTTCCTCGGCGCACCCCGCAACCGACACGACGCAGGTTTGCCCCTTTGCTCCGCGAAGGGGTCGCAGACTGGGGGTCGCCTTTTCTTTGGTGACTTTCTTTTGGCGAAGCAAAAGAAAGTTACTCGCACGCCGGGCGACTCCCGGCCTCCGCCCTCAACCAAGGCATGCGGTTCAATCAGCACACAAAAACCAACACTACAAAATCAATAGCAACCACCGCATATCCCACTAGCGCATCCAGCCAAAAACCCCTCAAACAGGCCCCAAAGCCATCCGCCCCGAAGAAGTGACCGACGCATCCCTCGCATGCCGCGTCTCCACCCGGTTGCGCCCCGCCCGCTTCGCGTCATAACAAGCCATGTCCGCCGCATACAAAACCGACGGCACATCCTGCAGACTGGCATCGAGCACCACCAGCCCAATACTCACCCCCAGCGTAAAACTGCGCCCCTGGTACGACGGCTCCCACGCATGCACCGCCGCGCGCAACTGCTCGGCCACGGCCTGGCCGCGTGCCAGCGCACAGCCGGGCAACACCACCGCAAACTCATCGCCACCCAGGCGCGCCGCCCAGCCAATCTGGCGCACATGGGACTCCAGCAGCCGGGCCACATGGCGCAGCACATCGTCACCCGCGTCATGGCCCGCAATGTCGTTGACCACGGTGAAATGGTCCAGGTCGAGGAACAGCACCACGCCGTCGCCCTGGGTCTCGCCACCCTCCTCGTCGGCAGCGGGCACGACCGCGCGCTGGCGGGCCGACCGCTCGGCCATCAGCTGGCCCAGTCGCTCGTCGAACGCGGCGCGGTTGTAGAGCTGCGTCAGCGCATCGTGCGCGCGGCCCCAGGACTGCTGCACCTGGGCCTCGCGCGCGGCGGTGATGTCTTCCAGAATCCACACGGTGCCACCGTGCACCTCCTCGGGGCGCACGCCCCGGCCCTGCACGCGGGCCCACACGGGGCTGCCGTCCTTGCGCATAAAGCAGATGTCGCCATCGAACGCACCATGCGCAGCCACTTCGGCCCGCACGCGGTCGCCCACCTGGGCATAGTCGGCGTCGCTGGCGTACAGGATGCGCGCGGGGCGGCCCTGCAGCTCTTGCGCGGTGTAGCCCAGCATCACGCAGGCCTGGTGGCTCGCCACCTCCAGCATGCCGTGGCGCGTGATGACGATGCCCACGGGGGCGCTGTCCAGCACGGCCTGGAACTGGCCGACCACCGTGTCCTTGCGCGACTGCTGCAGGCTGCCCTGCTGCACCAGGCCCTGGAACACCCGCACCAGCTCACCCACCTCGCCGCCCGCGCGGGGCCAGTCCACCGCTTGTGCGGGCTGCTGGCGCGTGCTGGTCCGGAGCAGCTGGCGCGCCTTGAAGGTCAGCTGCGCCAGTGGCTGGGCCATCCAGCCCATCAGCGCCACGGCCAGCAACATGCACAGCACCATGCTGGCCACCGCCAGCCACCAGGCTTCGCGCTGGGCGCCGCGCAGCGGTGCCAGCAGCGCCTGCGACTGGCTCACGCGCGCCACGATCCACTGCGGCAGCGGCATGCCCGCCATGCTCACGATGTGGTCGGCCTGCACATGGGTCATGCCCCGCCCGACCACCGGCTGGGCCTGGCTCTGCCAGCGGGTGTACACGGGGGCCAGGCCCGCCTCGTCACGCACCTGGCCCAGCACGCGGGCGGGGTCGGAGTGCGACAGGATGGTGCCGTCGCGGGTGAAGACGATGAGCTGCGAGTCGTCGCGCGCGGGCAGCGTCATCGACGGTGGCAGCAGGCTTTGGGATTGCAGGCGCAAAGCACCCGCCACCACCCCCATTACGGTGCCGTCATCGCGGTGCAGTGGCATGGTGAACATGACGCGCGCCTCGCCCCGGCGCCCGGCGATCAGCTCGGACACCAGGGGTTTGCCATCGACCAGGGTGCGGCGCAGGGCGTCGCGCTCGGCAGGGTCCAGGTCCGCCGCCTTTTCGATCTGGCCGGCGCGCAAATTGAGGCGCAGTTCGCCGTTGTCGCGGGCGACCTGCATGGTGTCGAAAAACTGCACCGCAGGCAGCCCCTGCTGCAGCAGCCATTCCAGCGACGAGGGCGACTCCAGCACGGCCGGCGTGATGCCAGCAGCCACCGTGCGCAGCACCTTCTGGCTTTGTTCGATCTTGCTGGCCAGCAACCGGGCCACCACCTCGACCTCGTCGGTCTGCTGGCTCACCACCCGGCGCATGGCCTCTTGTCCGGAGGCCCGTGTGACCAGCCAGGCGGCCACTGCCCCCGACAGCGCCACCGCCAGCGCAGCCACCAGCATCAGCCGCAGCACCAGGGCGCCGGGCACCAGCCAGCCCGGCGCAGGGTCCGGGGCAGCCTGGGGGCCGGGCGGCGGCGTCATGGACGCTTCCCCCCTGCGGGCTGATGGGCACGCTCAAAGTTCGACATGGGGACGGGTCGCAGCAGACATGTCCCAACAAATATACGCAGGGCCTGTGCCCCGGGGCTTGGGTGGAACCCTTGGGTAAAGCCAAGGAAAAACCCTGAGCCCGCCGGGGTGCGGCAGGGATGAAAAGAAGACGCGGCAAGGGCCGTGCAGCGCGGTGCACGCGCGCATCGCCGCGCAGAAGAGCCGCCCTCCGGGCCGATCGCCTCAGAGGTGTCCGTTTGTCAGCAAATGCAACGGAGCGCCAGCCCGTGACAGCGCTCAGAAGCAAGCAGCCCGTTGGCCGCTGCTGAGCCTCCACCAAGCGGCGTCAGCAGCCCGCCATCGACTGCAAGGCCCGGGGCTGGGGCAGTGCCAGCACATTGCCGGTGCCGTGGATCAGGCCCAGCTCGCGCAGGTGGCGCAGCACGCGCGAGAAGGTTTCGGGCGCAATGCCCAGCTGGGCGGCGATCAGGCGTTTGCGCTGGTGCAGGGTGACCTGCATGGCGCCGCTGTGGTCAGGCTGGGCATGGTTCAGCAGCCACTGCGCGCAGCGCGACTCGGCGTCCTGCGCGAGGCGGCTCACCGCCAGTTCGGACTGCTGCCGGTAGCCCTGGGCCATGTCCAGCAGCAGGCCGCGCGCGCCCGCCGGCATGGCGGCCAGACTGCGCTGGAAGGCCTCGATGGGCACGCGCCGCACATGCACGCGGGTGTCGGCCACCATGTCCACCGGCAAAGGCAGGCCCAGCAAGGCCGACGCGGCATCGAGCCAGAACGGCCCCTCGACAGCACCGAGCTGGTGGCGCAGGAAACCGTCGTCCAGCACTCCGCGCAGCACACGGCCGCTTTCGAGGTGCAACACCGTCGTCAGCACCTCATTGCGCCTGCGCAGCACTTCGCCGGGAGCGATGACCTCGGTGTCAGCGGGCAGAGAAAAAAGGTTAGGTGGCAGCATGGAAGCCACTGTGCCGTGCGGCTGCGCCTGCGGCATTGAGCCACATCAAAACCGCACCATCTCGCCCGCCCCGCGCGCCCCAGGTTTGCGCCAAAACACACGAAAACTGCGCCAGCAACGTGCATGGATGCGCGATGAGAGCGCTCGACAGGGATGTAAACAGGTGTTGCACCAGGGCATGGAACTTGCGAAGCCCTACCGGCGGGCCCCGCCCTGCACCACGGTGCAACAGGGGCCGCGTCTCCTTTGCCCCGCCGGCCCTCCGGCGCTTTTTTCCCCAGGAATCACTCCATGAAGAAAAACCTGATTGCACTGTCTCTATCGCTTGGTGGCGCCCTGCTGTGTGCCACCGGGGCCCAGGCCCAGAGCTCCGTCCAACTGATGGGCCTGACCGATGTGTTTGTGGGCTCCATGAAAAACGCGGGTGATGCCGGCAGCAGCAAGGTCGTCAACAGCGGCGGCATGACCACGTCGTGGTTCGGCGTCAAGGGCACCGAAGACCTGGGCGGCGGGCTCCGGGCCAACTTTGCGCTCACCTCGTTCATCAAGGTGGACAGCGGCATCCAGGGCCGCTTTGCCAACGACACCTTCTTCTCGCGCGATGCCAACGTGGGCCTGAGCGACAGCTGGGGCACCGTGACCGTGGGACGCGGCCTGGCCCCCAACTTCCTGCCGTCCATCCTGTCGAACCCGCTGGGCGACTCGTTCACCTTTGCACCGCTGATCCTGCACATGAACGTGCCCCTGTTCAACGGCACGGGCTGGGGTTCGACCACGCCGTCCGACACCGGCTGGTCCAACGAAATCATCTACAGCACGCCCAACCTGGGCGGCCTGACCACCAACCTGCACTACCAGTTTGGCGAGGTCGCGGGCGACAGCAGCAAGAAGAACGTGGGCATCAACGCGCTGTACTTCAACGGCCCCATCACCCTCACCGGCTTCTACGAGCGCGACCAGATGAGCAACCCCGCCGTGCCCAGCACCTACCTGGGCACCACCAAGACCGACTGGATGCTGGGCGGCGCGTATGACTTCGCGATCGTGAAGGCCTTTGCGAGCTACGGCCAGGCCAAGGCCGACAACACCACCAACAAGGCCAAGACGACGCAGCTGGGCGTGTCGGTGCCCGCAGGCGCCACCGGTAAGGTGCTGGCATCGTGGGCGCAGACCAAGATGACGGCTACTGACATCTCGCGCAAGACCTTCACCGTGGGGTATGACTACTTCCTGTCCAAGCGCACCGATGTGTACGTGATGGCCATGAACGACCGCATCACCAACCAGACCAAGGGCAACAGCTTCGGCGTGGGCATCCGCCACCGGTTCTGAGGCCTGCACAGGGCGCCTGGGGCCTTCTTCAAGCCCCAGCAGCCCCAAGCGCTAGTGCAATATGCCTGAGGCGCTACAAAACCAGTAGCACCCGAAAATCGTTCACGTTGGTGTGTGTGGGGCCGGTGACCAGCAGGTCGTCCAGCCCCGCAAAAAATCCCCAGGCGTCGTTGCGCGCCAGGTGGTCGTCAATGCGCAGGCCTGCAGCGCCTGCGCGCGCCAGCGTGTCGGGGCACACAAAGGCCCCCGCGTTGTCTTCGCTGCCGTCGATGCCGTCGGTGTCGGCCGCCAGCGCCCACACGGCGGGCTCGCCCTGCAGCGCCTGCACCAGGCCCAGGCAAAACTCGCCCGCACGCCCGCCCCGCCCCCGAGGCACACCGGATGCACGCGGACGCACGGTGACGGTGGTCTCCCCCCCCGACAGGATCACACACGGCGCCGCAAACGGCTGGCCGCGCCGCGCCACCGCGCGGGCCAGCGCCGCATGCACCTTGCCCACTTCGCGCGACTCGCCCTCGATCTCATCCGACAGCACATGCGCAGGCAGCCCCGCTGAACGGGCCAGCGCGGCCGCGGCCTCCAGCGCCTGCTGAGGCGTGGCGATCAGATGCACGGCATGCCCGGCAAAGCGCGCGTCGCCGGGTTTGGGCGTCTCCAGGCGGCCTGCCTCCAGCGCAGTGCGGATGGCCGGGGGTACCTCGATGCCATAGCGCGCCAGAATGGCCAACGCATCGGCGCAGGTGGTCGCATCCGGCACGGTGGGGCCGCTGGCGATCACCGACGGGTCGTCGCCGGGCACGTCGCTGATGGTGAGCGTGACCACGCGCGCTGGCGCACAGGCCGCCGCCAGGCGCCCGCCCTTGATGCGCGAGAGGTGCTTGCGCACGCAGTTCATCTCGCCAATGTGCGCGCCGCTGTCGAGCAGGGCGCGGTTGATGCGCTGCTTGTCTTCCAGCGTCACCCCGTCGCAGGGCAAGGTCAGCAGGGACGAGCCCCCGCCCGAGATCAGGCACAGCACCAGGTCGTGCTCCGTCAGCCCCTGGGTCAGATCGAGAATGCGCTGCGCCGCGGCCAGCCCCGCCGCATCGGGCACGGGGTGCGCGGCCTCCACCACCTCGATGCGCTGCGGCACGCCCGCAGGCCGGGGCGGAACATGCCCGTAGCGGGTGACCACCAGGCCCGACAGGGGCGCGTCCTGCGGCCACAGGGCCTCCAGTGCCTGGGCCATGGCGCCCCCCGCCTTGCCCGCGCCCAGCACCAGGGTGCGGCCCCCGCTCTCGCGGCTGGGCGGCTGGGGCAGCCACTGGCGCATGCCGTGCAGGGGTTGTGCGCTGTGCACGGCGGCATCAAACAGCGCCTTCAGAAAGGCGCGGGGGTGGGTGCGGTAGTCCGGCAGGGAGGGGCTGGCTGGCTGGGTTTCTGGGTGCATGCCGCGCATTGTGCAGCGGCCGTACCAGTCACGTTGCTGTAACCAGCCTGTCACACGCCACCGGTATCGTCGGCACCCTTGCTCAGGGACCCACAACAGCCATGCACAACACCCCATGGAGCCGACTGGAGGCGATGATGGCGCTGCTATCGCCCGCCGCCCGCCAGGGCACCGGCCCCCTGGCGCGGCTGATGCGCGAGGGCGGGCTGTACTGCGTGTTCCAGCCCCTGGCCGACCTGCGCGAGGGCCAGGTGTACGCGCACGAGGCACTGATCCGAGGCCCCCAGAACACCCCGCTGCACACCCCCGACAAACTGCTGGAGCTGGCCCGCCGCGAGGGCATCCTGCAGGACTTTGAGCTGCTGTGCGTTTACACCGCCATGGAGCAATGGGGCCGCCACGACGCGCCGGGCCGGCTGTTTGTGAACATCAGCGCCGATGCGCTGGTGCATGGCGTCCAGCTGATCGGCGCCACCGAACTGGGCAACACCGTGCGCAGCCTGGGCCTGAGCGCCCGCATGCTGGTGCTGGAGATCACCGAGCACGAACGCGTGACCGACATGCCCCAGCTGCGCCAGGCCATCAAGGCTGTGCATGCCTGCGGCGCGCGGCTGGCGCTGGACGACTTTGGCGATGGCCGCTCCAGCCTCAGGCTGTGGTCCGAGGTGAAGCCCGACTTCGTGAAGATCGACAAATACTTCATCCGCGACATCAGCGACCACCCCGAGAACCTCCAGATGCTGCAGGCCATCAAGGGCATTGCCGACGTGTTCGGCACCCAGCTCATTGCCGAAGGCATCGAAACCCGCGACGACCTGCGCGCGCTGCGCGACCTGGACATCCCCCTGGGCCAGGGCTGGCTGCTGGGCCGCCCGGCCATGGCGCCGCGCGAGGCCGTGGACGACGCAGCGCTGGAGGTCATGCACGACCGCCGCGTCGCCGTGCTGCCGCACCTGGGCCAGACTGCCCGCCCGGGCATCCTGCGCAGCCTGCTGGTGGTGCAGGCGCCCACCGCAGCGCCCGCGACCAACAACGATGCCGTGGCCGCCCTGTTCCGCCAGCACACGGACCTGCATGCGCTAGCGGTGGTGGACGGGTCGCGCCCCGTGGCCCTCATCAACCGCCAGCAGTTCATGAACCACTACGCCACGCCGTACTTCCGCGAGGTGCATGGCCGCAAGTCCTGCCTGGCGTTTGCCAACCTGGCGCCGCGTGTGGTGGAGCTGGACTGCGATGTGGACCAGCTCGTGGGCATCCTCACCTCGCAGGACCAGCGCTACCTGAGCGACGGCTACATCGTCACCGACAACGGCCGCTACCTGGGCCTGGGCACCGGCGACCAGCTGGTGCGCGCCGTGACAGAGACCCGCATCGAGGCCGCGCGCCACGCCAATCCGCTGACCTTTTTGCCCGGCAACATCCCCATCAGCCTGCACATCCAGCGCTTGCTGGAAAGCGGCACCGAGTTTGTGGCCTGCTATGCGGACCTGAACAACTTCAAGCCCTTCAACGACCACTACGGCTACTGGCGCGGCGACCAGATGATCCGCCTGGTGGCGCGCCTGGCCACGGCCCACTGCGACGCGCGCAGCGACTTTGTGGGCCATGTGGGCGGGGACGACTTCATGCTGATCTTCCAAAGCAGCAACTGGCTGCAGCGCTGCAAGAACATCGTGGACGAGTTCGCACGCGAGGCCGTCACGCTGTTTGACGACAGCGCTCGGCTGGCAGGCGGCATCCATGCCGAGGACCGGCATGGCGTGCAGCGGTTCTTTCCGTGCACCACGCTGGCCATCGGCGCCGTGCGCATCACGCCCGGGCGCTTTCGGCACGCCGAAGAAGTGGCCAACCTGGCCGCCGTGGCCAAACATGAGGCCAAGCAGGCATCCACGGGAGTGGTGCTGCATGGCGGCTTCACCGAATCCAGCCTGGGGGCGGTGGCTGCCACGCGGGCGCTGCAGGATGTGTTGGCGGCATAGGGACTGCATGGAGCGCATCCCAGGGACTCAACGCCGACGCAAAAATAGAGTTCTCGCGTAAAGGTATTGGGTCCTTGACGCCCCATGGCTCAGGTCAAACAAGTCCGCTTGGCTCCTTTGAATTCGTTCTCTGAAGCGTGAGTCAGTCTTTGAAAAGGCGTGCCCGGCGACTTATCGAGCACTCAAGTTCAAAGCAATGACGCCCAAAACAATGAAGCTCAAACCGGCCAGTCGAAGGAAGCTCACCGACTCACCAAACCATAGCATTCCGAGCACCGCTGTCAAAGCTGTTCCGCTTCCTGCCCATACCGCATAGGTAAGTCCGACTTCCATATGCCGGACGGCGATAGCCATAAGCCAGATAGCGGCGGAATAACTAAGCCCTGAAAGGACGGAAGGGAGAATACGTGTGAAGCCGTCTGCATAGCGGAGTGCAATGGTTCCACCGACTTCCGCGAGCACGCTTGCCGCCAGTACAAGCCAGGCAAAGGTTGAGTCACGCATAGAGCACCTCTCAAGCCAGGCGCCTATACCGAGCGCGGCCAGAGGTTCTAAGAGCGGTACCCCGGATCAGTATTGGAGATTATCAGAGGCGCGCCGCAACGGCCTAAGGCTCATTTGAGCTACGTCCGCTTCTTGGCGATTCTGTGAGCGACTGCTTCTGGTCGACTACCGTGGCACTCAACACATTCAAGGCCCCGTTGCAGCCCCTGCCTCAAACCACTTCCCAATCAGCGCACGCTCCGCATCGGTGATGCCCGTGGCGTTGTTCATGGGCATGAGCTTTTGCACCACGGCCTGCTGGTAGATGGCCTGGGCGTGTTGCTTCACGCTGTCGGGCGAATCAAGCCGCAGGTTCTTCATCTGCACCTGCTCGCCGTGGCACATGTAGCAGCGCTGTTCCAGCACCGCCTGCACGGCCTTGAAGTCATTTTGGCCGCTAGCGCCGGTTTTGTCTGCGCTGGCCGCTCCTGAAACAGGAGCATTCGCCACGGGGGTGGCCACCGGTGCGGGGCGCATCCACACAATAGCGCCCACGATCACCGCCACGCCGACCAGCGCATACGGCAGCGGGTTGCCGTTGCGGCCTAGCTTGTAGCCGTGGCGCATCACAAAGAACTGGCGGATGGCGGCGCCCGCGAACATCATCAGGATCAGCACCAGCCAGTTTTGCGGGTGGCTCCAGGTGAAGCTGTAGTGGTTGCTCAGCATGGCAAACAGCACGGGCAGCGTGAAATAGGTGTTGTGCACGCTGCGCTGCTTGCCGCGTTTGCCGTGGATCGGGTCCACGGGCTGGCCGGCCTTGATCTGGCTGATGACGGTGCGCTGGCCGGGGATGATCCAGAAGAACACGTTGGCGCTCATGGACGTGGCGATCATCGCCCCCACCAGCAGAAAGGCTGCGCGGCCCGCAAACCAGTGGCAGGCCAGCCACGAGGCCACGCACACCAGCACCAGCACCAGCGCACCCACGATGGCGTCGCCGTTCTTGCGCTGGCCGAAGATGCGGCAGATGGCGTCGTACAGCAGCCAGAACACCACAAAGAAGCCCAGCGCCACCACGATGGCGGTGGCGGGCGCCCAGTCCATGCGCGACTTGTCGATGAGGTAGGTGCTGGCGCTGTAGAGGTAGGACACGGTGAACAGCGCAAACCCGCTGATCCAGGTGCTGTAGCTCTCCCAGAAGAACCAGTGCAGGTGTTTGGGCAACTGCGGCGGCGACACCGCAAACTTGACCGGGTGGTAGAACCCGCCGCCGTGCACGGCCCAGAGCTCGCCACTCACGCCTTGTTTCTTGAGGTCTTCGTCCTCGGGCGGCGTGAGGCTGCTGTCCAGAAAAACGAAGTAGAACGACGAGCCGATCCAGGCGATGGCCGTAATGACATGGACCCAGCGCAAAAGCAGGTTGGCCCAGTCGAGAAAGTAGCTTTCCATATCTCAACCTTGATGGCGCGTTAGCGCCAAACAGCAAACCTGCTCACCACTGCGGGCGCTCTGAGCAGACATTGAGGTCGCGCACCTTGGCCAGTGGGTTGCTGGCCGGGGCACCGCTGCGACCGGTACGTCAAAGTGTATGCAGGAATTGTTCCCGATTCCAGCCCCAACCTGGGGCATTCGGGGCCGGAATTACCCTCATTTCCCGGCCTTTGGCATGGGCGGTAGCGTCTGCAGCAACTGCGCTGCCACGGCCACGGCAATCACCTCGGGCTCCTTGCCCCCGATGCCGGGAATGCCGATGGGGCAGGTCACCTGCGCCAGCTCCTCGGGCGCGAACCCGCGCTCATGCAGGCGGTTGCTGAAGGTGGCCCACTTGGTTTGGCTGCCAATCAGCCCGATGAAGGGCAGGTCGCCCTGCTCGCGCTGGCGGCGCAGGCAGGCGGCCACCACGTCCAGGTCCTCGGCGTGGCTGAAGCTCATGATCAGCACGCGGCTGCCTGGTGCCAGGCGGGGCACGGCGAGTTGAACCGGCTCGGAGTGTTCGCAGACCACGCCCTCCGGCGGGTCGGGCGGGAAGATGCCGTCCCGGCTGTCGATCCAGGTCAGGGCAAAGGGCAGTGGCGCCAGCACGCGGGCCAGCGCGTGGCCCACGTGCCCGCCGCCAAACAGGGCCACCGGGTGCAGGTTGGGTGTGAGGCGCTGGGCCAACCCCGGGGCGTCTTGCGCCGTGAGCAGCTCAAATCCCAGGTGCACCACCCCACCGCAGCACTGGCCCAGCGCCGGTCCCAGCGCAAACCGCATCGGCCCAAGCGCCGTCACCGGCCCACCCGCCAGGCGGCGGCGCGCCTCGGCAATCGCCTGCAGCTCCAGATGCCCGCCGCCGATGGTGCCCACCAGCTGGTCGGCAAATACCGCCATCCAGGCGCCGTGCTCCCGGGGCACGGACCCTTGGGTAGACTCCACGGTCACCAGACAGGCTGGCGCGGCCCCCAGGCCGTCCAGCAGCATTTGCAAATTTGTCACCGCGATCCTTTTCGTGACGGACGCAAAACGGGGCCAGGCAAGCGGCTCACCCTCCGGTGAGGCATGTTGCTGCATCCCCTTTGCAGCCGTCGTCATTTTGTAACGTACCACCTTCGCCGCTGGGTTATCGTGCCCGCAGCCTCAGGAACCTTTCACACCATGCCCGACACGCCCTCTCCCCGCTCCACCGGAAAGCGCAGCCACTGGTTGCTGGCAGGCATCATGGCCGTGGGTGCGGCGCTGGTCTCGGCCTGCAAGTCCCCGCCAGAGCCCACGCCAGCCCCCGCGCCCGACAGCGTCCCCTCCACCGGCCCCGATGCCAGCGGCGTCAAGGGCCCCGTGCCTGCCACGGCCGGATCTGCGCGCCCCTCGGCCGCTGCCACACCGCTGGCCTACCGCCAGGATGCCGCCACGCACCTGTATGGGCTGAACCGCGAACGCATCTTCAAAGGCAAACTGCCGCCGCAGCTGTATGCCATCGGTGTGCTGCAGCTCGACATCGACCGCGCGGGCAAGATCACCCGCCTGCACTGGATGCGCGCCCCGCGCCATGCCCCCGAGGTGGTCACCGAGATCGAGCGCACGGTGCGCGCTGCGGCCCCCTTCCCAGTCCCTGCCCGCATGGGCAAGGTCACCTACACCGAGACCTGGCTGTGGGACAAGAGCGGGCACTTTCAGCTCGATACGCTGACCGAAGGGCAGCTGTAGCAATATCCCCCTGAGCAGCCAGGCCACTTCGGCCGTCAGGCAGCGCTTGCTACGAGCCCCGGTAGGTCGAATAGCTCCAGGGGCTGACCAGCAGCGGCACGTGGTAGTGCTGGTCGGCATGCGCAATGCCGAAGTCCAGGCTCACCTGGTTCAGAAAATTGGGTTCGGGCAGATGCACGCCCCGGGCCTTGAAGTAGCCCGCCACATCAAAGCGCAGCCGGTAGGTGCCGGTGCGCAGGCTGGCGTTGTCGAACAGCGGTGCGTCGGTGCGGCCGTCATGGTTCAGCACCAGGCGCTTGATGAGGGTGGCGTTGTCGCCGTCGGTGGAATACAGGGCCACTTCCATGCCGGCCGCAGGGCAGCCGTTCATGGTGTCCAGAACGTGGGTGCTCAATCCCATGGGGGAATCTCCTGAAGTAAGAGTCTGTCCAATCGGCGACGATTGCCAGATCGCAGTGTGTAGACCAAAAGTGTATACACTTTTCACCATCCACCGTATCATGCAGCCATGGAATCCTCCTCCACCAGCGCCATCGTCGAAGCGCTGACCCGCGCCATCGTAGAACACCGCCTGCAACCCGGCACCAAGCTGGCCGAGCAAAAGCTGGCCGACCACTTTGGCGTGTCACGCACGCTGGTGCGCCAGGCGCTGTTCCAGCTGGCACAGAACCGGCTGGTCACGCTGGAGCCCGCACGGGGCGCATTTGTGGCCACGCCCTCGGTCGAGGAGGCGCGCCAGGTGTTTGCCGTGCGCCGCATGCTGGAAACCGAGATGACCCGCGCCTTTGTGCGCAGCGTGACGCCCGCCAAGCTCAAGGCCCTGCGCGCCCACGTGGCCAGCGAGAAGACCGCCATGGGCACGCAGGACGCCAGCACCCGCACCGAGTTGCTCGGCGACTTCCATGTGCGCATGGCCGAACTGATGGGCAACGAGGTGCTGGCGCAAATGCTGGGCGACCTGATCTCGCGCTGCGCCCTCATCACGCTGATGTACCAGTCGGCCAGCGCCGCCGAACACTCGCACGAGGAGCACGCCGACATCGTGGCGGCCCTGGCCGCGCGCGACGAAGAACGTGCCGTCGCCCTGATGCAAAGCCACCTCGAACATGTCGAAGCGAGCCTGACCTTTGACCGCAAGCGCCCGGCCAGTGACCTGGCCGCCGCGCTGGCCTCTTGAAAACCACCCCACCATGATCTACGACACCACCCAGGCCTACCCCCGCGACCTTATTGGCTACGGCAAGACCCCGCCCCATGCGCAGTGGCCCGGTGGCGCGCGCATTGCCGTGCAATTCGTCCTGAACTACGAAGAGGGCGGCGAAAACGCGGTGCTGCATGGCGATGCGGGCAGCGAGCAGTTCCTGTCCGAAATGTTCAACCCGGCCAGCTACCCCGAGCGGCACATGAGCATGGAGGGCATTTATGAATACGGCTCGCGCGCTGGCGTGTGGCGCATCCTGCGCGAGTTTGAAAAGCGGAAACTGCCCCTCACGGTGTTTGGCGTGTCCACGGCCCTGCAGCGCCACCCCGACCTCACCGCAGCTTTTGTGGAGCTGGGCCACGAGATTGCCTGCCATGGCCTCAAGTGGATTCACTACCAGCACATCCCCGAAGAGGTGGAGCGCGCCCACATGCAAGAGGCGATGGACATCATTCAACGCATGACGGGCGAAAGAGGAAGTTCGCAAGACCACGTACATGGTCTGGGCTGGTACACCGGCCGCGACAGCCCCAACACCCACCGCCTGGTGGCTGACTACGGTGGCTTTGAATACGACAGCGACTACTACGGCGACGACCTGCCATTCTGGATGAAGGTGCAGAAGACCGACGGCAGCGTGGTGCCCCAGCTCATCGTGCCGTACACGCTGGACTGCAACGACATGCGCTTTGCGCTGCCCCAGGGCTACTCGCACGCCGACCCGTTTTTTCAGTACATGAAGGACACCTTCGATGCGCTGTATGCCGAGGGCGACCCAAATGGCGACAACGCCCCCAAGATGATGAGCATTGGCATGCACTGCCGTCTGCTGGGCCGCCCGGGCCGCATCACGGCGCTGCAGCGCTTTCTGGACCACATTGCGCAGCACGACAAGGTGTGGGTGGCCCGCCGTATCGACATCGCGCGCCACTGGAAGGCCGTGCACCCCTACCCCACCACAAAGGCCTGATGACCATGGCATGGACCCTTGACCAACTGAACGCTGCCACGCCCGCACAGGCCCTGGAGGCGCTGGACGGTGTGTACGAGCATTCCCCCTGGATTGCCGAACAGGCGCTTGCCCAGCGGCCGTTTCGCTCGCTGGCACACCTCAAGCACGCCCTGGCTCACGCGGTGCGCACCGCCAGCACCGAGGCGCAGCTGGGCCTGATCCGCGCCCACCCCGAACTGGCGGGCAAGGCAATGGTGGCGAAAAGCCTGACGGCCGAATCGACCAACGAGCAGTCCAAGGCGGGCCTGACGCAGTGCACGCCCGAAGAATTTGCGCGCATCCAGCAGCTCAATGCGGACTACAACGCCCGCTTTGGCTTCCCCTTCATTCTGGCCGTGCGCGGTCCGCGCGGCGCGGGGCTGAACAAGCAGCAGATCATCGATACCTTTGCGCGGCGGCTCGACAACCACCCGGAGTTCGAGGTGGCAGAGGCCTTGCGCAACATCCACCGCATCGCCGAGATCCGCCTGAACGACAAGTTCGCCGCCGAACCTGTGCTGGGCAATGACGTGTGGGACTGGCATGAAAAGCTGGCCGAACACTCCGACCCCGGCTTTGCCGAAAAGGGCCAGCTCACCGTCACATACCTCACCGACGCCCACCGCGCCTGCGCCCAGCGCATCAGCCACTGGATGCGCGACTGCGGCTTCGACGAGGTCGAGGTGGACGCCGTGGGCAACGTGGTGGGACGGTATCGCGCCGCCACACCCGGTGCCAAGTACCTCATGACCGGCTCGCACTACGACACCGTGCGCAACGGCGGCAAGTACGACGGGCGCCTGGGCATTTTTGTGCCCATGGCCTGCGTGCGCGAACTGCACCGCGCGGGCAAGCGTCTGCCGTTCGGCATCGAGGTGATTGCCTTTGCCGAAGAAGAAGGCCAGCGCTACAAGGCCACCTTCCTGGGTTCGGGCGCGCTCATCGGGCACTTCAACCCTGCCTGGCTGGACCAGAAGGATGCCGACGGCGTAACCATGCGCGCTGCCATGCAGCACGCGGGGCTGTGCATTGACGACATTGCCAAGCTGCAACGCGACCCGGCCCAGTACCTGGGCTTTATTGAAGTCCACATCGAACAGGGCCCGGTGCTCAACGAGCTGGACCTGCCGCTGGGCGTGGTCACCTCCATCAATGGGGGCGTGCGCTTTGTGGGCGAAATGATCGGCACCGCCAGCCACGCAGGCACCACCCCCATGGACCGCCGCCGCGATGCGGCCGTGGCGGTGGCAGAGCTGGCGCTGTACATCGAGCAGCGCGCCGCCCAGGACGGAGACTCGGTGGGCACGATAGGCCTGCTCAACGTGCCCGGCGGCTCCATCAATGTGGTGCCGGGCCGCTGCCAGTTCAGCCTGGACCTGCGTGCGCCCACCGACCCGCAACGCGACGCGCTGGTGCGCGATGTGCTGGACCACCTGGGCCAGATCGCAGCCCGGCGCGGCCTGCGCTACACGCTCGAAGAATCCATGCGCGCTGCCGCCGCCCCCAGCGCCCCGGCGCTGCAGCACCACTGGGAGCGCGCGGTGGACCACCTGGGCGTACCCGTGTTCCGCATGCCCAGTGGCGCAGGCCACGATGCGATGAAGCTCCACGAAATCATGCCGCAGGCCATGCTGTTCGTGCGCGGAGAAAACTCCGGCATCAGCCACAACCCGCTCGAATCCACCACCAACAACGACATGCAACTGGCCGTGGACGCCTTCACCCAGGTGCTGCACCAGCTTGCCGAGGAACAACAACCATGACCCCCCCGAACCACCACGCCGCGCTGGACGCCTGGATCGACCAGCACTTTGACGAAGAAGTGCGCTTTTTGCAGGCCCTCGTGCGCGTGCCCACCGACACGCCCCCGGGCAACAACGCACCCCATGCCGAGCGCACCGCCGAGCTGCTGAAGGACTTTGGCTACGAGGCCGAAAAGCACGCCGTGCCCACCGCCGACGTGCAGGCCTACGGCATGGAGTCCATCACCAACCTCATCGTGCGCAGACCATACGGCAGCGGCGGCAAGACCATCGCCCTGAACGCCCACGGCGACGTGGTGCCGCCCGGCGAAGGCTGGACGCACGACCCCTACGGCGCCGAGATCGTCGATGGCGCCATGTATGGCCGCGCCACCGCCGTGAGCAAGAGCGACTTTGCATCGTTCACCTTTGCCGTGCGCGCACTCGAAGCCGTGGCCAGGCCCGCCCAGGGCGCGGTAGAGCTGCACTTCACCTACGACGAAGAGTTTGGCGGCGAACTCGGCCCCGGCTGGCTGCTGCAAAAGGGGCTGACCAAGCCGGACCTGATGATTGCCGCGGGCTTCAGCTACGAAGTGGTCACCGCCCACAACGGCTGCCTGCAGATGGAAGTGACGGTGCACGGCAAGATGGCCCACGCCGCCGTGCCCCACACCGGCGTGGACGCTCTGCAGGGCGCCGTGCACATCCTGAACGCGCTGTACGCGCAGAACGATGAGTACAAGAAGGTCACGTCCAAGGTCGAGGGGATCAAGCACCCCTACCTGAACGTGGGCCGCATCGAGGGCGGGACCAACACCAATGTCGTGCCCGGCAAGGTGATGTTCAAGCTCGACCGCCGCATGATCCCCGAGGAAAACCCGGTGGAGGTCGAAGCCACCATCCGCCGCGTGATCGAACAGGCCGCAGGTGAGCGCGCAGGTATCAGCGTGGAGATCAAACGCCTGCTGCTGGCCAACGCGATGACGCCGCTGGCGGGCAACAAGCCTCTGGTCGACGCCATCCAACAACATGCCCAAGCCGTGATCGGCGAACCGGTCCCGGCTGTGGGCACGCCGCTCTACACCGATGTGCGCCTGTATGTGGAGCGCGGCATTCCCGGCGTGATCTACGGCGCCGGCCCCCGCACCGTGCTCGAATCGCACGCCAAGCGCGCCGACGAGCGCCTGCAACTCGAAGACCTGCGCCGCGCCACCAAGGTGATCGCGCGGACATTGAGCGACTTGCTCGCCTGAAGGCCCGCAGGGCTTGAGATGGAGTCATGCATGCAGCACATCAGTGCTGCGCTGCAATGTCATGACTAGATTGCCTCTGACAGCCCCTTGACCAACCTACACTGGCGCGGGCGCATCCATCGACTGGGTGCGCCCGTTGTCATTTCCAGATTCCACACACCAGGAGATATCCCATGAACATTCGCCATACGCTGCTGGCTGGCAGCGTTGTGCTGGCCCTGGCCAGCCTCACGGCCTGCGGCAGCACGCCGCCGGTGGCCAAGGCTCAGCCGGTAGCCGCAGTACAGCAGACCGCCTCGGCCCAGGCCGCCAGCGCAGCCTACGACTTCGACATGGATGTGTTCCACCCCGTGGTGGCACGCAACGGCATGGTGGCCACCGAACAGGAACTGGCCTCGCAAATCGGCCTGGACATCCTGAAAGCCGGTGGCAACGCGGTGGATGCCGCCGTCGGCATTGGCTTTGCGCTGGCCGTGGCCCTGCCCAACGCGGGCAACCTGGGCGGCGGCGGTTTCATGATGGTGCACGACGCCAAGACCGGCAAGAGCGTGGCCCTGGACTTCCGCGAAGTGGCGCCTATCAAGGCCACGCGGGACATGTACCTGGATGCCAAAGGCAATGTGGTGGACGGCAAGTCGCTGTACACCCACTACGCCGTGGGCGTGCCCGGCACCGTGGCCGGCATGGAGCACGCGCTCAAGAGCTGGGGCACCCTGCCCCTGTCGCGTGTGATCGCTCCGGCCATCGAGCTGGCAGACAAGGGCTTCCCGGTGAGCGAAACGCTCGCCAAGATCCTGCAGCAAGAGAAGAAGAACATGGGCAAATGGCCCGCCACCCAGGCCATCTTCTGGAAGAACGGCGAACCGCTGAAGGTGGGCGACCCGCTGGTGCAAAAAGACCTGGCGCAGTCCATGCGCCTGATTGCCCAGCAGGGTGCCAAGGCGTTCTACGAAGGCGAGATCGCCCAGAAGATCGCGGCCGAAATGGCACCCCACGCGGGCGCCATCACGCTGCAGGATTTGCGCGAGTACAAGGTGGTGGAGCGCGCACCCACGCGTGGTACCTACCGTGGGTATGAGATCGTAACCATGCCCCCACCCTCCTCGGGCGGCCCGCACTTGGTGCAGATCCTGAACATGCTGGAGCCGCTGCCCCTGGCCCAGTGGGGTCCCAACAGCGCGCAGACCATCCACCACATGGCCGAGAGCAGCAAGCTGGCGTATGCCGACCGCTCCGAATATCTGGGCGACCCGGATTTCGTGAAGATCCCGCTCAAGGGCCTGACCTCCAAGCGCTATGCCGAATCGCTGACCAAGGGCATCGACCCCAACCGCGCCCGCCCGGCCAAGGAGATCAAGCCCGGCCAGCCCCAGCCGTATGAGAGCGACCAGACCACCCACTACAGCGTGGTGGACAAGGCGGGCAACGCCGTGGCCGTGACTTATACGCTCAACACCAACTTCGGCAGCGGCATCGTGGCCAAGGGCACAGGCATCCTGCTCAACAACGAGATGGACGACTTCTCGGCCAAGCCCGGCGTGGCCAATGCCTACGGGCTGGTCGGCGGTGACGCCAACGCCGTGGCCGCCAAAAAGCGCCCCCTGTCGTCCATGACGCCCACCCTGGTTCTGAAGGACGGCAAGCCCACGCTGGTGACCGGCAGCCCCGGCGGCGCACGCATCATCACCACGGTTCTGCAAACGGTGGTCAACACCATCGACTTTGGCATGAACCCCGCCGAGGCCGCTGCCGCTCCCCGTGTGCACCACCAGTGGACGCCCGACGAGCTGCGCGTGGAAAAGGGCCTGTCGCCCGACACCATCGCCCTGCTCAAGCAGCGCGGCCACAACATCGCGGTGAAGCCCTCAATGGGCCGCACGCAGACCATCCAGATCCGCGGTGGCGCGCTGTACGGCTACTCGGACCCACGCAACCCCGACGGCAAGACCCTCGGCTACTGATTGCCAGGGCCCGCCTAGTGCGGGCTAACTGCGCCTGTCAGCCTTTGCAAGGCCACGCCCTCTAAAGGTGTGGCCTTTTTCATTGAGCCCTTCGCGACAGCATGCGGGCATACCCTCATACGCCGCCCTTCAGACTTGCCTACAGTTCTTGTATGCAAGATTTGCGTTCAAAAAGCTACTGAAGGAGTTGGCATGCCCCGGTTTTTCAAATCCCTTTTTGGCCAGGTGGTGCTGGCCTTGATAGCCGGTGTGGTGGTGGGCCTTGCGTGGCCCGACACCGCCATCGCGCTCAAGCCCCTGGGTGACGGCTTCATCAAACTCATCAAGATGCTGATCCCGCTCATCGTGTTCTGCGTGGTGGTGCATGGCATCGCAGGCACGGGCGACCTGAAGCGGGTGGGCCGGGTGGGCGTCAAATCGCTGATCTACTTCGAGGTCGTCACTTCCATCGCCCTGGTGCTGGGCCTGGCGCTGGCGTTCTGGTTCGAGCCCGGCGTGGGCATGAACGTGGACCCCAAGGCGCTCGACCCTAAAGCCATGGGTGCCTATGCCGAAAACGCCAGCAAGCTCACCGGGGGCGGCTTTACCGACTTCTTGCTCAAGCTCATCCCCACCACCGCCGTGAGCGCGTTTGCCAACGGCGATGTGCTGCAGGTTCTGCTGTTTTCCATCGTTTTTGGCTGCGCCCTGGCATTGATCGGTGAGCGCGGGGCGCGGGTCACCGGCCTGATCGATGACCTGTCGCATGTGCTGTTCAAGACCATGGGCCTCATCATCAAGCTCGCACCGTTGGGTGTGCTGGGCGCCATCGCGTTCACCGTGGGCAAATACGGCCTGGGTTCCCTCAAGCAGCTGGGCATGCTGGTGGCGCTGTTCTACGCCGCGGTGGTCATCTTCGTCGTGGTGGTGCTGGGCCTCATCATGCGGGTGTCGGGCTTCAGCCTGTTTAAGCTGCTGCGCTATCTGCGCGAGGAACTGGCCGTGGTGTTTGCCACCACGTCGTCCGACAGCGTGCTGCCCCAGATCATGGCCAAGCTCAAGCACATGGGCATCCGCGATTCGACCGTGGGCCTGGTGATCCCCACGGGCTACTCGTTCAACCTGGACGCGTTCTCGATCTACATCACACTGGCCGCCGTGTTCATCGCCCAGGCCACCAACACGCCGATTTCCATGGCCGACCTGCTGACGATCCTGGCGATCTCGCTGGTCACCTCCAAGGGCGCTCACGGCGTGCCCGGCTCGGCCATCGTCGTGCTGGCAGCCACCTTGCAGGCCATCCCCGCCATCCCGGCGATTGGCCTGGTGCTGGTGTTGTCGGTGGACTGGTTCATGGGCATCGCCCGCGCGCTGGGCAACCTCATTGGCAACTGTGTCGCCACCGTGGCCGTGGCAGCCTGGGAAGGCGACATCGACCGCGAACGCGCCCACGCCGTGCTGGATGGTCGCGAGCCACCCTCGCCGCGTGCCTGATCGGGCAAGCCCCGACACAGCACGCGACAATCCGGCCATGAGCATCAACCAGACCCAGATCGCCCAGCAGGTGGTGGAATCCATCCTGGCGCAAAAACTCTCCCCCGGCGAGCGCCTGGGCGAGCAGGAGCTGGCCGATCTGTTCGGCGTGAGCCGCACGCTGGTGCGCGAGGCCCTGATGCAGCTGCAGGCACGGGGCTTTGTGGAAGTGCGCTCGCGCCGGGGCTGGTACGTGGTGGAGCCTTCGGTGGAGGATGCGCGCGACGCGTTCTCCGCCCGGCGCATCATCGAATCGGGCATCCTGGCCGATGCGGGCCGCCCGCTGCAGAGCGTGACCCGCCGCCTGCGTGCGCACATCGCCGACGAACAGCAGGCCATCGAAGGAGCTGACGCTGCCACACGGGCCTTTTTGCTCGCAGATTTCCACGTCTGCCTGGCCGAAGCGATGGGCCACCGCAGCCTGAGCGACATCCTGCGCGACCTCACGGCGCGCACCACCCTGGCCGCGTCGCTGTACCAGTCGCAGCACGCGGCCAGCCAGTCTTGTGCGGAGCATGCCGCCATTGTGGAGGCGCTGGAGGCCGGCAACACCACCCTGGCCCGCGAACGCATGCTCGCCCACATTGGCCATGTGGAAGGCGCCCTCAACCCCGGCCAGCCGCTGGTGCGCGACCGCCTGCGCGAGTCGCTGGCACCGCTGACCAGTCAACGCACCAAGGCTGCATCCACGGACCTGGGCTAGCTGACGCCGGGCACGCCCCGGCCCCTAACCTTCCCATCGCCTGCGTCCACGGCAGGCGGGTACTTTGCTGCGCCCCTCTAAGGGTTAACCGGGATAAGCGCTCTCGGTCATTTTGTATACGATTTTTGTATGGACATCTGTGCACCATTCGGCACAGGTTTCCATTCCGTATTCAAAACCCAACCCCCGAAGGACACCCATGAACCCGCCCGTACACCCCGTGGACGAACACCTGCCCCTGGGGCGACTCACGGCGCTGGGCCTGCAGCATGTGCTGGTGATGTATGCGGGTGCCGTGGCGGTGCCGCTCATCGTGGGCCGTGCGCTCAACCTCACGCCCGACCAGGTAGCCAAGCTGATCTCGGCCGACCTGTTTGTGTGCGGGCTGGTCACGCTGATCCAGGCGCTGGGCGCCTCGCGATGGTTTGGCATTCAGCTGCCGGTAATGATGGGGGTGACCTTTGCCTCGGTGGCGCCCATGATCTCGATGGCGCAGACCACCGGCGGCACCGCCGGGGCCGGGCTGATCTTTGGCTCGGTGATTGGCGCGGGGGTGATCTCCATCCTGATCGCGCCACTGGTGAGCCGCATGCTCCGTTTCTTCCCGCCGGTGGTGACCGGCACCATCATTGCGGTCATCGGCATCAGCCTGATGCGCGTGGGCATCAACTGGATCTTTGGCAACCCCGTGGGCCCCACGGCGCCCAGCGTGCCCAACCCCGAGCACCTCAAGTGGCTGGCCGATGCGCAGGCCGCTGCCGGAGCCCCCGGCTCGTCACTGCCACCGGTTCCCAAGGGGTTTGCGGTGGTGCCCACGGTGCCCAACCCCAAGTACGCCGACCTGACCGGTGTGGGCATCTCGGGCCTGGTGCTGCTGTCCATCCTGCTGATTGCCAAATTTGCCAAGGGCTTCGTCGCCAACATCTCGGTGCTGCTGGGCATCGTCATTGGTGCGGTGGTGGCCGTGGCGCTGGGCATGATGAACTTCGACAAGGTGGCCAAGGCGCAGTGGTTTGACCTGGTGCTGCCGTTCGAGATTGCCGGCCCTGTGTTCGACCCCATCCTGATCCTGACCATGACCCTGGTGATGATCGTGGTCATGATCGAATCCACCGGCATGTTCCTGGCCCTGGGCGAGATGACCGACCGCAAGGTGGACCAGGCCGCCCTCACGCGCGGCCTGCGCACCGATGGCCTGGGCACGCTGCTGGGCGGCATCTTCAACACCTTTCCGTACACCAGCTTCTCGCAGAACGTGGGTCTGGTCGCCGTCACCGGCGTCAAGAGCCGCTTTGTGTGCGTGGCGGGTGGTGTGATCCTGATCGTGCTGGGCGTGCTGCCCAAGATGGCCGCACTGGTCGAGTCGCTGCCCACCATGGTGCTGGGCGGCGCGGGGCTGGTGATGTTCGGCATGGTGGCGGCCACGGGCATCCGCATCCTGGGCGGGGTGGACTTCAAGACCAACCGCTTCAACGCCATGATCGTGGCCGTTTCCATCGGCGTGGGCATGGTGCCGCTGATCGCGCCCAACTTCCGCCAGTGGATGCCGCACGCCATCCACCCGCTGATCGAATCCGGTATCCTCCTGGCCTCGATCACGGCGGTGGCCCTGAACGTTTTCTTCAATGGCGCCAGCCGCGACACCTCCGCCGCTGTCAACGCCGCACGCCAGGCCGACGCCCACTAGCATCCCGCCTGCCCGCTGCCGAAAACCCGCCACCGCCCGCGTGGCCCCGCCCCCTGTCCGCCTCGGCCGCCAGGGGGTTTTGGCTTTAGAGCCTGTTCAAAGTCTTTTTGGAGATCGCATTGGAGTGCAATCGGGAGGAGTGGATGCGTCGGGTGCGCCGCATGGGTTCGTGCCCATGCAAGCAGCCGGGGCGCCAAAACTCCAAGTTCATCGGCCCGATTTCACTCCCACCTTCGGGCAAGTGCCTTGCCGGGCGGTCTGCGGCGGAGCAAAGCTTGCCGATAGCACGGGCTATCGGCAGCGCACCGCGCCTTGCATCCCATCCCGGCAAGGGACTTGTGCGACTCCAAAAAGACTTTGAACAGGCTCTTATGCTGCATCCGCATAAACCTGCATGCCAGCCGCCCACGCCATCGGGTACCCTTGTTTTCGCTTTCCGCCCAGGACTTCCAGGATTTCCGCATGACACAGAACATTTCCGCCGCCGAACAGGCCCTGCGCGACGCTGCGCGCGAATACCACCGCAACCCCACCCGGGGCAAGATTTCGGTCACCCCCACCAAGCCTTTGTCCAACCAGCGCGACCTGTCGCTGGCCTACTCGCCGGGTGTGGCCTACCCGTGCCTCGACATCGCTGCCGACCCCTCCAAGGCGTTTGACTTCACCTCGCGCGGCAACCTGGTTGCGGTGATCACCAACGGCACGGCCGTGCTGGGCCTGGGCGACATCGGCCCACTGGCCAGCAAGCCAGTGATGGAAGGCAAGGGCTGCCTGTTCAAGAAGTTTGCCGGTGTCGATGTGTTCGACATCGAACTGGCCGAGCGCGACCCCGACAAGCTCATCGAGATCATCGCGGCGCTGGAGCCCACGCTGGGCGGCATCAACCTCGAAGACATCAAGGCGCCCGAGTGCTTCTACATCGAGCGCGAACTCAGCAAGCGCATGAACATCCCGGTGTTCCATGACGACCAGCACGGCACGGCCATCATCAGCAGCGCAGCGCTGCTCAACGGCCTGGAGCTGGTGGGCAAGCAGATCGACCAGGTCAAGATTGCCGTGTCGGGCGCGGGCGCTGCCGCCATTGCCTGCCTGAACGTGATGGTGGGCCTGGGCGTGAAGGTCGAGAACATTTTTGTGTGCGACTCCAAGGGCGTGATCTACGAAGGCCGCCCCGGCGGCTACGACGAATCGAAAGCGGCCTACGCGCAAAAGACCGACGCCCGCACGCTGGCCGATGCGGTCAACGGCGCCGACGTGTTCCTGGGCTGCTCGGCCCCCGGCGTGCTCACGGCCGAGATGGTCAAGACCATGGGCCCCAAGCCCATCATCCTGGCCCTGGCGAACCCCGAGCCCGAAATCCGCCCCGAACTGGCCAAGGCCATTCGCCCTGACTGCATCATCGCCACGGGCCGCTCAGACTACCCGAACCAGGTCAACAACGTGCTGTGCTTCCCGTACATCTTCCGCGGCGCGCTGGACTGCGGCGCCACCAAGATCACCGAGGCCATGAAGCTGGCCTGCGTGCGCCAGATCGCCGACCTGGCCAAGGCCGACATCAGCGAAGAAGTGGCCAGCGCCTATGCGGGCAAAGAGCTGACCTTCGGCCCTGACTACCTGATCCCCACGCCGTTCGACTCGCGCCTGATCCTCAAGATCGCGCCCGCCGTGGCCAAGGCCGCCGCCGAGTCCGGCGTGGCCACGCGCCCCATCGAAGACATGGAGGCCTACAAGGAAACGCTGTCGCGCTTTGTCTACCAGACCGGCATGCTGATGCGCCCCGTGATCAACGCGGCCAAGGCCCTGCCCGATGCGCAAAAGCGCGTGGCCTACGCCGACGGTGAAGACGAGCGCGCCCTGCGCGCCGCGCAGATGGCGATTGACGACAAGATCGCCCACCCCATCCTCATCGGCCGCCCCGCCGTGATTGCCGCGCGCATTGCCAAGGCCGGCCTGCGCATGCAGCTGGGCAAGGACGTGGAGGTGTGCAACCCTGAGGACGACCCGCGCTTCCGCCAGTACTGGGAGCACTACCACCAGCTCATGAAGCGCAACGGTGCCTCGCCCGAAGTGGCCAAGGCCGCCGTGCGCCGGTCCAACACCATCATCGCCTCGCTGATGGTCACGCTGGGTGATGCCGACGCCATGATCTGCGGCCTGGTGGGTACGTACGAGACGCACCTGGAGCGCATCCACAGCATCATCGGCCGCCAGGAAGGCGCCAACAACTACGCCGCGCTGAACGCGCTGATGACCAACCGGGGCACGCTGTTCATTGCCGACACCTACGTGAATGAAGACCCCACGGCCCAGCAGCTGGCCGACATCGCCTGGATGTCGGTGCAGGAGGTGCAGCGCTTTGGCATCCCGCCCAAGGTCGCCTTCCTGTCGCACTCCAGCTACGGCTCGTCCAAGCGCGCATCGGCCCGCAAGATGCGCGAGGCGCGCGACCTGTTCGTGGCCGCCCACCCCGAGATCGAGTGCGACGGCGAGCTGCACGGCGATGCCGCGCTGGAGCCGAACATCCGCAACGCCTACATGGCGGACTCGACCCTGACGGACTCAGCCAATCTGCTGATCTGCCCCAACCTGGATGCCGCCAACATCCTCTACAACGTGCTCAAGACCACCACCAGCGGTGGCGTCACCGTGGGCCCCATCCTGATGGGCGCCGCTGCCACGGCCTACATCCTGACCCCGGCCGCCACCGTGCGCCGCGTGCTCAACATGACGGCCCTGGCCGTGGCCAGCGCTGCCACCCGGCCGCGCTGAAAGTACCGTGCCGGCCTTGCGCTGGCCGGCCTGCACACCGAGTCAACGGGGCCCCTGGGCCCCGTTTTTTTATGCGTGCGACAACCCCTTGCACTGCACTCGCACCATTTCGGGAAACCCAGCATGCTGGCATGCACCACTTCGGTGAACAATGGGGCACGGCAAAACACCCGCATCCGCAAACCGGGCATCGTTTTTGCTGACTGCAGGTGCATGGCCCCTGGATGGGGCCAACACCTTCCCTCACCGCATTTCCCCTAGCCCGACAGGAGCCCCGAATGAAAAAAAGACTGTTCATGCAAACCGCCGCCGCCCTGGCCCTGATCGGCAGCGCATCGCTGGCCCAGGCGCAGGCCACCACGCCCATCAAGTTCCAGCTGGACTGGCGTTTTGAAGGCCCTGCGGCGCTGTTCCTGCAACCCGTGGCCAAGGGCTACTTCAAGGCCGCTGGCCTCGACGTAACGGTGGATGCGGGCAACGGCTCCGGCGGTGCGGTGCAGCGCGTGGCATCGGGCACGTACGACATGGGTTTTGCCGACCTGGCCGCCGTGATGGAGTTCCACGCCAACAACCCCGACGCGCAGAACAAGCCCGTGGCGGTGATGGTGGTCTACAACAACACGCCCGCCTCGGTCATGGCGCTGAAAAAGAGCGGCATCACCAAGCCCGCCGACCTGGCCGGCAAGAAGCTGGGCGCCCCCGTGTTTGACGCAGGCCGCCGCGCGTTCCCCATCTTCCAGAAGGCCAACGGCATCGGCGCCGTGACCTGGACCGCCATGGACCCACCACTGCGCGAAACCATGCTGGTGCGCGGTGACGTGGACGCCATCACCGGCTTCACCTTCACCTCGCTGCTCAACCTGGAAGCCCGGGGCGCCAAGGCCGCCGATGTGGTGGTGCTGCCCTATGCCGACTTTGGTGTGAAGCTGTACGGCAACGTGATCATCGCCAGCCCCAAGCTCATCAAGGAGAACCCGGGCGCCATCAAGGCGTTCCTGTCAGCGTTCACCAAGGGCGCCAAGGAAGTCATAGCCAACCCCGCTGCGTCCATCGAATACGTGAAGGCGCGCGACGGTATCGTGAACGTGCCGCTCGAAACCCGCCGCCTGCAGCTGGCCATCGACACCGTGATCAACAGCCCCGACGCGCGCGCCGAGGGCTTTGGCCAGCTCAAGCCCGGCCGCCTCTCGCTGATGGCGTCGCAGGTGTCCGATGCGTTCAACACCAAGACCCGTGTGAACGCCGACGATGTGTGGAACGCCAGCTTCTTGCCCAGTGCTGCCGAGCTGAACATCCTGCCCAAGAAGTAATTACTATTAATTTGATAGCTGCAAGCGCATGATTGACTATCGCTTGCGGCCATTCTGAGCATAAAAACTTCCATGCAGGCTGCTGACAACTATTTTGTGGACTTCCGGGACGTCTGGCTCGCCTACAACGACGAGCTGCGCGCCAAGAACCAGTTTGCGGTCGAAGCCATCGACCTGCAGGTGCGGCGCGGCGAGTTCATCGCCATCGTCGGCCCCTCGGGCTGTGGCAAGTCCACCTTCATGAAGCTGGCCACGGGGCTGAAGATGCCGTCGATGGGCAAGATCCTCATCGACGGCCAGCCGGTGACGGGGCCGCTCAAGGTGTCGGGCATGGCCTTCCAGGCGCCTTCGCTGCTGCCCTGGCGCACCACGGTGGACAACGTGCTGCTGCCGCTCGAAATCGTTGAGCCCTACCGCAGCCACTTCAAGCAAAAGCGCAAGGAATACGAAGAGCGCGCCCGCAAGCTGCTGCAAAAGGTGGGCCTCGCGGGCTATGAAGACAAATTCCCCTGGCAGCTCTCGGGCGGCATGCAGCAGCGCGCCAGCATCTGCCGCGCGCTGATCCACGAACCCAAGATGCTGCTGCTGGACGAGCCCTTCGGCGCACTCGATGCCTTCACCCGCGAGGAACTGTGGTGCATCCTGCGCGACCTGTGGACCGAGCAGCAGTTCAACGTGATCCTGGTCACGCACGACCTGCGCGAGTCGGTCTTCCTGGCCGACACGGTGTATGTGATGAGCAAGAGCCCCGGCCGGTTTGTGGTGCGCAAGGAGATCGAGCTGCCCCGCCCGCGCGACCTGGAAGTGACCTACACCAAGGAGTTCACCGACATCGTGCACGAGCTGCGCGGCCACATCGGTGCCCTGCGAAAAGCAGGCGCGCCCATCCAGCAATAAGAACAAAGAAAGCGCCTCATCCCTATGCACAAGAAAACCGTGGAGCGCTGGTCCCCCTGGATCCTGCTCGTCGCCACCATCCTGCTGTGGCAAATCATCTGCTCGGCCTTCAGCATCCCTGAATACCTGTTCCCCAGCCCCTGGGCCATCGGCGTGCAGCTGGTGGAGTTCAGCGGCGTCATCGCAGGCCATGCCTGGCGCACCTTCTGGGTCACCATGGCGGGCTTCGGCATCGCCATCGTCGTGGGTGTGCTGCTGGGCTTTGTGATCGGCAGCTCGCGCATCGCCTATGCCGCCGTGTACCCACTGATGACGGCCTTCAACGCGCTGCCCAAGGCCGCCTTTGTGCCCATCCTGGTGGTGTGGTTCGGCATCGGCGTGGGCCCGGCCATCCTCACGGCGTTCCTCATCAGCTTCTTCCCCATCATGGTCAACATCGCCACGGGCCTCGCCACGCTGGAGCCCGAGCTGGAAGACGTGCTGCGCGTGCTGGGCGCCAAGCGCTGGGACGTGCTGACCAAGGTGGGGCTGCCCCGCTCCATGCCGTACTTCTACGGCTCGCTCAAGGTGGCCATCACGCTGGCCTTTGTGGGCACCACCGTGTCGGAAATGACCGCGGCCAACGAAGGCATCGGCTACCTGCTGATCAGCGCAGGCTCGTCCATGCAGATGGGCTTGGCCTTTGCAGGCCTGATGGTGGTGGGCGCCATGGCCATGGTGATGTACGAGCTGTTCAGCTGGATCGAAAAACGCACCACGGGCTGGGCGCACCGGGGCTCCCAGGGTGAATAACACGTCCGTGTTGAGCGATGCACAGGCAGCCGCACTGCTGCGCCGCGCCAACGCCGTAGCTCAACGCGCCAAGGACATGGGCCGCCACCCTTTTGGCGCGCTGCTCGTTGCGCCCGATGGCGAAACCGTGCTGGCCGAGCAGGGCAACATCGACACGGTGAACCACGCCGAGAGCACGCTGGCGCGCACGGCGGCGGCCAACTACCCCGGCGCCTATCTGGCCCAGTGCACGCTGGTCACCACCTTCGAGCCCTGCGCCATGTGTGCGGGCACCATCTACTGGTCGGGCATCGGCCGCGTGCTGTATGGCGCCGAAGAAACCGCCCTGCTCGCCCTGACGGGCGACCACCCCGAGAACCCCACGCTGGCCCTGCCCTGCCGCACGGTATTTGCTAGCGGCCAGCGCCCCACCGAGGTACTGGGTCCGGTGCCCGCACTGCAGGACGAGATCACGGCCCTGCACCGCGATTTCTGGCGGTAGCGGGCTCTGGCGCTTGTACATCAAGCGCAAGCAGCTCCTCTTTCAGTAGCAAAAGACACCATCAACGGGTGCCGCGGCACCCTGCCGCTATACTGCCCGCCCCGTTTGGACGACAGCAGGATCACACCGCATGCGCTTGACCCATCTTTTGTGCCTTCTGGCCCTTGGGGCCGCAGCAGGTCTGTCTGCATGCGGCGGCACCGCGCCGACCCAGCCAGCGGCGGGCGATGCCACCCCGGTCGCAGCGACCCCATCCACCACGCCCCCCATCCGCATCGGCATCGCCCTGGGCGGGGGTGCGGCCAAGGGCTTTGCGCACATTGGCGTGATCAAGATGCTGGAGGCCAACGGCCTGGCGCCCGCCGTGGTCTCGGGCACCAGCGCAGGCAGCGTGGTCGGCGCGTTGTATGCCAGCGGCATGAATGCCTTCGAGATGCAGGAAAAGGCCGTGGCGCTGGACGAAGCCAAGATCCGCGACCTGCAGCTCTCGTCCGGCGGCCTGGTGCTGGGGCAGAAGCTGGAAGACTATGTGAACGAGCAGGTGCGCCGCAAACCGCTGGAGCAGATGGCCAAGCCCTTTGTTGTCGTCGCCACCCGACTGGAGGACGGTGAGCGCACTGTGTTTGCACGCGGCAACACCGGTCAGGCCGTGCGCGCATCAAGCAGCGTGCCGGGCGTGTTCCAGCCCGTCACCATCGGCAAGTACCACTTTGTGGATGGCGGCATCGTGAGCCCCGTGCCGGTGGATGCCGCACGCCAGCTGGGTGCCGACATCGTGATTGCCGTGGACATCTCCAACAAGGCCCGGGGCCAGACGCCCGGCAACATGCTGGGCGCGCTGAACCAGTCGATTGCCATCATGGGCCAGAAGCTGGGCCAGGCAGAGCTGGCGCGGGCCGATGTGATCGTCCGCCCGCAGGTGCTGGACATCGGTGCCGCCGACTTCAGCCAGCGCGCCAATGCCATCGTGGAAGGCGAAAAGGCCGCGCTGGCCGTGATGCCGCAGATCCGCGAGCGCGTGGCCCAGCTCCAAGCCGAGCGCAGCAAGGCGGCGGCGCAGGCCCAGCAGAAGGCGGCCGAGGCGCAGTACCAGGCCTGCCTGGACAACCGCAGCCGGCTGCAGAAGCTGGCGGGCCTGGCCAAGCTGGACGACTCCTGCCCGGCGCCTAAGTAGAGCAGTCAACAAACCCTTCCGGCACAGCGCCCTTCGGGTAAAGTCCATTGCGCCCAACGCCTGCCCGCACCACCCGGCAACGCGTTCATGCCCCCCACTGCCCGCGCCACCCATTCCATGTCTTCGCCCTTCTCCGCCGTCAAACCCAGCGCCAAGCTCTCCGACCAGGTGGCCAGCGCGCTGGAGGCCGAGATCCGCGCGGGCCGCATCCAGGCAGCGCAAAAGCTACCCACCGAGGCCGTGTTGGCACAGCAGTTCCAGGTGAGCCGCACCGTAGTGCGCGAGGCCATCTCGCGCCTCAAGTCTTTGGGGCTGGTGGACTCTCGCCAGGGCAGTGGCGTGTATGTGCTGGCGCCGGGCATCGAGCCGCTGCAGTTTGATGTGCCCCTTGCCGCATCGCGCGAGGCGGTGATGCAGATTGTGGAAGTGCGCCGTGCGCTCGAAGCCGAGGTGGCCGAGCTGGCGGCCCTGCGCCGCACCGATGACGACATGGCCGCCATCCGCGCCGCCATGCAGCACATTGCAGACGCCGTGCGCGCAGGCCGCGATGGGGTGGAAGAAGACGTGCTATTCCACCGCGCCATTGCCCAGGCGGCGGGCAACCCGTTCATGATCAGCACGCTGGACTATCTGGCCCAGTTTCTCAAAGGCGCCACGCGTGTGACCCGCGCCAACGAGGCGCGGCGCACCGACTTTGCCGATGCGGTGACCCACGAGCACACCCACATCGTGCGCGCCATCGAGGCGGGCGACCCGGTGGCTGCGCGGGCGGCTGCAGCCCAGCACATGAAGAATGCACTCGCCCGCATCGAGCAGGCCGACCTGTCGTTCTGGGCCCAGGACGGCGCGCGGCTGGCCCAGCCGCTGGTGGCGGCATCTACACCGCTGGTGTTCTGAGCTGCATCGCAGAGATGCCTGCGCGACGGGCTTGAGCGCGTCTGCGTTAGCGGCATAGCACGCATCCGTGTGAGGCCTGTGGCATGGCGGCGGCGGGGCTTGCACCCCGGCCGCATTGTTGATTTGCTATCTATTTGGTAGCTACTCAGGCATATTGCACTAGCGCTGGAGCACCAAAATGCCTCAAAAGCGCGTCACCCACCCTCTCCACGCACTGGCACACGCGGGTTAACCCGTAGGAGTACAGATCGCAATAATTTGTATGATAACCATATAAACAGATCAAACCGGGTGCGCCCAGCCTTCCTCAACAGGCCGTTTTCAGCGGCCTCCGTCTGGGCCTGCCCCCTTCCATCCCGGAGATACCCCGTTCATGTCCACCCTCGCACTTCTCGGCATCGGCGCCGGCAGCATTGGCCTGCTCCTGTTGCTCATCATCCGCTGGCAGGTCCACGCTTTCGTGGCGATGATGCTGGTGAGCTTTCTGGTGGCGTTTGCCACGGGCATGCCCATTGGCGACATCATCAGCACGCTGATTGCGGGCATGGGCGGCACGCTGGGGTCGGTGGCCATCCTGGTGGCGCTGGGCTCCATGCTGGGGCGCATGATCGAGGTCTCGGGCGGTGCGGCCAGCCTGGCCAACCGCTTCACGCAGCTGCTGGGCCCCACACGGGTGCCCATGGCCCTCACGGCCGCAGCGCTGGTTCTGGCCATCCCGGTGTTTTTTGACGTGGGCTTCATCATCCTGGTGCCCATCGTCTACGGCTTTTGCAAGGCAGCGGGCGTCAACCCCATCAAGTTCGGCCTGCCCGTGGCGGGCATCATGCTGGCTGCGCACGTGGTGGTGCCACCGCACCCCGGCATCGTGGGCGGGGCGGCCATCGTCAAGGGCGACATTGGCTGGATCACCATCATTGGCCTGGCCATCTGCATCCCGCTGGCGGCGCTGTCGCAGGTCGTGGCGGGCTGGCTCAATCGCAAGGGCTACCCCATGCTGCCCACCACGGCCGAGCAGTTTGCGGCCTTTGGCAACAGCGAAGACAGCAAGACCAGCAAAGCAAGCGCTGCTCCAAGCGTGGGCACCATCATGGCGCTGATCATCATTCCCCTGGCCCTCATCATGGCGGGCACCACCGGCGCCACGCTGCTGCCCAAGGGTGACAACCTGCGCAACGTGCTGGGCTTCATCGGCTCGCCCATCTTTGCGCTGATGGTGGCCGTGGGCCTGGCGATGTTTCTGCTGGGCCGCAACCAGGGCTGGAACCGCGAGCGCACCAACGCCATCATGGAATCCGCCCTGCCCCCTGCTGCCACCGTGATCCTGGTGACGGGCGCAGGCGGCGTGTTTGCCAAGGTGCTCACGGCCAGCGGTATTGGCGCTGCGCTGTCGCAAAGCCTCACCGCTACCCATCTGCCGCTCATCCTGCTGGCGTTCATCATCTCTCTGGCCCTGCGCGCTGCCCAAGGCTCGGCCACCGTGGCCATCATCACCACCTGCGGGCTGCTGGCCGATGCGATGGCGGGTGGCGGGTATTCCCCCTTGCAAGTGGCGCTGCTCACGGTTGCCATTGGCTTTGGCAGCCTGGGCCTGTCGCACGTCAACGATTCGGGCTTCTGGATCGTGACCCGCTACCTGGGCTTGAGCGTGGGCGATGGCCTGCGCACCTGGACCGTGCTGACCACCGTGCTGGGCCTTGCGGGCTTTGCCCTGACTGCCCTGCTGTGGGTGGCCGTTGCCTGATTTTTCCTCTTTGCTCTAGAAAGACACCACTATGACCCAACCCACCGTCGGCATCATCGGCCTGGGCGCCATGGGCGTTGGCATTGCCAAGACCCTGCGCAACAACGGTTTCACCATCCACGTGTGCGACGTGCGCCCCGGCGTGGCCGATGCCTTTGTGGCCGACGGCGGCACGGCACACGCCACCACCGCTGCATTGGCAGCGGTGAGTGATGTGGTGGTGTCGGTGGTGGTCAACGCCGCGCAGACCGAGAGCGTGCTGTTTGGCGACGATGGCCAAAGCGGCGCAGCCAGCACCATGCGCCCCGGCAGCACCTTTGTGATGTGCTCCACGGTGGACCCAAACTGGTCGGTGGCACTGGAAGCGCGCCTGAACGCCCTGGGCCTGCACTATGTGGACGCGCCTATCTCCGGCGGCGCAGCCAAGGCAGCGTCGGGCCAGATGACGATGATGACCTCGGCCAAGCCAGAGGCCTATGCCGCGGCCAACGCCGTGCTCGACGGCATGGCCGGTAAGGTGTACCGCCTGGGCGACAAGGCGGGCGCGGGCAGCAAGGTCAAGATCATCAACCAACTGCTGGCCGGTGTGCACATTGCCGTGGCCGCCGAAGCCATGGCCCTGGGCCTGCGCGAAGGCGTGGAAGCCAGCGCCTTGTATGAAGTGATCACGAACAGCGCGGGCAACAGCTGGATGTTTGAAAACCGCATGGCCCATGTGCTGGCGGGCGACTACACGCCGCTGTCGGCCGTCGATATTTTTGTGAAAGACCTGGGCCTGGTGCTGGACACCGCACGCGCCAGCAAATTCCCCCTGCCGCTGGCCGCCACCGCACACCAGATGTTCATGCAAGCCTCCACCGCAGGCTTTGCCAAGGAAGACGACAGCGCCGTGATCAAGATCTTCCCCGGCATTACGCTCCCCGAAGGGAAGGACAAGGCATGACACGCGCACGAGCACTGCTGGGCTGCATTGCCGATGACTTCACCGGCGCGACCGACCTGGCCAACAACCTGGTGCGCGCCGGCATGCGCGTGGTGCAGGCCATGGGCGTGCCCACGGCACCGCTGGATACCGAGGCCGATGCGATCGTGGTCGCACTCAAGTCGCGCACCATTCCCAAGGACGAAGCGATTTCCCAGTCCCTGGCCGCGCTGCAGTGGCTGCAGGCGCAGGGCGCCGAGCAAATCTATTTCAAGTACTGCTCCACCTTTGACAGCACGGCCGAAGGCAACATCGGCCCCGTGACCGATGCGCTGATGCAGGCGCTGGGCACCGACTTCACCATCGCCACGCCCGCCTTCCCCGACAACAAGCGCACCGTGTTCAAGGGCTACCTGTTTGTGGGCGATGTGCTGCTCAACGAAAGCGGCATGCAGAACCACCCGCTCACGCCCATGGCCGACCCCAACCTGGTGCGCGTGCTGCAGGCACAAACACCCAGCCGCGTGGGCTTGATCGACCACAGCGTGGTCGCACAGGGCGAGGCCGCCATCCGCGCACGCATCGATCAACTCAAGGCCGAGGGCGTGCGCATGGCCGTGGTGGATGCGGTGTCGAACGCCGACCTGATGCGCCTGGGCCCTGCCCTCAAGGGCATGCCGCTGGTCACCGCAGGCTCGGGCGTGGCCATTGGCATGCCGGGCAACTTTGGTGTGGCCCCCAGCAACGAGGCCGCCCGCCTGCCTGCCGCGCAGGGCCTGCAGGCCATCGTGTCGGGCAGCTGCTCGGTGGCGACCAACCAGCAGGTGATGGATTTCATCAAGGCGGGCAAGCCCGCTCTGGCCATCGACCCGCTGCGCATCGCCGCAGGGGTGGACGTGGCCGCCGAAGCGCTGGCCTGGGCCGAAAGCCATATTGGCAACGGCCCGGTGCTGGTGTATTCCACCGCCGAGCCCTCGGCCGTGCGCGCCATTCAAGGCAAGCTGGGTTCCGAGAAAGCCGGAGCCATGGTGGAAGACACCATTGCCTCCATTGCACGCGGCCTGGTGCAGCGCGATGTGCGCCAGCTCATCGTGGCGGGTGGCGAAACATCCGGCGCCTGCGTGCAGGTACTGGGCATCACGCAGATGCGTATTGGCGCGCAGATTGACCCCGGCGTGCCGTGGTGCCATGCAGTGGCCCCCGACGCCAAGGACGGGCTGCACATCACGCTGAAGTCGGGCAATTTTGGCAGCACCGACTTTTTCACCAAGGCTTTTGCACAATTGCAGGCATGACCTCTACCCCCGCCTTCATGGATGAGTGCCAGGCCCGCGACGAAATCTGCCGCGTGGGCCGCAGCCTGTTTGAGCGGGGCTATGTACACGCCACCGCAGGCAACATCAGCGTGCGCCTGGCCGATGGTTACCTCATCACACCCACCGACGCCTGCCTGGGCACGCTGCAGCCCGAGCGGCTGGCGCGCCTGGACGCCCAGGGCCAGCAGGTGGCAGGCGACCGGGCCAGCAAGACCATTGCGCTGCACCGGCAGATTTACGAGGCATCGGCATCGACAGCAGCCCCCGCGCGCTGCGTGATCCACACGCACAGCACGCACCTGGTGGGCTACTCGCTGCAAGCCGACACCGCTGCAGGTGGCCAGCTGGCGCCCGATGCGCAATTGCTGCCCCCCATCACGCCCTACTTCGTCATGAAGGTGGGCCGCGTGCCGCACATCCCCTACCACCGCCCGGGTGATGCCGCAGCGGCAGCACTGGTGGCGCGAACCATCACCCGCTATGCCGCACAGGGCAGCCCTGTGCGCGCCGTGATGCTGGCGCGCCTGGGGCCCAACGTGTGGCACGACACGCCCGCCGCCGCCATGGCCGTGCTGGAAGAGCTGGAAGAAACCGCGCGCTTATGGATGCTGTGCCAGCCCCGCCCTGCGCCACTGACTGAGCCCCAGATCGAGGAGCTGCGCCAGAGCTTTGGTGCCCACTGGTAACGGACGGGCTGTGCCCATGGCGCGGGGATGAAAGAACACATACAAGGAGACAAACCATGACCCTTTCTTTCTGGCGCAAAGCCTTTGCTCCCATGCTGCTGGGCGTGCTGGCCACTGGCGGTGCATCGGCTGCGGACTACCCCGCCCCCAAGCACGGCGAGTGGGTCGTCAAGGATTTCCGCTTCCACACCGGCCAGACCCTGCCCGAACTCAAGCTGGCCTACTCCACCGTGGGTGATCCCACAGGCGAGCCGGTACTGGTGCTGCATGGCACCAATGGCTCGGCAGAGAGCATGCTCACGCCCGGCTTTGCAGGCACGCTGTTTGGCCCCGGCCAGCCGCTGGATGCGCGCAAGTACTTCATCATCCTGCCGGACGCCATCGGCACCGGCCGCTCCAGCAAGCCGTCTGACGGCCTGCGCGCTGCCTTTCCGGCCTACAACTATGACGACATGGTGCAGGCCCAGTACCGCCTGGTGACCGAGCACCTGGGCGTGCGCCATGTGCGCGCCATCATCGGCAACTCCATGGGCGGCATGCACACCTGGGTGTGGGCCCAGCGCTATCCCGACTTCATGGACATCGCCGTGCCCATGGCCTCGCTGCCCGCTGCCATGTCGGGCCGCAACTGGATGATGCGCCGCCTGCTGGTGGATGCCATCCGCAACGACCCCGAATGGCAGGGCGGCAACTACACCCGCCAGCCCCGCAGCCTGCAGTTCGCGTCGGTGTTCTTTGGCACGGGCACCAACGGGGGTCACCAGGGCCTGCAAAAGCTGGCCCCCAATCGCGCTGCGGCCGATGCGCTGGTGGAGCAACGCCTCAAAGCCCCTTTCCGTGGCGATGCCAACGACCACATCTACCAGTGGGAGGCATCACGCGACTACGACCCCGAGCCCGGGCTGGAACGCATCACCGCGCGCGTGCTGGCCATCAATTCGGCAGACGATGAGCGCAACCCACCCGAGCTGGGCGTGCTGGACAAAGCCATCGCCCGCATCCCGCACGCACAGGCCTACGTGATCCCTGCCAGCGCCGACACCCTCGGCCACAGCACGGTGGGCCTGGCGCGCTTTTACCAAGACCGGCTGGCACAGGTGCTCACCAGCGCACCGCGCCGCTGATCTTCTCTTTTCAGGAACATTTCATGCCCCGCTTTGCCGCCAACCTGTCCATGCTCTACAACGACGTGGACTTTCTCGACCGCTTTGCCGCCGCTGCCCGCGATGGGTTTAAGGCGGTGGAGTACCTCTTTCCCTACGCCTACCCGGCGCAAGAACTGGCCACACGCCTGCAAGCCAACGGCCTGCAGCAAGTGCTGTTCAACGCCCCGCCCGGCAACTGGGACGCTGGCGAGCGCGGGCTGGCCTGCCTGCCCGGGCGTGAGGCCGAGTTCCGCGAAGGCATTGCCAAGGCGGTTGAATACGCCCAGGCGCTGCAATGCCCCCGCATCCACGTGATGGCCGGGCTGGTGCCCCAAGGGGCAGACGCCGCCGCCGTGCGCGCCACCTACATCGCCAACGTGCGCTACGCCGCCGAGCAGGCCGCGCCCCATGGCATCCAGATCCTGCTGGAGCCCATCAACGGCCGCGACATGCCTGGCTTCTTCCTGAGCCGCCAGGACCAAGCCCATGGACTGATCGCCGAGATCGGTGCCGCCAATGTGAAGGTGCAGATGGACCTGTATCACTGCCAGATCGTGGAAGGCGACCTGGCCATGAAGGTGCGCCAGTACCTGCCCACCGGCAACGTCGGCCACTTCCAGATTGCCGGTGTGCCCGAGCGCCACGAACCCGATGTGGGCGAGATCAACTACACCTACCTGTTCAAGCTGCTGGATAGCATGGGCTACGACGGCTGGATTGGCTGCGAATACCGCCCCGCGCGTGGCGCTGCCGCCCACGCCACCAGCGACGGGCTGGGCTGGCTCAAGCCCTGGCTGTAAAAACCTACCCCGCACCACAGTTGCCGCTGCACGCCTGACGCTGGTGCAGGGCGCACCATGGTGTGGCGCGCAAGGGTGTTCGGGTATAGCCCACACGATGGGATCGCA
This sequence comes from Acidovorax sp. DMC1, assembly GCF_056314325.1. Taxonomy (NCBI): domain Bacteria; kingdom Pseudomonadati; phylum Pseudomonadota; class Betaproteobacteria; order Burkholderiales; family Comamonadaceae; genus Acidovorax; species Acidovorax sp. DMC1. The sequence continues at coordinate 60,583 of NZ_JBQUYO010000003.1, read as the reverse complement.
TGGCACAGATCCTGCAAATACGCCGAAGCCAAGAGTAGAAGCGTTCAGCGGCCACCGCCCGGAAATTGCTCTTGAAGCATGCAATGGACTGACGCCACCACGGGCGCGCAGGACTGTGCGTCTTCAGGAGGCCGCTGCCCCCACCTTGCAGCCCCAGCGCCCTGTCGGTTGATTGCATGCACCCCGTCCGGAGGGGTGTGAAGCCTGGCTTTTCACTCCCCCGTGGTTATCCGCCAACGACCAGGAGTGCTCCACCATGCAACGCCGTTCCCTCATCCGCGCCACCGGCGCCGCCGCCCTTCTGTCTGCCACACCGTTTGTGCGCGCCCAGGGCAATCTGCAGAAGTTCAAGTTCAACCTGGGCTGGAAGATCGAGGCCTCGGGCGCAGGCTTTTTGTTGGCGCAGCAGCGGGGCTATTACAAGGATGCGGGCCTCGATGTCACCATCGACACCGGCAACGGGTCTGCCTCGGCCATCAGCCTGGTGGCGGGCGGTGCGTATGACGTGGCATCGGCCGACCTCTCGACCATGATCGAGTTCAACACCGCCAATCCGCAGTCCAGGCTGGCAGCGGTCGCCATCCAGTACGACCTGAACCCCAACTCGGTCATGGTACGCAAGGACGGCGCCATCAAGAAGCCCGCCGACCTGGCGGGCAAGACCATCCTGGGCCAGCCCTTCAACGCTTCGCGCAAGCTCTTTCCCGCCTTTGCCAAGGCACAGGGCTTTGATGGCAGCGGCGTGAAATGGGAAAACGTGGCACCCGACATCGGCGACACACGCTTCGTCAAAGGCGATTTCGACGCGGCGGCGTACTTCTTCTTCACCGGTCTGCTCAACCTGAAGGCGCGCGGCCTGACGCCGGATCAGATCACGGTGTTTCGCTTCTCGGACTACGGCCTCAAGTCCTACGGCAACGGGCTGATCGCCAACGCCAAGAGCATGCAGGACAACCCGGATGCCATGAAGGCCTTCGTCAAGGCCACCACGCGCGGCTGGGTCGATGCGATTGCCGACCCGCGCGCCGGCGCTGCCGCCATCAAGGCCCGCGAGCCCTTGGCCCATGAAGAGATCGAGTTCGAACGCCTGCAGCTCATCGTGGACGGCACCATGAAGACCGCTGAGACACGCACCAACGGCTGGGGCGCTGCCACCCCTGCGCGCCTGCAGGCCACCATCGATGAGACCGTGGCCGCCTTCGGCCTCAAGAGCAGCCTGGCGGTGGCCGACATCTGGACCGACCGCTTCCTGCCCCCGGCCGCCGACCGCAAGCTCAAAGCCTGACCCGGGGAAATCCATGGGCATCCCCCTCATCGACCTCAGCGGCGCCCTGCAGCCGGGCGCACCGCGCAGCCCTGCCGTAATGGCCGTGGCCGCCCAACTACGCCAGGCCTGCATGGGCGCAGGGTTCTTCTACGTGCGCCACCACGGCGTGCCGCAGGACGTCATTGCGCGCCAGTTTGCCTTGGCGCAGCAGTTCTTCGACCTGCCACTCGCATCCAAAGAAGCCATCTCGCTGCACCACTCCCCCGCCATGCGGGGCTACGAAAGCCTGGGCGGGCAGACCCTGGACGCCAGCGCACGGCCAGACCTCAAGGAGAGCTTTTACTGCGGGCTGGACTACGCTGCCGAACATCCGTACGTGCAGCGCGGCTACCACTCCTACGGCAGCAACCAATGGCCAGAGGGGTTGCCCGAGCTGGCCACCCAAAGCCGCACCTACATCGCCGCCATGCGGCAACTGGCCCTGCGGCTGATGCAGCTGCTGGCTCTCTCGCTCGACCTGCCCGAGGACTACTTCGACCACACACACCAGAGCCCCATGCTCACGTTGCGGCTGCTGCGCTACCCACCCCATCCTGAAAACGCCGAAGCACTCACCTTTGGCGCGGGCGAGCACACGGACTGGGGCGCCATCACCCTGCTGGCCCAGGACCACCATGGCGGGCTGGAGGTGAAGCTGCCCACCGGCGAATGGGTGGCCGCCACACCCATCGAGGGCGCGCTGGTGGTGAACCTGGGCGACATGATTCCGCGCTGGACCAACGGGCTGTACCGGTCCAACCCGCATCGCGTGCGCAACGTGCACAGCGGGGGCGCACCGCGCCACTCCATTCCTTTTTTCTACACGCCCGACTACGAGGCCCAGGTAGTCCCCGTCCCCACCTGTGTGCCTGCCGGTGAGTCGCCGCGCTTTGCACCCTGCACCGTGGGCGAGCACTTGCAGGCCATGTACCGCAAGACCTACGGCCTGGGTCAGACCACCACATCCACCACCCCGGCCAGCGCAGAGGTGATGGCATGAGGCTCTGGTTCAACCTGCTGTGCCAGGACATCGAGGCACAACTGCAGTTCTATCAAGCCCTGCTGCAGTTGCCCGAGGCGCCGGGGACGCGCTCGGCCATCTACCGGGCGGTGGAGACCGAGCACTTCCAGCTCGGCATTAACGCCCCCGAGGCCTATGCCCTACTGGGCCTGGCTGACCGGCAGCCCGGTGCCACCTTGCCGTCACCACGCAGCGTGACAGGCTACGCCACCTTCATGCTGGACATGCCAGATGCCGTGGACGCTGCCAGCGAGAAGACAAAAGCTCTGGGCGGGCAGATCATCAAGCCACCCTACGCCACCTATTACGGCCAATGGCAGGCTGTGCTGGCGGACCCGGAAGACAACGTGTTCCGGGTGAGCGCTGTGGGCGTGCCCCGCAACGTTGTTTGAGCCGCCCCTACCCGGCCAAACTATCGACGGCGGTGCCCGCCAAAGCATGAGCGGGGTGAACCAACGCCCACCCCTGAGCCATCCATCGCGCCTCAATAGGCCTTGAAGTTGGCCGCCACCCGCTGGTTCAGGTAGTCGCCAGCGGCAATCGCGGGGTACTTCTTGCCCGGCCCTTCGATGATGGCATCGCGGTTGGCCTGGGCAAAGAAGGCGATGCTGTAACGCGGCCCCATGTACTCGCCGGGCAGCGGGTTCTTCACGCGGTGGAAGTTGCTGGGCAACTGGTCGTCGCTCCAGCGCATCAGCATGTCGCCGATGTTGCAGGTGATGGCCTGCTCGTCGGGCTCCACCGAGGTCCAGGCTTGGGTGTCCATCTCCTTGCCCGGGCACACCTGCAAGCCGCCCTGACCCTGGCGCTGAAAGAGCAGGGTCAGGCAATCAAAGTCGGTATGCGCCCCGGCGCGCCACAGACCCAGGTGGGCTTGCTGCTCGGGCGGGGTCGCAAAGTAGTGCAGCAGGCGCAAGGTGCTTTGGTAGCTGGCCTGCGCAGGGTCGTGCGCGCGGGCAAAGAAGGCTTCGTCAAACCCCAGCTTCCACGCAAAGCACGACAGCACCTGCATGGCCACCTGCCAGCACTGGCCTTCGAAGGCGAGCATGGTGGCCTGAAAGCCCGCCAGCTCCTCGTCGGTGGGCCACAGGCCCGCCATGTGTGGGCAGGTGATCTGGTACGACTCCTTCTGGTCTGGTGTGCCGGTGGAGGGGCGCACCTGCGCGCGGCTCTCCCAGCCCACATTCAGCGCTTTCTTGAGCGGGTACTGCGCCTTCACGGCATCCGGCAGCGCAAAGAAGCGCTCGGTCATTGCAAAGGCGTTGTGCACCTCGGCCAGGTCAATGCCGTGGTTCACGATCTGGAAAAAGCCGACATCGACGGCGGCGTCCCACAGTTGGTCGGCAATCTCGATCTTGCGCTGCGCAAAGTCGCTGAGGTCGATGCGGCGGATCTCGCGGCTCGCGGTTTCCGAGCCCATCGCGCCCATGCGCGTTTCTTTTTGCAGCTCGGCGAGGTCGTAGGTGGCGGTGGTGGTCATGCAGTTCTCCTGAAGGCAAGTGGAAGGAAGAAAGGCCCTCCCGCTGGGTGCTTCAAGAGTGGGTGACACCGCCTGCGGCGGCCGTCCTTTCAACCCTTGAAGCCACGATGTGTCAACGCACACCGCTGTGTGCACAGCGGGCTTCAAGAGCAATTTCCGACTGGCATCGCCCCGTGCCGGATCACACAGGGGGCAACGCAGTGAACGCTTCTACTCTTGCCAAAACCGATGCAAGAAGAATGCCCACGGCGCCTTGCTTGTGTGTCACGCAGGCTGCGAGCACTTGTGTACAGCGCATCAAAAGCCATGCATACATGTCACTGATTGTGATTGGCATGCCAAATGCATAGCGCCCTGCACCACAACGGCGGGCGTGCAGACAGTCCGGCGTTGCACAACGACAGCCACCCACCCACCATCGACGGAGACACCTACACCATGCACGCGCTCATGTCTGCACCCCCAGCCAGCTTTGACGACCCCACCCCCATCAACGACACGGACGGCACCTACCTGCGCCAGGCCATCGCGTGGTCGTGCACGGCCCGCGCGCGCGGCAACCGCCCGTTTGGTGCGGTGGTCATCAGTGCCGAAGGGCGCCTGCTGGCCGAGGCTTACTGCAACACCACCGAGACCGGCGACTGCACCGGCCACGCCGAGACCAATGCCGTGCGCCAGCTCAGTCCGCGCGTGGGGCGCGATGCCCTGGCCAAGGCCACGCTGTATTCGTCGGCCGAGCCCTGCGTGATGTGTGCGGGCGCCATCTTCTGGTCCGGCATCGGGCGCGTGGTGTTTGGCATTGACGCCGAGCGCCTGCGCGTGTTCCGGGGCGAGCGAGCCGAGCAGCGCGACGCCGAGCTGTCGTGCCGCGACGTGTTTGCCGCGTCGCCCCACGCTATCGAATGCATCGGCCCGGCGCTGGTCGAAGAAGCCAGCGCACCCCATATCGGGTTCTGGAAAGTCTGACCCGTTGCTGCGCGGGCAGAATCTGCAGCGCACACTCTGCCATCGCCCGTCCCCCATGCCTCGCACCAAAGCCATGACCGAATCCGAAGCCGAAGCCGCCTCCGGCGCGCTGCTCAGCCGCGCCAAACAGGGCCGTGAACGCATCCTGGGCGCCATCCGCGAAGCGGCCATTGCCGAGTTCAGCCGCCACGGGTTCAAAGGGGCATCCACCAAGGCCATTGCCGAGCGCGCGGGCCTGACCAAGCCCCAGCTGCACTACTACATCAGCAGCAAGGAAGAGCTGTATGAAGAGCTGCTGTACTCGGTGCTCAACGGCTGGTCGGGGGCCTTCATTTTTGACAGCAACAGCGACGATCCCAAGAAGGTGTTGAGCAGCTACGTGCGCAAGAAGCTCGACTACGCGCTGGACAACCCGGGCCTGTCGCGCATCTTCACCACCGAGGTGCTGGGCGGTGGGCGCAACCTGGGCAAATACTGGCCCGTGGCCGTCAAGTCCACCCAGCAGAAGGTGGACCTCATCAACCGCTGGATCGCCGAAGGCCGCATGCGCGCCGTCAACCCCACACTGCTGCTCATGCAGATCTGGGGCATGACGCAGCACTACGCCGACTACGGCGTGCAGGTGCACATCATGCTGGGCCTGGCGCCCGATGAACCCATCGACCGCGAGCCCATCGTGCACGAACTCACCAGCTTTGTGCTGCTGGGCTGCGGCCTCGCACCAGACTAAAGCCCCATGCCCATTTCTGGGCATGGTCTGCGCGCCAGAGGGCCTGCGGGGCGTGATGCGCACCAGCAAGCGGCGCAAATCGGTCGCAACAAGGCCACGTTGATCCACCACAAAGACGTTTGACCGCTTTTTGTGGCTGGCACAGCCTTTGCAATAGTTTGACCAATCGATCAAATCACATGGTCAAACAATGCAGACAGCCCCTGACACCGCCGACGCCGCCCGCACAGAACACACGTTCGAGCTGATTCTGCAGCGCAGCCAGATGCGCTTGCCCGTCGCCCCCGGCGAGAGCATGGCCGATGTGCTGCAGCTCGCTGGCGTACCGCTGGAAACCCTGTGCGAGCAGGGCGTGTGCGGCACCTGCGTGACCCGCTGGCTGGACGGCGAACCCGACCACCGCGACAGCTGCCTGAGCGCTGCAGAGCAAGCCACCCACGTCGCCGTGTGCTGCGCGCGCAGCCACAGCGCCACGCTCACGCTGGACCTGTAGGCCCATCCCCCACAACCCGAAGGACCCCCGCCATGCGCATCCTCGTGATCTATTGCCACCCGGTAGAGACCAGCTACAACGCAGCCCTGCACACCGAGGTGGTGCAGCAGCTGCGCGGCGCGGGCCATGAGGTGGACGACTGCGACCTGTACGCCGAGGGCTTCAACCCCGTGATGACCCGCGAGGAGCGCCTGGGCTACCACGAGGTGCCCAGCAACCAGTTGCCCGTGCAGGGCTATGTGGACCGCCTGCTCTGGGCCGAAGCCGTGGTCTTCTGCTTTCCCACCTGGTGCTTTGGCATGCCGGCGATGCTCAAAGGTTTTTTTGACCGCGTGCTCATGCCCGGCGTGGCCTTTGACATCAGCGATCCGCACAACGTCAAGCCCTCGCTCACGCACATCAAGCGCATCTCAGCCGTGGTCACTTACGGGCGCCCCCGCTGGACGGCCCTGTTCATGGGCGACCCGCCGCGCAAGTCCATCACCCGCTACATGCGCCTGCTCACGGGCGGCAAGGCGCGGGTGGACTACCACGCCTACTACCACATGAACGTGGCCACACCGCCCCGGCTGGCGGCCTTCAAGGCCCGCGTGGGCCAGGCCATGGCGCGCTTTGCATAAGACAACGTTCTAAGGGCCACGGCATGCACGCATCCAACACCCCCGACCACATCCTGCGCGCCCGGTTGCCGCGCTGGCTGCTGCCCTCCGCGTGGCCGCAGCAGGGCCACCAGCCCGCACTGGCCGATCTGCGCCTGGCCCAGGGCCGCATCGTGCAAGTGCTGCCCCACGGCACCCAGCCTGCGCTACACGGCGCTGTGTGGGACGTGGCAGGCGCGCTGGTGCTGCCCGGCCTGGTCGATGCGCACACCCACCTGGACAAGGCCTTCACCCTGCCGCGCATGGGAGAGGTCAAACCCGGCCTGCTGGGCGCCATCGAGGCCATGATGGTGGATCGCCAGGGCTGGACCGAAGCCGACATCCACGCCCGCGCCAGCCGCGCGCTGCAATGGGCCTACGACGCAGGCACCGTCCACCTGCGCACCCACTGCGACTGGTGGGAGCCCGACGCGCAGCCGCTGGCCTGGAACGTGTTGCACGCACTGGCCCACGACTGGGCCGACCGCATCACGCTGGAGCGCGTAAGCCTGATCCCCTTGCATCTGTATAAGGACCGCAGCGCCGCCATGCAGCTTGCCGCCACCGTGGCCGCCAGCGGCCCTGGTGCCTTGCTGGGCGGCTTTGTGCATTCCACCAACTGGGACCCGCAGGCGCTGCGCCACCTGTTCGAAGCCGCACAACACCACGGCCTGAACGTGGACCTGCATGTGGACGAAGAACTGCACCCCGGCGCCCAGGGCTTGGCGACCACGGCCGCACTGCTCAAGGAGCTGGGTTTCGAAGGCCATGTGGTCTGCGGCCACACCTGCGCGCTGGCCGCACAGGACGAGGCCACGGCCCTCGCCACGCTCGATGCCGTGGCACAAAGCCCCATCACCCTGGTCACGCTGCCCATCACCAACCTGCTGCTGCAGGACGCCACCACCGGCCGCACGCCGCGCCAGCGTGGTCTGACGCTGGTGAAGGAGGCCCGTGCACGCGGCATCCCGGTGCTGGTCGCCAGCGACAACGTGCAAGACCCGTTCTGCCCCGTGGGCAGCTTTGACCCGCTGGAAGCCCTGGCCACGGGTGTGCTGGCTGCGCAGCTGGATGCACCTTTCGACCAATGGAGCGAATCGCTGTGCCGCGCCGACTGGCTGTGCACCGGCCGCACTGGCACCACGGCGCTGCCGCTGCAGCCTGGCACGGTGGCTGACCTGCTGGTCTTCACGCAGGCTGACCACTGGGGCTTTCCATCGCGCGCACAAAGCCGTGTGGTGCTGCGCCAGGGCCGCGTCGCCAGCGGCCATGCACCGGCTGCCTGGCATGTGCCAACCACCCAATCCACAAGGAGCCTCGCATGAGCCCCACATCTGCGCCAGGTATCGCCCAGCCCCTGGCCCGCTACGCCGCATGGCGCCGCGCAGGCGACTTCATCTACCTGAGCGGGATCATTGCCGTGGACCCTGCCGCCAGCCGCATCGTGCGTGGCTACGACGACATCCCGCATGAGGCCGCCACGCTGATTGGCCGCACGGGCGAGTTCAGCAGCGACATCAAGGAGGGCCCCATCCTCGCGCAGAGCTGGTACGTGCTCGACCGCATCCGCCTGACCATCGAGGCCGCAGGCGGCCAGATGTCCGACGTGTTCAAGCTGGTGCAGTACTTCAAGAACCTGGACCACTTCCCGCAGTACAGCCGCGTGCGCAAGCTGTTCTTCCCCGGCGAGCCCCCCGCATCCACCGTAGTGGAAGTGAGCGGCATGTTGCCCACGCCCGACATCCTGATCGAGGTCGAAGCCACGGCCTATCTGCCACAGCGCTGATACACCCCCAACACCTTCACGAAAGTCTTTCATGCTGCACGGCTACAACCCGCCCCACCGCTACCTGCCTTACCTGAGCTGGACCGAGATCGCCGACCTGCCCGACAAGGAAAACACCGTCATCGTGCTGCCCACGGGCGCCACCGAGCAGCACGGCCCGCACCTGCCCTGTGCGGTGGACACGGTGATCAGCGCGGGTGTGGTGGGCCATGCGCTGGCGCGCCTGCCGGCCGATGTGCCTGCGTTCGCGATGGCGCCCATCACCTACGGCAAGTCCGAAGAGCACCTGCACTTTCCCGGCACCGTCACGCTCAGCGGCGAGACCCTGCTGGCCACCATGAACGAGGTGGGCGAGTCGGTGTACCGCGCGGGCTTTCGCAAGCTGCTGTTCGTCAACGGCCACGGCGGCCAGCCGCAGGTGATGGAGATGTGCGCACGCGAGTTGCGCCTGCGCCATGGCGACTTCATCGTCGTGCCCAGCTTCACCTGGCGTGTGCCGCATGTGGCGGGCAAGTTCCTCTCCGACAAGGAAAAACGCCTGGCCATGCACGCCGGTCATGCCGAAACCGCACTGATGCTGGCGCTGGCCCCCGACACCGTGCACATGGAGCGTGCGGTAGTCAACTACCCGCCCGTTTTTGACTCGCCCCTGCTCTCACCCGACGGCCGCCCGGCCTGCGCCTGGAGTGCACGCGACTTCGGCCCCAGCGGAATCATTGGCGACCCGCTGCCCGCCACGGCCGAACAAGGGCACGCCATCCTCGACTCGCTGGCCGTGAGCTGGGCCGCCGCCATTGCCGAGCTGCACAAGCTGCAGTGGGCACCGCGCGCTGAGCCCACCTGGGGCCGCGCCCATCACACCGGCCACGTGGAGCACTCCAGCGCACTGGCCTGAAACCTGCGAACGCCACCGCAAAACCTTTTCGCCTTCCCCTTCGTTGTCCCTTCGTTCCACCTCCACCACCCTACCGGAGTACCACCATGATGAAGACCGCCTCCCGCCTTTCCAAACTTGGTGCAGCCGCGCTGCTCGCTGTTGGTGCCGTCGGCACCATGCAGGCCCACGCGCAGGAAAAGTTCACCTACATGACCAACTGGTATGCGCAGGCCGAGCATGGCGGCTTCTACCAGGCGGTGGCTACGGGCCTGTACAAAAAGTACGGGCTGGATGTGACCATCAAGATGGGCGGCCCGCAGGTCAACATCGTGCAGATGATGGCCGCCGGCCAGGCCGAATGCGTGATGGGGTCGAGCGACCTGCAGATGATCCAGATGCGTGAAGGCGGCGTGCCCGTAGTCAATGTGGCGGCCGTGTTCCAGAAGGACCCGCAGGTGCTCATCGCGCACGAGGACGTGAAGAAATTCGAAGACCTCAAGGGCAAGACCATCCTGATCGCGTCGTCGGCCCAGCGCGGCTACTGGCCCTGGCTCAAGGCCAAGTACGGCTTCACCGATTCGCAGACCCGCCCCTACACCTTCAACATCCAGCCCTTTGTCGCTGACAAGAACTCCGCCCAGCAGGGTTACCTGACATCCGAGCCGTTTGCGATTGCCAAGGCGGGCGTCAAGGCCAACACGCTGATGTTCAGCGACCAGGGCTACCCAGCGTATGCCACCACCATCTCGTGCATGGAAAAGACGGTGAAGGACCGCAGCGCCGCCGTAGCCTCGTTCGTGAAGGCGTCGATGGAAGGCTGGAAGAGCTACCTGGCCGACCCGGCCCCCGCCAACGCGCTCATCAAGAAAGACAACCCCAACATGACTGACGAGCAGCTCGCCTACAGCGTGGCCAAGCTCAAGGAAATGGGCATGGCGACCGGGGGCGACGCAGCCACCATGGGCATCGGCATCATGACCGACGCGCGCGCCAAGGCCAGCTACGACTTCCTGGTGGACGCCAAGCTCATCGACCCCGCCAAGGTCAAGCTGACCGAGACCTACACCACCGCCTTCGTCAAAGACCTCAAGGTTCTGCCCTGAGCCCTGACAGCCCTGAAACAGCGGCCGGTGCGCAGCCCTCCCACGCCCGGCCGCATCCATCGAAAGGCGACCATGACATCCCCCGCTGAATCTCCACCGCTGGCACACGCCCAGGCACCGGTGCACCATTCCACGCCCGCCGTGGAGGTGCTCTCCGCCGAAAAAACCTACCCCAACGGCACGCAGGCCCTTCTGCCGGTGGACCTGACCATTGAGGAAGGCGAGTTCGTCACCCTGCTCGGCCCCTCGGGCTGCGGCAAGAGCACGCTGCTGAAAATGGTGGCGGGGCTGCTGGAGCCCACCGACGGCCGCCTGCACCTGTGGCGCAAGCCCGTGGCGCAGCTGGAAGAGAGCGGCAAGAAGATGGCGTTTGTCTTCCAGTCGCCCACGCTCATGCCCTGGGCCAGTGTGCAGACCAATGTGCGCCTTCCGCTGGACCTGGCGGGCGTGCCTCGCGCCGAAGCCGATGCGCGCGTGACCGAAGCGCTGGCACTGGTGGGCTTGTCCAAGTTTGCCAACGCCCTGCCTCGTGCGCTGTCGGGCGGCATGCAGATGCGCGTATCGATCGCGCGCGGCCTGGTCACCCAGCCCGACCTGCTGCTGATGGACGAGCCCTTTGGCGCACTCGACGAAATCACGCGCCACAAGCTCGACGCCGACCTCCTGGATCTGTGGCGCAAGAAGAAGCTCACCGTGATCTTTGTGACTCACTCGATCCACGAGGCGGTGTTCCTCTCCAGCCGCGTGGTCATGATGGCCGCGCGCCCGGGCCGCGTGGTCGAAGAGTTCCGCATCGATGCGCCCTACCCCCGCACGGCCGACTTCATGGTCTCGCCCGAATTCAGCCGCTACGCCAAGCTGCTGCAAGACAGCCTGCTGCGCGCCAGCGTGGACACCGAGGAGACCGTGGCATGAGCACCCCTTTCCCTTCCGCACCCATGGCGTCGCCCGTGGTCACCGCCCACCCCGCAGCCGCCCCGCGCTCAGCGCCTGCACCAGTCGCTGCCAAACCTGCCGCCAAGGCCACACCCAAACGCCCGCCGCTCATGGCCCAACCCCGCGTGCAGCGCGTGGTCTACCCCGTGCTGGTCGGCCTGGTGCTGATCGCGCTCTGGCAGGGGCTGGTCACGGCCATGGAGCTACCGCCCTACCTGGTGCCCTCACCCATCCTGATGATGAAGACGCTGTTCACCGACTGGGCCGCCCTGGGCGGCTCGCTGTGGGTCACCGTCAAGATCACGGTGCTGGCCTTTGTGGTGGCCACGGTGGCGGGCGTGCTGATCTCGTTCCTGTTTGTCCAGAGCAAACGCATCGAGACCGCGCTCTTCCCCTACGCCGTGCTGCTGCAGGTCACGCCCATCGTGGCCGTGGCACCACTCATCATCATCTGGGTCAAGGACCCGACGGCATCGATGGTGATCTGCGCCGCACTGGTCGCCCTGTTCCCCATCATCAGCAACACCACGCTGGGCCTGCGCAGCGTGGAGCCTGACTTGCAAAGCTACTTTCAGCTCAACCGCGCCACGCGGCTGCAGACGCTGTTGCGCCTGCGCATCCCCAGCGCGCTCCCCTACTTCTTTGGCGGGCTGCGCATCTCCAGCGGCCTGGCGCTCATCGGCGCCGTGGTGGCGGAGTTTGTGGCGGGCACCGGGGGCCAGGGTGCGGGGCTGGCGTACCAGATCTTGCAGGCGGGATTTCAGCTCAACATCCCGCGCATGTTTGCTGCACTGCTGCTGATTTCGCTCACCGGTGTCGCGCTGTTCGTGCTGATGGCATGGCTCACGCGACTGGCGCTGGGCGGCTGGCACGCCTCCGAAAACTCGCAGGACTGAACCCACCACTTCCGACACCACACCGCGCATGACCTTCAGATTGCGCGGTGCAGGCCCCCCTTTGCCCCCAAACGGCCTCTAGGAGATAACGACATGACCACCACCGCCCACCAACTGCCCGACCTGCTGCCCGACCTCGACTGGATTGCCGACCCGCTGCGCGTGGGCCGCCTCTCGCAGGACTTCGCCTGGTTCAGCCCCGTGCTCAAGCGCGATCTGGCGGGCAAGCGCGGCGACATTGCCGTGCGCCCGCGCACCGAAGCAGAAATCCGCCAAGTGGTGGCCGCCTGCGCCAGTGCGGGCATTCCGCTCACCGTGCGCGGCAGCGGTACCGGCAACTATGGCCAGAGCACACCGCTGCACGGCGGCGTGATCCTGGACCTGTCGGGCTACAACGCGTTTGGCTGGGTGCGCGGCGGCGTGGGCCGCGCGCAATCGGGCATCCGGCTGGCAGACTTTGATGCGCAGTCCAAGCCCCAGGGGCAAGAGCTGCGCTGGCTGCCCAGCACCTACCGCAGCGCCACGCTGGGGGGGCTGTTCGGCGGCGGCTTTGGCGGTGCGGGCTCCATCAACCACGGCCCGCTGGCCGCGCCCGGCAACGTACTGGCCGTGCGCGCCATGACGGTGGAACCCGAGCCCCAAATCATCGAGCTGCGAGGCCCCGAGGCCATGCTGCTGCACCACACCTACGGCACCAACGGCATCGTGCTGGAGCTGGAGGTAGCGCTGACCCCTGCCGTGGCATGGACCGAATGCATCGCCACCTTCGGGCAGTTTGACGCCGCGCTGGAGTTTGCCGACCGCTTTGGCAGCGCGCCCGGGCTGGAGAAAAAAGAGGTGTGTTTTCTGGCCGCGCCCATCCCGCAGTACTTCACCAGTCTGGCAGAGCACCTGCCTGCCGACCAGCACGCGGTGCTGCTGCTGGTGGCCCCGCACTCCGAGGCCGGCATGCGCGACATGGTGGCCCAGCACGGCGGCCAGGTCACCTACCGCAAGACGGCCGACGAAGTGGCCAGCAGCCACAAGACGCTGCTCGAATACACCTGGAACCACACCACCCTGCACGCCCTCAAGGTGGACAAGGGCCTGACCTACATCCAGAGCGGCTTCAACCCCGTGCACCGCCTCAAGCAGGTGAAGGCGCTGGAGGCCGCGCTGAAAGGCGAGGTGATGATGCATCTGGAGTTCTTGCGCACCAAGGAGGGCGCCTTCAACTGCAGCGGCCTGCAGATCATCCGCTACACCACCGAAGAGCGTCTGAACCAGATCATGCAGATCTACCGCGACCACGGCGTGCAGATCAACAACCCGCACGTGTACATCGTAGAAGACGGCAAGCAGAACAACCTGGACCCGGCCGTGGTGGGCATGAAGCGCCGCTTTGACCCCCAGGGCCTGCTCAACCCGGGCAAGCTGCGCAGCTGGTACACGGCCGAACCCACAGCCCCCGTGCAGACACCTGTACGCCAAACAGCGTAGAGAAAACGGGTGGCGCGTGTCGCACCCACGGGCCTCTACCGCTTGCCTGCAGGGCATAATCAGCTACTCATTTAGTAGCAAACCATCGAAACATGCCCTGGCACGCCCGCCTTCAGCTCGACTACACGGCAGAACACAACGCCCGCACGGTAGCCCGCTACGAGCACAACGGGCCGCTGCGCATCCTGCAAAGCCTGTACCCCGAGGGCGACGCCATCTGCCACAACGTGCTGGTGCACCCGCCCGGCGGCTTGGTGGGCGGCGACACGCTGGACATCACCGCCACCGTGGGCCCAGGCGCCCACGGCCTGGTCACCACGCCCGGCGCCACGCGCTTTTACCGCTCCACCGGCCCGCTGGCACTGCAGCGCAGCCACCTCACCCTGGCCGAAGGCGCGCGCCTGGAATGGCTGCCGCTGGAGGCCCTGTGCTACAGCGCCTGCCACGCTGAAAACCACCTCACGCTGAACCTGGCCCCCGGCGCAGAATGCATCGCCTGGGACGTGACCGCGCTGGGCCTGCCGCACGCGGGCCAGCCGTTTGAACAAGGCCGCTTCACCCAGCACCTGGAAGTGCCCGGCCTGTGGCTGGAGCGCGGCGTCGTCGACGCCGCCGATGACCGGCTGCTGAGCAGCCCCTTGGGCTTGGGGGGCCACCGCTGCATGGCCAGCATGTTCTTTGCCGCAGGCACCCCACTTGACCGGACGCGCCGCGACACCGCACTGGACGCGGCCCGTGCGGTGATGGATCAGCACCCCCTGGTCAAGGCCACCGCAGGCGCCACCAGCCCCAACGACCGCATGGTGGTGGTGCGCGTGCTGGCGCCGCAGGTGGAGCCCGCGATGAAACTGCTCAAGGCCGTGCGGGTGGCGTGGCGCCAGGCGATGTGGTCGCTGGAAGGGGAAGCACCCCGGATCTGGGCGATGTAAGGAGCCGATCAACACTGCCCTGCAGGAGGTCAGCGCTGCCCGGGATCCAGTGTGAGCCTGGAGGCCAGCAGGTCAGCTGTGTACCGCAGACGGCCGATGTCCACGTCGGCCTGCACGCCACGGCTGAAGCAGCACAACGTGCCATATATCTCCCCGCCCGAAAGCCGCACCGGCGTGCTCAGATGCGTGCCGATGGGAAAGCCGGGGTTGGGTGCCCGGCCCGCCACCACCAGGGGCCCGGCGTCCTTGATCGCTTCAGGCAAGCGCCCCTCGATCACCCACTGACACCAGCTTTCCTCCACGGGGTCCGATCTGCCCGGCTGCACTGCGGAAAAGTCTGCGGCGCTGTCCACCGCCTTAATGGTTCTGCGCCCCTCGGTGATCTGGGACACGAAGGCCACGTCCATGTTGAGGCGGGTGCGCAGCAGCTTCAGCACCTGCGGTACAGCCGCTGGCAGGTCGGGGTCGGCAGCGTCGCTGGTGGCCACCAGCAGTTCGGAAATGGTGACGTCGAGGTCGTCGGGGTTGTAGTCCAGAAACATGCGCCGCAGTCTACGCGGCGGCGCACGCCGATGCCGTAAGCAGTCGTTGCAACGGGTTTCAGCGCCGCCTTGCGGCGCCTTTCTCAGGCGGGTATCACCGGGGGCAGCTTCAACAACCCATCCGCCTTGAACATGGCACGAATCCCCCGCACCGCCTGCCGAATCCGCGCCTCGTTCTCGATCAGCGCAAACCGCACGTACTCGTCCCCCTGGTCGCCAAACCCAATGCCAGGCGACACACACACCTTGGCCTTGTCCAGCAACTGCCGCGCGAACTCCAGCGAACCCAGCGCGCGGTAGGGCTCGGGGATACGGGCCCAGATGTACATGCTGGCCTTTGGGCAGTCCACCGCCCAACCCGCTTCGATGAGCCCCTTGTAGAGCACGTCACGGCGGCGTTGGTACTGGGCAGCAATATCTTTCACGCACTGCTGGTCACCCTCCAGCGCGGCAATGGCGGCCACCTGCAGGGGCGTGAAGGTGCCGTAGTCGTGGTAGCTCTTGATGCGGGCCAGGGCAGACACCAGGTCGGGGTTGCCCACCATGAAGCCCACGCGCCAGCCAGCCATGTTGTAGCTTTTAGAGAGGGTGAAGAACTCCACCGCCACGTCCTTGGCGCCGGGCACTTCCATGATGCTGGGCGCGCGGTAGCCGTCGTACACGATGTCGGCATAGGCCAGGTCGTGCACCACCAGGATGTCGTGCTTCTTGGCCAGGGCGATCACGCGCTCGAAGAAACTCAGGTCCACGCACTGCGCCGTGGGATTACTCGGGAAGCCAAAGATCATCATCTTGGGCTTGGGGTAGCTGCCGCGAATGGCCTTTTCCAGCTCGGCAAAAAAGTCCACATCGGGCGCCACGGGCACGCTGCGGATGTCGGCACCGGCAATCACCGCACCGTAGATGTGGATGGGATAGCTCGGGTCAGGCACCAGCACGGTGTCGCCCCGGTCCAGCGTGGCCAGCATCAGGTGGGCCAGGCCCTCCTTGGAGCCGATGGTGACGATGGCCTCGGTATCGGGGTTGATGTCCACCGCATAGCGGTCTTTGTACCAGTGGCTGATGGCGCGGCGCAGGCGCGGGATGCCTTTGCTGGCGCTGTAGCCGTGGGTATCGGGCCGCTGGGCCACTTCGGTGAGCTTGGCGACGATGTGCGGTGGCGTGGCCCCGTCGGGGTTGCCCATGCTCATGTCGATGATGTCTTCGCCCCGGCGGCGGGCGGCGAGCTTGAGCTCGGCAGTGATGTTGAAGACGTAGGGAGGGAGGCGATCGATGCGCGCAAAACGGCGCTTGCCCTGCGATGCAGACATGCGGTGTGACTTTCACGTAAGCGCCCGGAACCGTCCGAGCGACGTGGCTGGCAGAAAGGCCAGCCCGCAGCCAATGTAGCGCAAGCTGCGGGTAGCGCTCCAGCCCTTTGTGCGCAGTGTGGCGGCAATGCCGCAGTGGGGACGAGGGCTGGCCGCCGCCATCTACGATGGGCGCATGAACACCCTCCCATCCACCAACCCCACTGCCCTGCCTGCCGACCATCCCTTTGCCCAGGTGCAGGTGCTGGCCTTCGACATCTTTGGCACCGTGGTGGACTGGCACGGCAGCATTGCGCGCGAGGTGCGGGCACTCTATCCCCAGGTGGATGCCGATGCGTTTGCACTGGCGTGGCGCGCGGGCTACCAGCCCGCCATGGCGCGGGTGATGCGCGGCGAACAGGGCTGGACGCTGATCGATGCCCTGCACCGGCAGATCCTGGACGAGATCCTTCCGCGCTTTGGGCTGGCACACCTGGGCGATGCCGAGCGCCACCACCTCAACCGCGCGTGGCACCGGCTCCGTGCCTGGCCCGACAGCGTGCAGGGGCTGACGCGGCTCAAGCAGCGCTACACCATCACCACGCTATCGAACGGCAACATCGGCCTGCTGGCCAACATGGCCAAGCGCGCCGGGTTGCCCTGGGACTGTGTGTTGAGCGCCGAGGTGTTCAAGGCCTACAAGCCGCATCCCGACACCTACCTGGGCGTGGCGCGGGTGTTTGACCTGCCACCACAGCAGGTGGCGCTGGTGGCGGCGCACCACGACGACCTGGCCGCTGCGCGGGGCTGTGGCCTGCGCACGGCGTACATCGAACGGCCACACGAGTTTGGCGTGGCACAGCCCAAGGATGTGTCGCCGCAGCCCGGCAATGACTTGCACGTCAAGGACCTGACCGATCTCGCCAGCCTGCTGGGATGCTGAACGGCCAGCGGTGCGGTGTGCGCGCGCGTCAGTGCGCCACCAGCAGCTGCACAAACATCTGTACCTTGGCGCGGCATTCGGCGCTGATGGAGGTGAACTCCAGCCCGGCCACCCATTCGTCGCCCTCTTGCTTGAGGGTGATGACCCGCGCATACACATCGGCCACGCGGTAGTCCACCAGCGGCAGCTCGAACTCCAGCTTGATCTCACTGTGGGGTTCCAGCGGCTCGATCAGCTCGACCAGCAGGCCGTGGTAGCCAATGTCGCGGATGGCACCGTGCACGATGTGGGGCACCACGATCTTGTCCTGCATGCGCTGGCACAGGCAGGGCAGGCGCGCGTCCACACGGTGGCTCCGGCGGAACTCCTGGCGGGGCACCTTGAGCTTGTGCGACGGGATGGCGATCAGCTCGCGCAGGCTGACGGGCTGCGTGCGCCCCTTGACGAACACCTGCATGGGCGCAGACGCCGACACCAGCCCCCAGCAGCGCTGGTAGGTGGAGTCGCTGATGAGCACCTGGCCCCGCAGGCTCAGCGCCTCAATCCGCGAAGCCAGGTTCACGGCCTCGCCGATCACCGTGTATTCGGAATACACATCCGAGCCAAAGCGCCCGGCCATCACCGTGCCCGTGTTCACGCCAATGCCCAGAAACACCTCCGGCAGGCGCTCGGTCAGGTGGGCCAGGTTCAGCTCGCGCATGGCGATCTGCATCTCCACCGCACACAGCAGCGCGCGGTCCACATCGTCGTCGCGGGCCACCGGGGCGCCGAACAGCACCATGATCGAGTCGCCCATGAATTTGTCGATGGTGCCCTGGTACTTGAACACCACCTCCGACAGCCGTGCCAGGCAGCGGTTGAGCGCCGCAATGACCACCGACGCAGGCTGTGAGCCCGACAGCGCAGTGAACCCGCGCAGGTCGGCAAGCAGGATGGTGACCTCGCGCGGCGCCACCTCCAGGCCATTGGCGGCAGCACCTTCGGGGTTTTCCATACCGTGCAGGATGCCCGCCATCTCGGCCTGCGCCGCCTCGCCCAGCGGCTTGCCGGTTTCGCGTTCGATCAGCGCCTGCAGGCGGCGCACAGCGTCGTGGTGGAATTCTTTGTGCATGGAGGTCTGGGGCGTGGAGCGGCCGGGTTTTTGTGGGTGGGGTAAGAACCTGCTCCAGATCTTGAACAGGTTCTAAAGGCAATGCCTGCCATTCACCACCCAGAATAGGCGCCGCCCCACGGCTGGTCAACCGGTGAAAACACCCCGGGCAAAGCAGCAACAGCGAGGTCAGCGGCACCTGCCCGCTATCAGCAAACCGGTGTGGGGCGTGCCAGCAGCGCCGCAGCGCTTCCCGGTAGAAAAATTCGATCTTTTTGGCTTGAAGCGCTACATCCATATGTATCAAATGCTATCAACAACATAGCAATTGATGCGTCTTCCGCCGTCACCTGGCAGCCACCCGGTCCACACACACAAACTCGCCCACCGCGCCGTCATAGTCCCACCGTGCCGCCACCCTCGCCTGGCCGTCTGGCGCGGCGCCCGATGCCTCGGTGCTGAGCACCACCAGGCTGTTGGGGCTGCCGTGCCGCAGGCGGTGCGACACCGCCGTGCCCGCGCTGCTGGCCCACAGCCCCGGTACCGGCTGCAACAGGCGCGGCTGGTGCACGTGGCCGGACAGCAGCATTTGCGCACCGGCAATGCGCCAGCGCTCCACGGCTTCGTCGGCGCGGTGGGGGCGGTGGTCATGGTCCTCGGCGTCGCGCGCCACCAGCGGGTGGTGGCTGGCCACAATGCGCCATGCACCCGGGGGTGCACGCGCCAGCAGCAGCGCCACATGCTCGATCTGGGCAGACGACAGGCTGCCGCGCTCGTGCCGCCAGGCACGGGTAGTGTTCACACCCACCACGTAGAACGCTCCCATCTGCCGTACAGGCTCCTGGTCCATGCCGAACTGTTCGGAGAACCTTTCGTACGAACGGCCCCAGCGCATCCACCACGCAAACAGGGGCAGGTCGTGGTTGCCCGCCAGCACCAGGGTGCTGCGCGCATGCAGGCCCTGCACAAACCGCGCGGCCTGCTCAAACTGCTCGGCCGTGGCGCGCTGCGTGAGGTCGCCCGACACCACCACCATGGCCACCCCCAGGCGTTGCGCCAGCCGCTGCACAGCAGCACACACCAACGGGTCGTGCGCACCGAAGTGCAAGTCCGACAGGTGCATCAAAACAGTCATGGCAGGTGGTCGCAGGCAGTGGGCTGGCGCACGGGGGGCACCATCATGCAGGCAGCAAGCCGGGGGCGGGGGTAGTGCCGGGCGCAGGCGTGTCGGTTGCGGAGGCTGCGAAAGCGGTCTCTTCTGGTGGTGGGGTCTGCGCTGCGCCATCGCGCACCAGCGGGCTCGGTGCCACCAGCCACAGCGGCCGCGCACTGATGCGGAAATGCAGGGGTGGAGCCATCCACTCCCGCTCGCCGTCAAACGCCACCTTGACCTGCGGGGGCCGCCAGCTGGCGGGCGCCACGGTCAGCTCGGCACACGCCATGCTGACCACCGCGTTGTCCTTGTCGAGCTGGCCGGTGGCCGCGTTCCACACAGTGCGGGCGATGGCCCAGCGCCCCTGGGGCTTGAGCATCACCACGGCCAAGTGCCCGCCGTCTGCCACCTTCTGCGCCTGCGGCAGGCCCATGCGGTCCAGCTGCAAGGGGTTATTGCCCACAAACAGGGTGGTGACCAGATGCTCCTCCTGCTGCGCCTCGGCGCCCTGGTGCGTCTTCATCACCACGCGCCAGCGGCGGCCCGATGCGGGACGAAACAGGCTCCACACCGCCGCCGCTATGGCCACCCAGCGCTTGCGGCCAAAGCGGCGCGATGCCATCTCGCGGTCGGCCAGCATCTTGGGGTACAGGCCCACGCTGGCGTTGACCACAAACATGCGGCGGTTCACAAACCCCACCTGCACCGGCCGCAGGTCCCCGGCATGCAGCGCCTGCAGCAGGTCCTGCACGGCGGTCTCGGGGTCCAGCGCCAGGCCGTGCTCGCGGCTGAAATAGTTGAAGGTGCCCATGGGCACCACCCCCAGCGGCACCCCGGCGCGCAGCGCGGCCGACGCCACCGCGTTGATGGTGCCGTCCCCCCCGGCGGCCACCACCAGTCCGCCATCATCCTGCGCGGCCTGGGCGGCTTGCTCGGCCAGCTGCACGATGTCGGCGCGCCGGTCAGGCACGTGCCACACCACGTCGTGCGCCTGCAGGGCAGGCACACCTTCGAGCTTGGCGCGCAGCAGGTCCAGGTCGGCACCTGGCCGCTGTGGCACCACCAGATGGATGGGGCCACGGGGCTGGGGAGGGAGGGTGTGTTCCAAAGGTGTCATTCAAAAACTCTGCAACAAACAAGAGCAACCCCACACCGCGCTGAGCCAATCGCAGCGACCGGGCGAGCCCGCAGGCCCACACCACACCATGAGCGCCAACAAGGATTGCAGGGCACTCCATGGTGACAAACGGCTGACCCCCGTGCAGCCGGTAGCCACGCCTACCCTTTGTCAGCCGGCTCCGACAGCGGCAGCGGCGATGCAATACACCCACCATGCAACGGGATGCTGGGAACTTCGGTACAACCCACGGCTTCTCTCCATGGGCCGCCCGCCCTGCGGGTGCATCCAAAGAAAGGACCCACTATCTCCATGACCACAACCTCCAGCGCTTTGGCCGCCAGCGACATCGGCGCCCTGCTGGCGCAACACCCCCTGGGCTGGTGGATGGCTGGCGTGCTGTCGTTTGCCCTGCTGGGTAGCGTCGCCTTGACCGGCTTGCGCCGCCTGCGACAACACGCAGGCGCCCCGCTGGGCCGCATGTTTCCAGCGCAAGCGCGCTGGGTGTTGGTGGCCGCCATGGCCGCATCGGCCTGCACGCTGGCTCTGGCAGGTGCCGCGCTCGCAGAGCTGGCCGAAAGCGGGCGCGCCCCGGGCACCTGGGGCACACTGGACGACGCACTGGCCGCAGGCCTGCAAGCACAGGCATCCGCCGCCGTGCTGCAATGGTTTGCCACCCTCACCCACCTGGGCGACACCTGGGTGCTGACCGCGCTGGCACTGGGCGTGGCCGCCCTGCTGTGGCTGCGCCGGCATCGCCTGCTGGCCACCGGCTGGCTGGTGGCCATGGCGGGCAACGGCGCGTTGACCAAGGTGCTGAAGCGTCTGTTCGAGCGCGTGCGGCCCGAGCACACGCACGGCATCGCCGAGGCCAGCGGCTACAGCTTTCCCAGTGGGCACAGCAGCGCATCGATGGTGGCCTACGCCATGCTGGCCTACCTGGCCACGCGGCTATTGCCCCGCGCCTGGCACCTGCCTGCGGTGGTGCTGGCCGGTGCGCTGATCTTCACCACCGGCTGGAGCCGTGTGGTGCTGCACGTGCATTACGCCAGTGATGTGCTGGCAGGCTGGCTGCTGGGCGGCACGTGGATGGTGTGCACGGTGCTGATCATGGAGAGCGTGTCGCGCTGGCGCGGCGCGGCGCCCCCGGCGACGCGCCGCTGAGCCGCCGCCCGGGCGCCCTGGGTCACCGCGCGGGGGAGTCCTCGGCAGACGCCATGGGCTGCATCGGCAAGACCACACAGGACGCACGCCCCGGCCCCATGTGCACGGTGTTGAACGCCACCACCCGTGGCCCCGCACTGCCCTCCGGAGCGCCGGTGTTGGGGTTGACGTCGAACCGCGGGAAGTTGCTGCTCGAGATGTCGAGCCGTATCCGATGGCCCCGGCGGAAGAGGTTGGACGTGGGCATGGGCTCAATGGTGATCTCCACCACTTCGCCAGGCGCCATCAGCCCCGGCTCCTCCCACGAGTCGCGGTAGCGGCAGCGCAGGATGCCGTCAGTCAGGTTCATCGCATACCCCTCGGGGTAGTCCTCGCTGGGTGGGTACTGGTCGATCAGCTTGGCCGTGAAGTCGGTGTCGGGTGCGGTGGACGACACCCACAGCGCGATGGTCACCGGGCCGGTGATCTCCACATCGCCGTCGAGCGGCGGCGTCTGGAACACCAGCACGTCGTCCCGGCCCGCCAGCGGCCCGAACGGCGCCTGCGCACCGAACAGCCCGTCGTGCGTGCGCTGGTCGTAGGCACCGGCCACCATCAGCGGTTCGCCCGAGGTGACGGAGCCCCCGATGGTGGGTACCGGCCTTGCGGGGTCGAAGCAAAAACCGGTCTGGGCCTCGGCCTGCGGTACGGACTGCGACAGCAGCCCGCCCGGCGCGAGGTACCAGGGCACCAGCGTGGTCGCCGGTACAGGCCAGCGGGCCGCGCTGCGCCAGACGCCGCCATGGTCGAGCCGGCCTTGCGGCGTGCGCCGCCCCGTGCCCCCGCCCATGCGGAAGTAGCGCACGGCATCGTCCTGCCCCGCGGGCAGCGGCTGCCCGCGCAGCCAGTGGTTGAACCACGCGAGCCGCATGTGCACGTAGTCGGGTGCAAGCGTGCCATCCAGCACCGCATCGCGGCCGAAGTCCACATCGCCCGCGTACGGCACGCTGCGCTCGCCATGCGTCCAGGGGCCCAGCACCATGCGCACATCGCCCTGTCCGCGCTGCGAGAGTCCGAGGTAGTTGTCGGTCGTGGTCTGCGCATAGGGGTCCCACCAGCCGCACATCAGCATCACGGCCACGCCTTCGAAGGCGCCGTAGTGGCCTGCCGCATACAGCTCGGGCTGGCGCCAGTGGTCATCGAAACTGCCGCGCTCCCATTGGCCGAAGAGATAGTCCTCGTACTCGGGCGCCCACTGCAGCGGCGAATCGCCGCGCGTCCAGGGCAGGCGCAAGAACCATTCGCCGATGTCTGCCTGGTCGAGCGCCTGGCGCGCGGCGTCGCTCAGGCTGTTGCTTCCGCTGCGCGCATTGCGCAGGGCCCACACGGCCTGCTTGAGCTCGAAAGCGCCCCCATGGCGGATGCCGCCCCGGTAGGCATTGGCAAAGCCGCCGCATTCGAGAAACATGGCCTTGAGCCCGGCGGGCCGCTGGCTGGCCAGCGCCGTCTGAGTGTGTGCCGCGTACGACAGGCCGTAGGTGCCCACGGAGCCGTTGCACCAGGGCTGCGCCACGATCCAGGCCATGGTGTCGGCGCCGTCGTGGGCCTCGCCCAGGTACTTGGTGAACTGCCCCTCGGAGTCGAAGCGGCCCCGGCAGTCCTGCACCACCACCGCGTAGCCCTCGCGGGCAAACCGCTCGGCCACCTCGCCGCGCCGCAGGGGTGCGGGGTTGGCGGCGGTGCGCTCTCGCCGGGTGGGCTCGTCTTTGCCGTAGGGTGTGCGCTCCAGCAGCACCGCCAGGGGGCCGGTGTGGCCGGCCGGCAGATACACATCGGTGGCCAGGCGCACGCCGTCGCGCATGGGCACCCAGCAGGTGTGACGCACCACCCCGCCCACACCGGCCGGGGCGGCGGACGGCGCCATTGGATTCATCATCGTGGTCATGGAAGGTCCTGCCTCAGTCGAGCTTGAGGTTGCGGTCCTTGACCAGCTTGGCCCAGCGCGCCGTGTCTTCCTGGATGAAGCGGCCGAGCTCCTGCGGCGTGGTGGGCGCGGGCTCCGCACCCTGCGCCACCAGCGAGGCAGTCACCTCCGCGTCGGCCAGCGAGGCGCGCAGCACCTTGCTGATTTTTTGCACCGCATCAGCCGGCGTGCCGGTGGGGGCGAACAGGGCGTACCAGATGTCGTACTCGAAGTCCTTGAGCCCCGCCTCGGCCATGGTCGGCACCTGCGGGAAGGCGCGCGAGCGCTTGGCGCTGGCCACCGCCAGCGGCACCAGCTTGCCCGCCTTGATATGAGCCGCCACGCTGGGCACTGCATTGATGCCCAGCTGCACATGCCCGCCCGCCAGCTCGTTCACCGCCGGTCCGCCGCCCTTGTACGGGATCTGCACCATGCGCGTGCCAGTGGCCGCCTGGAACATCTCCATCGACAAATGCCCCGGGCTACCGTTGCCGCTGGTGCTGTAGTTCAGGCCGCCGGGGTTCTTGCGTGCCAGCTCGATGAGCTCCTGCACCGTGCGAACCTGCAGGCTTGGGTGTGTGGTGAGGATGGGCACGTTGACCACCACCCGCCCCACCGGCACGAAGTCGCGCGACGGGTTGTACGTGAGCTTGCTGGAGAGCAGCGGCGCCGTCACCATGCCGGAACCTGCGCCCATGAGCAGCGTGTACCCGTCGGCCGGCGCCGAGGAGACCGCCTGGAAGCCGTGCGCACCGGGCCGGTTGTCGATGACGACAGGCTGCCGCCACTGGTCCGACATCTTGCGTGCCACCACACGCATGGCCGTGTCCGCAGCTGCCCCTGCCGGAAACGGAATCACGATGCGCACGGGCTTCTCGGGGAACTCGGCCGCGCCCGCGATCAGCGGGTGGCACAGCATGAAGGAACACAACAGCGCGAGCGTTTGCGGAATGCGGGACATCCAGGGAATCATGCGGTGCTTGTTATCAGAAATCATGGCGAACTCCCGCGCCAATGGCGCGCACGGACACATTGCTGCGGCTCGAATCGACGCCGTCGCGGTCGATGAAGGCCTGCAGCTCGGTGCGTTTGGACAGGGCATAGGTATAGGCTACCTGCTGGCGCTTGCGCAGGCCGCGCAGCGACGCCTGCACATCGCGCTGCATCACGTTGACCACGATGGCGTGCTGGCCAGCTGAAAAGCGGGTGCCCACCAGCCAATAGTCCACATCGGCGCGGGTGGTGGCCGACGTCCTGGCGTACGTATCGCGGCCCAGCAGCACATAGGGCTCGATCGCGCCGAAGTCGTAGCGCACGCCGGCCTGCCATTTGCTGGAGAACTCGTTGGCCAGCAGTCCACCGGGGCGCGTGTCCTTGCCGTAGCCGATGCCTGCCGACCAGGGCCCGTCGGCATAGTTGAGGCCCAGGTCCAGCGACTTGGCGCCGTTTTCCTGCTCGGGCGTCTTGGCATCGCCGCGCAGGTAGTAGCGCGCCCGCAGGTTGACGCCGCCCCAGGTGGGGCTTTGGTAGCCGATGGCGTTGGACGTGCGGTTGCGCGCGTTCAGGATGGAGGTGCCGATGGCCGTGGCCCCGGCATCGTTGGCGGCGAACGAGGTGATGCGCGTGACTTGCGAGTACAGCGGCGAACCGGTCGGGTTGGCGGAGTCGAGCCGCCCGAGCGCCACCGTGCCCAGGCTGCCGCGCAAGGCGGCATAGCTGTTGCGAAACGCTGGCGCGGTGGCGGCACCGGAGTCGGCTTCGAGCCCCATCTCCAGGCCGAACAAGGCCGCCAGGCCATCGCCCAGGTCTTCCTTGCCGCGAAAGCCCAGGCGGGATGCGTTGTCGCGCTCTTCCGTGACGGAACCGGCGTTGCCGGTCTTGACATTGTTGACGGTGAGTCGCACCTGGCCATAGACCTGCAGGTCCTGTGCAGCAGCGGGCCCCGCAGCCGAAACGGAAAGGCCGCAGGCGGCCAGCGCGAAGGGAAATGAGCGCCTCATGAAATCTTGCTCCTTGAAGGGGTGGTGCCAGGTTGGCTTATGACGCCGCCGATTCTGTGGAGCGAGGTGCTCGGCCACAACGCTATGACGAACGCTGATGACCCTATGCAATAGACCGCAGGTTTGCGCTGGGGTGGCAGCAGTGCAAAGATGCAGGCTGGCTGCCTGCATACCCGAACGTCTGCCCCTTTTCCACCCCATGAACTTCAAGCAACTCGAGGCCTTCCAGGCCATCATGCTCAGCGGCTCCACCACCGGCGCGGCCGAGCGCATGGGGCTGTCGCAGCCCGCCATCAGCCGCTTGCTGGCGCAGCTGGAGGAGGACCTGGCCCTGCGTTTGTTCGTGCGTGAAAAAGGCCGCCTGAGCCCCACGGCCGAAGCCCATGCGCTGCTGCACGACGCCCAGGTGCTGATGGACTCGGCGCAGTGCTTTCGCCGCCATGCCGAACAGTTGCGTCTGGGCGGCTTCAAGCGGCGCCTGCTGAAGGTGGCGGTGCCCAGCACGCTGGCCACCACGCTCATGCCGGTGCTGGCCAAGCGCTTCATGCAGGCGCACCCGGACGTGGTGCTGGAGGTGCTGTCAGGCTCGTACAACGACACGGAGCGCGCGCTGCTGAGCCGCGATGCGGACATCGGTCTCGTGCGCCTGCCCATGGAAATGCAGGGACTGAACACCCGCGCCAGCCTGGACTCCGAAGCCGTGTGCATCATGCCCCGGGGCCATGCGCTCGAAGGCCTGGCAGAGGTCAGCCCCACCGACCTGATCGACGTCAGCCTGATCCTGCTGGGGCGCCAGCGGCAGATCCGCCACGACATCGACATGGCCTTTCGCCAGCGGCGCGTGCAGCCGCGCGTGGCGCTGGAGGTGCACTCCATCAGCGAGGCCTGCGCCCACGTGGCCCAAGGGCTCGGGGTCTCGATCGTGAACGCCTTGCTGGCGCAGCACTGCCCGTACGAGGCGATCACGTCGCGCCCGTTCAGGCCCCGCATCGCCTACCAGCTGGGCATCGCCACGGTGAACAACGCACCGGCCTCGCCGTTGCATGACACCTTCACGCGACTGCTGGTGGAGGCGATGGAAGCACCTTCCCCCGCCGTGGCATTGCCTTCAGCTCTCTGAAACTGGTACGCCCCTCGCCAGTGCCCCCGTGGAACTGGCCTCGCCGGGCCACCGGGTGCATCCCCCTCCCACGCAGCAAGAGAGGGGGAAGGCGCCGCAGGCGACTCAGGGGGTGCGCTCTTAAATCGCCACGAGGTTGCGAATGCCCTTGGCTTCCATCTCGCTACCTGGCCCGCGGGCGATGACCTCGCCGCGTTCCATCACCAGGTACTCATCGGCCAGTTCCTGCGCAAAGTCGTAGTACTGCTCGCACAGCAGGATGGCCATTTCTCCCTGGTCGGCCAGCATGCGGATCACGCGGCCGATGTCCTTGATGATGCTGGGCTGGATGCCCTCGGTGGGCTCGTCCAGGATGAGCAAACGCGGGCCGGGGGCCAGCGCGCGGGCAATGGCCAGCTGCTGTTGTTGCCCGCCCGACAGGTCACCGCCCCGGCGCTTGAGCATCTGCTTGAGCACAGGGAAGAGCTCGTACAGGTGTGCAGGCACCGGCGTCGATCCGCTTTTGTAGGCCAGGCCCATGCGCAGGTTTTCTTCCACGGTCAGGCGGCCGAAGATTTCGCGGCCTTGCGGCACAAAGCCGATGCCTGCGCGCGCCCGGTCGTAGGGCGTGGCTTTGTCGATGGGTTTGCCGTCGAAGCTGATGCTGCCGCTCTTGATGGACACCAGCCCCATGAGGCTTTTGAGCAGCGTCGTCTTGCCCACGCCGTTGCGGCCGAGCAGCACGGTGACCTTGCCCGGGGTGGCGGTGAGGCTCACGTCACGCAGGATGTGGGAGCCGCCGTAGTACTGGTTGATGTTCTGGACGGTGAGCATGGTGACTTGGGGTGTTTTGGGCCGCTAGCGCTAGTTCAATATGCGCCGGCAGCTATATTTTTGATAGTGAATACTTTCACCGGCCGAGGTACACCTCGATCACGCGCTCGTCGGCCTGCACCTGATCGAGCGTGCCTTCGGCCAGCACCGAGCCATCGCACAGCACCGTCACCTTCTCTGAGATGGTGCGGATGAAGCCCATGTCGTGCTCCACCACCATGAGCGAATGTTTGCCCTTGAGCGTGAGGAACAGCTCCGCAGTGCGGGCAGTCTCTTCATCGGTCATGCCGGCCACGGGTTCGTCCAGCAGCAGCAGCTTGGGGTCCTGCATCAGCAGCATGCCAATCTCCAGCCACTGCTTTTGCCCGTGGCTCAGGTTGCCCGACTGGCGCGTGACGCTGTCGGCCAGGTGAATGGTGTGCAGGATCTCGGCCAGGCGGTCCGACTGTGCGGAGTCGAGCTTGAAGAACATGCTGGACTTCACGCCCTTGTGGGTCTTGAGCGCCAGCTCCAGGTTCTCGAACACGGTAAGCTGCTCGAACACCGTGGGCTTCTGGAACTTGCGGCCGATACCCAGGCTCGCAATCTCGGGCTCGTTGTGGCGCAGCAAGTCGATGGTGGAGCCAAAGAACACCGTGCCTTTGTCGGGCCGGGTTTTGCCGGTGATGATGTCCATCATCGTCGTCTTGCCCGCACCATTGGGGCCGATGATGCAGCGCAGCTCGCCGGGTGCGATGTCCAGGCTCAGGCCGTTGATGGCCTTGAAGCCGTCAAAGCTCACATGCACGTCTTCCAGGTACAGGATGCGGCCGTGGGTCACGTCCACTTCGCCCGGCGTGGCAATGCGCGAGAAGCCTGCAGTGCGGCCACCCGACTCGGTCTGACCCAGTGCGACGGGCGCCAGCGTCTTCTGCAGCCGCCGCGCGCCTTCTTCCATCAGATCGGGCGTCATTGCGCGGCTCCCTTCGTTGTTGTCATTTTTGCCTTGAGCTTCTTGACCAGCCCCACCACACCATCGGGCAGGAACAGCGTGACCGCAATGAACAGCGCGCCCAGAAAGTACAGCCAGAACTCCGGCGCCGTCACCGTGAGCCAGCTCTTGGCACCGTTGACGATGAACGCCCCCACGATGGGTCCGATGAGTGTGGCGCGCCCGCCCACGGCCGCCCATACGGCGATCTCGATGGAGTTGGCGGCGCTCATCTCGCCGGGGTTGATGATGCCGACCTGGGGCACATACAACGCCCCCGCCACGCCGCACATCATGGCGCTGATGGTCCAGATGGTGAGCTTGTAGGGCAGCGGCGAATAGCCCGAGAACATGACGCGGCTCTCGGCATCGCGCACGGCCTGCAGCACGCGGCCAAACTTGCTGCGCACCAGCCAGCGCGCCAGCAGGAAGAAGCCCAGCAGCGACAACCCCGTCAGCACGAACAGCGTCATGCGCATGTTCTGCGTGGCAATGGGCGTGCCCAGGATGCGCTTGAAGTCGGTAAAGCCGTTGTTGCCGCCAAAGCCGGTTTCGTTGCGGAAGAACAGCAGCATGGCCGCATACGTCATGGCCTGGGTGATGATGGAGAAGTACACACCCTTGATGCGCGAGCGGAAGGCGAAGTAGCCAAACACAAACGCGATCACGCCCGGCACGGCCACGATGAGGATCAGCGTGGCGATGAAGCTGTCGGACAGCGCCCAGTGCCAGGGCAGCTCCTTCCAGTCCAGGAACACCATGAAGTCCGGCAGGTCGCTCTTGTAGTTGCCGTCGCGGCCGATCTGGCGCATGAGGTACATGCCCATCACGTAACCGCCCAGCGCAAAGAACAGGCCGTGGCCCAGGCTCAGGATGCCGGTGTAGCCCCAGATCAGGTCCATGGCCAGTGCACAGATGGCGTAGCACATGATCTTGCCGAGCAGGGCCACGGCGTAGTCCGACAGGTGGAACATGCTGCCTACGGGCACCCAGAGGTTGAGCACGGGGGCCACGGCGCACACCACGATGAGCGCCACGATGAAGGCCGACCAGCCACCGCGCGTGAGCAGCGGCGCCGGTGCGGGCAGTTGGATGTTGGGAGAGGTTGGCGTAGTCATGATCAGTCGTCTCTGGTGCTTCAGTCGGCCGTACGCCCTTTGACCGCGAAGATGCCCTGGGGCCGCTTCTGGATGAAGATGATGATGAACACCAGCACCGCAATCTTGGCCAGCACCGCGCCCGCCCAGCCTTCGAGGAATTTGTTCAGGATGCCCAGGCCCAGCGCGGCATACACCGTGCCCGCCAGCTGGCCCACGCCGCCCAGCACCACCACCATGAAGGCATCGACGATGTAGCTCTGCCCCAGGTCCGGCCCCACGTTGCCCACCTGGCTCAGCGCGCAACCCGCCAGGCCCGCAATGCCCGAGCCCAGCGCAAAGGCCATGGTGTCGATGCGCGCAGTGTTCACGCCCATGCACGAGGCAATGGGGCGGTTCTGCGTCACACCACGCACGAACAGGCCCAGGCGCGTGCGGCCGATCAGGTAACCCATGCCGAGCAGCACGGCGATGGCAAAGCCGATGATGACGAGGCGGTTGTAGGGCAGCGTGAGGTTGGAGAGCACCTGCACGCCACCGCTCATCCACGCGGGGTTTTCCACACCCACGTTCTGCGCGCCAAAAATCGTGCGCACCAGTTGCATCAGCACCAGGCTGATGCCCCAGGTGGCCAGCAGCGTCTCCAGCGGGCGGCCGTACAGAAAGCGCAGCACGCCGCGCTCCAGCACCGCGCCCACGGCGGCCGAGGCGCCAAAGGCCAGGGGCAGCGCAGCGACCAGGTACCAGTCGAACGCACCCGGAAAATACTTCTGGAAGATGCCCTGCACCACATAGGTGGCGTAGGCGCCGATCATCATCAGCTCGCCGTGGGCCATGTTGATCACGCCCATCAGGCCATAGGTGATGGCCAGGCCCAAGGCGACGAGCAGCAGGATGGAGCCCAGGCTGATGCCCGAGAACGCGGCGCCCAGGCGCTCGCCCCAGGCGAGCTGGCCTTCCATGGCGCGCAGTGCGGCCTGCAGTGCTGCCTTGACCTTGGCGTCTTCTTCGACGGTGACGCGTTCGTTGAGCAGCAGCCGCGTATCAGGTGTGGCGCTGAGCGACAGTGCCTGGGCGGCTGCGATGCGTTGTGCGGGGTCGTCGCTTCCCAGCAGCGTAGCGGCGCGCGCCAGCTCCAGCTGGGTCTTGATCTTGTCGTTGGTTTCCTGCGCCAGTGCCTTGTCGAGCAGGGGCAGACGGCCTGCATCCGGCTCCTTGGTCAGTGCCTTGGCGGCGGCCATGCGCTGGGTTTCGTCCTTGCCAAACAGCGCCAGGCCCGCCAGGGCCGTGTCGATCTCGCCGCGCATGCGGTTGTTGTTGATGATGTCTTCGGCATCGGCGGGCACAGGGACCTCGGCGCCAGTGACAGGGTCGATGCCCTTGTCATCGCGCACGATCAGCGCCTTGCCATCGGCCACCTTCACCGCGTCGTCGGCCAGCGCCTGCAAGAAGGCGGCGGTGCGTTCGCTGGGCTCCACCACGGCCTGCTGCACGGCGGCCACACGGTCGTCGGTGTCACCAGCGGCCATGGCCAGGGCCTGCTCGGCGGTGAGTGCTTGTGCCTGCGCAGTTGCGTAGAGCAAGAGGCAGACAATGAGGCGAGATACGAAAGAGAAATTCATGGAGGGGCCAGTCGGTCAATATGCAAAGGCCCATGCAGAGGGCAGGGCCTAGACCAGGGCCCCCGCGCAAGGGCCGCCCCGCCGCGCTGGGGGCGTCCCCCTCCCACGCGCAGCGTGAGAGAGGGGGAAGCGGCGTAGCCGCTCAGGGGGAGATCACTTCTTCTCGGGTTCGTCTTTTTTCTTGTCGTTGCCTTCGATGTAAGGAGACCATGGCTTGGCCTTCACGGGGCCGGGGGTCTTCCACACCACGTTGAACTGGCCGTCGGCCTTGATCTCGCCGATGAACACGCTCTTGTGCAGGTGATGGTTCTTCTCGTCCATCTTGGAGACGATGCCCGACGGTGCCTTGAAGGTCTGGCCGGCCATGGCGGCAATCACCTTGTCCACATCGGTGCTCTTGGCCTTTTCAACCGCTTGCTTCCACATGTTGATGCCGATGTAGGTGGCTTCCATCGGGTCGTTGGTGAGCGGCTTGTCCTTGTGGCCGGCAATGCCCTTGGCCTTGGCGTAGTCGCTCCACTTCTTGATGAACTCGGTGTTGGCCGGGCTCTTGATGGACTGGAAGTAGTTCCAGGCAGCCAGGTGGCCGACCAGCGGCTTGGTGTCCACACCGCGCAGCTCTTCCTCGCCCACCGAGAAGGCGACCACGGGCACGTCCTTGGCCTTCAGGCCGGCGTTGCCCAGTTCCTTGTAGAAGGGCACGTTGGAGTCACCGTTGATGGTGGAGACCACCGCCGTCTTGCCGCCCTGGCTGAACTTCTTGATGTCGGCCACGATGGTCTGGTAGTCAGAGTGGCCGAAGGGGGTGTACTTCTCGTCGATGTCGCTGTCCTTCACGCCCTTGCTCTTGAGGTAGGCGCGCAGGATCTTGTTGGTGGTGCGGGGGTAGACGTAGTCGGTGCCCAGCAGCACCCAGCGCTTGGCGCTGCCGCCGTCCTTGCTCATCAGGTAGTCCACTGCGGGGATGGCCTGCTGGTTGGGCGCGGCGCCGGTGTAGAACACGTTCTTGGACAGCTCTTCACCTTCGTACTGCACGGGGTAGAACAGCAGGCCGTTCATTTCTTCCACGACCGGCAACACCGACTTGCGCGACACCGAGGTCCAGCAGCCGAAGATGACCGAGACCTTGTCCTGGCCCAGCAGCTGCTTGGTCTTTTCGGCGAACAGAGGCCAGTTGGATGCTGGGTCCACCACCACGGGTTCGAGCTTCTTGCCCAGCACGCCGCCCTTGGCGTTGATCTCGTCGATCGCCATGAGCACGGTGTCTTTCAGCACGGTCTCAGAGATGGCCATGGTGCCCGACAGGCTGTGCAGGATGCCGACCTTGATCGTGTCCTGGGCGTGGGCTGGCAGCGCAGACAGGCCAGCGAGCGTAGCGACGGCCGCGAGGGCCTTGAGGGAATAACGACGTTGCATGTGTGCTTCTCCGGTGGTGGTTTCAATCAGGAAATCAATCAAACCGCTTCGCCCGGTGGGCCCCGGTCTGGAGCCCCTGTGGATCGGGCGATGGAATGGATTCTGGAGAGCGGGGCCAGTTGGCGAAATACGCCGGGTGGCGTACACGCCCCGCTGCGAGCCCGCATCACACGGGGGCCGTTGCGAGGCGACTCACCACCCCCGATGCACGCCACAGGCGCACAAGGGCAAGGATGGCATTCACTATGAAAACAATAGCTGTTACGGCATGTACCACTAGCGCTACCGGCCCATTTCATGCAAAAACCTTGGCCTGCAAAGGTTGTGGGGCCTCCGTAGAATCCAAGGGTTTTCCCTAGTCTTGCGCGCCTGGCCCCATCGGCCCCGGTGCTGCCCTTTAGTCCCCCTGCGCTCCATGAACCTCCCCCTGCTGGCCCTGGCCATTGCCGCTTTTGGCATTGGCACCACCGAATTCGTGATCCTGGGGCTGCTGCCCGAAGTGGCAGGTGACCTGTCCGTCTCCATCCCCGCCGCCGGCATGCTGGTGTCGGCCTACGCACTGGGCGTGGCTGTGGGTGGACCGCTGCTGGCGGTGGCCACCGCGCGTTGGCCGCGCAAGACCACGCTGACCTGGCTGATGGTGCTGTTCATCGTGGGCAATGTGGGTTGCGCGCTGGCCCCCAGCTATGCGTGGCTAATGGTGGCGCGCGTGGTCACCTCGTTCTGCCACGCCGCGTTTTTTGGCATTGGCGCCGTGGTGGCCGCCAGCGTGGTGGAGCCCCACAAGCGCGCCCAGGCCATGGCGCTGATGTTCACTGGGCTCACGCTCGCCAACGTGCTGGGCGTGCCGCTGGGCACGCTGCTGGGCCAGCACCTGGGCTGGCGCTCCACCTTCTGGGCGGTGGTGGTGATTGGGGTGCTGGCCGTGGCCGCCGTGGTGCGCTGGGTGCCACACCTGCGCCACCAGATCAGCGGCAGCGCGCTGGGCGAGTTCCGCGTGCTGCGCATTCGCCAAGTGTGGCTGGCGCTGGCGGTGAGCGTGCTCGCATCCACCAGCATGTTCACGCTGTTCACCTACATCACGCCCATCCTGCGCGACGTGACCGGTGTCTCGCCCCAGAACGTGAGCGGCGTGCTGCTGCTGTGCGGCGTGGGCCTGACCATTGGCAACCTGCTGGGCGGCCGCCTGGCAGACTGGAAGCTGCTGCCCTCGCTGATGGGCATCTTCGCCGTGCTGGCGGGGGTGCTGGCAGCGTTTTCGTTCACCAGCGTGTGGCTGTGGCCTGCCGTCATCACCGTGGTGGTGTGGGGCATGGTGTCGTTCGCGGCGGGCACGCCGCTGCAGGCGCGGGTGGTGTCGCAGGCGGGCGATGCGCCCAGCCTGGCGTCCACGCTCAACATCGGCGCATTCAACCTCGGCAATGCCATTGGTGCCTGGCTGGGGGGCGCAGTCATCACGGCCGGATGGTCGCTGCAGACCATTCCGCTGGTGGCGGCCGCCGTCACGCTGAGTGCGCTGGCGCTCACAGCCTACATTGCCTGGCTGGACCGGCAGCCCACACACAAGGCTCCGGCGCTGGCCGACTGCAAGGCGGCCTAAGCCGTTTGTGCGCGCTCGAACGCCACGTAGCCGTCTTCGATGGCAGGCAGGATCTGCAGCACCTCGAAATACGGCACGGTGAGCAGGGGGGAATCGCGCAGCCGCTCCATGAAGTCGTAGTGCTTGAGCGGGTCATCGGTTTCCACCAGCATCAGGTCGCTGCAGGGCGCTGCGAAGGCCTCGGCATCGAAGTGGCGCAGGCGCAGGGCTCCCTGGTAGCGGGGCAGCAGGGCATGCAGGTGCGCCCCACCCAGCTCACGCCTTTGCTCACGGGGCAAACGCAGCCACTCGGGCAGTGCGCGCAGGTGGATGAAGAAGGCATAACGGGTGGCCATGGGGGTGATCTCCTGGGGTCGATGAGAAGACAGGTGTTGAGCCAGCGGGCTTGGATCAAGCCGTGCGCAGCAGGCGGGCCAGCAGCCCGGGCGCCCAGCGCTGCAAGTGCCAGGCCGCGCGCGCCTTGCCGATGCGGATGTCGGTGTGCCCCGCCATCAGGCCGCGGACCAGTGCCTGTGCAGCGACATCGGAAGGGATCTTGCCGCGCCCTCGGCCCCGGGTCATGGGCGTATCGACCAGCGGCATCACAGCGTGAACCACCCGCACTGGGCTGCCTTGCATCTGCACCCGCAGCGCCTGGGTGAACAGGTCCAGCCCGGCCTTGGTGGCGCTGTAAACCGCCGCCGTGCGCTTGGGGCAAGAGCCCAGCACCGACCCGACATTGACCACCCATGCGCGCTGCTGGGCCTGCAAATGGGGCAGCAACGCACGCGTCAGCGCCATCGGCGCCAGCAGGTTGATCTCGACCTCCGCGCGCATGTCCTGCACCTTGTAACCGGCATCGTCCACCCGCAGGTCGTGCTGGATGCCTGCGTTGTTCACCAGCGCGCCAATATCGGGATAGCGCAGCAACCACTGCGCCGCCAGGCCGTCGATCTCTTCAATGCGGGACAGGTCGGCCACCCAGGGCTCGATCAGTCCATGGGCATCTGTCAGCGCCTGCAGCGGCTCGGCCTGCCGTGCCACGGCCAGTACGGGCACGCCGCACCGTGCCAGCTCCAGGGCCAGCGCCAGGCCAATGCCCGAGCTGGCGCCGGTGACGATGGTGCGTGGCAACGGGCCTGCGGACGTGGCATGGCGTGCGGTGGTGGGGGTGCGAGCGTGTGACATGGGCCGCACTCTAGGCATGGCGCCGTCCGTCGTCATCAACCCAGGTTAATTGGCGAACGAAGGAGGCTCTCACCCTCAGGCGCGGCGGAAACTTCGCAACGCTGCCACGCGGCATACTGCGCGCCATGGCACCCATCCCGCACCCCGCCTTCTGGTCGCTCCTCACACAGGCGGCGGGCACGCAGGCCCTGCCCGACTGGGCCACGGCAGAGCGCGCCATCACCACGCACGCGGTACAGGCAGGCGGCACGGTCTTTCTGCAGGGGGTACAGCACCCGTATGTTTACGCGGTTCAAGCAGGCTTGTTCAAGCTGAGCTACCTGCAGGATGACGGCACGGAATGGATCAAGTCGTTTGCCGAAGAAGGACGCTTTTTTGCCAGCGTGTCCGCCCTGCAGCCGGGCGGCCGCACGGCCTTCATGGTGACGGCCATCGAGTCCGCCACCCTGGAGCGCATCGACCACGGCGTGCTGCTCGCGCTGGCCGAACGCCACCTGCCCTGGGCAAAGGCGCTGTACCAGCTGACCCTGGTGTACGCCGCGCGCAAGGAGGCGCGTGAGCGCGAACTGCTCACCCTCACCCCCGAGGGCCGCTACCGCGCCTTCCTGGCATCACACCCCAACCTGGCGCTGCGCATCCCGCAAAAAGACCTGGCCCGCCACCTGGGATTGACGCCCGTCGGGCTCAACCGCATTGCCATGCGCGTGCGGCGCAGCGTCACATAGCCGACATTCGCCAGCAACGCAGCGCTGCGCAGTGGCGCTAGGATGGCCCCCTGCCCTTGCCACGCGGTGATTGCCATCGAAGGCGCCGGCGTGCACTTTCTCAACCGCTCAGGACAACCCATGGTGAAACGACGCACAGTGCTTCTCGGTGGCGCCGCAACAGCCGGCGCGCTGGTCATCGGCTGGGGCGTGGTGCCCCCGCGCCAGCGGCTACACACCGCGCAGCCCCTGCCCCAGGGCACAGGCCAGGTGGCGCTGAATGGCTGGCTCAAGGTAGCAGCCGACAACACAGTGACGGTGATGATGGCCAAGTCCGAAATGGGCCAGGGCGCGCACACCGGACTGGCCGCCATACTGACGGAAGAGCTGGACGCCGACTGGGCCCAGGTGCGGCTGGAGATGGCGCCCATCGACGACATCTACAACAACCTGGCCACGGTGGTGGACGGCCTGCCGTTCCACCCCGACAACGACGGCTCCATCAAGGCCGTGGCGGGCTGGCTGACCGCCAAGACCATGCGCGAAGTGGGCGTGATGATGACGGGCGGCTCCAGCAGCATCAAGGACCTGTGGCGCCCCATGCGCGAGGCCGGTGCCCACGCCCGCGCCATGCTCATCAACGCAGCGGCCGTGCAATGGAAGGTGCAGGCCGCCGAATGCAAGGCCAACGCCGGCGTGGTGGAACATGCGGCAGGCCAGCGCGCCACGTTTGGCGAGCTGGCCGCACTGGCGGCGCAGCAGCCGCCTCCAGGCAAGGTGCCCCTCAAGGCGCCTGCTGAATTCAAGCTGATCGGCAAGCCGCTCACCCGCATCGAGGCGCCCTCCAAGCTCGACGGCAGTGCGGTGTTTGGCATCGATGCCCACCCGCCCGGCCTGCTGTACGCCAGCGTGGTGATGTGCCCCACGCGGGGCGGCAAAGTAGTCCAGTTCGATGGCGCAGCCGCGCAAAAAATGCCCGGGGTGAAGGAGGTGCTGGCCGTAGCGCCGTACCACGGCGGCACTGGCGGCGTGGCCGTGATTGCCGACACGCCCTGGCACGCCAAAAAGGCCGCCGCAGCAGTCACCGCGCAGTGGGACCACGGCCCCGCCGCCGCGCTGTCGAGCGCCGCCGTCATGACCCAGCTGACCCAGGCACTGGACCAGGCCCAGGGCTTTGGCTACCACAGCGTGGGCGATGTGGACCAGGCCCTGCAAGGCGCTGCAACCACCCTCACTGCCGACTACCGCGCGCCTTACCTGGCCCACGCCACCATGGAGCCCATGAACTGCACCGTGCAGTTCAAGGATGGCGCGGCCAGCGTGTGGACATCCACCCAGGTGCCGGGCCTGGCGCGCATGGCTGCCGCCAAGGCCCTGGGCATCGACGACACCAAGGTGACTGTGCACCAGCTGCTGCTGGGCGGTGGCTTTGGCCGGCGGCTGGAGGTGGACTATGTGGCCCAGGCCGCCGCCATTGCCAAGGCCGCGGGCGGCGCGCCGGTGCAGACGCTGTGGTCCCGCGAGCAGGACATGCAGCACGACTTCTACCGCCCCGCCTGCGTGGCCCGGTTCAAGGCCGGGCTGGACGCACAGGGCCAGCTGGTGGCCTGGCACAACGTGTCGGCCGGTCAGGCCATCGTGCCGCAGGTGCTGGCCCGCACCTTTGGCCTGCCGGGCGCGGGGCCGGACAAGACCACGTCCGAAGGCGCGTTCGACCAACCCTACGAGTGGCCCCACGCACGCATTGCCCACGAGATCATCGACCTGCCGCTGCCCGTGGGCTTCTGGCGCTCGGTGGGGCATTCGCACCAGGCGTTCTTCAAAGAGAGTTTTGTGGACGAAGCAGCCCACGCCGCCAAGAAGGACCCGGTGGCCTTCCGCGCCGCGCTGCTGCAAAAACACCCGCGCCACCTGAAGGTCCTGCAAAAGGCGGCCGAGCTGGCGGGCTGGGGCCAGCCCTTGCCGCCGGATGCGTCGGGCGTGCAACGGGCGCGCGGCGTGGCGCTGCACCAGTCGTTCGGCTCCATCGTCGCGCAGGTGGCCGAGGTGTCGGTGGGTGCCGACAAGGCCATCCGCGTGCACCGCGTGGTGTGCGTGGTCGACTGCGGCGCGGCCATCAACCCCAACCTCATTGCCCAGCAGATGGAAAGCGCCGTGGTCTATGGCCTCACCGCTGCGCTGTGGGGCGAAGTGACGATCAAGGACGGCCAGGTGCAGCAGAGCAACCTGCACGACTACCCCCTGCTGCGCATGGCCGACTGCCCCCGCGTGGAGACCCACATCATCGCCAGCGCCGAGCCCCCCGAGGGCGTGGGCGAGCCCGGCGTGCCGCCCATTGCACCCGCCGTGGCCAATGCCTTGTTTGCCCTCACCGGCCAGCGCCTGCGCGCGCTGCCGCTCAAGCTCAGCTGACCCGCCGCACCGGAGCCCCCATGACCACGACCCTGAACCTCAACGGCCAACCCGTCGCCGTCAACGCCGAACCCGACACACCCCTGCTGTGGGTGCTGCGCGGCGAACTGCAGATGAACGGCACCAAGTTTGGCTGCGGCATGGCGCTGTGCGGCGCCTGCACGGTGCACCTGAACGGCGAGCCGGTGCGCGCCTGCATCACGCCCCTGTCGGCCGTGGGCAGCGCCCAGGTCACCACCATCGAGGGCCTGCAGGGCCCCGAAGCCTCTGCACTGCGCACCGCATGGACCGCAGTGGATGTGGCGCAGTGCGGCTACTGCCAGAGCGGGCAGCTGATGTCGGCCTGTGCCCTGCTGAAGAAAACGCCGCAGCCTACCGATGCCGACATCGACTCCGCCATGTCGGGCAATGCCTGCCGCTGCGGCACCTACCCGCGCATCCGGGCGGCGATCCACCAGGCTGCGCGCGGGC
This sequence comes from Acidovorax sp. DMC1, assembly GCF_056314325.1. Taxonomy (NCBI): domain Bacteria; kingdom Pseudomonadati; phylum Pseudomonadota; class Betaproteobacteria; order Burkholderiales; family Comamonadaceae; genus Acidovorax; species Acidovorax sp. DMC1. The sequence goes on along the minus strand of NZ_JBQUYO010000003.1, from coordinate 21,311 downwards.
CTCAGGGCTGAGAGATCCCCCCTCCCAGGTCGAGCGAAACCTGCTCGACCACGCCCCCTTTTTCGGGCGGCATGTCGGCGCAGTACACGGCATTGCGCCCTGTGCCCTTGGCTTGGTAAAGGGCCTGGTCGGCACGGTTCACCAGCTCTTCAAAATTCATCCCCGAGCCCTTGTACAGGGTGGCTACGCCAATGCTCACGGTGACGGCCACCTCCTGCCCTTCGTCGCCCACGCACACCAGCAAGGACTCGACCTCGCGGCGCAGCGACTCTGCCACTTGCAACGCGCTCGCGCTGTCGGTCTCGGGCAGCACGATGACAAACTCCTCGCCCCCAAACCGCGCGACGATGTCCACACCGCTGCGCTTGTGCCCAGCACACACCTGGGCCACTGCGCAGATCACGCGGTCGCCCGCCAGGTGGCCGTACAGGTCGTTGACGGTCTTGAACAGGTCGATGTCTGCCACCAGCACGGACATCGGGTGCCCAAAACGCTCCGTGCGCTTGTATTCCTTGGCGCCCAGCTCCATCAGCGTGCGGCGGTTGGACAGGCCCGTGAGCGAGTCGTTGGCGGCCAGCCGCTCCAGCGTGGCGTTGAGCTGCTGCAGCAGGCGGTTCTGCTCGGTGAGCTGCTGGTTGATCTGGGCGATCTCGGTCTCGCGGCACTTGCGGTCGTGGATGTTGAACGTGACGCCGATCAAGCGCTTGCCGGGCGTCTCGCTGTGGCCGTCCATGATGCGGCCATAGTTGGCAAACCAGATCCACTCGCCACTCTTGGAGCGCAGCCGGAACTCACACCGGTACTGCGGCGTGACGCCCGTCAGGTGGTCGGCCACGGCCTTGCGCACGGTGTCGATGTCGTCGGGGTGGAACAGGCCGTAGATGTCCTGAACGCCCGAGACGATTTCATCCTCGGAGAACCCCAGCTCTTCAAACGTCTTGGTCGCCTTGCGCGTGACGTTGCCGGTGATGAGGTCGTTCTCCCACAGGTCGAGCCCGGCGGCCTCCAGGGCCAGCTCCAGCCGCTCCTTGTTCAGGTCCGCCTCACCCATGGCCATGACCACCTTTTTTCACAGCGTTCCGTTTCTCTCGTGCGTCGGTGCGGGCTTCAAGGTTCAGCCGGGCGGCATGCCACCCGCGTAACCGATATTGCGCAGCAGCGCGGCAAACGATGCCACGACGCCGGGGGTGTTGTAGAGCTGGGGTGCAGTCTGCACCGCAATCACGCTCACCTGGTTGCCGGTGCTGCGGCCCGTTTTAGGGTCGAAATACTGGGCCAGGTCGTCGCTGGCGTTGGAGAACCCACGACCCGTGCTCTCTGAGTAGTAGCAGATCGAGTCGGGCGCAATGATGTCGGGGGTGGTGCTCGCCGCCGAATACATGATCAGGTTCTCGTTGAGGTTGTAGAGGTAATGTGTCTCGGTGCTCTGGGCCGGGTCGGATGCATTGTCCAGCCGGATGATGCCCGAGTCCAGCGACGCGCTGGACGTGGACTGGCTGACCGAGGTGATGAAAAAGTTGGTGACCACGGCGCGCGCGGCACGGCCGGTGAGGTTCTGGATGCCCGCCGCCACGGCCTGGGTGCTCAGCGGCGTGACCGCCTGCAAGAGCTGCAGGCCCAGCTGGCGCGCCTGCTCCAGCGTGCCCGGAATGTAGCTGCCCGACAACGCGAACTGGTTGCCCGCGTTGGAGGGCCACATCGCAATGCCCGAATACCCGCCGAAGCCGCCCACCACCCCGCCCGCCAGCGACTCGATGCCCGACGCCGTGCCGGAGCCCAGCACCGCGTACTCCGCCGCCATAAGCGTGGACGCATCGCTGGCCAGCACGGCGGGACTGGGCGCTGGCCCGGAAGGGGCGGTGAAGGTGGTCTGGGGCAGCTCAGGCACGGCACGGCCTGCGCCATCGCCGTTCACCACCCAGATGCTGCCGCCCGACATGGCCGCGCCAATCAGCGGCACCAGCGAATTGATGGGTCCGATCTCCACCGGGATGAAGGCGCCTGGCTGCATGCCGGTGTACGCCTGCATCACGGCCACGGTGTTGCTGATGGAGTTCTGCACCGCCGTGAGGGTGAGGTTGTCGGCCGCGTCGGGCGAACCCATGATGGCCAGCACACAGGCATTGGTGGCGCCGTCGTAGTCCTGCACCTGCACCGTGCCCGTGTAGCCCTGGTCTGCCAGCTGCTGCACGATGGCGCATGCGTCTTGGTAACTGCCACCACCGCCGCTGGCCAGCACGGCCGCCCCGGTGGCGATCGCCTGGAAATCGGTCAGGCCATAGAAATAGACATTGCCCATCGGGCCCCCCTCTCTTATTTGGATGAAAAGCACGATATCCGAGCCCCGTCGAAAGTCAATGACCGGGATACCACGGGGGGATCGGCACCACGGCAGGGCCTGCACTCTGGTTTACGGCGGCATCATCGCCTATGCTGTGCACTAAGTTGTTTTCCGCTACCCCACCATGAGCACCCCCGAAAAATCCCCCGTTTACGGCACCGAAGACCTTTTGATCAGCCTGTGCAACTCCGTCACCCGCGTGCTGGGCGTGGCTACACACAGCCAGATCCACTATTCCGGCATGGTGCAGCGCATCAGCAAGACCTGCCTGAAACCCGACATTGGCTGCTTTGTGCTGTTTGACGGCGGCTTCTCGGGGCTGGTGATCATCAATTTCTCAGGCCAGGCGGCGATGGAGCTGTACGCCAACTACCTGCTGAACATGGGCATGTCCAAGGACGACCTGGTCAGTTCGTACACCTCCGACGAGGTCAGCAACGTCATGGGCGAGCTGATGAACCAGGTGGTGGGCGACTTCACCGGCAAGGTGCGCCGCGAGCTGCAGACCCACATCACACAAAACCAGCCCAAGATGCTGGTGCTGAACAAGCAGGTGCAGCTGTCGGTGGACGCCAACCTCGACAAGCCCGAGGCCCGGCGCGTGACCTTCTACACCAGCAACAACAACATCTTCTATCTGGAACTCGCCATCGACCGCACCGAGTTCATCAAGCTCTACGACTTTGAAGCGCAGGAAGCCCCCGACCCGGACGCGCTGATGGCCCAGTCGCAAGAAGCACCTCCCGTGCCCGCCCCACCGCCCGCCGGCCAGGACGACACGGATGCCCTGCTCAAGTCGTTGGGGATGTAGAAACACTACAAAAAAGATAGCTGCAAGCGCATGAAACACTAGCGCTTGCAGCCACTTTTTCTCAAATACGCGCCCGAAGTGCCTGCGGTGCTCCTCCGGCCAGCCCAGCGGGCCCGTCCTACAACCGCCGTCACGAAGTACTGACGATGCTTCCCGGTCACAGGCCTAAGCTGAAAAACCCAGCTGTTGATCGGAAAGGAGCCCCCAATGCCACGTGCAGCCTGGAGCGCCAAACGCGAGCGCCAGTACGAACACATCAAGGACAGCCTGCTGGAACGCGGTGAGAGCGAAAGCACCGCCGAAGAGATTGCCGCGCGCACCGTGAACAAGGAGCGCGCGCAACATGGCGAAGCCCGCACGGCCAACCCCAAGACCCTGAAAGCCACGCCCGCGCCGGTGCGCGGCGGCAAAAACTCACACCGCGGCCCCCAGGGCCGCACGCGCGAGCAGCTGTATGAGGACGCCAAGCGAGAGAACATCCGGGGCCGGTCCCGGATGAACAAGCAGCAGCTGGAGCAGGCGCTGGCGCGCTGACCCGGGCGCGCACCTGGCGCCCCCTCACTGCCAGCCGTAGCGCCGCACGTACCAGCGCTTCATCACGGTCGTCAGCAGCACATAGCCCGCCAGAATGCCCACCAGCCACGGAAAGTAAGCCAGCGGCAGCGCCTGCAGCTTGAAGTGCCCAGCCAGCGGCCCCATGGGGATGAAGATGCCCACCGCCATGATGAGCACCGTGGCCGTGAGCAGCGGCACCGAGGCCACGCTCTGCACAAACGGCAGCTTGGGGGTGCGGATCATGTGCACGATCAGCGTCTGCGTGAGCAGCCCCACCACGAACCAGCCCGACTGGAACAGCGTCTGCGCCCCGACGTTGTTGGCACCAAACACGTGCCACATGACGGCGAAGGTGGTGATGTCGAACACCGAACTGATGGGTCCGAAGAACACCATGAAGCGGCCGATGTCGCCCGGGTTCCACTTCAGCGGGTTGCGGATGAGCTCCTCGTCCACGTTGTCGAACGGGATGGCGATCTGCGACAGGTCGTACAGCAGGTTCTGCACCAAGAGGTGCAGCGGCAGCATGGGCAAGAAGGGCAGGAACGCGCTGGCCACCAGCACCGAGAACACGTTGCCGAAGTTGGAGCTGGCCGTCATGCGGATGTACTTGAGCATGTTGCTGAAGGTCTTGCGCCCCTCCATCACGCCCTCTTCCAGCACCATCAGGCTTTTCTCCAGCAGGATGATGTCGGCCGCCTCCTTGGCAATGTCCACCGCGCTGTCCACGCTGATGCCGATGTCGGCCGCACGCAGCGCGGGGGCGTCGTTGATGCCGTCGCCCATGAAGCCCACCACATGGCCGCCCGCGCGCAGCGCGCGCACCAGCCGCTCCTTGTGCAGTGGCGAGAGCTTGGCAAACACGTTGTGGGTGTCGGCCGCGCGCGCCAGGGTGGTGTCGTCCATGGCGTCCACGTCCTTGCCCAGCAACACGCCCTGCACCGCCAGGCCCACCTCGCGGCAGACCTTGAGCGTCACCAGCTCGTTATCGCCGGTCAGCACCTTCACGGCCACACCGTGCGCAGCCAGCGCCTTAAGCGCGGGGGCAGTGGATTCCTTCGGTGGGTCCAGAAACGCCACGTAGCCGATCAGCGTGAGGCCCGATTCATCGGCCACGCTGTACACCGTCTGCTGGGGCGGCGTCTCCTTCATGGCCACGGCGACCACGCGCAGGCCCTCGTTGTTCAGGCCGCGCGTCACCTCCAGCACCCGCGCGCGCAGGGTGGCGTCCAGCGGCAGGTCTTGCGCGCCGGAGTCTTCCACCACACGCACCTGGGTGCACACGTCCAGCATCTCCTCCACCGCGCCCTTGCAGATCAGCTCGTGGTGGTCGTTGCGCTCGCTGACGATGACCGACATGCGCCGGCGCACAAAGTCGAAAGGCACCTCATCGACCTTGCGGTAGTCCTGCGCCAGGCGCAGGTCGGTCTGCAGCTCCACATGCTCCAGCACGGCGTGGTCCAGCAGGTTCTTCAGGCCGCTCTGGTAGTGGCTGTTGAGGTAGGCAAAGGCCAGCACCTCGTCACTGTTGTGACCAAACACGTCGGTGTGGCGCTCCAGAAAGATCTTGTCCTGCGTGAGCGTGCCGGTCTTGTCGGTGCACAGCACGTCCATGGCGCCAAAGTTCTGGATCGCGTCCAGCCGCTTGACCACCACCTTCTTGCGCGACAGCAGCACGGCGCCCTTGGCCAGCGTGCTGGTCACGATCATGGGCAGCATCTCGGGCGTGAGGCCCACGGCCACCGACAGCGCAAACAGAAACGCCTCCAGCCAGTCGCCCTTGGTAAAGCCGTTGACCACCAGCACGATGGGCACCATGACCAGCGCAAAGCGGATCAGCAGCCAGCTCACGCTGTTGACGCCTGCCTGGAACGCGGTGGGCGTGCGGTCGGTGGCCGTGACGCGGGTGGCCAACGTGCCAAAGTAGGTGTGGTTGCCCGTGGCCACCACCAGCGCCGTGGCCGAGCCCGAGACCACGTTGGTGCCCATGAACAGCAGGTTGGTGGCGTCCAGCGCACTCGTGCCGGGCTGGCTGCGCTCGGCAAATTTTTCGACCGGCAGCGATTCGCCCGTCATGGCCGACTGGCTCACGAACAGGTCCTTGGCCGTGAGCACGCGGCAGTCCGACGGGATCATGTCGCCCGCCGACAGCACGATGTGGTCGCCCGGCACCAGCTGGTGGATGGGCAGCTCGCGCGGCGTGGCTGCACTTGCGGCGCCTTCCGCGTCGCTGCGGCGCAGCACCGTGGCGGTGTTGCTGACCAGCGACTTGAGACGCTCGGCCGCGCGGTTGGAGCGCCCTTCCTGCACAAACCGCAGCAGCGTGGAGAGCACCACCATGGCCAGGATCACGACGGTGGCTTCCCGGTCCTCGGTGAGATAGGAGACCAGCGCCAGCGCTGTGAGCAGCACGTTGAACGGGTTCTTGTAGCAATGCCACAGGTGCAGCCAGGCGGGCAGCGGCTTTTCGTGCTCGACCTCGTTGGGGCCGTGCTGGGCCAGGGCGGTGGCGGCCTGGGCGTCGCTCAGGCCCGCAGGGTCGGACTGCAGGCGCTCAAGCAGGCTGGGCAGGTCATCGCTCGCGGCACGCTGCAGCTCGCGGCTGAGCAGGTCGGGCGACGTGGCGGGGGTGGGCGCGCGGCCCAGGGTCAGCGTGTCCAGAATCAACCGCCGTGCAAAGTGGCGCGTCACATGGCGGGTGTGCAAAAAGCGGTCGAACAGGTGGTGCAGGAAGCTCATGGCGGTCTCCCTAGCAGCCAACGCTGACGGTATTGCGCGTCACGGGCTGTGGTGCCGTGTGCGCAGAAATGTGGATGAAACGGAACATGGTGAGTCACTCCTTCTGGCCCGCAACGGCCAGAGGATGCGGCTCACGCGGTCACGCAAGCCATCGCCTCCGGCCCAGGGCCCGGTATGCAAAGTTCAAGGGGGTGGTGTGGGGTGGCGCTTCAGAGCGCCAGCGCGGGTCTGGGTCCATGGGGCCTCCTGGGGGGGTGGTTGGGGTGCAGGGCCGGTCGTGGGCGGGTTCAGAGGCTGAGGTTTTTTTGCCCGAGCCCGAAAGGTGCGTCAAAACGCCGCTGGTCGAGGCGCAAAGCACAGCCATAGCTCGGGCTATGGCGCGCATTTGCAACGATGAGCAGCGGTGTTTTGGCGTGCAAGGCGGGCATGGGCAAAAGACTCTCAGCCTCTCAGGACTGCCGCGCGCGGCGGTGCGATGCGCGCGCTGGCGGCTGGCTGTGCAGGTAGCAGCGAATGCGGTGTGTGGGCCACAGCGTGGCGCCATCCAGGTCGGCCACGGTTTGCAGGCTGTCAGCCGCCGCACAGGCCGGGCCTTGTGCGCCAGGGGGCAGCTGTGCCCCCGGCTCAGCGCTGGCAGCGCCAGGCGCCACCGCACGCTGGAAAAGGCTGGGCAGGTCTACAACAAAAAAACGCATGGCCGTCGTCCTTGGCAGGCAGGACGGAGCACGCAGACGCAGAGATATGCCGAAAGGTGCCGTCACGGCACGCGGGCAACGCCCCGGCGAAGGGGGCATGGCCTGTGCGGACGGCACAGATGCAACGAAGCGGCAAGACGGAGGAGCCACCCACACCACCATGGCCAAAACGGCCAAAGCTGCCCCAATGGGCGCACAGGTACAACAGGGGTTGGGAGGGACGGGGCCGGGGCTTGCACGAGGCAACCCACGGCCCGGGAGCGGGCGTCAGGAGGCCTGGCAGGCAGCAGCCGTCACGGCTTGCTGGGTTTCACTGCAACAACTGGCACTTTCCACGCTGGGGCTCCGGAAATGAAGGTGCGCGATTATTGCGCTGCAACATTGGTTGGTCAACGTGTTTTTTGGGCCTTCCCGGCGATGAAGCCGCGGTCAGCCCTCGAACTGGGGATGCAGTTGCCGGATACGGTTCATGGCCATGGCGGCCGCCGCAGTGCGGGTTTCCACGCCCAGTTTGGCAAACACGCGTTCCAGGTGCTTTTTGACCGTGGCGGGGCTGGCCCCCAGGATGTCGCCGATGTCGCGGTTGATCTTGCCCTTGACGACCCAGTACAGCACCTCGGCCTCGCGCGCGGTGAGCTTGAAGGACAGGCTCATGGACTCGATGATCTTCGCGTCGGACACCTCGCGCATCACGATGAGCCAGTCGCCACCGCCTGCGCTGTCGCCCGCCTGCTGGTGCAGGCGGAAGGTGAGGCGGCGCGCTCCCTGCTCGACCGCCAGGCGCGGCGGCTCGGCCAGCGAAGCCTCCAGCAGCTCGACCGCGTTGTCGGCCAGCACGTGGCGGCGCAGCCAGGCCTGCACGGGCTCGGGCGCCCATTGGCCAAAGGGGGTGGGCGCGCCGTCCGGCCCCACTTCGCCAAAGTAGCTTTGCAGCAGCTCGCGCGCCAGCGGGGTCTGCCACACGATGCGCCCGTCCGCTGCGCGCACGGTGATGCTGGCGTAGCCAAACGCATCCAGCGCGTTGCGCGCCTCACGCGCCTGGCGCGCGTCCTGCCGGGCCTTGCGGGCTGCGCCCAGGTGCACGCCCATGCGTGCCATCACCTCGCGCGGCTTGATGGGCTTGGTGACATAGTCCACGCCGCCCGCCTCCAGCGCGGCGACCAGGTGCTCGGTCTCGGTGAGGCCGGTCATGAAGATGATGGGAATGTGCGCCGTGGCAGGTGATGCCTTGAGGCGCCGGGCGACTTCAAAGCCGTCCATGCCCGGCATCATGGCGTCGAGCAACACAATGTCGGGCAGGGCCTGGGCCGCACGCTGCAGCGCCGCCTCGCCATGCATGGCCACCAGCACGGTGTAGCCCGATTCATCCAGCGCATCATGCAGCACGGCCAGGTTGTCGGGCACGTCGTCCACGATCAGCACCACATCGCTGTCGCTGCGGTCCAGCGCGCTGGCGGGCGCTGTGGGGGGGTGAGAGGGAAAGGGGTTGGCAGTGGTCATCACGAGGGTGCCTGCTCCAGGATCTGGCCCATGGCATCGAACTGGAATTGCTTGGCCAGCTGCCGCATGGTGCCGACAAAAGCGCTGTGCGCGGGCTGGCTGCGTTCAATATCGTCCAGCGTGTTGAGAATGCCCCGGTAGTAGCCCAAGGACACCGCCTGTGCCAGAGCCAGCAACGCAGCGGCATCGGGGTACGTGAGGGGTGCGGGCGCCGCAGACGCCACGGCGGGTTCAGCACCCGCGGGCGCTGTAGTGGCCTCGTCGTATTGCCACTGCAGGCCCAGGCGGCGTTCGAGCCAGTCCAGCAGCTCGCTGTGGCGCACGGGTTTGACGATGAAGTCTTCGGGGCGGATGTCCACGTCGTTGTCGAGCGCCTTGTCGAAAGCATTGGCGGAAACAATGGCACATTGCACATTGGGCAGGTGCATCTGCCGCACGCGCCGCAGCGTTTCCCAGCCATCGATCCCTGGCATGGCCAGGTCCATGAAGATCACGTGCGGACGGTAGCCAGTGGCCAGCAGGTCCAGCGCATCGTGGCCGCTGGCAGCCTGGCGCAGCTCAAAGCCCAGAGGCTCCAGCAGCTGCACCAGCAGCTCGCGGTCGGGCTCTTCGTTGTCCACCACCAGGATGCGGCGGCGCTCGCCCGCGTAGCCCTTGCGCTGGCGTTGACCATGGGCAGCCAGTGCCGCCGGCGCTGCGGCCTTGCCCAGCGCATCGCCATGCACCTCGGGCAAGAACAGCTTGACATGGAACACCGAACCCACGCCCGGAGTACTGCTCACCGTCAGCTCGCCGCCCATAAGCGCAGTGAGCATCTTGGCGATGGTCAGGCCCAGCCCTGCTCCCGGCGCGGCAGCGGTGCTACCGCCGCCCGATCCGCCACGCGCGAAGGGCTCAAAGATGCGCTCGATCTCCTCGGCCGTGAGGCCCGGGCCCGTGTCCTGCACCTCGATGCGTGCCATCTCGCGCGCATAGCGCACACGCAAGGTGACGGTGCCCTGCGACGTGAACTTGACGGCATTGCCCAGCAGGTTGATGAGGATCTGGCGCAGCCGCTTGTCGTCGGCGCGCACCACCTCCGGAATCACCCCTTGCACGTCGAACGTGAACGCCAGGCCCTTGGCGGCGGCCTGCAGCTCGAACAGGCTGGCCATCTCGTGCAGACCGTCGGCAAAGCGCATGGGCGCTACATCCAGCGTGAGCTTGCCCGACTCGATGCGTGCGATGTCCAGCGTGCCCTCGATGAGCGACAACAAATGTTCACCCCCGCGCCGGATCACGTGCACTGCCTGCTTGCGGTGCGGCGGCACGCCCGCGTCTTCGCCCATGAGCTGCGCGTAGCCCAGGATGGAGTTGAGCGGCGTGCGGATCTCGTGGCTGATGGCGCTGATGTAGCGGCTCTTGGCCTGGTTGGCCTGGTCGGCCCGCAAGCGGGCTTCCTCAGCCTGTTGCTGGGCGGCCTCGGCCACGCTGCGCGCGGTCTGCAACGCTTCGTCGGTCTGGCGGTGCAGCTCGATCTCGCGCACCAGCAGGCCCGTCTGGCGGTTGGATTCCTCCTGCGCCACCTGGCGGCTCTTGTGCGCCAGCACCAGCCACCACGCCACGATGCCCGAGATGACCAGCAGCGCGAGATAGGCCTTGAGCAGGCCCGAGCGCAGCGCCACTTCAGGGGCCGCCATCACCTCGGTGTCGGTAGCGGCCTGGGCAATGGTGTTGAGCTCCTGGTGGTACAGCAGCCCCATCACCGAGGCCAGCAGCGGCGCAATCACCAGCATCAGCAGCAGGAAGTGGCCCAGGCCCGTGTCCAGATAGCGCCAGATGGCACGCGGCAGCACCCAGCGCAGCGCGGCCGACCACTGCACCGCCATGCTCGCATGGGGCTTGCACAGGTCGCCGCAGCGCGCGTCCAGCGTGCAGCACAGCGAGCAGATGGCGCCCCGGTAGGCGGGGCACTGGGCCATGTCGGGCGCTTCGTATTCGCGTTCGCAGATCACGCAACGCTGCACAGTGAAGCGCTGGTAGCTGCCCATGTCGGAAGCCCGCGCGCCAGGCACGGGCCCTGCCACAGGCACAGCCACCGGCTCACTCTGCCGTGCGATGTAGTACTTGCCGTGCGTGGCCCAGGCGATCAACGGCGCAGTCACAAAGGCCACGGCCATCGCAATGACGGCCGAGAACGCCTGCGGCAGCGGGCCGAACAACCCCAGGTGCGCACTGATGGACAGCACCGACGCCAGCGCCATCGATCCCACGCCCACGGGGTTGATGTCGTACAGGTGCGCGCGCTTGAACTCGATACCCTTGGGCGACAGGCCCAGCGGCTTGTTGATGACTAGGTCCGCCACTACCGACATGATCCAAGCGATGGCGATGTTGGAGTACAACCCCAGCACCTCGCCCATGGCGCGGAACACGTTCATCTCCATCAGCATGAAGGCGATCAGCGTGTTGAACACCACCCACACCACCCGCCCCGGGTGGCTGTGCGTGAGGCGCGAGAAAAAGTTGGACCATGCCAGCGAGCCCGCGTAGGCGTTGGTCACGTTGATCTTCATCTGCGAGACCACCACAAACAGCGCCGTAGCCGCCACCGCCCAGCCGTAGTGCGGGAAGACGTATTCGTAGGCCACCAGGTACATCTGGTTCGGGTCCACCGCGCGCTCGGCGGGCACCATGTGCGTGAGCGCCAGCCAAGCCAGCAGCGCGCCGCCCAGCATCTTGAGCACGCCCAGCACCACCCAGCCCGGGCCGCCCACCAGCACCCCCAGCCACCAGCGGCCACGCGTAGTGGCGGTGCGGGCGGGCATGAAACGCAGGTAGTCGGCCTGCTCCCCCATCTGGGTAATGAGCGCGATGCCCACGGTGAGTGCCGCACCAAACAAGGGCAGCTGGAACGTGGCGCCGCGCGCCAATTCACCACCGTAGTGCACAACCCCAGAAAACGCACCAGGATCGCGCACCAGCACGTACACAAACGGCACCACCAGCATCAGCAGCCACAGCGGCTGCGTCCACACCTGCAGGCGGCTGATGGCCGACACGCCGTGGGTGACCAGCGGAATCACCACAATGGCGCAGATCAGGTAGCCCCAGGTGGGAGGGATGTCGAGCGCCAGCTCCAGCGCATAGGCCATCACGGCGGCTTCGAGCGCAAAGAAGATGAAGGTGAAGCTCGCGTAGATCAGCGAGGTGAGCGTGGAGCCAATGTAGCCAAAGCCCGCGCCGCGCGTGAGCAGGTCCATGTCCACCCCGTAGCGCGCCGCGTACACGCTGATGGGCAGCCCCGCCAGAAAGATGATGAGCCCCGTGGCCACGATGGCCCAGAAGGCATTGATGAAGCCGTATTGCACCAGCAGCGTGGCGCCCACGGCTTCAAGGATCAGGAAGGATGCGGCGCCGAAGGCCGTGTTGGCCACCCGCCATTCGGACCACTTGCGAAAGCGCTGCGGCGTGTAGCGCAGTGCGTAGTCCTCCATGGTCTCGGTGGCCACCCAGCTGTTGTAGTCGCGCCGGACCTTGACCACCTGCTGGGGCGCCTGCGCGTCGGCGTCCGGCCCTGGCACAGGGGCCAAACTGGCGTCGGGCAGGGCAAAGGAGGTGTTGGAGGGAGGCATGGGCAAAGGGCGGCGACAGCCCCTGCAAGTGCAGTTTCCATGCCACGGGTTGCCTTTGTATGCGGTGCACCTTCGCCCTCTGGCGTATGGCGGGCACGGGGCTTGCTGCCTATGATGAATCCACTGCCCTTCGGACCGCATGGCCATCGTTGACGATTGCCCCGTGTGTCCGGCCTGAACAACCCGCTACACGAGCCCACCTCTCCTTACATTGAGCAGAACGACATGGAACTGACCCCTCGTGAGAAAGACAAGCTGCTGATCTTCACCGCCGCCCTGCTGGCCGAGCGCCGCAAGGCCCGGGGGCTGAAGCTCAACTACCCCGAGGCGGTGGCCCTGATCAGCGCCGCCGTGATGGAAGGCGCGCGCGACGGCAAGACTGTGGCCCAGCTCATGAGCGAAGGCCGCACCGTGCTGACCCGTGCCGATGTGATGGAAGGCATCCCCGAGATGATTCCGGACATCCAGGTCGAGGCCACGTTCCCCGACGGCACCAAGCTGGTCACCGTGCACCAGCCGATCGTCTGAACCCCCTTCTACTTTCTATTCCCCCTCTTCTCTCTGTGGAGCCCCCATGCGCATCGCCCTCTCACACCGTCACACAGCCGCTCTTCTTTTCATAGCAGCCAGTGCAATCAGTTCTAGCGCCTTCGCCCATACCGGCGCTGAATCCCACATCCACAACAGTTTTCTGAGCGGCTTGGCCCACCCCCTGTTCGGCCTGGATCACCTGGCCGCCATGGTGGCCGTGGGCCTGTGGAGCGCCCTGTCCGCGCGCCGTGCTGGACGCGAACTGCTGTGGGGCCCCGTGGGCTTTGCGGCCATGTTGCTGGCAGGCGCCGTGCTGGGCCTGCAGGGCGTGACACTGCCTGCGGTGGAGCCGATGATTGCCGTGTCGCTGCTGGCCACGGGCCTGCTCGTCGTGTCGCGCCTGCGCGTGCCCGGCCTCATGGCCGCGCTAGGCGTGGGCGTGTTTGCCGTCTTTCACGGCGTGGCACACGGCGTCGAGCTGGCGGGCAGCCACAGCGCCTGGCAAACCCTGGCGGGCATGCTGACGGCCACCGTGCTGCTGCATGGCGCGGGGCTGGCGGCAGGCTGGGCACTGCGCCACCGCACCGTGTGGCTCAGCCGCGCTGCAGGCGCTGCCGTGGCGCTGATGGGTGGCGCCCTGCTGGCCCAGATGGCCTGACAGGTCTGACTGGCGTCATGCATACCGACACCGCAGCAGCTCCCCCCTCAAGGACCCGACCATGATCCCAGGCGAACTCTTTACCGAACCCGGCGAGCACGCGCTCAACACCGGCCGCCGTACGCTGACCGTGGTGGTGCGCAACACCGGCGACCGTCCCATCCAGGTGGGCTCGCACTACCACTTTGCCGAGACCAACAACGCCCTGGGCTTTGACCGTGCGGCTGCACGCGGCATGCGGCTCAACATCGCATCCGGCACCGCCGTGCGCTTTGAACCCGGCCAGGAGCGCACCGTGGAGCTGGTGGACTACGCAGGCGAGCGCCGCGTGTTCGGCTTTCAGGGCCTGACCCAGGGCCCGCTGTAGCAAATTCAAGCCCAATTGGCCGATAGCGCCGGTATCAATTACCCCAGCAGCTATCAAAAACATAGTAAACCGTTCTTGCGGAGCACCCCTCACATGGCAACCATTGGACGACGCGCCTACGCCGAGATGTTCGGCCCCACGGTGGGCGACCGCGTGCGCCTGGCCGACACCGAACTCATTCTCGAAGTCGAGGCCGACCACACCCTGCGCGCCGGCAGCTACGGCGAAGAGGTGAAGTTTGGCGGCGGCAAGACGATTCGCGACGGTATGGCACAGAGCCAGCGCAGCAACGCACAAGGCGCGGTGGACACAGTGCTGACCAACGCCCTGGTGGTAGACCACACCGGCATCTTCAAGGCCGACATCGGCCTGCGCGCAGGTCGCATCGCCGCCATCGGCAAAGCCGGCAACCCCGACACCCAGCCCGGCGTGGACATCGTCATCGGCCCCGGCACGGAGGTCATCAGCTGCGAAGGCAACATCGTCACCGCAGGCGGCATCGACAGCCATATCCACTTCATCTGCCCGCAGCAGATCGAAGAGGCACTGGCCAGCGGCGTGACCACCATGCTGGGCGGCGGCACTGGCCCCGCCACAGGCACGCTGGCCACCACCTGCACGTCGGGCCCCTTCAACATGGAGCGCATGCTGCAGGCGGCCGACGCCTTCCCCATGAACCTCGGCTTCCTCGGCAAGGGCAACGCCAGCCTGCCCGATGCGCTGCACGAGCAGATCAACGCGGGTGCCATTGGCCTGAAGCTGCACGAAGACTGGGGCACCACGCCCTCGGCCATAAGCAACTGCCTGGATGTGGCCGAAGCCACCGACACGCAGGTGGCCATCCACAGCGACACGCTCAACGAATCGGGCTTTGTGGAGAACACCATTGCCGCCGTGGGCGGGCGCGGCATCTGCGCCTTCCACACCGAGGGCGCGGGCGGCGGCCATGCACCGGACATCCTGCGCGTGGTGGGCGAAGACAACTTTCTACCCAGCTCCACCAACCCCACCATGCCCTACACGCACAACACGCTTGACGAGCATGTGGACATGCTCATGGTGTGCCACCACCTCGATGCCAGCATTGCCGAAGACCTGGCCTTTGCCGAAAGCCGCATCCGCAAGGAAACCATCGCGGCCGAAGACATCCTGCACGACCTGGGCGCCATCAGCATGATGTCGAGCGACAGCCAGGCCATGGGCCGCGTGGGCGAGGTCATCCTGCGCACCTGGCAGACGGCGCACAAGATGAAGGTGCAGCGCGGCAGCCTGCAGGGCGACACGGCCCGCAACGACAACCAGCGCATCAAGCGCTACGTGGCCAAATACACCATCAACCCCGCGATTGCGCATGGCATCAGCCACGAGGTGGGCTCACTCGAAGTGGGCAAATGGGCCGACATCGTGATCTGGAAGCCCGCCTTCTTCGGCGTGAAGCCCGCGCTCATCCTGAAGGGCGGGCTGATCGCCATGGCCGCGATGGGCGACCCCAACGCGTCCATCCCCACGCCGCAGCCCGTGCACTATCGGCCCATGTTTGGCGCGTTTGGCGGGGCCATCGCCAAAACGTCGCTCACCTTTGTCTCGCAGGCAGGGTTGGCTGCTGGCATTGGCGAGCGCTTTGGCCTGCGCAAGACGCTTTCCGCCGTGCGCAACATCCGCGGCATCCGCAAGCGCGACATGGTGCACAACAGCTACACGCCCAAGATGGAGGTGGACGCGCAGACCTATACCGTGCGCGCCGACGGCCAGCTGCTCACCTGTGAAGCAGCCACCGTGCTGCCCATGGCACAGCGCTACTTCCTGTTCTGAGGTCGCTTCCCATGAACGCCTTGCTGCAAGACCTGCGGATCCGCCTGGACGACCTGACCGATCCCCGCATCGAAGCCTTCATGCAGGAGCATTTGAAGGACATGCGTGCCACCTCGCCACCGGAGAGCGTGCACGCGCTCGACATGGTGCAACTGCGCCAGCCCGAGATCCGCTTCTGGACGGCCTGGCGCGGCGAGGGCGAGTTGGTGGGTACCGGTGCACTCAAGCACCTGGATGCCGACCATGCCGAACTCAAGTCCATGCGCACAGCAGCCAGCGTGCGTGGCCAGGGGGTGGGCCGGGCCGTGCTGGAACACATCCTGGGCCAGGCGGTGGACCTGGGCTACCAGCGCATCAGCCTGGAAACGGGCACCCAGCCCTTCTTTGAGCCCGCGCACCAGCTCTACCTGCTCTATGGCTTTACCGACTGTGCACCATTCGGCAGCTACCGGCCCGATCCCCACAGCCGCTACATGAGCCGCACCCTGTAGCGCATCCGCGCATCGCCTTTCGGCCAGGGCCACAATGTTGACCTCGCCTATCCGGCTCCGCCCTTCCCTCTTGCCATGATCCAGGTCTCCAAACTTCTCCCCCAAGGCCAAGGCCTCGCTCCCGTACTGCTCAAGCGCGCCACCACCATCGAGCTGGACTGGGACGTGCGCCAGAAAAGCCGCTTTGCAGCCACCGACTCGGCCGGACGCGAACTGGGCATCTTCCTGCCCCGTGGCACCCTGGTGCGCGGCGGCGATGTGCTGGTGGCCGAAGACGGTTCCATGGTGCGCGTGATCGCAGCGCCGCAGCCGGTGCTGGTCATCACCCACTGCCAACAACACGGCACACCGTTTGACCTGACCCGCGCCGCCTACCACCTGGGCAACCGCCACGTGCCCATCGAGCTGCAGCCCGACCACCTCAAGATCGAGCCTGACCACGTGCTGGCCGACATGCTGCGCGCCATGCACCTCATCGTGAACGAGCAAAACCTGCCGTTTGAACCCGAAGGCGGAGCCTATGCTGCGGGGCATGGCGGCGGGCACCACCATGGGGGTCACGGCCATAGCCACGAGCACGAGCATGGTCACGCGCACGATCATGGCCATGACCACGGGCACGCTCACACAGAGGTACCGGCTGCGGCCACGCCCCCAGCCCGAGGCCGCACCGTGTCCATCCCCGTGGTGGCCCAAGGGCACGTGCACGGCCCGAACTGCAACCACGACCACTGAGCCACCGCCGATGCGCCTGGACCGCCCCGCGCCGCTGCCGGCCGCCAGCTTTTTGCAGCTGATGTGGCTGGCCTCCCCTGCACTGCCGGTGGGCGGGTTTTCGTATTCCGAGGGGCTGGAAAGCGCCATTGAATATGTGGGCCTCGCCAGCGAAACCGCCGTGGGTGACTGGCTGCAGGACCAGCTCCACATCACCCAGGCCCGGGGCGACATGGCCCTCATCGCCAAGGCTGTGGGTGCGTGGCGGCGCGCCGACTGGGCGCATGTGCGCGAACTCAACGACTGGGTGCTGCACACCCGAGAAACGAGCGAACTGCGCCTGCAGACCGAGCAAATGGGCCGATCGATGGCCGACTGGCTGCGCAATCAGAGCCAGGGCGACGAGACCCTGATGCCCGCCGTGCGCCACTTGGCCGCGTTGCCTCCCACCTACCCTGTGGCATTCGCACTGGCCGCCTCCACCACCCAGGCGCCCGTGCGCGACGTCCTGCTGGCCTACGCTTTTGGCTGGGCGGAGAACATGGTGCAGGCCGCCCTCAAATCCATGCAGCTGGGCCAAAGCGCCGGCCAGCGCATCCTGGCCCGGCTGGCCGATGCCATCCCAGCCGCAGCCGACCATGCCATCGGGTTGATGGACAGCGAGCGCCAGGCCTTTTCGCCCATGCTCGCCATCCTGTCAGCCCAGCACGAAACCCAATACTCCCGCCTCTTCCGATCATGACCACCAGCAACCTGCACCACATCCCGAACCGCACCAAGAACCTGCCGCCCCTGCGCGTGGGCATCGGTGGCCCCGTCGGCTCCGGCAAGACCACACTGCTGGAAATGCTGTGCAAGACCATGCGCGATGACTACGACCTCATCGCCATCACCAACGACATCTACACCAAGGAAGACCAGCGCCTGCTCACCGTGAGCGGCGCGCTGCCCGCAGAGCGCATCCTGGGCGTGGAAACCGGCGGCTGCCCCCACACCGCCATCCGCGAGGACTGCTCCATCAACCTCGAAGCCATCGACCGCATGCTGGGCGAGTTCCCCAACGCAGACATCGTGTTTGTGGAAAGCGGCGGCGACAACCTGGCCGCCACCTTCAGCCCCGAGCTGAGCGACCTCACCATCTACGTCATCGACGTGGCCGCTGGCGAAAAAATCCCCCGCAAGGGCGGCCCTGGCATCACAAAAAGCGACCTGTTCATCATCAACAAGACCGACCTGGCCCCCCACGTGGGCGCCAACCTGGATGTGATGCACGCCGACACCACCCGCATGCGCACCAACGCCCAGGGCCTCAAGCCGTTTGTGATGACCAACCTCAAAACCCTGGCCGGCGTGGCCGATGTGGTCAAGTTCATCGAGACCCGGGGCATGCTGTAAAAATCAGCGCTCTCCGTGGGCTAGAATTCGGAGCTTGCGTGCCCGGAGACGTGGGTGAGCGGTTTAAACCAGCAGTCTTGAAAACTGCCGACGGGCAACCGTCCGTGAGTTCGAATCTCACCGTCTCCGCCAATCAATAAACAAGCGCCCCTCGGGGCGCTTGTTTGCTTTTTAACTACCATCATTTCAACCTTCTGGTTTTCCGTTGAACTAGATGCAGATGTGCCAGCACTCTGCTGGCCTTTCTGGCGTGGAAAATTGGAACTTTTCCACCGTCGAAACAGTGACCTTTGGCACTGATCAATACAGCCAATTTCAAGTCTGCCTTCGTGCGATGGATTCGTCTGCATCGAACAGATTTTCGACTCAAGGATCAGCGCTTAGCTTTTCCCCAGTCACGCGCAAGCTCATACACCTCCGGCATCCACGCTTCTCGGCTGGAGAACACCACCAACATCCGGTCATTGCGGTAGTTCCAGCCAATGCGCTGACCACCCCAGCCAGATGCCCACGCCGTATCAGGCGCTGTGACGTTTTCCGTCCAGATCAAGTAGCCATAACCACCGAACATCCGGCCATGCTTGTGCGCCGCTGGGTTGCGGTCGTTGCCAATCTGCTTGGCCATCGCGGTCTTCACGAAGTCGCCAAAGCAATCAGACTTTTTGGACGACTCCTTAACCCATACCGCGAAACGCATCCAGTCTTCCATTCGCAGCCGCATGCCTGAATCTCCAAGTCCATTCTTGGCGCGGTCTTGTGAATACAGCCCAGGATGAGCCGCGCCCATGGGGTTCAGTACCTGTTCTTGAATCCACTGGCTCAGCGGCATGCCGGTTGCGCGGCTGACCATGAGGCCAAGCGTCACGGGGTCGGTGGACTTGTACGCGAACACCTCACCGGGCTTGTACTCTGAGAAAGCGCCGCGCGCCGCTTTAGAGATGCGCTCTGTCGCAATCAACTCCGCAAGATTCAGCAAGCCCTGGTTCCAATCCTTGGTCTGCTCTGGCGTCCAAATGGTGCTGTCGCCATTCTGTTCGGCGGCACCCGATGCCATGCGCAGCAGATCGTGCACCGTGGCATTGCCCAGCGCTTTGCCCTGCAGTTCCGGCAGCACCTCACCGGCCTTGGATTGCAGCGTGAGCTTGCCCGCGCAGAGGGCTTGTCCCACCGCCATCGCCGTCACCGTCTTGCCCATGGACATCCCGAAGAACAGTGATTCAGAGTATGCCGGCGCATTGAACGCCGAGTACACGATGGTGTTGCCGTCCAGCAGCGCAAAGGCTTTGGCTGGCCGTTGGCCGACGAGGGCGCGAGCACGGTCTACGAGAGCGCTTTCACCAGCCGATGGCGCGCGGGTGTTCAACGCGCTCGGGTTAGGGCTGGGCTGCGTGATCTGGAACCAGCGCGGGCCAGTTTTGGCCAGCAGCCATTCGTCCGGCGCGGCTGCACCGCCATCTGCCACTGGAGTGACCTGAGCCATTACGCTTGCGCAGAAGGCCAACGCAGCACCAGCCAGCAAACGCAGGCAAAGCTTGGCGGCGCGCTTCATTGGATGCCTTTCATAAACGCCAGAACGTCCTTCACGGCCTGCTCGCGGGCCTTGTCATTGCTTTCCACCGTGACCCAGGACGTCTGTCTGCACTTTGGCAAGTAGGCATTCCATTCCGCGTTGTCCGTAAAGTTCTTTCCTGAATACTTGTCGTGAGCTGGCCCCCAACTGCGGTCATTCGTGCCATAGGGCATTCGCACGTCCATGGAACAGAGATTGAAGTTGCCCTCGTTGTACTTCTTCCATGGCTGGTTGAGCCGGTCAAACACATGCGTTGCACCCGGATAAATCTTGTAGCTCACCGGATTGCCAGCTGCGGCGTACTCCTCTGCCAACTCCATGCAGGGCTTGGGGAAGGTCATGTCGTCTTTTTCACCAAGAATCATGAGCAGGGGTGCAGGTAGCTTGCTGTGCTGATCCACCCGGTAGCGCATGTTGCAGCCGGGGTAGACCGCCACGCTGCCGACCCATTTCACGTTGGCGGGAAGCACATGCTGCTGGTAGGTCGGCCATGCCGCATCCAGCAAAGCCTGCGCGCCACGCGACCAACCCATGTGGAAGACACGGTTGCTGTCGATCTGGGGATGGGTTGCCAGCAGCTTGAGCGCATACAGGGCATCCGTAGTGTTGGCCACTGTGTTCCAAGTCAATTGCTTTGTGGGGCCGGTCACGCGGTCCTCTCCACGCGGCTTGAAGCTGTCCACCACGAAAACGGCATACCCCGCGTTGTTCAGTGCTTTGGCCCACACATCGAAGTACAGGCTACTTACGCCCTCACTGCCGTGCGAGAACACCACGGCGGGCACTTTTCCGCTGCTCGCTTGGGTTGGCATCAACAGGTCGCCGTAAACCGTGACTTCAGGACCCAAGCGGCCACGGATCAGTGCCCAGCGGTGGTCGGGGGTGGCGGATGTGAATTCAATGCGGCCGGTTTGACCGCCACTGAGGTCCGATAGTGGCGCTGCGATGGCGCCTGTGAAGCCTGCCGTTAAGGTCGCCGCGATGGACGATCTAAACCAAACACTTATTGTCATTTTTGACTTTTTCCTGTCGTAGACGTTTGTCGGCTCAGGGCAGCGAGATCCCCTGAATGTCTGGGCTCAGGTGCATCGCATTAACATGTACTGGACCAGGGTGAGACATGGCCTCGCGATGACAGCACAGCTCGTCAATGCGCTCGCTGCTCTGCTCGATCAACTCCCCCTTGTCTCTATTCTCGCTGTCACAGGGCCAAAAAACGTAGCGGTAGTTGCACTTGTTGAGCAATAGGAGACCTGCTGCAGTGTCGTCTGGACCGACTTGAAAGCCGCGCTTGTATGCAGATGCGGCTGCAGAGCCCCCGATCAGGGAATCCCTCTGTACAGCTCCAAGCGGTGACGCCAGAGCAGATGTAATAAGAGTGACTGTGGGGTGTAATCTGCGATCTTTGCACTCTCGAACTTGCTAATGCGAACCCCCAGACTGGGCTGCTGCCGGTTTCGATGACACCTTGTTAAGGTGGAAGATGAAACCGGAGGTGGTTCATGGAGAGAAGAAGGA